>NZ_JBAQYR010000104.1:0-22053 GCF_049790275.1 Polaromonas sp.
GGCCTGAGCCGGCGTTTCCGACTGGACAGAACCTGATGCAACTGGCTGAAGTTTCCATTCGCCGCCCGGTGTTTGCCACCGTCCTGTCGCTGCTGATCGTGCTGGTCGGTGCGGTCAGTTTCCAGCGCCTGACGGTGCGCGAATACCCGAAAATCGACGAGCCGGTGGTGACCGTGAGCGTGCGTTACCCCGGCGCTTCGGCCGAGGTGATCGAGTCGCAGGTCACCAAGCCGCTGGAAGATTCGATTGCCGGCATCGATGCGGTGGATGTGCTGACCTCGATCAGCCGCGCCGACCAGAGCCAGATCTCCGTGCGCTTTCGCCTCGAGAAAGAAGCCGACGCCGCCGCCGCCGAGGTGCGCGACCGCACCTCGCGTGTGCGCAACAAGCTGCCGCAGGCCATTGAGGAGCCGGTGATCGCCAAGGTCGAGGCCGATGCGTTTCCGGTGATCTGGCTGGCCTTCACCAGCGACAGCCTGACCCGCCTGCAGATCAACGACCTCGTCAACCGCATCGTCAAGCCGCGCCTGCAAACCGTGACCGGGGTGGCCGATGTGCGCATCTTCGGTGAACGCAAATACGCGATGCGTGTCTGGCTCGATCCCGGGAAGATGGCGGCTTTTCGCCTGACGACGCAGGACGTCGAAGACGCCATCCGTCGCAGCAACCTGGAGGTTCCTGCCGGCCGTATTGAATCGCAGCAACGCGAGTTCAGCGTGACCTCCGAGACCGGGCTGGTAAGTCCCGGGCAGTTTGCAGAAGTGGTGATCAGGAGCGTCAACGGCTTTCCGGTCAAGGTGCGCGATGTGGCGCGTGTCGAGGAAGGTGCGGCCGACGAGCGCAGCGGCGTGCGGCTCAATGGCCGCGCGGCCATCGGCGCCGGCGTGATCCGGCAAGCCACAGCCAACCCGCTGGACCTGTCGCAGGGTGTGCGCAACATGATTCCGCAGCTCAAGGCCGACCTGCCGCCGGAAGTCAACATCGACATCGCCAACGACAACTCGGTGTTCATCGACCGTTCGGTCAAAAATGTCTACCGCACAATCGCCGAAGCTATTGCGCTGGTGGCATTGGTGATTTTTGTGTTCTTGCGCACCTTCCGCGCATCCATCATTCCCATCATCACCATTCCGGTCAGCCTGATCGGCACCTTTGCGCTGATGGCGCTGGCGGGCTTCACCATCAACACGCTGACCCTGCTGGCGCTGGTGCTGGCCATCGGGCTGGTGGTGGACGATGCCATCGTGATGCTGGAAAACATCTTCCGCCACATCGAAGAAGGGCTGGACCCGTTTTCGGCAGCGATCAAGGGTGCGCGGGAAATCGGTTTTGCCGTGGTCACCATGACGGCCACGCTGGTGGCTGTTTACGCGCCACTGGCTTTCACCCCGGGGCGGACCGGCCGGCTGTTTGTCGAGTTTGCGCTGGCACTGGCCGGTGCGGTCGTCGTGTCGGGCTTCGTGGCGCTGACCCTGACGCCCATGCTGTGTGCCAAGCTGCTCAAACACAACCCCCAGCCAAATGTTTTTGACCGCGGCATGGAGCGTTTCCTCAATGCGGTCTCTGACCGCTACGCCAGCGTGCTGCGCTGGGTGCTCACCCGGCGTTACCAGCCGGCCGGCCCGGGTGGAACGGGCGGGCGGGTCAGGACTGCTGTGCTGCAGGCGCGCTGGATTGTGGTGGGCGTCATGCTGGTCAGTGCGCTGGCCATCCTGCTGATCTTCCCGACCATGAAGCAGGAGCTGTCGCCGCTGGAAGACCGGGGCACCATCCTGGCCACCGTCAATGCGCCTGACGGCGCCACGCTGGACTACACCAACCGTTATGCGCAGGCGCTGGAGAAAATGGGCCAGCCCTACAAGGAGTTCGACCGGATTTTTGCCAGCGTTGGCAACCCCACCGTCTCGCAGGCCAGCGTGATCTACCGCACCGTCGATTGGGACGAACGCAAGCGCAGCACGCTGGAGATGGCACGCGAACTGCAGCCCAAATTCGCCAGCCTGCCGGGCGTCACGGCGTTTCCGATCACGCCGCCTTCGCTGGGGCAGGGCTTTCGCGAACGCCCCCTCAATTTTGTGATCCAGACCTCGGACAGCTACGAAAACCTGGACCGGGTGGTGGAGCAGATACTCGCGGAGGTCGCCAAAAATCCGGGCATCCAGTCGCCCGTGTCGGACCTGCGCCTGAACAAGCCCGAACTGCGCATCGACGTCAACCGCGACAAGGCAGCGGATCTGGGCGTCAGCGTGGAAGTGGTGGCCAAGGCGATTGAAACCATGCTGGGTGGGCGCAATGTGACGCGTTACAAGCGTGACGCCGAGCAGTACGACGTGATTGTGCAGACCGAGGCCAGCGGGCGCAGCACGCCGGAAGACATCGAGGGCATTTATGTGCGCGGCCGCAACGAGGCCATGATTCCGCTGTCCAGCCTGGTCACCGTGCGCGAGGCTGTTTCGCCGCGCGAACTCAACCACTTCGGCCAGCGGCGCGCCGCCTCCATCACGGCAAACCTGGCACCCGATTATTCGCTCGGCCAGGCGCTGACCTTCATGAATGAGACTTCGGCCAGGGTGCTCAAGCCGGGCTACAGCACCGACCTGAACGGCACGTCGCGCGAATTCAAAAGCTCACAGGGAGCGCTGGTGATCGTGTTCGTGCTGGCGCTGGTCTTCATTTTCCTGGTGCTGGCTGCGCAGTTCGAGAGTTTCGTCGACCCGCTGGTGATCATGCTGTCGGTACCGCTGTCGATGATTGGCGCGCTGATTGCGCTCAAGCTGTCGGGTGGCTCGCTCAATGTGTATTCGCAGATCGGGCTGATCACGCTGGTCGGGCTGATCACCAAACACGGCATCCTGATTGTCGAGTTCGCCAACCAGCTGCGCGGGCAGGGCATGGACATGCTGGAGGCGCTGATCAAGGCATCCTCACAGCGCCTGCGCCCCATCCTGATGACCACCGGCGCCATGGTGCTCGGTGCCTTGCCGCTGGCGCTGGCCACCGGTGCCGGCGCCGAAAGCCGTATCCAGATCGGCTGGGTCATCGTGGGCGGCATGTCGCTGGGCACTTTGCTCACCGTGTTTGTGGTGCCCACCATGTACGCGCTGTTTGCCCGCAGCAAGATTCCGGGTGCCAACAAGGCGGTGGCGAAAGAGCTGCCCGCCGACGGCCACCACGGCGAACTCATCGCCAAATAGGCCCGCGCCCGCCCGGCTTCGGCGCTTTTTCCGCGCGGCCTTCCAGCTGCACACGCAGCGGATACCTGCTTCTGTAGATTCAGGCTGTACCGCCCTTCGGGGCGGCACAGCGCCGGCTGCTCACGCAGCCGATTTTTACTACAGACCAGGAAAAACCATGTTGCTCAAACAAACTGCCCTACAGGTTCAGCTTCAACCGAAACCCGCGCCGCTGCCGCAGCCGATGGTGGAGGCTTCAAAAACCTTCCACCACACCATCGACATCTACCTCAAGGATTCCAATGCCTATGCCAATACCTATTTCTCGCGCTACTTCGAGTGGCAGGGCGTCTGCCGCGAACGCTGGTTCCACCGGTGTATTTCCGCCGACATGCTGCAGACGACCGGCGTGTTCATCACCAAGTGCGCCCACCAGGAGTATGTGCACGAGACCTTCCCCTTCCAGGAGGTGGATTGCCAGCTCAACACCTTCGAGGTCAAGCAGTGTTCGTTTTACCTGCTGTTCCAGTTCATGGTGAGTGGCAGTGTGGTCTCCACCGGCTACCAGCAGGTGGTGTTTGCCAGCCATGACAAACGCATCCAGCGGCTGCCCGAGCACATCCTGCGCAAGGTGAGGGAATACGAACTGCCTACTGCCTCCATCAGGAACTGACGCCAGTTTGCCGTGTCACGCAGCGAGTGCCCCCGGAGGTGCACTGCGTGGCCCGGTTGCCGGCAGCATGATCGGGAATTCCATCACGAACAGGGTGTGTTGTCCTTCGACGGATTCACAGCGCATCCTGCCGCCGAAGGACGTGATCACACGCCGGCAGAAGGCCAGCCCGATGCCGGCGCCCGCCGAATTCTTGGTGGTGAAGAAGGTGTCGAAAATTTTCGGCAGAGTCGCAGCCGGGATGCCGGTTCCCGTATCGACGAAGCTCAGCGTATGCACCGGCGTGCCTGCAGCGAGGGTGAGGGTGATCTCGCCCTTGCCCGCCACTTTCAGGGCATACAGCGAATTCTTCAGCAGGTTGAACAGCACAAAAACAAACAGCGGGCTGGAGCCGTGGAACTCGAAGTCCTCCACGATATGCACGCTGACCCGCTCGCGTTCCCCCCTGGCAAAGGGATAGGTCTCCAGTGCTTCGGCCAAGCATTCGCTGGCCCGGTGGCGCCCGAAGGTGCTGGTGTCGATCTGTTCCATCCGGGCCGAAGCCAGCATCATGTCGATCACCGCGTTGGAACGGTCCACCTGGTGCCGGATGGCCTGCGACAGGTCGGCGATTTTCTGCGCCGCCCCGGGGCTGAAGCTTGATTCGCACAGCCCATTCGCCACCGCCAGTTCATAACCCTTGTGCAACTCCGGGAGGAATTGCGCGAGCGCTTCTGCCTGCAGGCGGATGGTGGCCAGCGGCGTGCGCATTTCGTGGGCGACGCTGGCAGCAACCACCACGGGGCTCATCAGGTCGTACTTCATCACCGCGACGGCGACCAAGCCCAGGCTGATCGCGATGAACACGACGCCGGGCGGGTAGAACTCCACGCCGTAGTTGCACAGGTAGTCCACCGCTGCAAAAAAGTAGATGAACACGCTGGTGATGCACAAACGCAACTGGAGGCGCTGACCCGGCGGTGCGACCTGCTGCTGCCGGAAGGTGATGTACAGGCCCCGCGTCACCACCACCACGGTCTGCAGGACATGCAGGGGATGGATGGGGCCGGCCTTGGGGTAGTAGCCAAAGAAGTAGTCGTAGTAGCCGTCAACGAGCCAATTGGTTCCGATATCGAGGATGCCCAGCACGGCGGCGAGGCCGTAGGACGTGACGACAAAACGGCGCTCGCCCTTGCGGCCGGAAATTTCGGTGAGGAACTGGTAAAGGCTGGTCGGCAGGAAAAGGATCAGCAGGTAGCCGGACTTGACGAGGATGCCCGCCCACTGCGGGTCCTGGACCTGGAACAGCACCGCCCAGGTGGCCTGCCAGAAAACAGTGGTGATGCAGAGAGTGAAAAAACTGGTACTGACGCGGGTGAAGCCTTTTTCCGCCACCACATACAGCCCGTAAGCCAGAAACAGGGCCGACACGATGGCGGGCAGTATGGAATACATGGGTTCTCCTGATGCGGCGCCATTGTTGATGGACGCGCGCCGGTTAGCTGCGCGGGTTCACAGGACACCCTCGAACATCATCACATCGACCTCGTCGCCGGCTGCCACATTGCCCTGGCCATGGTGCAGCACGATCAGGCCATTCGCCTGGGCCATGGAGCTCAGCACGCCCGAGCCCTGGTTGCCGGTGGTTTTGACCTGCAGCGAGCCGTCGGGAGCGCTGCTGACCGTGCCGCGCTGGTACTCGGTGCGGCCCGGCTTCTTGCGTATGGGCTCAAGGCTGCGCGCTTTCAGCAGCGGTGCCGGGGCTGCACTGCACCCCATCATCTGCAGCAGCGCCGGACGCACAAAGGCGAGAAAAGTCACCATCACCGCGACCGGATTGCCGGGCAGTCCGAACAGGATGGCGGCAGGGGATCTGCTATTGTTTTGGGAGCATACAGCGCCCGCATCTACTGGGCTGGAGGCCGATTTGGCTTGAGAAATTCGTCCCACTGCCATGGGTCGACCGGGGCGCATGGCGATCTTCCAGAAAGCCACGTCGCCGAGCTTTTTCATCATGGCCTTGGTGTAGTCGGCCTCGCCGACACTGACGCCGCCCGAAGTGATGATCGCATCGGCCTGCGCGGCTGCGTTGGTGAACGCGGCCTCCAGCAGTGCCGGGTCGTCGCGCACCACGCCCAGGTCGATCACCTCGCAGCCCAGGCGTCTGAGCATGCCGAACACGGTGTAGCGGTTGCTGTCGTACACCGCGCCTTCGCGCGGCGGCTCGCCCAGCGAGAGGATTTCATCGCCGGTGGAGAAGTAGGCAACCCGCAACGGCCGCCAGGTACGCACGGTTTTGAGGCCCAAAGAGGCCACCAGCCCAAGGCGGGCGGGCGTGAGCAGCTCACCTTTCAATAGCGCGGGGCGGCCCTGCATGAGGTCTTCGCCGCGCAGCCGGCGGTTGTCGCCGGGCTGCAGGAGTTTGGCGGGCAGGGTGACGGTGTCCCCCTGGACGTTGACAAATTCCTGCGGCACCACGGTGTCCAGCCCGGCCGGCATGATGGCGCCGGTCATGATCTTCACGCACTCGCCCCTCTGCACGGTACCCTGCCAGGCCTTGCCGGCCAGCGCCGTGCCGACGACCTTGAGCGTCAATGCCGTTCCTGATGCAAGCTGGCTGCCGTCGAAGGCATATCCGTCCATGGCCGAGTTGTCATGCGGCGGCACGTCGAAAGGCGACACCACGTCGGTAGCCAGCACCCGGCCCAGGGCCTCGAACAGCGGCAACTCCAGGACGTCCTGCACCGGCTCGACCAGCTGCGACAGAAAACGCAGCACATCGGCGGCCGGAAGAGCCTGCGGGTCGTAGCCTTGCAGTTCGGCCGCTATCTGGGCGATGGATTTCAACCTGGGAACCTCAGTTGGACGCGCCCGAGTGGGCCGGCATGGGGTGGGCTGGCAAGGCGCGACGACGCGGCGGGCTGATGCCCGCAAGGAGGAGCAACGTCGTCAGCGCGCGCCAGGACGACTCAATCGGGTGCGTAGCGCTATCGCCTGAAAGATGAATATTCGCGTGATCAGATAGGCGGGTGTTCATGAGGCATTGCCAGCGGCCGTGAGCGGTCAACTGTGGTTTCCAGGTTCAAGGGCGCAGGGCTTCGAGCTGGTGAAGTTCCGCCAGCGTGTTGGCATTGAAGAATGCGCGCGGATCATCGCCTGGCAGGTTGAAGGGCACCTGCACGGTCTTGTGCTGCGCCGTCCACGCATCGATCTTGCGTCCGCCACCGGCGGTGAAAAGCATCAGGCTTTCCAGCAGGCGGGTACGCAGCAGGCAGAACACCGGCTGCGCGCGCAGCTGGCCATCTTCCTCGGGTGCGGCCACCACGGCAATGTCGGCCTCCTCGTGCGCCAGCGCCTGTGCCAGGCGGGCGACCAGGTCCTCGCTGAACAGCGGCGTATCGCAGGGCACGGTCAGCAAGTAGGGGGTTTCGCAGCGCTCCATGCCGGTCAGGAAACCAGCGAGGGGGCCGGAAAATTCGCCCAGGCCGGCCGCATCGGGCCAGACCGGTACGCCAAAGGACTCGTAGGCAGCCAGGTTGCGGTTCGCATTGATCATCACCTCGCCGACCTGGGGCTGCAGCCGCAGCAGGGTGTGCAGCGCCAGCGGCACGCCATTGAAATTCTGCAGGCCCTTGTCGGCACCGCCCATGCGCGAGCCGCGTCCGCCGGCGAGGATGACTCCGGTGATCGCTTCGGCAGGGACAGCATTCATGTCACTTTGGGCGGATGTCATAAAGTACTTTCGCTTTTTCTTCAAAACCCAACCAGTAACGTGGCTCAATCGTGCACTTGCTCCGTTGAACATGATCCGATTCGAAGCTTCTCGTTCCCTGGTCCACGCGGTGCAATATCCAGACGCCGCTTTGCCGTGAAAACGTCAGTTGTTCAAAATAGGCATCGGATTCCATGGCATAAACCATCGCAACGCCGCGTACGGGAGACAGTTGTTTGGTCCGGATATTGATACCGGTTTCGCCCAGGGATGTATTCAACTGAGCCAAGATCGGCTTGGAAGCCACCATGTCGCATATCACTGGCTCATCCTCGCGCTCGCTGGCACGACTTGCCACAAATGCAACTTTGCTACTTGTTCGAGCTTGGCGAAACTGCTCATTTGCGAAAAACCGTGTGATAAAGCCGTCCCAGGTTTCCGCTGAAGTTGCGGAGCTGGCCAGCACCAGGACAGTCAATAAAAGAGAGTGTTTGGCGGCCACCTTATCCACCGATGTAACTCATCTCGACGCGCTTTGCGCCGTCGCTGCCGGGCATCGAGCTGTCCGGCGGCAATGCGGCACGCAGTTCCGAATAACGGTCGTCGCGGCGGTGCCAGATGTGGGCAACAGCGCTGGAAATCTGCTCATCCGAATACTTGCCATCGCGCAGCAGCGCGCGCAAATCATGGCCCTGGCTGGCGAACAGGCACAAGAACAGCTTGCCTTCGGTCGAGAGCCGGGCCCGGTTGCAGTCGCCGCAAAAAGCCTTGGTGACGCTGCTGATCACGCCGATTTCACCGGCGCCATCGGCATAACGCCAGCGCTCGGCGGTTTCGCCCAGGTAGTTGGCGTCAATCGCTTCCAGCGCAAACTCCTGCTGCAGGCGACTGATCACCTCGGCCGAAGGCATGACCTCGTCCATGCGCCATCCGTTGGTGGCGCCGACGTCCATGTATTCGATGAAACGCAGCACCGTGCCCGAATTGCGGAAGTGCCGCGCCATGGGCAGGATCTCGGCATCGTTCGTGCCGCGCTTGACGACCATGTTGACCTTGATCGGTGCCAGTCCCACCTTGTCGGCGACCTCAATGCCTCTGAGCACATCGGCCACCGGAAAATCCACATCGTTCATGCGCCGGAACACCGCGTCGTCCAGGCCGTCCAGGCTCACGGTGACGCGCTGCAGGCCGGCATCTTTCAGGGCTTGGGCTTTCTTGACCAGTAATGAACCATTGGTCGTCAGGGTGATGTCCAGCGGCTGGCCTTGCGGTGTCCTGAGCTGGGCCAGCATCTCGATCAGCACCTCGAGGTGCTTGCGCAGCAGGGGTTCGCCGCCGGTGAGGCGGATTTTCTCGACACCGTGGGCAACAAAAACCTTCGTGAGGCGCGTGATTTCCTCAAAACTGAGCAGCGAACTCTGCGGCAGGAAGGCGTAGTCCTTGTTGAAGACCTCGCTGGGCATGCAGTAGCTGCAGCGGAAGTTGCAGCGGTCGGTCACGCTGATGCGCAGATCGCGCAAGGGCCGGGCCAGCGTGTCCGCCAGCAGGCCGGTGGGCGCCTGCGACTGCGCAGGAATATGCGGCACCCGCGCGGCGTAGCGGATGTCTGCGATGGGGATGATTTTTTCGGTCATGTGAGGGTGCCCTGAGGGAGAATTTACTCTATCGGGTGCCTTGCCCGCGAACTCCATGGCTTTGACCCCACCCGTAACACCCTGTGGCCAGCCGAGGCGATCAGACGCAGCGCCCGCCATCCACCTCGATACAAACTCCGCTGATGAAGGCCGCCTCGTCGCTGGCCAGGTAAAGCGCGGCGTTGGCAACGTCCAGCGCCGTCGAAAACCGCCCAAGCGGAATGCTGGCCAGGAATTTCGCGCGGCGTGCTTCGCCTTCGGGGCCGGTGACCGTGCCACCGGCAAACTGGGTGGAAAGAGCAGTGTCCGGGTTGAACACCGGGTTGATGCAGTTCACGCGGATGTTGTCCGGACCGAGCTCGGCCGCCAGCGATTTCGAGGTGGTGATGACGGCGCCCTTGGAGCCGTTGTACCAGGTCAGCCCGGGGCGCGGGCGCACGCCAGCAGTGGACGCGATGTTGATGAAGCTGCCGCCACCCTGTGCGCGGAACACCGGTGTGGCGTGGATGGTCGAGAGGTAAATGCTTTTGACGTTGATCGCGTAGCAGCGATCGAACTCTTCTTCGGTGGTTTCCAGCGCGGGCTGGTTGCGGTGCGTCCAGCCGGCGTTGTTGACCATCACGTCGAGCCTGCCGTAACGCTGCGCGGCCGCTGCCACCAGCGCCTTGACTTCAGCCGTTTTGGTCACGTCGGCCGCGAAGAAAGAGGCGGTGCCGCCGACCTTGATGATCTCGGCCACGACCTTTTCGCCGAGGGCGGTGTTGATATCGTTGACGATGACTTTTGCGCCCTCCGCGGCGAGGCGCTTGGCAATACCTTCGCCGATGCCGCCACCGGAGCCGGTGACGATGATGGATTTGTCCTTGAGGCGCATGACGTGTATTCCTTGCAAAGTATGGGGTTTCTTGTGGCGCTGTGGCGCATTGGGGTTCTGGTTCCGGGCCGGGTGCATTTGCCCGGACTCTTCAACCGTTTGTTGATGCTCGTCACAGTCAGCGGCATGTTGCAGCGCAATACTTGCAGCAAGTTCAACCAATCCGGATTATTGCTTATGCACGTCACACCACGCTATCGGGGCCACAGAGCAAATCGCCGCGTCGTGGTTCGGGGGGTCGCCGCCATGATGCTGATGTCCATTTTCCATTCGTCGGCCCAGGCCCAGATGGCGCTTGCCAGTGCCATCAACCGCACGGCGCGGTTCCGTGCCTTGTCGCAGCGTATTGCCAAAGCCTATTGTCAGTTGTACCTCAATGTGCAGCCGGCGCTGGCTCGCGATGTGCTGCTGTCGGCCCGGCACATGGTTGCTGCAGGTGGAGATGAACTGGCCAAAGGCCTGAACACGGGCCCCTGGCCTGCGGACATTGCTGCCCTGCTCGGCGGTATTCAGAAACATGTGGATATTCTCAACAGCCTTCTCACCATGCCGCCTACACAGGAATCGGTCAGGGCCGTGGCCCTGCAGGTGGACAAATTCCTGATCACCGCAAATACCACGACCGAGACGATTGAAAAACTTTCCACAGCCGGCTCCGCCAGATTGCTCAACACAGTAGGGCGCCAGCGCATGTTGTCCCAGCGGCTGGCGAAAAACTATTTTCTGGTTGCAGCCAAACTGGGAGAAACCACCACCCCACAGCAAATGAATGCCGATGCAGCGGAGTTCAAATCGACCCTTTCCGGCTTGGCCAAACTCCCCATTACCACCACAAACATTCGCAACGAACTCACCCTTGGCGAGCAGCAATGGGTTTTCTTTGAAGCGGCATTGCGCAACAAACCCGATGAATCCGGGCTGAAAAATGTCGCCACAGCCAGCGAACGCCTGCTGGATGTCATGGACAAACTGACAGGCCTTTACGAGGTAGCACTCAAGGATGTGTTGGGGTAAATGAGACCGAGGTCCGGGGGGCAGGACAAGCATCCCCTTTTGGGGCGATGCGCAGCCATCTCCGTGTGCTCAGCCGTGTTTGACGGCCACGGTCTTCAACGTCGTGAACCCGTACAGCGCCTCAAAGCCTTTTTCGCGCCCATACCCTGAGGACTTGACACCGCCGAAGGGCAGTTCCACGCCGCCGCCGGCGCCGTAGTTGTTGATGAAGACCTGGCCGCTCTGCACGCGTTTGGCCATGCGGAACTGGCGCCCGCCGTCGCGGGTCCAGATCCCGGCCACCAGGCCGAACTGCGTCGCATTGGCGAGTTCGACGGCGTGGTCTTCGTCCCTGAAACTCATGGCGCAGAGCACCGGGCCGAACACTTCTTCCTGCGCCAAGCGGTGCATCACCGGCACATCGCGCAGCAGGGTGGGTGCCTGGTAAAAACCGGTGTCCGGCGCTTCATCGACGATCTGGCCTTGCGCCACCATGGGGATGCCTGCCACCTGCGCGTCGCTCAGGAAGTCCCAGACGCGTTGCTGCTGCGTCTGGCGGATCAGCGGGCCCACGTCCAGGTCCATGGAGGCGGGGCCGACGCGCAGCCGTTCAAAGGCCTGGCCCAGGCGCTGCAGCAGCGGCTCGTAAATCATCTCGTCCACCAGCAGGCGGGAGCCGGCCGAGCAGGTCTGGCCGGCGTTTTGCACGATGGCGTTGATGACGGCCGGAATGGCGGCGTCGAGGTCGGCATCGGCAAACACGATTTGCGGGCTTTTGCCGCCCAGCTCCAGCGTGACCGGGCAATGGCGTTCGGCCGCCACCTGCTGGATCAGCGTGCCGACAGTGGGGCTGCCGGTGAAGCTGATGTGGTGGATGCCCTTGTGGCGCGCGAGGGCGT
Organism: Polaromonas sp.; assembly: GCF_049790275.1. Lineage (GTDB taxonomy): Bacteria > Pseudomonadota > Gammaproteobacteria > Burkholderiales > Burkholderiaceae_C > Polaromonas. Next base: position 11,938 of record NZ_JBAQYR010000104.1, read on the forward strand.
CCCCGACTTCATGGCCGTAACCCGTCACGATGTTGATCGCGCCGGCCGGAAAGCCGGCCTCGGCCGCAAGTTGCGCCACACGGATCAGCGACAGGCAGGCGTCTTCGGCTGGCTTGACCACGCAGACATTGCCGGCGGCCAGTGCGCCGCCCACGCTGCGGCCGAAAATCTGCATCGGGTAGTTCCACGGAATGATGTGGCCGGTCACGCCGTGCGGCTCGCGCCAGGTCATCACGCTGTAGCCGTCCAGGTAGGGCAGGGTCTCGCCATGCAGCTTGTCGCAGGCGCCTGCGTAAAACTCGAAATAACGCACCAGCGCGGCGGCATCGGCCTTGGCCTGTTTGGTGGGTTTGCCGCAGTCGCGTTGCTCGATCATCGCAAGCTCGTCGGCATGCTGCTCCACCTTTTCTGCCAGCCGCATCAGCAGCCGGCCGCGCTCGGCCCCGCTGATCTTGCGCCAGACCGTGTCCATGCAGTCGTGCGCGGCCTGGACGGCATGGTCAATGTCCTGCGCATTGCTGCGCTGGATTTCCTCGAAGACTTGGCCGTCGGACGGATCGGTCACAGGAATGGTCTTGCCCGACGACGAGCGCACAGAGGCATTGGCGATGTAATTGAATTGCATGCATATGATTTTCCGCGAAAACGGAAGAAGCACATGAAACAAAGCCAAATCGGGGTTCAGCCCTTTGGATACGGGCGCGGGCAGCTATTGAATAAATAGCAAAAAAACCAAACCTCAGGCAGGTATTCCCACGGTGGTGTAGGCCCGGCTGTTGTCCGACAGCCAGCGTGCCGACAGCTCGCTGCCCTGCTGGTTGGGATGAAAGTCCTGGCGCAGGTAGTCGCGCCAGGGTTTGAGGGTCTGGCGCACCAGGCCGCGTCGGCCAAACAGGAAAGTGGCAGCACTTTTCCACGTGCGCCATTGCCACAAGGTGCCGTCATGCCGCAGGTTGTTGACGGTCTGGCGCAGGGTGTCGGTGAGGAAGACATAGGTGATGCGACGGAACCACTTGATACGCCACTCATGGCTGCCACCCAGCGCCGTGTACACGTCGAAGGCCGTGTTTTTATGCTCCGACTCTTCGGCACAGTGCCACAGCCACATGGTTTTCAGGCGCGGCTCGCAGCCGTCGAGCATGTCGTGGTTGCGCAGCATCCACTCGGCAAGAATCGCGGTGAAATGTTCGTTGGCGGCGGTGATGGCCAGCGCATGGAGCGGATTGGTGCCGGCCAGCAACTGCATGTTTTTTTCTGCGCGCGGCGCCCAGTCGTTGACCAGGCCCTGCTTTTCGAGGTGTCCGTTGAACAGGCTGTGAATGCGGCGGTGGGTCGCTTCCTGGCCGATGAAACCCTGGACTTCGGCTTTGTACTTGTCCTGCAGTTCAGCAGGCAGGGCCTTCAGGCCGTTGCGCACCGAGTCGATGAAGAATTGCTCGCCGACCGGAAAGCTCATGGACAACGCATTGAAAAAAGCCGTGCGAAACGTATCGCCGGCGCACCAGTGGCGCGGCAGCGGGGTTTCCAGGTCGATCAGCAGGCGCCGTACAACAAGTTCGCTCATGGTTTTCTCCAGTCAAAAACGGATTGGTACCAATGAGTACCAGTTCGCAGGACTATAGGGTTGCATTGTGGTACTGTCAAGTACCAACAAGTATTCATGCCAGCGTTCAAGGGGTGATATGGTTTTGACAATGGACACAGACCCCATACTTTCCGAAGCCGCAACCTTGGGCACCGAACCGGTCAGCGCCTACCGCTCCCGGCTGCTCGAAGGCATGGCGCACAGCGTGGCGCTCAAGGGGTATGCCGACACCACGGTGGCCGACATCGTGCGTGAGGCGGGTGTCTCCAAACGTACTTTTTACGAATGTTTCGCCAGCAAAAAAGATTGCCTGATTGCGCTGTATGTCGCTGCCAGCCACAGCGGGTTCAAGGTTCTGAAGGCCGCGATTGACCCGGCCCGCGACTGGAAGACGCAGGTGGAGCACGCTATGGGGGCCTACCTGGCCTGCCTGGCCAGCAACCCGGCGCTGTTGCGCACGCTGTTTATCGAAATCCTCAGCCTGGGCCCCGAAGGCCTGCAGGTGCGCCGACGGATGAACCAGGAAATGGCCGACTTTGTGGCGCAGGTCGTCCATGCCGGCCATCCGCATACGGCGCAGGATGAAGCGCTGGCCCGAACCATGGCCATGGCCGTGGTCGGCGGCATCAATGAACTGGTGCTGCAAGCCATTGAAGACAACCGCACGGCCGATTTGCAGGTGTTGACCGGACCCTGCAGCGCACTGGTGCGGGCGGTGCTGGCCGCGCCGCACTGACGAAAAAAAGCCCGCCGAAGCGGGCTGAAGTAAAGCGTGGCTTTTTCTTCTTATTTCGCGGGTGTTGGCGTGGCTGCTGCGTCGGCGGCCTGGGTCGGCGCCGGTGCAGGCATGCCGCCGGGCGCTGTCGGGGTGGTCACAGGTGCGGCCGGTGCGCTCATCGCGGCCGGTGCGACCACCGGGGTGGCCGGCGCTGCATTGGCAGTGCCGCCGTGGAACTTCATCATCAGCGGCACGATCAGAAGCGCCACGATGTTGATGATCTTGATCAGCGGGTTGATGGCCGGGCCGGCCGTGTCCTTGTAGGGGTCACCCACGGTGTCGCCGGTCACGGCGGCCTTATGTGTCTCGGAGCCCTTGCCGCCGTGGTTGCCGTCCTCAATGTACTTCTTGGCGTTGTCCCAGGCACCGCCACCGGTGCACATGGAGATGGCCACGAAGAGGCCGGTCACGATGGTGCCCATCAACAGGCCACCGAGCGCGGCAGGGCCGAGCAGCAGGCCGACCAGAATTGGAACCACCACAGGCAGCAGCGAGGGGATCATCATTTCCTTGATGGCCGCGGTGGTCAGCATGTCGACGGCGGTGTCGTACTCGGGCTTGCCGGTGCCGTCCATGATGCCCTTGATGTCGCGGAACTGGCGGCGCACTTCCACCACCACCGCACCGGCGGCGCGGCCCACGGCCTCCATCGCCATCGCGCCGAACAGGTAGGGAATCAATCCACCGATAAACAGGCCGATGATGACCATCGGGTTGCTCAGGTCAAAGGTGATGGCCCGGCCATAGGCCTCGAGCTTGTGGGTGTAGTCGGCAAACAGCACCAGTGCCGCCAGGCCGGCCGAACCGATGGCGTAACCCTTGGTCACGGCCTTGGTGGTGTTGCCCACCGCGTCCAGTGGATCGGTGATGGCGCGCACGCTGGCCGGCATGTCCGCCATTTCGGCGATGCCGCCGGCGTTGTCGGTGATGGGGCCGTAGGCGTCCAGCGCCACCACGATGCCGGCCATGCTGAGCATGGAGGTTGCGGCGATGGCGATGCCGTAGAGACCGGCCAGCGCATAGGACACCCAGATCGCAATGCAGACAAAAATCACCGGCCAGGCGGTCGAACGCATGGAAACGCCGAGGCCCGCAATGATGTTGGTGCCGTGGCCGGTGGTGGATGCTTGGGCAATGTGTTTGACAGGTGCGTATTGCGTGCCGGTGTAGTACTCGGTGATCCAGACCAACGCACCGGTCAGCACCAGGCCGACGGCGCAGGCGCCGAACAGCGCCATCTGCGTGCCGGCCGCCTTGATGGCGTTGTCGGGGATCAGCCAGGTCGTGACGAAGTAGAACGCAATCAGCGACAGGCCACCAGCCACCGCCAGGCCCTTGTAGAGCGCGGGCATCACATTGGTCATGCCCGGCGAAGCTTTCACGAAGAAGCAGCCGATGATGGAGGCGATGATGGACACCGCGCCCAGCGCCAGCGGGTAGACCACCGCGCTGGTGCCTGCGGTGCCAAGCAGCAGGGCGCCTAACACCATGGTAGCGATCAGCGTGACGGCGTAGGTTTCAAACAGGTCGGCCGCCATGCCGGCGCAGTCGCCCACGTTGTCACCCACGTTGTCGGCAATCACGGCCGGGTTGCGCGGGTCGTCTTCCGGAATGCCGGCCTCGACCTTGCCCACCAGGTCGGCGCCGACGTCAGCGCCCTTGGTGAAGATGCCGCCGCCGAGGCGGGCGAAGATGGAGATCAGCGAGGAGCCGAAGGCAAAGCCGATCAGCGGGTTCAGCAGGGCGGCGAGGTTGCTGTCGGGCTTGTAGTTGCCGTTGCCGACCAGGAACCAGTAGAACGCCGTGACGCCCAACAGGCCCAGGCCCACCACCAGCATGCCGGTGATGGCGCCGCCGCGGAAGGCGACGTCCAGGGCGGGGCCGATGCCGCGTGTGGCCGCCTGCGCAGTGCGTACGTTGGCGCGCACCGAGACATTCATGCCGATGAAGCCGCACGCGCCTGAAAGCACGGCGCCGACGACAAAGCCGATGGCGCTGGGCACGTCGAGGAAGAGGCCGATCAGGATGGCCAGCACGACGCCGACGATGGCAATGGTTTTGTATTGGCGCGCCAGGTAGGCGGCGGCGCCGGTCTGGATCGCGGCTGCGATCTCCTGCATGCGCGGGTTACCGGCGTCTTGGGAAAGAATCCAGCTGCGGGCCCAGAAACCGTAACCTACGGCCACCAGTCCGCAGACAAGCGCAAGAATGAGCGCTGAGTTGCCTGTCATAGAGAAATCTCCTACGTTGTTTTTCGCTTGGAGGGGGTGCCACGCTAGCGGCACCTCCGCTGCGTTGCTTCCTCGTTGCTCTCAACATGCGCGGAGACGATTGGCCAACTCTCGAAATTTAACGCCAAAACGTGACAACTTCGCGAAGCGTCAGGTTCGAATCAGTAAAATGAGGGTAAATACCAACAATCCTTTTACTTTTTCATTACTCCAACACAAGAGACCATGTCCCTCGATAAAGTTACCCCCGGCAAAAATGCCCCCGACGCTTTCAACGTGATCATCGAAATTCCGATGAATGCCGACCCCGTGAAGTACGAAGTGGACAAGGAATCCGGCGCTATTTTTGTGGACCGCTTCATGAGCACGTCCATGCACTACCCGACCAACTACGGCTATGTGCCCAAGACCCTGAGCGGCGACGGCGACCCGGTGGATGTGCTGGTGATCACGCCGGTGCCCCTGATCCCGGGCGTGGTGGTGACCTGCCGCGCCATCGGCATCCTGAAGATGACCGACGAGGCCGGCGAAGACGGCAAGGTGCTGGCTGTTCCTGTCGACAAGAAATGCTCGCTGTACACCCAGTGGCAAAAGCCCGAAGACATGAACCCGCTGCGCCTGAAAACCATTGCCCACTTCTTTGAGCACTACAAGGACCTGGAAGAAGGCAAGTGGGTCAAGATTCAGGGTTGGGAAGGCCCGGAAGCGGCCCGCAAGGAAATCACGGACGGCATTGCCAACTACCAGAAAGAGCACGTCTGAAGCGTTGAATTTTCAAGCGGTTTAAGCCCTCAGCCCTTGCTGGCCGGGCGCAAGTAGCTATCAAAAACAAAGCGCCTGCAGTTCATGCTGCAGGCGCTTTGTGTCGTTGGGGGATGCTCAGGCGGCGCGGGCCGGGTCGGGGTAAATCAGCCCGTGCAAAAACGTGCCCTTGCGCTCAAACGGCTGCCAGCTGCCTTCGCCATGCGCCAGGCGGTCGGCGACGGCCCACCAGGCGCTTGGATTGAGACCCAGGCCAACGTGGCTGGCAATGACTTCGACGTTTTCAGTCTGCGGGTTGGCCGGCGAAGGTTTCTGGATGCTTCCCTGCCACGCCACAATGCCGTCGCTGCGCGAATAGATGCTGGTGGTCGGCACTGGCGGCGCGGCCGGCAAATCGTAGTTTTCGACTTCGCGCTCAACCTTGCGGCCGCTGGCCAGCTCGTAAATGCGCCAGGCATTGGTGGACTTGTGCGAGCCGGCAAAAGGTGTGCCCAGGGTGATCACGCTGCGCACCATTTGGGGCAACTCTTTGGCCAGCTCACGTGCATACACACCGCCCAGGCTCCAGCCGATCAGGCTGACCTTGCGGCCGCTGCTTTCAAAGGCCCGTCGGACCCCTGTCCTGGCTGTTTCAAGCACGCCAGCACGCGGGCCGAAGTTGAAACCCTGTTCCCAGCCACTGGTCTGGTAGCCCAGGGAATCCAGGTAGCGGCGCAGCGGGATGGTTGAACCGTCGTTCGCCGACAGGCCGGGAAACACCACCACGCTGTGGCCGTCGCCCCGGGGCGCCCTGGCCAGCACCGGCCATGCAGGCAGGAGTGCGCCGGCTTCCCAGAAGGCGCGCAGCTCCAGCGCCAGCAGCCAGGCGTTAGGCGGCGGGCCGTCGTGCAGCTCGTGCTTTTTGTCCTGTTTTGCCGTTGACGGCCTGGGTGCGGGTTGTGCCATGGTTGGAAACATCGGATGGTTTGGCTTTGTTCTTGATGGGAATTATCTTGGGGCCCGCCGCGCGTTTCACAGAGGGAGGCTTCCCTAAAGGCGTCACTGAAGCGACACGTGGTTTAGGGGTTTTTGCCGGGTTTGCTGCCGTGTTCGGCGCCGCAGTGGCAGGTGCTCCGGTTCCCACGAGCGCCTGAGCCTGGCGGAAAGCATCTTCAATCGCCTTGACCAGGTCCTGCGCGTGCGGCAGGGCTTTCTTGCCGGCGACGATGCCGAAGTCCACATGGCCGGCGTAGGTCTGGATCGTGATATTGAGCGCCAGCCCGTGCAGCACGATGGACAGCGGGTGAAAGGTCAGCATCCTGGCGCCGGCCAGGTACAGCGGCACCGGCGGGCCGGGCACGTTGGAGATCGCCAGGTTGGCAACCATGGGCAGGCGGCTGGCCAGCCCGGTTTTGCCGTAGGCATTGAGAGCCGCTTTCCCGGCCCCGCCGACCAGCCAGGGAGCCAGCAGCGAAGGGTAGTCTGTTGGCAGCAGGCCCTTGAGGCTTTGCATCGAGGTCTTGACCTTGGCCGTCGAGGCCATGATGGCGTTCATGCGTTTGAGCGGGTGGGCAAGGTGTGTGCCCAGCTCCACCAGGCTCATGCTGACCTGGTTGCCCAGGTCGGTGGCATCGCTGGCCCCGGCTTCGCGCAGCGACACCGGCATGGCGGCCACCAGGGATCTGGTGGGAACGCTGCCGTGCTGCGCGAGGTAGCTGCGCAGCGCTGTCGAGCAGATCCATAGCGCCACGTCATTGAAGCTGCCGCCGACCGCCTTGCCCATGGCCTTGCATTCGGCCAGCGGCACGGTGGCGGCAACAAACACCCGGCCTTGCGTGACGGCGGTGTTGAAAGGGCTTTTGGGCGCCAGCTTCATCGGCATTTTGGGTCGGCCGCCGTCACCCTGAAGCGACTGCCGGGCCAGCGTGCTGCCCAGGGTACCCGCAGCCGCGGGCAGTGATTTGGCCAGTTTGGCCACCTGGGCCAGCGAATTGGAAAACACCGAACCGATCATCTTGCCGATCTTCAGGTCTGCCGCCGTTTTGCCGCGGCGCGCCGGGTCGGGCGGCGGCACCTCGCGCGGTACCGGCCCGATGTCCAGCATCGCGTTGGCCAGCATCACGCCGCCTTTGCCGTCCAGCGCAGCGTGGTGGATCTTCGAGAAAAAGCCGCCGACACGTTCGCCCGACGGCAGCTTGATCGCATCGAACACATAAAACTCCCACAGGGGACAGGCGCGGTCAATCAGTTCGCTGTGCAGCTTCGCCACCAGCGTGTGCGCCTGCGCCAGACTCATGGGTTTTTGCGCGGAGCAGGGAACGCGCCGAACGTGAAAGTCGATGTCCACCGATTCAGCCTCGATCCACAAGGGATGGCCCAGGTCAAAAGGCATGAACACCAGCTTGCGGCTGAATATGGGCGCCAGGTGCATGCGCCTGGCGATATGGCTTTTGACGGCCTTGTGAAAGCTGCCCCTGAAACCGGCGGGCAGCTCGCAGAGGTTGAATGAACCCACGTGCATGGGCATCTCGGGGGTTTCAAGATAGAGAAAGGTCGCGTCCAGGCCGGTGAGGGATTTCATCGGGTGATGTCTCCTGCAATTTCTTTGACCGACCTTAACCGAGCGCGGGGTGCCGCGGCACTAGGGTTTGCCGGGGCGCCCGGCTTTCTCTGCCCGATGCGGCCCATAATTGAATGCCAAGCGCCGCTGCGCCGGCAAGAAAGTCCCGCACACCATGCACATCAACATTCGCCCGGCCGGCATGGCACTGCTCATTGCGGTGCTGGCGGCCTGGGCCGCCTGGCACTTCCATTCCGACAGAGGCCCTCGCATCGAAACCACCGTGAGCGCACCGGAGGTGCCGGTGGTCATCCGCACCGAGGGCGGTTTGCTGGAAGTGGCGACGGTGATGGCGCAGGAACGTTTCACGCGTTCGGACACCCGGGAGTTCTGGGGCATTTACCTGGGGACCACGGTGTCGCACATCCAGGCACCGGTGCATTACCGCTACCACATTGCGTTGGCGAAGGAATGGCGCGTGGTGATCCGCGGCAAGACCTGCATCGTGCATGCGCCGGCCATCAAGCCCAGCCTGCCGGTGGCCTTCGACACCTCGGTCATGCAGATGTATACACACAACGGGTGGGCGCGGCTGAACAAGCATGAAAATCTGGCGGATCTTGCCCGGTCGATGACGCCCGAGCTGGAAAAGCGCGCCCTGTCGCCGGCTTACCGGCAACTGGTGACCGAGCCGGCACGCCAGACTGTCCGGGAGTTCGTCATGCAGTGGCTCATCAAGGAGCAGAAGTGGTCGCGGGACCCGGCCTACACCGTGGAGGTGCTTTTTCCCGGGGAATCCCTGCCGGTGCCGCGAACCCTGCCGAAGCCGGAATCTGCTATCTAGCGTCCAGCTGGACGCGGTTGGTCTTCAGCCAGGCATCGAGCTCGGTTTCCAGTACGTGCAATTTCATCTCGTAGTCGCCGGGCCACTCTTCGAAGGTTTTTTCCTTGAGCTGCTGCAGCACATCGGCCGGTACGGCCTGCCGGGTGTACTCAAAAAATGCCTTGCTCGACGCCAGTTGCCGCTTCAGCGTATGCAGCGCCATTTCGTAGTCGTCGGGCCAGCTAGTGCATGCAAAGTCGATGATCTGGGCGGAGTACTCGTTTTTTTCCATGGCCTCGCAGGCACGAACGAGCTGGGCGTAGGCGGAGGCCTGCCGGTCGATCAGGTGCCGCTGCATGGCAGGGTCGCTGGGCCAGTCGTTCTGGACCCGGGCGGTGATGATGGAGAGGATGTCTGGTGGCAGGGGCGTCAAGTCTGGATGTCCTTTGTGGATGTGCACCGCGTCTGTGGCTTGCGCGTGCCGCGGCTGTTCCCATGCTAGGGATCAGGACTGGTTTTGTCACCCCTTGAACATGGGGTGCCCACTCTAGTATCCAGGTGTCCAACCGGGGCTAAATCGGCACGATTTCGAAGCGTGCATCACCCATGTCCTTGCCCAGCGGCCGGAACGCCGCCAGGATGGCATCCGTTTCGGCGTTCTCCCACAGGGCGATGACCTGTTCTTCGGCTTCGGAGTTCTTGCCGAGGGGCAGGTCTTCGTTAAGCGAGCGGACCAGCATGTAGGCCTGCAGGGAGGGCAGTACTTCGTCGGGCCCACCCAGCGCAAATTCGAGCGCCATGCGAAAACGCAGTTCTGCGGCGCTGCGCTCGCTGTCGCTGAGGCCAGGGCATTCGACGAGATGGACCCGGTAATTGACCGGGGAGGGCGTGGTGTCGTGGCTCATGGTAATCCTTGTTCAGCTTGTCCGGACGGGCCGGCGTCGGTGTCGCCGAGCAGGCCCTGTTCATCATCCCTCAATCCAGCCACAGGCGTGGCCTTGGCCAGAGCAAGCCACACGCCGAAGGGCAGTTGCCGGCGTGTACGCCGCGGCGCGGCACGGGCCACCACCAGCCGGTTGCCCTCCAACTGCATCACGCCGCACTCCGGCGGAACTTCATCGGCACCGGCGATGGGCCGGCCCCGGGCGTCGCAGCCCAGCACGTACCAGCACTCGCCACCCAGGTCGAGGTAGGCAGTGCGCTTTTCGGGGCGCCTCAAATCACCCAGCAGGTCGGAGCGCCGCACTTTGATCTCGTGGACGACAGGGTCGACGTAGGACTCCACCGACGTGTTTCGGATCGAAAACACATCCGGCCGCGCCACGCACCAGCGCGCGGAACCGCCTTCCGCCAGCGGCGGCAACTGCGCGCGCAGGCCCAGGCCGCGCCAGGCAATGC
>NZ_JBAQYR010000105.1:0-4540 GCF_049790275.1 Polaromonas sp.
GTCCTGCACCAGCTGCCGGCCACGACGGGCGCGCACCCACGCGATCCCGTCCGCAAGAGAGCAGCGGTGTCTTTGGAAGGGCGCCTGCGGGCGGTGGAACTCGAATACGTGCTGGATGCCTACGCGCGCAACGAGAACACCACGCCGGCGGCCGCCTCCTTCAACATCGCGCCGCTCGAGCGGCTGCGCCGCCAGCTCGAGACCGGCGCGCTGCAGCCGCGCCATCTAGCACCGGACAAGCGCAAGCCGTACTTCTTCGCGCAGCCCGTGCGCGTGAAGGTCCTCGCGGATAAGGCCAAAGGCCTGCGACCGTACGTGAACTACCTGTACATGCGCTACACCAGCAACGAGCTGTCGAAGGACTACACGATGGTGGGCAAGAGCCTGCTGCTGCGGCCGGATTTGCGCAATCTGCGCACGGTCATGCTGTTTCGAGAGGACGGCAAGGTCTATGGCCCGGTCCAGGTGATCGGCCGCTGGGCGGCGTTCCCGCACGATCAGCGGCTACGGCGCCTCTTCGGGCGCCTGAAGCGAGAGGGCGCACTCGGCGAACGCGCCGACGACCAACCGCTGGAGGCCTTGTTCGCCCACCTTCGGGCCAAGGCGCCGCGAGACCGCAAGGCGGCGCTGCAGCTGACCTATCTGGTGGAGTACATGACTCGCCAGGCTGTGCCGCTCGGTCCGGCCCTGAGCCAGGGAATCTGGGACTGGAAACAGTTGCAGACCGCTTCCGACAACGTGGCGGTCTTGCCTGTTCGCAGGCCGCCGACTGCCGCAGCAAACGATACCGCACGGGTCGTGCTGCCAGTCGCATCGGTGCGCCAGCCGTCCTCGCCTGTCCAACCCGTGCCGCAGCTGCGGCCCCGCCGCAGCGTTCCCCGCTGATTCACCTGCAGCGCGCGGCCTATCTGCCGCGCGCTGCATCTTTCACAAGGACCCCACATGATCGACTTCGACGACGGCGCCGCCACATCGGCCGGCGGCCTGCTTCCCGACACCATTGTTTGGACCCCCGAGATCGAGCGGCTGAACCACTTCATCATCGAATCCCTGCGCATGCAATCCCGCGGCTGTGCCGTGATGGGGCAGCAATGCAACGGCAAGAGCTTCGCTACCCGCTATCTCATGAGCCTGCTTCCCGACTCGCTCGGACATACAGTAGCCGTCGTGCGCTGGAGCATCCGCGCACCAGGCGAACGTAGTTCCCGGACCGAGCGCACCTTCCTCCAGGAGCGCATGATCCAAAGCGGCTGCACCGCCGTTGCCCACCGCGATCTGGCGGTGTTGTGGCGACGACTGGTCGCCCACTTGACGGAGCTCGCGATTGCCGCGGGCTCGCGCTGGATCGTCATCATGGTCGACGAAGCGCAGAACCTGTCGTTTGAAGAGTACAACCGGCTCATCCATTGCTTCAACTGCCTGGAAGATCTGAAGGTCAAGCCGTTCTTCATGCTGGCGGGCCAACCCGAGTTGGCCAACGCTACGGCGAGCTGGAAGGAAACGAACGGCATGCAGGTGATCGGCCGATTCTTCACTCGCAGCTACTGGTTCCGCGGCATCAGCCTGGAAGACGTCGGGCTGGTGCTCGATGCATTCGACGAGCCGGGTAGGGCAGGCGGCCGCCTCGGCGCGGAGTTGATGCCGCAGGTCGCGGGTACCGACTGGACGATGGCCGCCTGGGCACCGCAGTACCAGGAAGCGCTGCAGACGCTGATGCTCAAGCACCAGATCGCCGGAGGTCTGCGCCTGCCGATGCAGATGCTCCGATCGTCGCTGCTGCTCGTCCTGGACCGCGCCATCGCGAGCAAGCTCGATCCCAGGACGATATCTACCGCCACGGTCTTGCAAGCCTTGCAGGACACCGGCTTCACCTCCACGCTGGCCTACTACGTCGATCTCACGTTCTCCTCCGGGGAGGAGGGCACGGGCGTCGCCGTGACCGAGGGCACCGCATGAGGCCTTCGGTTTCGGCGCATCTGACGCAGGAGCTCGTGTGCCGCGTGCGCACCGACCTGCGCAATGAATCGCTGTACGGCCGCCTGGCATCGCATTTCAGCGTTCACCTGAACACCATTCAGGAAACGACGCTTGCCACCCACGCGTCCGCGCGACCCCTCTTCGCAGCGTGGGCGCCGGAATCGACGACGAGGCTGGCGGCCTTTCTCGGATGCGACGAGGCCGAGGTCGGCCAGATGCAAGGTCGCGATATCGGACGACCTGGGGTGCAATTGGCCCAGTCGTTGCGGTTTTGCGCGAGTTGCCTTCGCGAAGGCTACCACCCGGTCGTTTTCCAGCACCTCGCGCTGTTTCGCTGCGATAGGCATGGGGAGCGGTTGAGGGAAAGATGTCCGTATTGCCGGCGCACGATCACACCCACCCTTCATTCTGTACGGCTCTTCCCGTGGCTGTGCAGCGCATGCGGACAGCCGCTCTCAACGTTGGTCACGCAGCGCAGCAGGCAGGGCGACCCTCGCCTGATGGATCACGCGCTGGATTCGACACGCGAGTTGCTGGGGATGGCGGCTCAGGGTTGCACTCTTCGCGATGAAGACGCCTTCTCGATCGTGCGGCAGTCCGCATCCGCCGTCGTTAGCCGGATGGTCCAGCGCGCTGCGTTGGCTGGACCGCCGCTTCCCCGGCAGGGCTGGCGGTTCCAAAGCAGCACCACCCTGATCGATGCGCACAGACTCCAAGAGTCGCCGTACGAGGCGATGCAGGTCCGCAAGCTTCATCTCGAGCAACTGCTGTTGTGGCTTAGCCGGGCGTGCCCGGGTGCGGATCAAGCGTGTGACCTGATCGACAGGCTAGGGCGAAATCCCGCAGGGCTGCGGCTGGACGCCGATACGGCCGTACTGCCGGCGCTCTTGTGCAAGACCTTGTACTGCTACGACTTGGCGCGGGACTTTCTGGAGATCCACAGGCGAGACGAAACGCAGCTGAGGTTGTTCACGCAGTCCTTTCCGATCCGCTACAGCCGGCCCATCGCCGCTTCAACCCGCCTGGATGCGCGAGTCATGCAGCTGGAGATTCTCGGTCTGCTGGCCTTCTCGCTAGCCTCGATTCGCCCGGGTACTCCGCTATCGTGTCTGCCGTGGCAGGAGGTGCCGCTACCGGCGACCTATGTGCCCAGTTGGCATGCTTTGCGCGAAAGTGATGGAAGCACCCGGATTCAAGTGCGAGCGCGCGCCACGGAGGAGAGTCTCCTGCGTTTATTCCGGCGCTATGCGAGCAAGCGGTTTCGAGCCAACTCAAGCTTCAACAAGGAAATGTCAATGCCCAATCCGATCTACATGCCGCTTCTCAAGGCTTCGGACAGTAGGTCACGATCCCGAACATGGACGCTAGAGCCGCCTGAAGGCGGCTCTAGCGCGACGCGCGCTACTTGATCTCTTGGTCGCGTGCACTCGCGAGCGCTGTACGCTCGATGTACCCGTCGGTTCTGCAGACCGGCAGCATCTCAGTTTGGCGGGGTAGGTAAACAAAATATCCTGCTGGACGCCGCCACCAAAACACAGTTTTGTTCGGTGTCACTTCAATAGCATGGAGCCCATGAACCAAGCAGCTCCCAATGAACCGATGGACCTACTGGCCGCCGACCGTCGGCACTGGATTCATCCTGTGGCGCAGCTGCGGGTCCATGAGCGCAGAGGGGCCACGATCTGGGAAAGGGCCGAGCGGGTTTTTCTTACTGATTCGTCGGGCCACACGGTTCTCGATGGATTCTCCGGGCTTTGGTGTGTCAATGCAGGGTACGGGCATCAGTCGATCATCGATGCCGCCGCTCGCCAATTGCAGGCACTACCCTACGCGACCGGCTATTTTCATTTTGCGAGCGAGCCAGCCATCCGCCTCGCCCAGCGGCTGGCGACCCTGGCTCCGGCGGGATTGTCTCGCGTGTTCTTCACGCAGGGTGGCTCGGATGCGGTAGACAGCGCGATCAAGCTCATCCGCTACTACTTCAATGCCACCGGCAGACCCGAAAAGCGCCACTTCATTGCGGTCTCGCGGGGCTACCATGGCTCGTCCAGTCGCGGTAGCGGCCTGACGGCGCTCCCTGTCTTCCACAAATACTTCGATTCGCCCGACGCGTACCAGCACCACATTGCGTCCCCCTATCCGTACCGGCATGAGGCTGGGCCTGATCCCCAAGCCGTTTTGTCAGCCACTCTGGAAGCGCTCGAGCAAAAGGTGCATGAACTGGGAAAAGGCAATGTTGCTGCGTTCTTCTGCGAACCTATTCAAGGATCCGGGGGTGTGATCATTCCTCCGGCCGGGTACCTGAAAGCAGTCCGCGAACTCTGTTCGCGTCTGGGAATTCTGCTCGTCGTGGACGAGGTCATCACCGGTTTCGGACGAACCGGCCCTCTGTTCGCGTGCCTGGGCGAGGGCGTTTCACCGGACGTCATGACCGTCGCCAAGGGCCTTACCTCCGGGTACCATCCACTGGCAGGCGACGACATCTATGTCGCCGTCGAAGACCTCGCGGAGCTGGCCACGATCACGCAGCAGTTCTGGCAAGAGCTCTTGGCCGCTCTGGAGG
>NZ_JBAQYR010000106.1:0-22784 GCF_049790275.1 Polaromonas sp.
CCGACAAGGAATTTCGCTACCTTAGGACCGTTATAGTTACGGCCGCCGTTTACTGGGACTTCAATCAAGAGCTTGCACCCCATCATTTAATCTTCCAGCACCGGGCAGGCGTCACACCCTATACGTCGACTTTCGTCTTAGCAGAGTGCTGTGTTTTTAATAAACAGTCGCAGCCACCGATTTTTTGCAACCTCATTGGGCTCCCCAAGTAAATGGTTCACCTACTAAAGGCACACCTTCTTCCGAAGTTACGGTGTCAATTTGCCGAGTTCCTTCTCCTGAGTTCTCTCAAGCGCCTTAGAATACTCATCTCGCGCACCAGTGTCGGTTTGCGGTACGGTCGTGTGTAGCTGAAGCTTAGTGGCTTTTCCTGGAAGCAGGGTATCACTCACTTCGTCTGCAAGCAGACTCGTTATCACCCCTCATCTAAGCCCGGCGGATTTACCTACCAGGCACGACTACAGGCTTGAACCAACATATCCAACAGTTGGCTGAGCTAACCTTCTCCGTCCCCACATCGCACTACACATCGGTACAGGAATATTGACCTGTTTCCCATCAGCTACGCATCTCTGCCTCGCCTTAGGGGCCGACTCACTCTACGCCGATGAACGTTGCGTAGAAAACCTTGCGCTTACGGCGAGGGGGCTTTTCACCCCCTTTAACGCTACTCATGTCAGCATTCGCACTTCTGATACCTCCAGCAGGGTTTACACCACCACCTTCACAGGCTTACAGAACGCTCTCCTACCACTTGCAATAAATTGCAAATCCGCAGCTTCGGTAACTGGCTTAGCCCCGTTACATCTTCCGCGCAGGACGACTCGATCAGTGAGCTATTACGCTTTCTTTAAATGATGGCTGCTTCTAAGCCAACATCCTGACTGTTATAGCCTTCCCACTTCGTTTCCCACTTAGCCAATTTTAGGGACCTTAGCTGGCGGTCTGGGTTGTTTCCCTCTTGAGTCCGGACGTTAGCACCCGGTGCTCTGTCTCCCAAGCTGTACTCGTCGGTATTCGGAGTTTGCATTGGTTTGGTAAGTCGCCATGACCCCCTAGCCAAAACAGTGCTCTACCCCCGACGGTAATACTTGAGGCACTACCTAAATAGTTTTCGGAGAGAACCAGCTATTTCCAAGTTTGTTTAGCCTTTCACCCCTATCCACAGCTCATCCGCTAGTTTTGCAACACTAGTCGGTTCGGACCTCCAGTGCGTGTTACCGCACCTTCATCCTGGCCATGGATAGATCACTTGGTTTCGGGTCTACACCCAGCGACTGAATCGCCCTATTCGGACTCGGTTTCCCTACGCCTTCCCTATTCGGTTAAGCTTGCCACTGAATGTAAGTCGCTGACCCATTATACAAAAGGTACGCAGTCACCCCTTGCGAGGCTCCTACTTTTTGTAAGCACACGGTTTCAGGATCTATTTCACTCCCCTCCCGGGGTTCTTTTCGCCTTTCCCTCACGGTACTAGTTCACTATCGGTCAATGATGAGTATTTAGCCTTGGAGGATGGTCCCCCCATATTCAGACAGGATTTCTCGTGTCCCGCCCTACTTTTCGTTAGCTTAGTATCACTGGTCTCTTTTTGCATACGGGGCTATCACCCGCTATGGCCAACCTTTCCAGGCTGTTCTGCTAAGAGTCCAGCTATCACTAACAGGCTTCTCCGATTTCGCTCGCCACTACTTTCGGAATCTCGGTTGATGTCTTTTCCTCGAGCTACTGAGATGTTTCAGTTCACCCGGTTCGCCTCGCATAGCTATGTATTCACTATGCGATACCTTTCGGTGGGTTTCCCCATTCAGAAATCTCCGGATCAAAGCTAATTTGCCAGCTCCCCGAAGCTTATCGCAGGCTATCACGTCTTTCGTCGCCTATCATTGCCAAGGCATCCACCATGTGCTCTTATTCACTTGACCCTATAACTTTGATCTCTCAAAGCTACATCAAGGAATGTGTCTGGTCTTTCACCAAACGCGTTATGCCGTAATCTTCAAACGTGAAGTCTGAAGTTCATTTTGACGCAATCAAAAATCTATTAAATGTCGCTAGCGGCACGGTCTGCACTAAACCTTTACGAATGTGCAGTTTCCGCTAGCAACGCTGATTTAACTCTATGAATTTTTAAAGAACAGCCAATAATTGAAATGAATCAATTAACACAAAGCATCCTCCAAGAAGATGCTTTGCATTAACCAAGTACGCGCTAGATAAGTTGTTGGTGGAGGATGACGGGATCGAACCGACGACCCCCTGCTTGCAAAGCAGGTGCTCTCCCAGCTGAGCTAATCCCCCAGGATTCAAACTTCTTCAAACCTGATTTGGTGGGTCTGGTTGGGCTCGAACCAACGACCCCCGCCTTATCAAGACGGTGCTCTAACCAGCTGAGCTACAGACCCTCTTCATTCAACAATGAACTCTGAAGGCGGCACCAATTAGATTAATAAATTTAACTGAAGGCCAATGCTGTTGTTTAAGACAACAGCCGATAAGAATGGGCGTAAGAACTTGATTGCATATTTCCAGAAAGGAGGTGATCCAGCCGCACCTTCCGATACGGCTACCTTGTTACGACTTCACCCCAGTCACGAACCCTGCCGTGGTAATCGCCCTCCTTGCGGTTAGGCTAACTACTTCTGGCAGAACCCGCTCCCATGGTGTGACGGGCGGTGTGTACAAGACCCGGGAACGTATTCACCGCGACATTCTGATCCGCGATTACTAGCGATTCCGACTTCACGCAGTCGAGTTGCAGACTGCGATCCGGACTACGAATGGTTTTATGGGATTAGCTCCCCCTCGCGGGTTGGCGACCCTCTGTACCATCCATTGTATGACGTGTGTAGCCCTACCTATAAGGGCCATGAGGACTTGACGTCATCCCCACCTTCCTCCGGTTTGTCACCGGCAGTCTCATTAGAGTGCCCAACTAAATGTAGCAACTAATGACAAGGGTTGCGCTCGTTGCGGGACTTAACCCAACATCTCACGACACGAGCTGACGACAGCCATGCAGCACCTGTGTTACGGTTCTCTTTCGAGCACCAAGCCATCTCTGGCGAGTTCCGTACATGTCAAAGGTAGGTAAGGTTTTTCGCGTTGCATCGAATTAAACCACATCATCCACCGCTTGTGCGGGTCCCCGTCAATTCCTTTGAGTTTCAACCTTGCGGCCGTACTCCCCAGGCGGTCAACTTCACGCGTTAGCTTCGTTACTGAGTACTAATGCACCCAACAACCAGTTGACATCGTTTAGGGCGTGGACTACCAGGGTATCTAATCCTGTTTGCTCCCCACGCTTTCGTGCATGAGCGTCAGTACAGGTCCAGGGGATTGCCTTCGCCATCGGTGTTCCTCCGCATATCTACGCATTTCACTGCTACACGCGGAATTCCATCCCCCTCTACCGTACTCTAGCCCTACAGTCACAAATGCCATTCCCAGGTTGAGCCCGGGGATTTCACATCTGTCTTATAGAACCGCCTGCGCACGCTTTACGCCCAGTAATTCCGATTAACGCTCGCACCCTACGTATTACCGCGGCTGCTGGCACGTAGTTAGCCGGTGCTTATTCTTACGGTACCGTCATGAGCCCTCTTTATTAAAAAGAGCCTTTTCGTTCCGTACAAAAGCAGTTTACAACCCGAAGGCCTTCTTCCTGCACGCGGCATTGCTGGATCAGGCTTTCGCCCATTGTCCAAAATTCCCCACTGCTGCCTCCCGTAGGAGTCTGGGCCGTGTCTCAGTCCCAGTGTGGCTGGTCGTTCTCTCAAACCAGCTACAGATCGTCGGCTTGGTGAGCTTTTACCTCACCAACAACCTAATCTGATATCAGCCGCTCCAATCGCGCGAGGCCCTTGCGAGTCCCCCGCTTTCATCCTTAGATCGTATGCGGTATTAGCGTAAATTTCTCTACGTTATCCCCCACGACTGGGCACGTTCCGATATATTACTCACCCGTTCGCCACTCTCGAGTATTGCTACTCTACCGTTCGACTTGCATGTGTAAGGCATGCCGCCAGCGTTCAATCTGAGCCAGGATCAAACTCTTTAGTTTAATCACTGCAATATTTCAACTCCGCACATTGCTGCACGAAGAAAACTCATAAAAACGGAATTGAAGAGAAATCTTGACGATTTCACTTTTTCTATCTCCATGAGCGTTTAAGGTCAGAAGACCTGGCTGATCAGCTTTCACTGACTTCGCCTGGCAATCGCCTTCAAACGCCCATACTTATCGGCTGTAAATTTTTAATGATCCCCGCTACTTCCAAAGCCGCTTTCGCAACCCCGTTTTCGCCGTTCGCTGTAATCAGCTGAGCCTCAAATTATATACCGGATTTTTCATCACAGTCAAAGTTTTTTGAGGTTCTTTTTTTCTCCGCCTTCTGACTGGACTTGCCTTTGGCGAGTCGCTGTTTCATCAGCAGAGCCATCGACTATAGCACTGTTTTCAGGCGGCAGTCAGAAAAGATACTCAAGAACGCACTTCGGAACCCATCCGCCATGCACTCTCGACCAAGGGCAATCCCCGCGTCGTCCAATAAACGTTAGAGGATCAAAGGCAGGGAGCGCAGCCTTTGGCCAGTCAGGGCAAACAGGGCGTTGGCCACTGCCGGCGCAAGGGGGGGCACACCCGGCTCGCCCACGCCGCCCGGCGACCGCGCACTGGAGACAATATGAGTCTGCACCAGAGGAGATTGCGCCAGCCGCAGCATCGGGTAGTCGGGGAAATTTCTCTGCTGAACCACGCCTTCGTGGATGTCCACTTTTCCGTACAGGGCCGCCGTCAGCGCAAACACCACCGAACTTTCCATCTGCTGCGCGACGATCCCGGGATTCACCACCGTGCCGCAGTCGATCGCACAGATCACCCGGTGCACACGCGGCTGACCGTCGAGCAGCGACACCTCCGCCACCTGGCCCACGATGGAGCCAAACGACTCATGCAAGGCGATGCCCCGGGCCTGGCCTGCAGGCAATTTACTGCCCCAGCCGGCCTGGTTCGCCGCCAGGTCGAGCACCGCCAGGTAGCGCGGCGTGTCCTTGAGCAACTGCCGCCTCAGGGCCAGCGGGTCCTGCTGCATTTCAAACGCCAACTCATCGATGAAACTTTCCGAGAAGAACGCATTGTGTGAGTGGCCAACCGAACGCCAGAAGCCCACAGGAACGTTCTTGCGGGTGGCCACATGCGACATGTGCTGGTGGGCAAACCCATAGGGCAGGTCGAACAGACCTTCCGCCGTGGTTTTGTCAGGCATATCGACGGGCCCGGCCAGCGCGGGAATGCCGCGCTCCAGCCAGCGCGGGCTGATGGCATCGCCCACCGACTTGATACGCAGGCTGGCCGGGCTGCCCTGCGCATCCAGTGCCGCCGTCAGGCGCGCCACATGCATGGGCCGGTAAAAGTCGTGGGTCATGTCTTCCTCCCGCGACCAGATCAGTTGCACCGGCCTGCCGGCGCAATCCATCGCCACCCTGACCGCCTGGGCGATGTAGTCCACCTCAAGCCGCCGGCCAAAACCGCCGCCCAGCAGGGTAACCGTGACACTGACGTCTTCCGCAGCCACATTGGCAACCCGTGCCGCAACCGCCGCGCCCATCTGCGGCACCTGCGTCGGCACCCAGAGAAACACCTTGCCGTCCTTGACCTGCGCCGTGCAGTTCATCGGTTCCAGCGCGGCATGCGCCAGGTAGGGCGCGCGGTACAGCGCTTCCACCTTGCGGGAAGCGCCAGCCTCGGTCTGCGCCACAAACCCTTTTTCATAAAAGACGAAGCCCTCCTCGTGCTGAAGGGTTTCTTCCAGCTCACGCCCGATCTGGCGCGAATCCAGGGCGCCGGCGGGACGCTGCTGCCAGTTGACAGGCACCGTCAGCGCGGCCTGCTGGACCTGCCACCAGCTTTTGCCCACCACGGCGAAGCCAGCGGTGGAGCCGGCATACGCCGGCAGGCGCACCAGCCGCTCCACGCCCGGCATGGCCAGCGCCGCATCGACGTTAATGGCTCCCGGTGCGCCGCCCAGCATGGGACACAGCCGGATCGCGGCATACAGCATGCCCGGCAAACGAACGTCCAGCCCGAACTGCGCCGTGCCATCCACCTTGGCGGGAATATCCTTGCGTGGCTCGTTTCGGCCAATAACCGTCCAGTCCTTGCGAGCCTTGAGGCTGACCGTGCCAGGCGGGGTGGCGGCAGCAAAGCGGGCCAGCTCCCCATAGTGCGCAGAGGGACCCGACGCATGTGATACCACGCCGTCCGTGACCCGCAGTTCATCCACCGGCAGGCGCCATTGCAGCGAGGCCGCGCCCACCAGCGAAGCGCGGGCAGTGGCCGCCGCGGTGCGCAACACCATCCAGGCATCGGCCACGCTGCTCGACCCGCCGGTAGCGTTGATGCCCAGCTCCCGCGCCAGCTTGCTGACCACCCATTCGCCCGCCCGAACCTTGACTGGACGCTCTTCCAGTTCGAAGGGATGAAAAGGCAGGCCGGCCACCAGCATTGCCACGTTGCCGTAAATGCGGTCGGCGCCGGCCTGCTCGATGTGGATACGCGACAGCGGTACATCCAGCTCTTCCGCCACCAGCATGGGCAGGGCCGTGTGCACGCCCTGGCCCATTTCGCTGCGCGGCATGGCCAGCAGCACCGAGCCGTCGGACCTGATCTTGATCCAGCCATTCAAGGCCACCTGGCCTTCAGCCGGCGGCCAGAGCCGGCCGGAACCCGTTCGCGAACGCGGCGGCAAGGCGCCCCAGCCCACGATCAGGGCACCGGCGGTGCCCGCCGCGCTGAGCAGCCAGGTTCTTCTTTTCATGCGCGCTTCTTCACCGGCCGGCCCGGCCCCAGCCCTGCGGCCCGCTTGATCGCCAACCGGACCCGCTGATACGTTCCGCAGCGGCAAATATTGGTCATGGCCTCATCGATGTCGGCATCGGTCGGCCTGGGTTTCCTCTCAAGCAGCGCTGCGGCGGCCATCAACATGCCAGACTGGCAGTAACCGCATTGCGGCACCTGCTCGGCAATCCACGCCTGCTGCAGCGCATGCGGTTTGGCCGGCGTGCCCAGCGCCTCGATGGTCTGGATGGTCTTGCCGGCCAGGGTCGACACCGGCACCACGCAGGACCGGACGGCCTGTCCGTCCACCCGGACGGTGCAGGCGCCGCAGGCAGCCACACCGCAGCCGAACTTGGTGCCTGTCATGTTGAGCAGGTCACGCAATACCCACAGCAAAGGCATGGCCGGGTCAGCCTCCACCTGGACAGCCTGACCGTTGATCTGTAATTCCATAAGCAGCTTCCGGTGATGTCGGGCGCGCGCGTCGGGAGGCCTGCCCGCCCCGATGTCCATTGCACTATAGCCATCCGGTCCCATCTCCCAAAAGCCCGAAAACCAGCATGCGAAATGGCACACCCGGATAATCCCTGACAACATGGCATTAATTACACTTCTGGACGCCCAACTCGCTTTTGGGCACGTCGCACTGCTGGACCACGCAGATTTTTCACTCGAACCCAACCAGCGCATCGGTCTGATCGGCCGCAACGGCACCGGCAAGTCCTCCCTGCTCAAAATCCTCGCCGGCCTGGAAAAGCCCGACGACGGCACCCTGCAACTACAGCAGAACCTGCGCATCGCCTACGTTCCGCAAGAGCCCAGCCTGGACCCGCACGCTACTGTTTTCATAGCTTCCAGCGCAGGACTGGCAAGGACCCGGCACGTGGTGGAGCAATACCTCGCGGCCGACGAACACACCGACCTCGACGCCCTGCAGTCGGAAATCGAGGCGCTGGACGGCTGGAACTGGGAGCAGCGCGTCGAGGAAACCCTGCACCGCCTGCACCTGGACAAGGACGCCATCGTCGGTTCGCTCTCGGGCGGTACCAAAAAGCGCGTGGCACTGGCCCAGGCACTGGTCGCCAAGCCTGACGTGCTGCTGCTGGACGAACCGACCAACCACCTGGACCTGGACTCCATCGCCTGGCTGGAGGAATTGCTGGTCAATTTCAACGGCAGCATCATCACCATCACCCATGACCGGGCCTTCCTGGACCAGGTCGCCACTGTCATCGTCGAGCTGGACCGAGGCAAGCTGCTGAGCTACCCCGGCAACTTCGCCCAGTACCTGGTGCAAAAAGAAGACCAGATGGCGCAGGAAGCCGTGATCAACGCCAAGGCCGACAAGCTGCTGGCCCAGGAAGAGGTGTGGATCCGCAAGGGCGTGGAAGCGCGCCGCACGCGCAGCGTGGCGCGTATCGGCAGGCTGGAGGCCCTGCGCGACAAGCGCTCGGCACGGCGCGATGCGGTCGGCCGCGTCAACCTCGATGTCTCCAGCGGCGAGAAAAGCGGCAAGATCGTGGCCGAACTGACCAACGTGAGCAAAAGCTTCGGCCACCCGGGTGCCGAGAAAATCATCGTCAACAAATTCACCGGCACCCTGCTGCGCGGCGACAAGGTCGGCCTGCTGGGCCCGAACGGTGCCGGCAAAACCACGCTGCTCAAGCTGATCCTGGGCGAACTGCAGCCCGACGTGACGACGCCACCCGGCAAGATCCGCCAGGGGGCCAACCTGCAGGTCGCCTACTTCGACCAGATGCGCGACAGCCTGGACCTGGACGCCACGCTGGAAGATTTCATCAGCCCAGGCAGCGAATGGGTGGAAATCAACGGCCAGAAAAAACACGTCAAGAGTTACCTGACCGACTTTCTGTTCTCGCCGGCGCGCGCCAACTCACCGGTGCGCACCTTGTCGGGCGGCGAGCGCAACCGCCTGCTGCTGGCGCGCCTGTTCGCGCGGCCGGCCAACGTGCTGGTGCTCGACGAGCCGACCAACGACCTGGACATCGACACGCTGGAGCTGCTGGAAGACCTGCTGCAAAACTACGAAGGCACCGTGTTCCTCGTCAGCCACGACCGGCGTTTCCTCGACAACGTGGTCACCAGCACCATCGCCTACGAAGGCACGCCCGAGAACCCGGGCTTCTGGCGCGAATACGAAGGCGGCGTGACGGACTGGTTGACACAGTCGAAACGGGCGGCGCAAATTACCGGCAGCGGCAAAACCCCGGCGGCCACATCCAGCACCAAAACTTCAAGCAAAAACACGACTGAGCCCAATAAGGACGGGCGCGAGCAGCTATCAAAAAAGAAGTTGAGCTACAAGGAGCAGCGGGAGCTCGACGGCCTGCCGGCGCTGATCCAGCAGCTTGAATCACAGCAGAAAGCCATCACCCAGGAGCTGTTCGACGGCACGCTTTACACCAGCAACGCCAAGCGCGCAGCCGAGCTGAACGCCCGCAACGCCAAGATCGAGGAAGAGCTGATGGCGGCCCTGCAGCGCTGGGAAACCCTGTCCACCTAGGCGTCTGGGCGCCCGCCGCCAGTCGCAGCGGGTGTCGGGCAAAACGCCTACAAATTCTTGCGCCCGCGTCGGGCCGGGCGGCGCCCTCTGAAACAGCTGCTTACGCTAAAGTGGTTGCATCCTCCAAAAGCCGCTTCATGCACCTACGTACGCCGCCTCATGCCCGTCTGTTTTCCACTTCCTGGCGCTGGGTCGCCCCGCTGATGCTAGGCCTCTGGCTGGCCGGCTGCGCCTCCCTGCCCAGCGAAGTGGATCGGCCGGTCTCGACAGCGCTGGCCAACCCGGCGGAGACCCGGCTGGGCCGGGCGGTGCAGGAACGGGCAGCCCGCGCAGGCACCCGCAACGACTCGGGTTTTGCCCTCGTCAACAGCGCCGAACTTGCCTTCACCAGTCGCATGGCCCTGATAGACGCGGCGCAGAAAACACTGGACATCCAGTACTACGCCATCCACGCGGATGAAACCACCGACCGCATGTTCGACGCCCTGCGCACGGCGGCCGCACGCGGCGTGCGCATACGCATCCTGCTTGACGACTTCAACACCGTCGGCAAAAACGCCCAGGTCCTCAAGCTGGCCTTTGAAAAGAACATCGAGTTGCGGCTGTTCAACCCGCTGCCGGGCGGGCGCGGCTCGCTGTTTTTCCGCATCCTCGGCTCGCTGAAAGACATGGACCGCATCCAACGCCGCATGCACAACAAGATTTTTGTCGCCGACAACGCGGTCGCGATCACCGGTGGGCGCAACCTGGGCGAAACCTATTTCGGCCAGGGCGAAGGCACCAACTTCATCGATGCCGATGTGCTGGCCGCCGGCCGCATCGTGCGCGAACTCTCGCGCAGCTTCGACCTCTACTGGAACAACCCGCTGGCCTACCCGGTGCAGTCGCTGATGACCGCCAAGGAGATTGAAGCGCTGAAACCGCCACCAGCGGCGGCCCAGCCGGGCGGCACGACGGCACCGGGAACCGGCGAAGCAAGGTCCACCAACGACGGCAGCCCGCCACGGCCGGCGCCGCGCAAGGCCACCGCACTCAACGGTTCAGCCAGCACCCCGGCGCCGCTGCCTGACAGCACCAACCTGGCGCTGCTCGACTGGACTTGGGCGCCGTCCACCCTGCTGGTCGACAAGGCCTCCAAGATTGCCGCCGACGCGGATGCGGTGGAAGAAGCTCAGGACACCACGGTCGACGGCCTGCTGCAATTGATGGCGGAGGCCAGAAGCGATCTGCTGATCGTTTCGCCTTATTTCGTGCCCGGCCCGCGCATGATGGCGCAGCTTGCAGCCATCCGGCAAAAAGGCGTGCGCATCCGCGTGCTGACCAACTCGCTCGCGTCCAATGACGCGCCGGCGGCCCATGTGGGGTACGCCCGCTACCGCAAGGCGCTGCTGGAGCTCGGCATCGAGCTGTATGAAATGCGCGCCGAGCAGGAAGGCACGCTGAGCAGCTTCAACTCCCTGGGCAGTTCCGGCTCGGCCGGCGGCTCACGCGCCAGCCTGCATTCCAAAGTCGTGGTCCTGGACGACCTGCTGCTGGTGGTCGGGTCCATGAACCTCGACCTGCGCTCCCAGCTGCAGAACACCGAGGTGGCGCTGGTGATCCGCAGCCGCAAGCTGTCGGCCGAAACCAAGCGCCTGATCGAACCCGCGCTGGCCCGCGGCGCCTACAAGGTGGAGCTGCAGGACGGCCTGCTCGTCTGGCGCGCGCCGCAAGGCTCGCAGCTGAAAGACTCCAGCACGGAGCCGGACGCGAGTTTCGGCCTCAAGCTGATGCTCCTGCTGATCGGGCCGTTGGCGCCCGAGGAAATGCTCTGACCTCCTTCACCCGGCGCAGCTCGCAGTTCGTCGCAAATACCCGACAGGCGGTGCCACCGGTTTGCACGACCGTGAGGACCACACCCCCTGAAACGCCATGCAGGCCTGGAGGCCTTTCGGTGTATGCGCGCCCAAGGCCGTCGCGCCAGGCTATTGATTTGGTAGTAAGCCCGGTTTCGCGCAAGCGCCTTTGGCACGGGTGCAGCGGCGTCAACGCTCGCCGCGCCTGACGCGGTCTCGCGCAATTTTCCTTGTTTGCCCGACGGACTTGCCCAACAATGGCATGGCCCTTCCCACCCTCCGTCCGAGCCGGCCCTGGACCTGCCCCCCGCGCATGCCAAAGTCCTTGAAACCCCTCGCCCCCACCCTGCTGCTGGCCGTCATCCTGACGGGTTTTTCCGCGTGGTTTTTCAGCCTGCAGTGGCCCTCCCGGTTCACGCTGGAGTGGGACGAAGAGGTGCAGTTGCATGATGCACGCATCATCAACATCCACATCAAGCGCAGTTATGAACGCCAGAGCCTGCTGCCCCGCTGGAATGGCCTGCACCGCGCAACCGAAATCAGCTTTGACGCCGGCCCGCCCATCGGTCGCTTCACCATGAGCTTCGACGCCTACGACGTCGCGCTGATTGAAAACAAGGACCAGGTCTGGTATGTCGGACTGACCCGGAGCGCAAGCGCGCCACCCACCCGGCCGGGCGACTGGCAGCTTCCTTTCCTGATGCTCAAGCCCGATGGCCGCATTACCGAACCCGTCAACGCAGGCTCGCTTCCCGCCGAGTTCATCAAGTGGAATGTGATGCCCGACACGCCCGGCCCCGAAGGGCTTGCGCCATTCCACAACACCCAGGTCCGGCTTCCCGAGAAAATGCGCCACTGGGCTGAGCATCCAGGGACTCACCCCGGAGATGTCGTGCGGCTCGGATCGCGCACTTATTGATGTTCTGCCATGCATGACGTCAGGCCCTTCAGGCCAGGCGCAGGACGAACGGCAGTCGGTGGCCTGTCATGATTTGCGGCAGTGTCCCCAAACGCGCACAAGGCACACGCGAGGCGCAGTAGCTACTGAATTGATAGCTGCCTGCGCCTGTCCCCTATGGGCTGGAAGCCAAAAAGACTTCCAGTCCCGGAAAAAGCTTACTCCGGCTCGATGCCCGCGCCCTTGATGATCCGGCCCCACTTGACGGTTTCCGCCGCCTGGAACTTGCGCAGGTCCTCAGGGTTGCTGGTGAAGATTTCTATGCCGCTGGCCTGGTAGAAAGGTGCGGCCGAGCTGCTTCGCGCGGCCCTGGCCAGCATGTCAGCGAGTTTGGCCACCACGTCGGCTGGGGTTCCGGCCGGCGCGTAGGCGGCAAACCAGTACGTCATCTCGTAGCCTTTCACGCCGGCTTCGTCGATGGTCGGCACATCAGGCGCCAAGGGCGAACGCTGCCGGGTCGACACGCCCAGCGCCTTGAGCTTGCCGGCCTTGACCTGCGGCAGGCCGGTCGCCATGTCGGTGATCATCATGTCGATCTGCCCGCCGAGCAGGTCGGTCACGGCCGAGGGGTTGCTCTTGTAGGGAATGTTCAGGATGTAGGTGCCTGTCATCTGCTTGAACAGCTCAACCGCCACGCGGCTGGACGAACTGCCGCTGCCAAAAGACAACCTGCCCGGTTTGGACTTGGCCAGTGCTATGAATTCGCTGACGTTTTTCACCGGCAGCGCAGGGTTAACCACCATGATCTGGCCGCCGCGGCCCAGGGCGGTCAACGGGACGAAGTCCTTGACCGGGTCGTAGGGCAGTTTTTTGAACAGATGCTGGTTCGCTGCCTGCGTGGTGTTGGTGGTGATGAAGACGGTGTAGCCGTCCGGCCTGGCCTTGGCCGCCGTCTGGGCCCCGATGATGCTGTAGGCACCCGGCTTGTTGTCCACCACCACGCTGACTTTTGCGTCGTTGGTCACCGCCTGGCCGAGGGCGCGCGCCAGCTGGTCGGTGGCGCTGCCGGAGGCAAAAGGCACAACGAAGGTGATGGGTTTGTCGGGGAAAGCCTGGGCCTGTGCGAGCAGCGGCGCCAGGGCGCAGGCGGCCGCGACGGCCAGCATGACAGGACGGATACGCGCGTTGGTGAATGTTTTCATGTTGTCTCCTTCTGGTTAAAAAAATCAGCCCGGGTCAGGTCCCGCCAGCAAACCGGCCAGTGCCGCGGGAACCTGTACCGGCATGTCCAGCAGCCAGAACGACAGTGCCTTGCCGTGGGTGTCGAGATTCAGCGCATCGTTGACGCCGCCATCGAGCACGTCGTCCAGCACAAAATTCATGGCCGAGAGCATCGGCAACTCGTGGCGCTGCACACGGCCGGGCCGGCGGTGCGCGAAGTGCCGCGCCACGGCGTCCTCCGTCACCTGCGCCAGCAGCACCGGGTACAGGTCCGGATGCCAGGCAATCACGCTGATGCTGGACCGGTTGCCTTTGTCGCCGGTTCGCCCGTGGGCGAGGCGGTACAAAGGAGCGGTGATGTCCGGCGCGTTCATGCAGCCTCCTGCAGCGCGTCCAGCATCTCGAAATGCACAGTCACCGCTTCGCGCGGCACCAGGCACGACAACGTGTTGAGCCGGGGCGTCAGCGAGGTGCGCACACCGCCCCCGCCGGCCGGGCCGCAGCAGTACAGCGCCGTCACCTCGCGCGCCAGACGTTCGGCCTGGGCCCGGTCCGCATGGGTGGCGGCCACGCGCAGGCGCACGTCGCGCGCATCACCGGCTGGGGTCGCTGCCAGCAGATGGCCGGCGTCGTCACCCATGATGCTCAGCGCGCCTATCAGATCCACGCGCAGGCTCAGCCCCTGCAGGCGCCGCCGCAACACATCGGCAGCCAGGCGCGCGCGGGCTTCGGCACGCGGACCAGCGTAGGAAATTTCACCCTCGGCCAGCCAGCCGCCTTCATGGCAGACATTGACCTTCAGGCTGGCCGGCCGCGCATGGCCGTACACACCGCACAGGGCCACACGGTCCGGTCCCAACTGCTCGATCTGCGCGGCACTGATGTCAGCCACCACATCGGGCGTGAGGTAGGCGGCCGGGTCGTGCACTTCATACAGCAGTTGCTCCTTCACGCTGGCGAGATTGACCAAGCCGCCGGTGTGCGCCGCCTTGGTGATGATGCAATGGCCGTCGCTGCCGATCTCTGCAATCGGGTACCCGATGGCATGCAGGTCAGGCACCTCCTTGTAGCCGGGGTCGGCAAAGTAGCCGCCGCAGACCTGCGCGCCGCATTCCAGCAGGTGCCCGGCCATGGTCGCGCGCGCCAGCCGGTCCCAGTCGTCGGCGCGCCAGCCGAAATGCGACATCGCCGGGCCGACGGTCAGCGACGGGTCGGCCACGCGGCCGGCCACCACGATCTGCGCGCCGGCATCCAGCGCAGCGGCAATCGCCTCGGCGCCGATGTAGGCATTGGCGCTGACCATCCGGATGTTGTCGATCGCGCTGCCCAGCTGTTCGCGCAGCAGCGCCCGATGCTGCACACCCGAGACATCGTCACCGCCGACCACGGCAATCCGCGGCGGCACCAGGCCCAGCTCGCTGGCCATGCGCTGGATGTGGCGCGCTGCAGCGCGCGGATTCGCTGCACCAAAGTTGCTGACGATGCGTATGCCGTGCTGCAGGCAACGCGCCAGCACGGGGCGCAGCATGTCGTCGAGCAGCGGCTCATAGCCGGCTTCCGGGTCGGCGCGGCGGCGCAGCTGGGCCAGTGCCAGCGTGCGTTCGGCCAGGGTTTCGAAAATCAGGAAAGCCGGGCCGCCGCGTGCAATCAGCGTATCCACCACCGGGCCGGCCGCGTCCACCCGGTCGCCGGAGAAACCTGCGGCGCAGCCGATCAGAAGGGGGGAAGAGGGAGCAGTCATGGGTGGTGAATTCAGGCTTTCGAATCTAGGCCTGCTCCACCTATTTGTAAAATCGAAATTTCATATTGATTAACCTGAAAGGCAAATCAATGGCCGGCACCTCCCCACGCGCCCTCGCCCGCAGCCCCAATCTCTCGACACGGCAGCTGCGCGCCTTCGTGGCGCTGGCCGAGCAGCGCAGCTTCACCCGGGCAGCGGCAGTGAGCCATCTTTCGCAGCCTGCCTTCAGCGCATTGATCCGCACGCTGGAGGACGAGCTCCACACGCGCCTGTTCGACCGCGACACCCGCAGCGTCCAGCTGACTGTGGAGGGGCGGCTGTTTGACACCTCGGCGCGCCAGCTGCTCGACGATATCGACGCGGCTGTCCACGATCTGGGCGACCACGTCGAGCGCCGCAAGGGCCGGGTGCATGTTGCCGCGCTGCCCTCGCTGGCGGCGGGCTGGCTGCCGGCTATTTTTGCCGAGTTCGGGAAAACCTGGCCGGGCATAGAGCTCAAACTCAGCGACCTCCTGTCCGACCCCTGCATCGACCTGGTGCGCAGCAGCAAGGCAGATTTCGCCCTGGCGGCCACCGGCACCAGCCAGGCGGGCCTGGACGTTCAGTTGCTGTGCTCCGACAAATTTTTCCTGGTGTGCCGCAAGGACCATCCGCTGGCCGGCGAAAAAGTGCTGACCCTGAAAAAACTCGTGCCCTACCCCTTCATCCACATGTCACGCAACAGCAGCGTGCGCCAGGCGCTCGACGCTGCGCTGCATCCGCTGCAGACGCAAACGCTGCTGGAAGTCGAACAGCTGGCCACGGTCACCGGCATGGTGGAAGCCGGGCTGGGCATCAGCGTGGTACCGGCGCTCACGCTGTTTCATTTCGAACGCAAGAGCCTGGTGACCCGGCCCCTGGCCATCCCCAACCTGACCCGCAGGCTTTATGTGGTGCGCAGGCAGCAGGGGAGCCTGTCCGTGGCGGCACAGGCGCTGCATGACCTGATCGTCTTGCGCATGAAAGGCTGAGAGCGCCTCAGGGCTTCGCATGCGCCCGGAAAAACTCCCAGATGACATCGGTGCCGCTGAAGGATGAACTCGGCCTATCGGCCCTGCGGCTGCCCGGCCGCCCGCCCGGCCAGGCGTGGCCGTTGTCCTTGATCAGGTAGAGCTGGACGTCCCGGCCCGCGGGGCAGCGGTATTGCGACAAAACAAAGGCAGCACGATCCTGTGTGTCGGCCGCGGCGCTGCAGCCGTTGGCCTGGGCCCAGAAAGCAGCTTGCGCCAGCGCGGGTTTTGCAGCTGCGCCGTCCCAGGCGTCGGGGAAACGTCCGCCCGGCGCGCCGCCCTGGTAAGGCACCGACTTGTCGAGCATGCCATTGAGCATGAGGGCCGACACCGGATGCGCCGGCAGCTTTTCATCGCCGAACAGCGCTGCAACCACGGGTGCAATGGCGGCGAACCTGCCGGAGAGCTCGATGCCCAGCCTGTGCGCCATCATGCCGCCGTTGGAGATGCCTGTTGCATAAATGCGTTTGGGATCCACCGGGTAGTCCTGGATGAGCCGGTCCAGCAGGGCGTTGATGAACGCCACGTCATTGACGCGCCGTTGCATCGCGTAACCACAGCAATGGCCTGCGTTCCAGGTCAGCAACTTGCCCCTGAAGCGGCTGCTGCCTTCCGGATAAACGACGATGAAACCTTCCTTTGCAGCTTTCGCGGTAAAACCCGTCATGTCCTCGGCATTGGCGGCGTTGCCACCTCCGCCATGCAACACCAGCACAAGCGGCAATCGCGCGCCGCCCGGCGCCAGGTCGCGTGGGGTGCGCACCAGATAGCTGCGTTCCATGCCGTCATGAACCAGGGTTTGCGGCTGTCCGTGAGAGGCCCCGGCTGGCCCTGCCGCATGCGCTGCGGAATGGAGACCGGACAACGCGCCCAGCAGCGCCATCATCAACACCAGTTTTCCAGGCTTTCCCAGTCGCATCACATTCCCCTTATGACCTGGCGATATTCTGGCGAACTCCGGCGGGAGCACCCAGCTCTTTCAACGAGGCCGTGCGCGAACGTGGCAGTCTCGCCACCAAAACGCTATGAAGTTAATAGCTGCCTGCGCCCGTTTTCACTGGGCTGGGGCCCAAAAATACTCAGGATATGGCGCATTGGTGTCCTGGCGCAACGCTGTGGCGTCACTCAGGACTGCATGGCCACCCGGGGCTGCCGCCTGTCCCCGGCGATGCGGTTGAACCATTTACGCAACGGATCTTCAATGAACCGGTAGGTCCAGCCGGACACCAGCAGCAGAGTGGCGACGTAGGCCACGACGACCACGGCCATCAGGACCGTCCCCTGCGTGCGCCTGGCAAACGGTTCGACAAAAATCATCAGGATCGGATGCATCATGTACACCGAGTAGGAGCGCTGCCCCAGGACCTGAAAGGGTCTGCTTTTCAGCACGGCGGCGGCGAACCCGGTGTCGCGGCTGACCGAAAAAACCAGAAGGGCAAAAAGCAGGGGGCTGGCAAACACCAGCATCGGCCAGGCTTCCGCCACGAGAAAGAGGGCCACCAGCCCGGCGAGGCCGATGACTTGCAGTGCGTTGGCTTTCAGCCGCACCTGCCGGCTGAAATGGTACGTGAGGGCGCCCAGGAAAAACGAGCCCACGCAACGTGCAAAACCGAAGTCATAGGTGATGTCAAAACACTTCCCGGCCTGCAGGCAGTCATGCACGTGCAGCGCAGCCCAGATAGTTGCCGCCAGGCCGGAGGCGCTCAGCACTGCGTACACGGCAAGGCGGGCGCCACCGCGAAATGCAAGACACACCGCGGCAAACAGCACGTAGGCATAAAACTCGGTGCTGATGCTCCAGCTCACGGGGTTCAGGATCAACCGGTCGAAAATGCCCATGCCATGCGTGAGCGTGAGCGTCGACACGATCTCGCCAAAGTCGGGGACCAGGTAGCCGGCAAAGTCCGACCGTTCGAATTGCCCGCCATAACCCCGCTCGATGGCAGCCTGTTTGGCCCAGACCAGCAGGTTTTTCGCCAGCACATACAGCACCGTCGAAAAAACAAGCAAGGGGAACAGGCGGCCAAAGCGGCGGATCATGAAGGACCGCAGACTGCCGGCCGTTTCCAGCCGGTTTGAATAGGCGGAGCAGATCACGAAGCCGCTGATGACGAAGAACAGGTCCACAAACAGGTAGCCGTTGCGGACGACCGACAAGGCATTGGCGTCGTGCCCAAAATGGAACAGGGCGACAAACAGCGCGGCAAGCCCGCGCCCGCCCTCGAACGAAGCGATCGTGCCTGAGCTGGAAGGGGAAAGGGTGTTCTGGTGCAATGTGAAGAAGCGCCGTCGTCTCCTGCCGGCGCGCGGCACGGAGACGGGTCGCCAGGGTTGGGGCCGGTTTTCATTTTAGGAAGCCGGCCTCCCGCTTTCCCGGTTCTCTTGTCGGGGAAGATGTAAGGGTTGTTAAGTATGTAAGAGGCGCCAGCACACGACGTCGCCTGGCCCCGCGCGAAAGCGACGCCCCGGGGACCGGCTCAGGCCTCGGGCGTGTCCGTGTCTTTCAGCCCGTCCAGCAAACCCTCGCGCGCCGTTGCCGCCAGCGTGCAATACCTGTCCTTGAAGGCGTCCAGCGATTCTTCATTCAACTCCTCCAGATCGAGCAGCGCATTGTGCGCACCCTGGGTCGCACGTATGAGTTCGTCAAGCTTGATCTGGATCGCTTCGGTGTCGCGGTTCTGCGAGTTCTGGATCAGGAACACCATCAGGAAGGTGATGATGGTGGTGCCGGTGTTGATGACCAGTTGCCAGGTGTCGCTGAAGCCGAACAGCGGTCCCGTGACCACCCAGATGATGATCACGAGGACCGCCAGGGAAAAGGTGGAGGGACGGCCGGCATAGCGCGAGGCCGCCTTGGCTGCGTTGGAATACCAGTTGCTGGTGGCCATGGGTTGATCTCTCTCTTTTGAAATTCAGGAATCGTTGGGGGACAGCCCCATGTTGCGCCACATATGAACCTTGGAAACAAAGCCCGCGCCCACAGCGACCGCCAACGGCTCCACACCGAAGGAAACAAATCCGCATTTTTCATACAGCGCCTGGGCAGCGCTGTTTCCGTGGGTGACGCTCAGCTGGACCTGCCTGATTCCCGGTCGGGCACTCGCGCAAGCCAGCACCCCTTCCACCAGCTGGCGCCCCAGCCCGTGCTGCCGGAACTGCGCCGGCACATACATGCCGAAGAGCGTGGCCTTGTGGCGGAGCTTCTCGCGCGATTCGAACAGGAGACCGGCCACGCCTGCCAGTTCCCCGTTCCGGAAAGCGCCGACAACCAACTGCGGGGGCAGCGGCGCCTCCTGAAGACGCGACTCCCACCATGACATGGGCAAGGCCGCGCGCTCGGCCACGCTGGAGGTGAATGCATCCGGGTGCAGCCCGTAGGCTTCGAGCATCAGCGCCCGGTAGGCCAGTGCATGTGAAGGGCCGAGCAGCTGGCAGCTCATGCGTGTGTGTCCATCGCTGCGCTACGGCCGCCAGCAGCCGGAGGGTGCGCCAGCGCATTGAATGTCTGCACCTGCCACGCGTACTCGCTTTCAAAGGCCGACGGGTCTGTGACGGCATACCCGCCGTAGGCGTAAACAGCGGCATAAGCGGCGTAACCAGCAGCATCGAGCGCCCGGCCGGCCAGCGCATTGGCCACGGCATAGGTGGCAGAAACCGCAGCGTGGGCCGACCCGTCGATGGACGGGGAGCCGCGATGGCCGTTGGCAATGACCGCAATCTCCCTGGCCGCATCATCCATTGCAGGCCGCTTCAGCTTGCCCGCCTGGAAATCCTCGAGCACAGCCATGCAGCGCATGGCACCGGGGTCTTCCAGCAGGTGCCGGACGCGGCTCACACAGGCCAGGCCAAAAGCCAGACGAAGCGGCTCGTGCTCCGGGTCGGTCAACCGGAATTCGGCCGCAAGACGCGACAACTCATGGTTCATGGGAAATTTCCACGCAATTCGTCCCCTTCGGCGACTGGCTGGAATTTTATCGGGCGGCCAGGCGGCCCACAACTCGCTGCGCGGCAACTGCAGCACCTGCCATGTATCCCGCCGGCCACGCTCCACCGGGTCACGTGCTATCTATTTAATAGCATCTTGCGCGCATAGCCAAAGGGCTGGAGGCCAAAACATGCGAAGACTGGCGCAGGTTCACTTCATGCTGTCGCGCAGCCGCGCAAACACTTTCCAGAATGCTGCCTCCTGCGTCGTCGCAAAATTGATGCGCATCAGCGTGCTGGGCGTGCGCACCGCGTGGAACAGTGCGCCCGGTGCAATCAGGTAACCCTCGTCGAGCATGCGCTGCGCCATCGCGTCGGTATCTGCGCCGGTCTCCACCCAGCCGAACAGGCCTGCAGGCTCGGCCGCGAAGCTGCAGCCGTGCGCCAGCGCCAGCTTGACGCTGCGCGCACGCGCCGCGTCAAGCCGGGTGCGTATGCGTTCGGCATGGCGGCGCAGCTGGCCCTGGTCGATGCACCAGGCCAGCGCTTTTTCCAGCAGCGCGGGGGTGGTCAGTGTGCCCAGCAGCTTGGTGTCCAGCAAGCGCTCCACGAGGTCGGGCGGCGCGGCCATGAAGCCCACGCGCCAGCCGGGCGCCAGGATCTTGGCAAAACCGCTGACATATATCGTGCGCTGCAGGCCGTCCAGCGCGCACAGCCGCGTCGCATGTTCGGGCGCCAGGTGGCTGTAGGTGTCGTCTTCGACAATGTGGAAGTTGTGCTGGTTGGCCAGTTGCAGCACGCGGTGCGCGCTGCCCGGCGTGAGGCAATAACCGGTCGGGTTGTGGAACACGCTGACGCTGACAAACAACTTGGGTTTGTGCAGCGTGCAGTACTGGGCCATGACCTCCAGGTCGGGGCCATCCGCACGACGCGGCACCGGCAGGATGCGCATGCCCAGCGCATCGAGCCGGGCAAACTCCACCGCCCAGCCGGGCTCTTCCACCATCACACAGTCGCCGGCCTGCAGCAAAGTGCGGCTCACGATGTCCAGTGCGTGCGTAGCGCCCACGCTGGTGATGATCTGCTCGGGCACCGCATGCACGTTGAGCGCGTTGAGTTTTTGCGCCAGCGCGCGGCGCAGGCCGCTGTCGCCCATGGGCTCGCCGTAGCTGAGCGAAAACTCGCGCAAGGCGCTGGAGCTGGTGACCTTGCGCACCGCCGCGGGCATGAAGCTGGTTTCCAGCCACTCGGGCGGGAACACCCCCATGCCGGGCTGGGGCTTGTTGCTGACCTTGTGGAACATGCCGCGAATCAGTGCCGTGGCGTCTACCGGTGCCTGCCGGGTCGCCATCCAGGCGGAGGTGCTCCAGACCGCCGGCGCCTGGCCCTCGGGGCCGTTCCCCGTGGCGGCGGCCGGCATGCGAATGGCGGCGTGTGCAGGAGACACATCACGCACAAAAAAGCCGCGATTCTTGCGTGCCTCGACCAGGCCCTGGGCCAGCAGCTGGTCGTACGCTGCCACCACGGTGGAGACACTGACACCCTGCTGCTCGGCGCACAGGCGCACCGAGGGAAGGCGTGCGCCGGGCGCCAGCAGCCGGCTGCGAATGCGCTCGGCAAAGCGGGTGCTGAGCTGCTCGGTGAGGGATTGCGAAGCGGTTTTCATCAACATGGCGGAGACCCCGAATGCCCTGCCGGGCCGGTGTGCTGGCAATTTGGCCAGTACAGTTTGGAAATTTGTACCCTTAACTGTATGGGTAGTGTGCTGGTTTGGACTATAGAGTCTGCTTCATGAATTGGCAAGAATTTACGGCTTTGCTGGTGCTGGCGACGGCGATGAGCTTTTCGCCCGGCCCGAACACGACGCTTTCCACTGCGCTCGCGGCCAACCACGGCCTGCGCCGGGCCATGCCTTTTGTCTGCGCGGTGCCTGTCGGCTGGGGCGTGTTGCTGAGCCTGTGCGCGCTGGGCCTGGGTGCCCTGCTGCTGGCGGTGCCGCTGATGGCCCTTGCCGTCAAGGTTATCGGCGTGGCTTACCTGCTTTGGCTGGCCTCCAAAATCGCGCGTTCACGCCAGCTCAGCGAAGCCGATGCGGAAAAAATGAATGTCGGTTTCTGGCAAGGCGCAGCGCTGCAGTTCGTCAACATCAAGGCCTGGATGCTGGCGCTGGCCATTGTGAGCGGCTGGATTGTCGGCCGCAGCGACCCCGCCATGCGCATGGCCGTGGTACTGCCAGTGATGTTGGCCTTCGCCTTTGTGAGCAACCTGGCCTATGCGCTGGCCGGCTCGCTGCTGCGCGAGTGGCTGGCCGGGCCTGATGGAACAGGCCGCCGCCTGCGCGGATTCAACCTCGTGATGGCCGGCGTGCTGGTCATCACTGCAATTTGGATGTTGTTCCTGTGAACCCCACATCCGCCAACATCAACAAGGGGCTCTGGCTGGGCCTGCTGGGCATCGTGATTTTTGCCGTCACGCTGCCGATGACGCGCCTGGCCGTGGGCACGCCCGATGCACCACAGATGTCCGGCATGTTCATCGCCCTGGGCCGGGCAGTGGTGGCGGCTGCGCTGTCGGCGGTCTTCCTGCTGGCCACGCGCGCGCCTTTGCCGCAGCGGCGGGACTGGCTGCCGCTGGCCATCACGGCAGGCGGTGTGGTGTTCGGCTTTCCGCTGTTCACCTCCGTCGCCATGCGTTATGTGGAAGCCGTGCATGCAAGCGTGATCGTGGGCGTGCTGCCGCTGGCCACCGCCGCCG
>NZ_JBAQYR010000107.1:0-26819 GCF_049790275.1 Polaromonas sp.
CCTGCGCGGGGCTGGCCCAGGCGCTGCCGCTGCCGGCCAATCTTGCAGGCACCGTGCTGGTGTGCCTTGCTGCCGCGGCCGCGGGCGCGTTGTGGATTGCGCTGGCGGGCTGGCTGCGCCAGTACCGGGGCATCAACGAAACCATCAGCAGCCTGCTGTTGGCCTATGTGGCCATCGGCCTGTTCAAACACCTGGTGGAAGGGCCGCTGCGCGACCCGTCCAGCCTGAACAAACCTTCCACCTTTGCGCTGGCCGAGGGCTTGCGCATCAGCGGCATCGCCGGCTCCGACGTGCACTGGGGCCTGGTCATCGGCGTGCTGGCCTGCCTGGCGGCCGGCCTGTGGTTTCGCCTGACCCCTTCCGGCTTTGCCGTGCGTGTGGTGGGCGGCAACCCGCGCGCCGCACAGCTGGTGGGTTTGCCCGCGTCCAGGCTGATCCTGCTGGCCTGTGCGCTCGGCGGCGCCGGCGCGGGGCTGGCCGGCGCCATCGAAGTCGCGGCGGTGCATACCAATGCCAACGTGGCACTGATTGCCGGTTATGGTTACGCGGGCATTCTGGTGTCTTTCATCGCGCGTCATCATCCGGTGGCGGTGATTCCGGTCGCCATCCTGTTCGGCGGCTTCGGTGCAGCGGGCAGCCTGCTGCAGCGGCGCCTGGGCCTGCCCGATGCGTCGGTGCTGCTGCTGCAGGGCATTGCCTTTGTGTTGATACTGGCCAGCGAAGCGCTGCGCGATACGGACTGGAAAGCCTTGCTCCTGCGCCTG
Organism: Polaromonas sp.; assembly: GCF_049790275.1. Taxonomy (GTDB): domain Bacteria; phylum Pseudomonadota; class Gammaproteobacteria; order Burkholderiales; family Burkholderiaceae_C; genus Polaromonas. Next base: position 765 of record NZ_JBAQYR010000107.1, read on the forward strand.
AGCCGCTTCGGCCCTTCCGAGCCCTCGCCCATCGTCATTCCCGGCTTGACCCCGGTGCCGGGGATGGCGGATCAAGCCCGCAACGACAAGCCATGACCGCAGACCAACTCCTCATCTTTCTGGCTGGCATTGTTGGCGGTGCCCTGCGCGTGGGTGCCCCTTTCCTGTTTGTCAGCCTGGGCGAATGCATCACCGAAAAATCCGGCCGCATCAACCTTGGCCTGGAAGGTGTGCTGGTGCTTTCGGCCATGTCGGCCTTCGGCGCTTCCCACCTCAGCGGGTCGCCGTGGATCGGTGTGCTGGCAGCGGCCGCCACCGGCGGGCTGTTGGCCACCTTGCACGGTGTGCTGTGTTCGCTGTCGCGCGTGAACGACATTGCCACCGGCATCGCACTGATGCTGCTGGGCACCGGTCTGGCGTTTTACCTGGGCAAGCCGCTGATCCAGCCGCAGGCCGCGCAACTGCCTGCCATTGCGCTGGGCAACTGGAGCGACTCCGCTGCCGTGCGTTCAGCCCTGCAGGTCAATGCGCTGGTGCCCATCGGGCTGGCCCTGGCGGTGGCGCTCTGGTGGGCTTTTGCCAACACACGTGCCGGCCTGCTGGTGCGCATGGCCGGCGACTCGGCCCATGCCGCGCGTGCGCTGGGTTATTCCGTGGCGGGCATCCGCATTGCGGCCACCGCGGCCGGCGGCATGGTGGCAGGCCTGGGCGGGGCTTCGCTCACCCTGTTTTACCCCGGCAGCTGGAACGAAGGCATCTCCAGCGGCCAGGGCCTGATCGCGGTGGCGCTGGTGATTTTTGCGCGCTGGAGCCCGTTGCGCTGCGTCGGCGCAGCCTTGCTGTTCGGTGGCGCCGGCGCCATCGGGCCGGCCCTGCAGTCGGTCGGCATCAGCTGGGGCTACCACCTGTTCAACATTGTTCCTTACGTGCTCACCCTGCTGATTTTGGTCATCACCTGCCGGCCCGGCACCACGGTGGCCGGCAGCCCGGGCGAGCTTTCTTCCACATCCAGATAAGGAGTATTTCCATGAGTGGCCTGGGCGGACTCAACAAATCAAGACACGGTGTGGTCATGGGCCTGGTGCAGCTGCAACTGCCGGTGGTCGATACGCCGGAGCAGCTCGCTGCGCAGACGCAGCGCATCTGCGCCATGGTGGCCAAGGCCAGGCGCAACCAGTCCACCATGGACCTGGTGGTGTTTCCGGAGTACGCGCTGCACGGCCTGTCGATGAGCATGGACCCGGCCCTGATGTGCTCGCTCGACGGTCCCGAAGTCGCGGCTTTCAAACAGGCCTGTGTGGACAACAGGATCTGGGGCTGCTTTTCCATCATGGAAGCCAACCCCGACGGCAACCCCTACAACAGCGGGCTGATCATCGACGACCTGGGAGCCATCAAGCTGTACTACCGCAAGCTGCACCCCTGGGTGCCGGTCGAGCCCTGGGAGCCGGGCAATCTCGGCGTGCCGGTGTGCGATGGCCCGAACGGCAGCAAGCTGGCCCTCATCATCTGCCACGACGGCATGTTCCCCGAGATGGCCCGCGAGGCCGCGTACAGGGGCGCCGAGATCATCATTCGCACGGCCGGCTACACCGCGCCCATCCGCCACAGCTGGAAGGTCACGAACCAGGCCAATGCTTTTTCCAACCTGGCCGTGACCGCCAGTGTCTGCCTGTGCGGCAGCGACGGCACCTTCGACTCCATGGGCGAAGGCATGTTCTGCAACTTCGACGGCACGGTGCTGGCCGAAGGCGGCGGGCGTCCCGACGAAATCATCACCGCCGAAGTGCGGCCCGACCTGGTGCGCGAGGCGCGCAGCGGCTGGGGTGTGGAAAACAACATCTACCAGCTTTACCACCGCGGTTATGTGGCGGTGAAGGGCGGCGCCCAGGACTGCCCCTACACCTACATGCGCGACATGCTGGCCGGCAGCTACCAGCTGCCGTGGAAGGTGGAAGTGACCGACGGGTCCTCCTGCGGCTTTGCGCCGCCCACACGCAGCTACCAGGGACCGGAGGTCTGACCATGGAACGTTTCGTCCAAGCCAACCCCTACCCCTGGCCCTGGAACGGTGACCTGCGGCCGGCCAACACCGCACTGGTGGTGATCGACATGCAGACTGATTTCTGCGGCGCCGGCGGCTACGTGGACAAGATGGGTTACGACATTTCGCTCACACGTGCACCCATCGAACCCTTGAAGAAACTCATGGCCGCGATGCGCCGGGCAGGGTGCCATCTCATCCACACCCGGGAAGGCCACAGGCCGGACCTGAGCGACCTGCCGGCCAACAAGCGCTGGCGCTCGCGGCAGATCGGTACCGCCGGCACGGGCATCGGCGACGCCGGGCCGATGGGGCGCATACTGGTACGTGGCGAGGCGGGCTGGGAGATCATTCCCGAGCTGGCGCCGCTGCCGGGTGAAATCGTCATCGACAAGCCGGGCAAGGGTTCTTTCTGCGCCACCGACCTGGAGCTGATCCTGCACACGCGCGGCATCGCCAACCTGATCCTCACCGGCATTACCACCGATGTGTGCGTGCACACCACCCTGCGCGAGGCCAACGACCGCGGTTTCGAATGCCTGGTGCTGTCGGACTGCACGGCCGCCACCGACGTGGGCAACCATGAAGCGGCGCTGAAGATGATCACCATGCAGGGCGGCGTGTTCGGCGCCCATGCGACCTCGGCGGCGGTGCTGGACGCACTGGCCATGACATGAGCGCAACGGCAGCCATCGGCAGTCTGACGCCGGCCACCGGCGCGTTGGCACTGGACACCTACCGGATGAGCATGCGCTTCGGCAGCTTCACGGCACTGGACAGCGTCAGCATGAAGGTGGTGCCGGGCACGGTGCATGCGCTGCTCGGCGAAAACGGTGCCGGCAAAAGCACGCTGGTCAAATGTGTGGCGGGTTTCCAGCGGCCCTCGGAAGGCAGCATCCTGATCGACGGCCGCGAGCAGGCGATAGCCAACCCGGTGGTGGCGCGCGCGCTGGGCATAGGCATGGTGTATCAGCACTTCACGCTGGCGCCCGGCATGACGGTGGCCGAGAACCTGCTGCTGGCCGGCGGCAAAACGCCGGCCATCATCGACTGGAGGGAAAAACGCGCCGAACTCGAAGCCTTCCTGCAGACCACGCCGTTCCGGCTGGCCCTCGACGCCCGCCCGCTGGACATGGCGGCCGGCGAAAAGCAGAAGCTGGAACTGCTCAAGCAGCTCTACCTGAAACCCCGTCTGCTGATCCTGGATGAGCCGACCTCGGTGCTGACACCGCGGGAGGCCGACGAAGTGCTGGGCCACGTGCGCGCCTTTGCGCGCAGCGGCCTGTGCACCGTGCTCATCATCACGCACAAGTTCCGCGAAGTCATGGCTTATGCCGACGATGTAACGGTGTTGCGCCGCGGCAAGGCGGTGCACCATTGCGCCGTCGCTGCCACCGACCCCGGGCTGCTTGCCCAGGCCATGGTCGGAGATGCGTCTGCTGCCCGGCCGGAAAGCCCCCATTCAGAAGAAAAAGTGCCATTCACCCTTATGCAACGGGCGGAGACAGCTACTGAATCGATAGCGGTTCAGGCGTCACTGGAGGTCCGTGGCCTGCAGGTCATGGGTGACCGCGGCACGCTCGCGGTGCGTGACCTGAGCCTGTCCGTCGCGGCCGGCGAGATCCTCGGCGTTGCCGGCGTCTCCGGCAATGGCCAGCGTGAACTGGTCGAAGCCCTGGTCGGCCAGCGCGAGCGTGCAGCCGGCGTGGTGACGGTGCAGGGCCAGCCTTATGCTGCGCGGCGCGAGGAAAACCACCGCCTGAAGGTGCGCAGTCTGCCGGAGGAGCCGTTGCGCAATGCCTGCGTGGGCGAACTTTCCGTGGCCGAGAACATGGCGCTGCGCGACTTCGACCGCTCGCCGCTGTGCCAGGGCGGACGCCTGCGCTTCGGCGCCTGGCGCAGCCGCGCACGCGAATGGATTGCCGCCTACGGCATCAAGACCCAGGGAGAAAATGCACCCATCCGCAGCCTCTCGGGCGGCAATGTGCAGCGTGCCGTGCTGGCGCGCGAGCTCAACGGCGAGATCGACGTGCTCATCGCGGCCAACCCGGTCTTCGGCCTGGACTTCGCCGCCGTGAAGGAAATCCACGCCCGCCTGCGCGGCGTGCGTGATCGCGGCGGCGCCGTGTTGCTGGTCAGCGAAGACCTGGACGAACTGCTGGAGCTGGCCGACCGCATCGTGGTGATGAGCGAAGGGCGGATTGTTTTTGAAACTGCCGCTGCGGACGCCGAAAGGCAGGTTCTTGGGGCGTATATGGGTGGGGGGCATCACGCTCCTATGCCAGAGGGTGCGGTGTGAATGTGCTTTTGAGTGCACCAACAAGCCGGGGGTTGCCCGGCGGCAACTCACTTTTCTTTTGCGTCGCCAAAAGAAAAGTAAGCAAAAGAAAAGGCGATCCGATGGTCTGGGTCCCCTGCGCTGCGCTCCGGGGCAACCTGCGGTGCTCGTCAAAAGCGGGGTCTCGCTCGAACTCGCCTTCGGCTCAGACAATCGCGAGCCCTGATCCGCTTTTGCCTGCGCTCCTCGGCCCAGCCCGACGGGTGGGGAAGAGAAACCAAAATACCAGAGACAAAATCCGGAGTCCTTGAAGCGCGCAGCGCTTCAAGGACGGGAATCCCAACAGACCGTCAGGTTTGCACGCGAGCGAAACAAACGCAGCGTGATGCAAGGACCTGTCTCCAATCAAGCAGGGGCCGCGGAACCGGCTTCGCCGGGCCGCAGGCGCAGCGGCCCCCTCGGGGGGCAGGGAGCTACGCGCAGCGAGCGACCGTGGGGGCTCTAGAAACTCGCCTGCAAACCCACCTTCAAGCTACGCCCAGGTAATGGCGCTTTCGGAAACGCCGTGCTGGTCAGCACCGAGCTTGCGCTGTAGGCCAGCTTGTCGGTGATGTTGTCCAGGCGTGCATACCAGAGCAAGGTGGCGGCGCCGGCCTTGACGCGGTACGACGTGGCCGCGTTCCACAGCGTGTAAGCCGCTGTCTGGCCCGTGGGCGGCGCCGGCACGCGCTTTTGCGCGGCGTTGTGGTCAAAGCCAAAATTGGCGCCCCAGGGGCCGCTGGCCCACAGCAGCGAAGCACCCACACGCCACGGCGCAATGCGCGGCAGGGGCTGGCCGTTGTCCAGGTTGGTGGCGCGCACCAGGTCGCCGCGCAGCGCCAGGTCCACCGTCGAGGCGCCTTCCTGCAGCCGGATGCTGCCGCTGGCCTCGATGCCGGTGAAACGCGCCCTCACCTGCTCGTACTGGAACTGCGCCAGCGGCTTGAACTCGGCGCCCGAAGCCGTGAAGCCGGGGTTGCCCGGGTCTTCCACCGGATTGACTTCACCGTCTTCCGCATTGCGCGTCACGCCCGGCGTCTGGTTCAGCGCGATGTAGTTCCTGAAGCGGCTCACATAGCTGTTCACCTTGAAGCTGTGTCCGCCCGACTTCCAGGCCGCACCCACGTCGAGGTTGCCGGACTGCTCCTTCGCGAGGTTCGCATTGCCCACCTCGTAGGCCGCGGTGGCAATGTGCGGGCCATTGGCAAACAGCTCGTAGTCTTTCGGCGCGCGTTCGGTATAGGCCAGGTTGCTGGTGAGCTGCCAGCCCGGCGCGGCATTCCACAAGGCGCCCAGCGCATAACTACCGGGTTTGAAATCTTTGGTGGCCGGTGTGAAGCGTGCGACCTTCGGGTTGCCGAACGACTCCACCTTGACCGACTCCATTCGACCGCCCAGGCTCAGCTTGCCCCAGCCGGTGGCCAGCTCTTCATAGGCAAACACGGCCGACTGCCCGGTTTTGCTGTATGGCGCAAAGGCCTCGTTGCCGTCTGCAGAAAAACGGTTGGACTCGGTCTGGAAACCCAGCACCCCATCGAAGTTGCCGAATTTCGCGTGGCGCGCCTCGAGGCGGAAGTCGCTGCCCTTGTTCTTGAACACCGTGCCGGCGGTCGCGCCTTCGAACTCGGTGTGGCCGTAGTCCGTCTGGCTGTACTGGCCCTTGATGCTCTGGATGGGCCCGCCCAGGTTGCGCACCTCACCTTCAATGGCATACCGGTCCGACTTCATGCCAATGGTGACTTCGTCTTCCGCCACCGTGCCATAGGTGCTGCGGTAATTGCTGGCCGACGCACCCAGGTAACCGTTGTCAAAAAACACTGAGCCGCCCACGGCACCGCCATGCACGTCGCTGGCCGAGTTGCAGATGCGGCGGGACGTGGTGGTCACCCCGGCCTTGGTGCAGTTCAAATCCCGCGGTGCACGTACATCGCTGGTCTCGCGGTCGAAGGCATCCACGTGCAGGCTGTAGCGGTTGTTGCCGCCTTCGAGCAACACACCCTTGCCGCGCTCCGAGTTGCCGCTGGACAGGCTCAGGTCCGCCTTGCCGCTGATGCCGCCTTTTTCGTCGAACTGCGCCTCGCGCGGAATGCGGTTGTCAATGACGTTGACCACACCACCAACCGCGCTACCGCCGTAAAGCAAGGCACCCGGGCCGCGCAGCACCTCGATGCGTTCGATGCTGATCGGATCGGCCGTGACGGAATGGTCGTAGCTCAGGCTGGACGCATCGAGCGTGCCGCCGCCATTGCCCAGGATGCGGATGCGGTCGCCGTCCAGCCCGCGGATGATGGGCCGGCTCGCATTGGGGCCGAAGTAGGTGCTGCTGACGCCGGGCGTGCCATCCAGCGTTTCACCGAGCGTGGTTTTGGAGCGCAGCAGCAGACCGTCGCCGGAATATTGTGTGGCCGGGGCAATCAGGTCGGTGGCGCCCAGCGGGTTGCCGGTGACCGTGATTTCTTTCAGGCTGGGGGCCGCTGTCTGGGCGTGGGCCAGTGAGCAGCCGAGCGCGAGCAGGGTCAGCGTTGCCGTGCCGACGGCACTGCGGGGGAAATGTTTTTTCATGATGGCTCGTTGAATCGAAAACAGAAAACGCCGTGCAGCGGCCTTGCGGCAGCGCTCGACAACTTCGGGAGTTCAACGAGCCCGGGGTGGGCCGCGCGCTTCGAAAAGCGCGGCCCGACGGGCGAGTACTTCGCCTTCCAGAAACTGAAAAACAAACGAGGAAAGCGCCATGGGCAGCGCCAGCAGCGGCATAACCGGAAGCGCATCACTATGGCAAAGCTGGTCAAAGACGCGGCAATCCAGATCGTCGGCATGAGCGGAGAAAAGATCCGCCAACCAGCCATGACCACCCACACGTTGATTGCCATGTTCATGCTCAACAGCTGGGCCTGCACGGCTTGCCGCAGCTTGCTGGCCGCTGCCAGTACCGTGAACCAGGCCATGCATCTGGCCCAGCATGGGCGCGAGCAACAGCACCAGGGCCAGATAGCCCCATGCCGCCCGCCACACCATACGCCTGAAAACCATGTGTGTTTACTTCACGGGCATCGCATCGTTGATGCGGTAATAAAGGCCATAAGGGTCGTCATGCAGCACCTGCAGGCGGCCTTCGACCACCACCACCTCCATGCTGTATTCCACCGGGGTTTTGGTCTTGACCTCCACCATGCTCTCCGGGCCACCCGGCAGGCAGAACGAGCAGGTCAGTGGCACCGACGACAGAAGAAAGTGGCGCTGCTTCTTGCCCGGCTCCAGCGGCATCATGAAACCCTGGATGCGCTGGGTTTTGCCGTTCATGCCGAGCTGGCTTTCGCTGAACACCGGCAGGATGCGGTTTTTCTCGTTCTTGGTTTTCACGTCGGTCAGCACCGACCACGGCACCACGTCGCTGCGCGGGGCCAGCGGCGCAAATGGACTGTTGGCGCCGTGCACGCCCGCGCCCTGCCCGGCCGGCAGCTCAAGGCCGCCCGGTGCCGCCTTGCCTGCCGCAGGCTTTGCGCTTCCGGCAGGCAGGGGCGAGCTCAACTGCGCATGCGTACTGCCGGCAGCCAGCAGCAGCGTCAGCAGCAACGGTGAAGTCCCGAGAGCGGTGAAGTCAAAACATCGCATGAGGTTCCCCGGAAAAGTTTGAAGCAGGCCGGCGCATCAATGCGCGTGTTTCATGCCGCAGTATTTACCCACTGCCAGCCCTTTGCAAGAGGCCTGCAGCTCTTTCATGCAGACGTCTTCCTTCTTGCCTGATTCCAGGCACTTGGCAGCCGATTCATGCGCTGCGGCCATGGCGCGGTGACGCTGCACGTCCTCCTTGGTTTCCTTGTCGCTGTGCTGCGCATGTGCTACTGAAAACATAGCTGTCAGCGCAAATGCGGCAAGGGCTGGAAGCATTTTTGGCATCATGATTTTCATAAATTCACCTTGATTGAAGCAGTTCAAACACGTCGGCCCGGTAGGCCTCGTATGCAGGCAGTAGCGCCGACAGCAGCGCCACGCCCACGGCCAGCGCCGGGACACTCCACAATTCGACCGGCCACGATAGCCCGCCGATCAACACCGATTTATCCAGCCGTAGAAACCAGGCCAGCGCCGCCATCAGCTCCTGCCCCGCCAGCACACCCACCAACGTGGCCAGCAGCGCCAGCCACAGTGCCTCGCACAGAAGCAGCGCCGCCACCTTGCGCGGCGACGCCCCCAGCATGCGCAGCAGCGCCAGGTCGGCGCGGCGCTCGCGCACGGCGCTCCACAGTGCGATGAAAACACTCAGGCCGGCCGTCAGCAGCAACACGCCCGCCAGCGCTCGCATCACATCCGTGCCCACGCCAATCATGTTGAGCAGGCGCGTGATCTCCAGCGCCGGTGCCGCAGCCTGCATTTCAGTGCTGCTGTTCACGAAGCGCGGAAAGGTCACCGCCGCCAGCGGCGTGCGGTATTGAATCAGCGCCAGCGTCAGCTCGCGCTCTTCTTCCAGCACCTTGCGGTCATCGGCGTCGAGCGCGGTATCACCTTCGTGCACCTGCCAGACCGACTCGGTGGCCGTCAGCACCAGCCGGTCCAGCACCGAGCCACTGGCGGCCAGCACGCCACTCACCACATACGGCGTTTGGCCATGGCTGTCACCACCGCCACCCAGGCCGTGGCTGCCGGCAAAACGGTCTCCCACTTTCAACCTGCTTTGCGCGGCCACCTGCGCGCCCAGCACCGCCTGCATGGGCGCGGTCCAGACGCTGCCCTGCGCGAACGCAGCGTTGTAGTGTGTGATGTAGTCCGGCGTGGTGCCCACGATGCGAAAGCCGCGAAAACTGTCACCCAGGCTGATGGGAATCAGTTTGGCGACTTGCGGATGCTTTTCAAGTTCTTTCACAGCGGCCAGCGGTATGTTGCCGGTCGGCGCGTCGATGTGGAATACGCCGGAGAGGATCAGCTGCATGGGGCTGCCCTTGGCGCCCACCACCACGTCGATGCCGGCCAGGTCCCGCTCAAACGCCTGGTCGATCTGGTGACTGGCCAGCAGCACAAAGCTCAACGACCCCAGGCCCAGGCTGAGCAGCAGCACATTGAGCCCGGCTGACAGCGGCCGGGACCAGAGGAAGCGCCAGGAAAATGCTACGGTATTCATAGCTGCTGGCGCCCGAGGAATAAGGGCTGGAAGCCGATTTGACTGTCAAGACTCGCCGCAACGCGTGAATCATGCGTTGCAATCACCAGTGTGGCGCCCTGCTGCCTGGCCGTGGCCTGCAACAATTCCACGGCTTGCCGCGCCGCGTCGTCGTCCAGGCTGGCCGTGGGTTCGTCTGCCAGGATCACCTGCGGCTGCAACAACACCGCCCGCGCCAGCGCCACGCGCTGCGCCTGCCCGCCCGAAAGCTGCGCTGGCTTGCGCGCGGCCAGCTCCTGCACACCCAGCGCTGCCAGCGCCTCGCGGATGCGCGCATCGTCCTGCGGCTGCCCGGCCGCCCACTGCGCGATCGCCAGATTGGCGTGCACTGTGAGCGCGGCACTCAAATGAAGTTTCTGGGGCAAAAAGCCAATCGTCCGTGCGCGCCACGCATCACCCGCCACTTTGCCCAGCGCCTTCAGCGACTGGCCTGCGACCATGATGTCGCCGCCACCAGGGCTCAGCAAGCCGGCCGCCAACGCCAGCCAGGTCGATTTGCCGGAACCCGACACCCCACGCAACAGCAGCACCCCGCCCTGCGCGACGTCAATGTCTTCAAACCTGAGCTCGGCGCCGCCGGGATACTGGTAAGCCAGTTGCCGCGAGCTGATCACGCGGCCGTGCCTCGTCTGTGATGGCCGCCAGTACTGCCCGTCGCGCAGTCGGCGCATACGCCGCGCACCGCAAAGTCCAGGCTCATGCCCTGGTAGCCCAGCGCCTTGAGAGCGTCAATCGCAGATTGCGCCGCCCGCTCCAGATCGCCTGCATTGGCTTGCAGTGCGCCTTCCAGCGGGCTGTCGCGGTGGCAGCTCTGGCACTCGAAGTGCGGCATGGCATGCACGCCGGCCGGCATCGCCTGGTAACGCCGCACGCGGCTGGCGTCGACCCGGCACAGCAGCAGGCCCACCTGCGTGAGCCGGTCAATCAGGCGGTAAAGCGTGACGCGGTCCAGGCCCGCGCTGTCGCTTGCGTCGCCCTCACCGGCCAGCGCCACCTGCAGCTGGGCGTGCGTGTAACTGGTGTCCGGATGCGCCAGCAGCCACCCCAGCACACGGCGCGCAGCATGAGTACGCCGCAGCCCGTGGGCGGACAGCAGAGCGTCTATCGGGTCGGCGGCGTTTTCAGAAAGGATGGAGGCCATTGGCTTGGGGAGTTCGCGCCGTGCAAGTTGGCAGGCACGTTAACGCAATTTGGTTGCATTATTACAGACACCCGACCCGATTGACCGCCACGGCCAAGACCAGCCGTGTTTTTTTCGGCAAGAACCTGCGGCCGCTTCCAATAGGCCCCTGCCCGTCAGGCCGGCTTACACCCAGCGGCGAACGCGTGTTTTATATGCCGCATAGTCCGCACTGAAGAGAGATGACAACATGCGCTCTTCAGGTTCAATCTGGAAACGGTTGATGTACACCACATAAAGAAACAGAAACACCAGCGCCGGCGGACTCGCAAGAAAAGCCGCCCATCCCAGCAAGGTAAGCAGCAGGCCAAGGTACATGGGATTGCGCGTGAAACGATAAATGCCGCCAGTCACCAGCGCCGAAGAGGTATCTGGCTTGAGAGGATTGATGGTTGTTTTGGCCCGCCGGAATGCAACGATGCCGGAGATGCTGATTCCTTGTCCAATGACCAGCAGGGCCAGCGCCGCGCCCAGACGGTAGCCTAACGGTATCGGAATGAAACCGAACAGGAAAGCCGTGAACCACATGAGCAGCGCAATGGCCAGCGCTACCGCCGGCGGGGGAATTTTGAGTTCGAGTGTGGTCATGGCGGTGGGGGTGCAAAGGTCAATGGTAAAGCTCAGTGGCTGCGGGCTGTGCCGACGACCTATCAAACTTGCAGCAGCCGCCGCGCCAACCAGCAGGTCGCAGCCTACATGCCCCAGGAGAAGCGGCCTGAAATTGACTTGCCTTCAATTTTCAGGACGCCAACGTCGTTCCTGACGGCGAGCACGAAGTCTTTGGGCAATGCCGGATCTGCAGGGTTCATGAAGCGAAGCAGCAGTATTTTTTGCCCTGCATCGAAGGCATCAATACTCAGATGGCGCAGGGGAATTTCAGTACTGCGCACGCTGCCGGGTGCGGCAAAGCTGAGCCCCGCCACGGCTGGCCGGCTGTCGTTGCCAACGAGGATATCCAGAAGGTAGCCTTCGGCTTCGAAAGAGACTGCGCTTGTTGCATGCGCGCTACCGCATACTCCCAAGACGAGAACTGCTGCAATGAGATTAGTGTGCATCAGGGCGGTCATAAGAATACGAGTTCCTTATGAAGAAAGCTGTTTAAGCGGCTCAGACGTCTTCAAAGTAGTCAGAGTCAACTTTCTTGACGATATACGTCGCTGCAGGAGTAACCCCCACATCAAAGTCGATCATAAGGTCAGCCAACCTCTTTCCATCTATAAGAACAACTTTGGTATCAATGCGCGAGGCATAGTCAACAGCTTCAGCTGTGTATATGGAAGTCGTAATGAATACGCCTTTGCGGGCGCGCTGTCCTTGAAGCGCACCTACGAATTTCTGAATTTCTGGTCTTCCCACGGAACCTTGCCACCGCTTAGCTTGAATAAAAATCGTATCAAGGCCAAGTCGATCTTCTTTGATTATTCCGTCAATACCTCCATCACCTGTCTGTCCAATTCGTTCACCAGCGTCCCGCCTAGAACCGCCATAGCCCATCTTTACTAACAGTTCGACAACTAATTGCTCGAAGAAGGCAGGCGAGCATCCGAGGATGCGGGACAACAGCTCCTGCGCAAGCTGTCCTCGCAGCCCTTGATATGCGTCTTCGATAGCCTCTTCAGGAGTAGTTTTGGACGGAATGGTATCGGTCAGGGTAACCGCAGCACTATCCGATTTCGACAACTCACGAAACTCAATGAACTCTGGAAATTGCTCGAGAAACTTGGCGTCGATACGCGTTGGATCTGACTTGAGAACGGTCTTCCCGCGCTCAGTGATGTTGAAAATCCCCCGCCGAGGGGACTCGATTAATACTGCCTTCTTCAGATAGGTTCGCGCCCAGCCTATGCGATTTCTAAAAATGCGCTGCTGTCCACTAGGAAGTAGCTCGGTCTGCTCTGCCGGCGTAATCTGGAAATGGGCCGCCAGCGCATCCTCGGCTTGCCCGAGAGAGTGCTCCAAACCATCTTCAAGAAATCGAAGAAATGGGAGCATGCAGGTCTGGTAATCAGGAATAGCCATGATGAGGAGATAGTTATGTGAGCCCATCATAAGCGTTACGCCATTTGAGATTTCACTGCATGAAAGGGTCTGCTCCTTCGCCTCTGCCTTGTTTTTCTGGAACCGCTGTATAAACAATTCATCATGACAGAAACATCAAAAAACTCAGCATTCTCCGTCACAGATACACCCCACCCCACCCACCTCCACACCCACACCTTCCACAGCCTGGCGCCCGGCCCGAAGCTGTTGGTTCTGGGTGCCGTTCACGGCAATGAAGTGTGCGGCGCCAAGGCCATCGCGCAACTGCTGCAGGACATCGACAACGGCCAGTTCAGCATCGAACGCGGCACGGTGACCTTTGTGCCCGTCACCAACCCGCTGGCCCACCAGCTCAAGCAGCGCACCGGTGACCGCAACCTGAACCGCAACATGGCGCCGAGTGCGATTCCACAGGATTTTGAAGACCGCATTGCGAATGTGTTGTGTCCGCTACTGGATGCGCATGAAGTGCTGCTGGACCTGCACTCCTTCCACACCGGCGGCCGGCCATTTGTGATGATTGGCCCGCAGAACAACAGCGGCACGCTGGAACCGTTCAGCAAGGCCGCCGAAGAAATGCAGCTGGCCCTGGGCACCGGTGCGCCGCGCATTGTGGAAGGCTGGCTGGACACTTATGCGCGTGGTGTACAGCGGCGCGCCGCGGCACCGGTACCCGCAGGCTCGGCGCGTGCGCAGACGCTGGTGACCAACCCGAATTACGGCGTGGGCACCACGGAGTACATGCGCTCACGCGGCGGCTACGGCGTGACGCTGGAATGCGGCCAGCATGACGACCCGCAGGCGGTGCAGGTGGCGCGCCATGCGATCTTGCAGACACTGGCGCTGCTGGGCATGGTGTCGCAGCCGATGGAGGCTACACCCGTAGATCGCGAGATCCTGCGCCTGGTCGATGTGACGGACCGCGACCATGCAGGCGACAGCTTCACGCGCGAGTGGCGCAGCTTCGATGCGGTGAAGGCCGGTGAGGTGATCGGCACGCGCTACAGCGGCGCCGAGGTGAAGGCGCCGCATGACGGTTTTGTGGTGTTCCCCAACCCGCGCGCTGAGCCGGGGCAGGAGTGGTTTTACATGGCGCAGCGGCGGAGCTGAACCAGCACGCTTGCTTCAGATGCTGCCGGCCTCCGCTCGTTAAGCCCGGAGGCTTTTCTTCATCAGTGTCAGATAGAAGTTCTGGACATACCCATCTATGCGGGCAACCTCTTCATAACCCTGTTTTGTGTAAAAAGCCGGTGCCTGCCATTCGAATGTTTCAAGAGCCGCACTGTGTGCGCCCATGTCCTTCGCTGCACCTTCCGCCTCTCGCAGGAGGCGGGAACCCAGGCCCTGTCCACGCATCGGCTCGTCAACCCAAAGCACCTCCACACGCAGCCAGTGAAAGGCGACGACAGCGCGCAGGCCGCCGACCACCTTGCCTGCGGCATCTCTGGCGTTTAGCCGGATCGGCCTGACCTCCGGATACTCGCCCACAAAGCTGTAATTGAATTGCCGCAGCCGTTTTCCGATTTCACCGGAACGGACCTCTTCCTCTGTCGCGGATGCAATGACGGGAAAACTCATCATTCCTCACGCCTTCGCGTATTCCGAAAAAGTCTTGCGGAATTTCGCCACCTTGGGCCCGGCCACCGCCATGCAATAACCCTGGTTGGGGTTCTTCTCGAAGAAGTCCTGGTGGTATTCCTCGGCCGCTGAGTAGTTGGCAACCGGCAACACTTCGGTGACCACCGGCTTGCCGAACAGCTTTTGCGCGTTCAGCTCATTGACCATGTGTTCGGCCACTTCCTTTTGCGCAGGAGTCGAGTAATAGATGCCGCTGCGGTACTGCGTTCCGGTGTCGTTTCCCTGGCGGTTCAGGGTGGTCGGGTCGTGAATGACGAAGAAGATCTCAAGAATTGCCCGCAGGCTGATCTGCGCCGGGTCATACACCAGCTTGACGACCTCGTTGTGCCCTGTAGTGCCGGTGCACACCTGCTCGTAGGTCGGGTGGTTGACGTGGCCGTTGCTGTAGCCGGATTCCACATCGGTGATGCCGCGCACCTGTACAAACACGGCTTCGGTGCACCAGAAGCAGCCGCCGCCCAGTGTGATGGTTTCCAGGGCTGCGCCCGTAAACTTGCCTTGTTCCATGAGTCGTCCTTTTCTATCCAGCGATCAAACGCAGATCATCCGGGAAAAATGCCTTGAAGCCAGACCAACATCCAGAAAACCCCTTTCCCGGGCCCGGCCCGGCCAGTCCGGCCATGCCCTGCTGTTTATGGGTCAAATCGGCCTCCAGCCCTTTGTACATGGGCGCAAGCAGCTTCTTATTTCATAGCAAAACAGGAACCCCATGACAGAGCTGGGCCAACTCAAGCCGATTTTCGCCACGCTGGTGCTGCCGCCGGCGGCACCGCTGCTGCTCGCCCTGCTGGGCCTGATGCTGGCCACCCGCAAAAAGGCCTGGGGCCTGTTGCTGGCCTTTGCCGGCATGGCCCTGCTCTGGCTGCTGAGCTGCCATGCAGTTGCGGTGTGGCTGGCTCAGAACATCCTGCCCCAGTACGCGCCGGCTTCGGTGGCCACACTGAAAAGCAGCGGCGTGCAGGCTATTGTGGTGTTGGGCGGCGGCGTGAATCCGGTGGCGCCTGAGTATGGTGAAGCCCAGTCTTCACCGGCAGCGGCCATGCGCCTGCGCTACGGCGCCTGGCTCGCCCGGCAAACCGGCCTGCCGGTCGCGTTTGCCGGCGGGCAGGGCTGGGGCGCAGCGGACGCACAAACCCTTTCCGAAGGCGAAGTGGCCCGCCGGATGGCGCAAAAGGACTACGGCCTGCGCCTGCGCTGGGTCGATGACCAGTCGCGCGACACGGCCGAAAATGCCAACCTGCTGCGGCCGCTGCTGCAAAAAGACGGCATCCAGCGGATTGCGCTGGTCACCCACGCCTGGCACATGCCGCGTTCGGTGCTGGCCTTTGAGCGGTCCGGCTTCAAGGTGACCGCCGCGCCCATGAGCTTCACCCTGCCCAGCCGCAATGGGCTGCTGGAGTGGTTGCCCTCGTCCGATGGGCTGGACGCCTCGCGGGTCGTGCTCAAGGAGTGGCTGGCGCTACGCGTCGCCCATCCTTGATCTGCCTCAAGCTTTACCTGACTTGACCGGGTCAGACTGGCAATAAAGTGGACAGCAGCTTGACGGACAGGTAGCCTAGGCACTACATTACTAACCAGTCAGTCAGTAAAAATGTCCCTCTCCAAATTCATCTCCGCACAAACAGCCACACTCTCGGCCAAACGCGAGCGCCGCAAAGAGGCGCGCCCAGGCGAGCTGCTGGACGCCGCACTGGACCTGTTTGTCGAAAAAGGTTTTGCCGGCACGCGGGCCGAAGAAGTGGCCGCTCGCGCCGGCGTCTCCAAGGGGACGCTGTTCCTTTACTTCCAGAGCAAGGAAGAGCTGTTCAAGGCCGTGGTGCGTGAAAACATCTCGGGCCGCTTCAAGGAATGGAACGAGGAGTTCGAGCGTTTTGAAGGCACGGCCGCCGAGATGCTGGCCTATTGCATGACGGTGTGGTGGGAGCGTGTGGGCGCCGGCCGCGCCTCAGGCATCACCAAGCTGATGATGAGTGAAGCCGGCAATTTCCCGGAAATTACCGCTTTCTACCAGCAGGAAGTGATCAAGCCGGGGCAGGCACTGATCCGCCGTATCATGCAGCGCGGCATGGACCGCGGAGAATTCCGGCCGATGGACCTCGACTACGCGATCTACAGCGTGATTGCACCCATGATCTTCCTGATCCTGGCGAAACACTCCGCCGGCACCTGTGCCGACCCCAGCCTGCCCGACAACGCCGGCAAGTACATCGCCACCCAGGTGAACACCCTTCTTCATGGCTTGTGCGCAACGCCCCCTTCCCCCAAGGCCTCCAAATGAAACGCTGGATCAAATGGGTCATCGCCCTTGTCCTTCTGCTCCTGCTGGCCACGGCCGTGCTGGGCGCGCTGTCGGCGCGCAGGAACCAGCAGCAGGCACTGGCCGCGGCGAGCGCCGCCAAGGCGCAAACCATTGTTGAGCTGGCGGCTACCGACGTGATGCAGGCCAAAACCATGGACCTCAGCCAGGGACTGCCGGTGTCGGGCTCGCTCAAGGCCGTCAACTCGGCGTTTCTCAAGACACGCGTGGCCGGCGAGCTGCAGGGCCTGACGGTTCGTGAAGGCGACGCCGTCAAGGCCGGCCAGGTGCTGGCCCGCATTGACGCCAGCGAATACCAGTCGCGCGTGCGGCAGGCACAAGAACAGGCCGACTCGGCCAAGGCGCAAATCGACATCGTGCAGCGCCAGTACGACAACAACCAGGCGCTGGTGGACCAGGGCTTTATTTCCAAAACCGCGCTGGACACCTCGCTGGCCAACCTCAACGCCGCCAAGGCCAACCACAAGGCCGCCCTGGCTGCTGCCGAGGTGGCCAAAAAGTCGCTGGACGACACCGTGCTGCGCGCGCCGCTGTCGGGCCTGGTCGCCCAACGGCTGGTGCAGCCGGGCGAACGTGTCGGCGTGGACGTGCGGGTGCTGGAAATTGTCGACCTCAGCCGCCTGGAACTGGAAACCAGCCTCAGCGCGGCCGATGCCCTGGCCGTGCGCCCCGGCCAGAGCGCCCGGCTGCAAATCGAAGGCAGCTCGCAGACCGTCACTGCGACGGTGGCACGCATCAACCCCAGCGCGCAGGGCGGCAGCCGCAGTGTGCTGGCCTACCTGAGCATTGACAACACCCCCGCGGCCGGCGGCACAGGCCAGCCCCCGGGTTTGCGGCAAGGCCTGTTTGCGCAGGGCACGCTGGGCACAACACATGTTTCCGCGCTGGCCGTGCCGCTCAGTGCGGTACGCACCGACAAGCCCGCACCCTATGTGCAGGTGGTGGAAAACAACCAGGTGGCTCACAAGCCGGTGGAAATGGGCGTGCGCGGAAGCAGCGCCACGGGCACGGGCGATGCAGCCATGGTGGCCGTCAGGGGCCTGGCAGAAAACACCGTCGTCATCACTGGTGCGGTGGGTGCGCTGCGCGAAGGCACGGCGGTGAAATTCACGCAAGCCCCGGCGTGGGCGCAGGCAGCTGTGCCTGCCGCTTCCCCCGCGTCTTCCGCCAAGACCGCGCCCTAGACTGCCATGTGGTTCACCCAGGTCAGCCTGAAAAATCCGGTTTTTGCGACCATGGTCATGCTGGCCATCGTCGTGCTGGGGATGTTCTCCTACCAGCGCCTGCAGGTAGACCAGTTTCCGAACATCGATTTCCCGGTGGTGGTGGTCACCACCGAATACCCCGGCGCCTCGCCTGAAATTGTCGAGAGCGAGGTCACCAAGAAAATCGAGGAAGGCGTCAACTCGATTGCCGGCATCAACGCCCTGACCTCGCGCAGCTACGAAGGCCAGTCGGTCGTCATCATCGAGTTCCAGCTGCAGATCGATGGCCGCAAGGCGGCCGAAGACGTGCGCGAAAAAATCGCCTCGCTGCGCCCATTGCTGCGTGATGAAGTCAAAGAGCCACGCGTCCTGCGCTTCGACCCGGCCAGCCGAGCCATCTGGTCGGTCGCCGTGTTGCCGATGGCCGCAGGCGCAGATGGCAAAACGCCTGCAGTGGCAGGCGCAGCGGCTCTGCCTACAGCCGTCGAACTGACCAACTGGGCCGACCAGGTGCTGAAAAAGCGGCTGGAGAATGTGCGCGGCGTGGGTTCGGTCAGCCTGGTGGGCGGCAGCAAGCGCGAGATCAACATCTACCTGAACCCGCAGGCCATGGAGGCGCTGGGCATCACGGCCGACCAGGTGGCGAGCGCGGTACGCAACGAAAACCAGGACTTGCCGGTAGGCGCCATCCGTTCGCTGGCACAGGAACGTGTCGTGAAAATCGACGCGCGCATGAAGCGGCCGGAAGACTTCGGCAAGATCATCGTGGCGCGCAAGGCCGGCTCCGGCGGCGGCTCGGCAGTCACTGTCGGCCAGGTGGCTACCATCCGCGACGGCTCGCAGGAAATCGACAGCCTGGCGCTGTACAACGGCCAGCGCACGCTGCTGCTGACGGTGCAAAAGGCCCAGGGCGAAAACACCATAGCGGTGGTAGACGGACTGAACAAGGCCGTCAAGGAACTGCAGGCCCAGCTTCCGGCCGGCACGCGGCTGGAACCGATTGGCGACGGCTCGCGCCCGATTCGTGTGGCCGTCGAAAACGTGCGGCGCACGCTGATTGAAGGCGCGCTGCTGACCGTTCTGATCGTTTTCCTGTTCCTGAACTCGTGGCGCTCCACGGTGATCACCGGCCTGACGCTGCCGATCTCCATCATCGGCACCTTCCTGTTCATGAACCTGTTCGGCTTCACCATCAACATGATCACCCTGATGGCGCTGAGCCTGTGCGTGGGGCTGCTGATCGACGATGCCATTGTGGTGCGCGAGAACATCGTGCGCCATGTGCAGATGGGCAAGCTGCCCTACCAGGCGGCCATGGAAGGCACGCAGGAAATCGGCCTGGCCGTGCTGGCCACCACGTTTTCTATCGTGGCCGTATTCCTGCCCATTGGTTTCATGGGCGGCATCATCGGCAAGTTCTTCCATGAGTTCGGCATCACCATCGTGGCGGCGGTGCTGATTTCGATGTTTGTCAGCTTCACGCTGGACCCGATGCTCTCGAGCATCTGGCACGACCCGAGCATTCATGCGCACGGCCAGCACGGCGCGCCGGTCACTTTTTACGACAAAACCATAGGCCGCGTCACGGGCTGGTTCGAACGTGCCACCGATTCGCTGGCGGAGACCTATCAGAGCATCCTGCGCTGGTCGCTGCTGCACAAGCTGGCCACCCTGGGGCTGGCCCTGGGAATTTTTGTGACCAGCATTTTCATGGTGCCGCTGCTGGGCACCGAGTTCGTCCCCAAGGCCGATTTTTCGGAAACCTCGCTCAATTTCTACACGCCGGTGGGTTCGTCGCTGGAGGCGACCGAGGCCAAGACGCGGCAGGTCGAAACCATCCTGCGCGAATTCCCCGAAGTGAAGTACACGCTGTCGACCATCAACACCGGCAATGCGCAGGGCAAGATGTACGCCAGCATCTACGTGCGCCTGGTGGACCGCAAGGCTCGAGTCCGCAACGTGGATGAAATGTCCGGTGTGCTGCGTGAGCGCCTGAAACAGGTGCCCGGCATCACCGTCACCCACGTCGGCCTGCTCGACGCCGTGGGCGGCAACAAGCAGGTGGAGTTTTCACTGCAGGGCGCCGACCTGAAAGAGCTGGAGCGCCTGACGCGCCTGGTGATGGACAAAATCAGCGGCGTCCCCGGCCTGGTGGACCTGGACTCCAGCCTCAAGGCCGACAAGCCGACCATCGAAGTGGACGTCAAGCGTGACGCTGCGTCCGACCTCGGCCTGACGGTGTCGCAGATCGCCGCCTCGCTGCGCACGCTGGTCGCGGGCCAGACCGTCGGCAACTGGCGCGCACCGGACGACCAGACCTACGACGTGAACGTGCGCCTCGCCCCCGATTCGCGCAATGCACCACAGGACCTGGAACGCCTGCCCTTCATCAGCACGGTCATCGGCAGCAACGCCGACGGCTCGGCGCGCACAGTGCAGCTGAGCCAGGTGGCCACGGTGAAGGAAACCACCGGCCCGAACCAGATCAACCGGCGCGACCTGACGCGTGAGGTCGCCATCAACGCCAATGTGTACAACCGCTCGGCCGGCGAAGTGTCCACGGACATCCGCACGGCGCTGGACAGCATCAGCTTTCCGCCCGGCTACCGCTACCAGTTCGCCGGCTCGACCAAAAACATGGCCGAGTCCTTCGGCTATGCGGTGTCGGCACTGGTCATGGCGGTTCTGTTCATCTACATGATCCTGGCCAGCCAGTTCAAGAGCTTCCTGCAGCCGCTGGCGCTGATGACTTCGCTGCCGCTGACCCTGATCGGCGTGGTGCTGGCGCTGCTGCTGTTCCGCTCGACGCTGTCGATGTTTTCCATCATCGGCGTGGTGATGCTGATGGGCCTGGTCACGAAAAACGCCATCCTGCTGGTGGACTTTGCCATCCGCATGAGGGAAGAAGGCATGGAGCGCAGCGAGGCGCTGCTGATGGCGGCCCGCGTGCGCCTGCGCCCCATCCTGATGACCACGCTGGCCATGATCTTCGGCATGGTGCCGCTGGCCTTTGCGCTGACCGAAGGCTCGGAGCAGCGCGCCCCCATGGGCCAGGCCGTCATCGGCGGTGTCATCACCTCGTCGCTGCTGACCCTGGTGGTGGTGCCGGTGGCGTATTGCTACCTCGACGACCTTGCGCAGTGGTTCAAGCGCCGCTTCGCCGGCGGGCACGCCCTGCCGGCGCCGGCACTGGCACCGGTGACCCCCCGTTAAAATCAGAGGCTCACTCCGCACCACCCGCATTTTTTACAGGCTCCACCATGAACTACGAACAAGCCCGCTTTAACATGATTGAACAGCAGATCCGCCCCTGGGAAGTGCTGGACAGCCAG
This sequence comes from Polaromonas sp., assembly GCF_049790275.1. Lineage (GTDB taxonomy): Bacteria > Pseudomonadota > Gammaproteobacteria > Burkholderiales > Burkholderiaceae_C > Polaromonas. Next base: position 21,993 of record NZ_JBAQYR010000107.1, read on the forward strand.
GTCCTTTCCCTGCTCGCCGTGGTCAAGCGCGAGGACTTTGTGCCGCCCGCGATGCGGGCCCTGGCTTTTGCCGACATGGAGATTCCGCTTGGCTCCAAACCCGGCCAGTGCATGCTGGCGCCCAAGGTCGAAGCACGCATGCTGCAGGACTTGGCCGTGCAGAAGCACGAAAAAGTGCTCGAGATCGGTGCCGGCTCCGGCTATATGGCGGCCTTGCTGGCGCACCGCGCCCAGCAGGTCATCACCATGGAGATCGATGCCGACCTGGCCCAGCTGGCACGCAACAACCTGAAAAAAGCCGGCGTGTACAACGCCGAAGTGCGCACCGGCGACGGCTCCGCCAAGCTCGGGCAGGCGGTCTCCGGCAGCGACCTGCTCAGCGGGCCTTTCGACGTGATTGTGCTCAGCGGCTCGGTGGCCGAAGTGCCGCCCGCGCTGCTGGCGATGCTCAAGCCCGGTGGCCGCCTCTGCGCCATCGTCGGCTTCGAACCCATGATGCGCGCCACCCTGGTCACCCGCGCGGGCGACGCCGCTTTCCGCACCGCGCAAGCGTGGGACACCGTGGCGCCGCGCCTGCTCAATTTCCCCGAGCCTTCGAAGTTCAACTTTTAACCTGCCACAAGCACACCCCTGATGATTGCCCAGCTTTCTCCTGCCGACTTCAACGCCTGGCGCGACAGCCTTCCGGCCGGCGCGCCCACGCCCCTGGTGCTGGACGTGCGCGAACCGTGGGAGATACAAACCGCATCGGTCAAGGAAGACGGCTTCACGCTGGTACACATTCCCATGCGCGACGTCCCTGCCCGGCTGGAAGAGCTGAAAGAGGAATTACCGGCCGACCAGCCGGTGGCCTGCCTGTGCCACCACGGCGCACGCAGCATGCAGGTGGCCAACTACCTGGCGCAAAACGGTTTCACGCAGGTGGTGAACCTGCACGGCGGCATCAACGCGTGGTCAGCGCAGCGCGACACCTCCGTGCCGCGCTACTGATCTTCCCATCTGCCCTCTTCCTCGCCTCCTCTTTACCGATTTCATTTTCATCAGGACTTCCATGAAAACGCTCTTGAAAAAACCGGCCATGCTGCCCTTGTCGCTTGCGTTGAGTGCCGTGCTGGCGGCTTTTGCGCCCGCCGTCCAGGCACAGAACCTGGTGGAGCTGTACCGTTCGGCACGCGACTACGATGCGGCCTACCAGTCAGCCCGCTCGCTGTACGAGGCCAACCTGGCCAAGGCCGACCAGGCCAAGGCGGGCATCCTGCCTTCGGCCGGGCTGTCCATGGGCACCTCGCGTACCAATTTTGAAAACAACAACCCGGTGATGGACCGCAGCTTTCCAACGCAAACGGCGTCGGTGAACGCCTCGCAGCCGCTGTACCGGCCCGGCAACTGGGCCACGTACGAGCAGGGCAAACAGCAGGTCGAGCTGTCCCGGGCCCAGCTCGAAGCGGCAGAACAGGACCTGATCGTGCGCACCAGCCAGGCTTACTTTGATGTGCTGGCCGCGCAGGACACGCTGGCTTTCGTCCGGGCACAAAAGGCCGCCGTCGGCGAGCAGCTGGCTTCGGCCAAACGCAATTTCGAAGTCGGCACCTCCACCATCACCGACTCGCGCGAGGCGCAGGCGCGTTTCGACCTGGTGACCGCCCAGGAAATTGCCGCCGAAAACGATTTGCGCGTGAAAAAAATCGCGCTGGACCAACTGGTGGGAAGAACCGATGCCCAGCCCAAAGGCCTGCTGGTACCGACTGTGCTGCCACCGCTGGTGCCCGCCGATGTGAACACCTGGGTCCTGCAGTCGGAAGACCTGCACCCCACCGTGCGCCAGGCGCGTGCCAACCTGGAAGTCGCCAAACTCGAAATCGACAAGGCCGAAGCCGGCCACAAGCCCACGCTGGACCTGACCGCCAGCTACGGCATCCAGCGCAACCCCCAGGGCAGCGCCACCACCGGTCCGGTGGACTTCCGCACCAACAGCACCACGGTCGGCCTGTCGCTGAACCTGCCGCTGTTTGCCGGCTTCGCCACACAAAACCGCATCCGCGAAACCCTGTCGCTGGAAGACAAGGCACGCACCGACCTCGAAGGCGCCAAACGCGGCGTCGCGCTGAGCACGCGTACCGCCTACTTCGGCGTATTGTCGGGCCAGGGCCAGGTCAAGGCCCTGGAAGCCGCCGAGGCCTCCAGCCAGAGCGCGCTCGATGCCAACAAGCTGGGCTACCAGGTCGGTGTGCGCATCAACATCGACGTGCTGAACGCCCAAAGCCAGCTGTTCCAGACCAAACGCGACCTCGCGCAGGCACGCTACAACGTGCTCATCGGTGGACTCAAGCTGCGCCAGGCCAATGGCACGCTGACGCCGGAAGATTTGTTGCTGATTAATTCGCTGCTGACGCAGTAGTTCATCGCAGGCGGCATCAACATGCCGTGCACCTGTCCCACGTAGTAGCCCGCTAACACCCAGGCTACCGCCATGCGCCGAATAATTCGGGGCTGAGAACTTGCTCAGCAACCCAAGGAGACAGACATGGCGGCAAAAAAAATCCTGATGATTTGCGGTGACTATTGCGAAGACTATGAAACCATGGTGCCGTTTCAGGCACTGCTGGCGGTGGGACACGCGGTGCACGCGGTCTGCCCCGACAAGAAGGCGGGCGACCAGATCAAGACGGCGATTCACGACTTCGAAGGCGCTCAGACCTACAGCGAGAAGCCGGGCCACAACTTCGCCCTCAATGCGACATTTGCCGACATCCGGGTCGAAAGTTACGACGCGCTGCTGCTACCCGGTGGCCGGGGGCCCGAGTACTTGCGCACCTACCCGGCGGTGACCGCGATGGTCAGGCATTTCTTTGACGCCGGCAAGCCCGTGGCCGCCATTTGCCATGCAGCGCAGTTGCTGGCCGCCGCCGGTGTGCTGAAAAACCGCACATGCTCGGCCTACCCCGCCTGCCGCGCCGAGGTGGAGCTGGCCGGCGGCACCTACGCCGAAATCGCCATCGATGCCGCACACACGGATGGCAACCTCGTCAGCGCACCGGCCTGGCCGGCGCATCCGGCCTGGATCGCCCAGTTCCTGGTACTCCTGGGCACACGCATCAGCCACTAGCTCGTCTCTGAGCAGCGGTGGCGCGGCGCTTGCAGCGGCACCGCGTTTGCCGCATCATGACGAATCCCTCAGGAGGCCAAAGCATGTGCAAGGTATTCATCAGCGCCGACCCCAGCTTGTATGAAAGCCGCGCCCGCTCGGTGCGACTGCACGGCGCGGCAACCAGTATCAAGCTGGAAAACCTGTTCTGGCGGGTGCTCGACGAGATTGCCCAGCGCGATGGTATGAGTGTGCCGCAGCTCTGCACCCGGCTTTACGATGAGCTGCTGCATGAACGCGCCAAGGTGGAAAACTTCGCCTCCTTCCTACGCGTGTGCTGCGGGCGCTACCTGGCCTTGCAGCTCTCCGGCGGCATTCCCCAGGGCATCACGATTCCCATCAGCAGCCTCAACGCAGGCCGCGTACTGGCCAACGAACGGTGCACCATACCCAGCCCTGCGACGGAAGTCCAAGCCGCTTAGCGCGGAAACTGTCACGCGTTGTCGGCAGCCATCAACCCGAATTTCCCCAGCGCCTGCGCCTGCCCGTTGAGCAGCACATCGACACGATGCGCCCCCGCATGGTGTTTGCGCGTGGTCATCTCCGCGGTGGATACCGTCTTGCTCAATCGCACGGTTTCTTTCGGCGCCAGATCCAGCACTTTGAGCTTGAACACTTTGGCACTGGTCTTGCCGCTGGCCTTGACGTAGTGGATGCAGAAATCCACCAGCACCTGCTGCGCCTTGTTGCTGGTGTTGGAAACGTCGAAGGCAATGTTTACTTTCTCGCCCATCACCACGCGTTTGGGCGTGATGCGCGCGTTCGAAACTTCGACCTTCGCGCTTTGGCCGAAGCCCAGTACCTCCAGTGCGCCGGCCTCGCCACGCTTGACGGCTGAGCGCAGCGCGTGCTGGACGATCCAGCGGCGTTCTTCGCTGGCACCTTTCAGCCACTGCTTCGCGGTTTTAGCCAGCAGCTCCGGGTGGTCTTTGCCGATGTCGTTGAGGTTGTTGGCGACCGACCGGCGCACATACAGCTCGGGGTCGTCCTTGAGCAGTTCGAGCAAGGCCAGCACCGACGCCGGGTTCTTCTGGAAGGCCGGCAGGCGGCTGGCCCAGGGCAGGCGCGGGCGTGAGCCTTCGGACACCAGGCGGCGCACATGGGCGCTCGGGTCGCTGGCCCATTGCCTGAAGCGCGCCAGCGTGGCGGCTTCGTGTTTCTGCAGAAAGGGGCGAATGCTGAACTCGGCGGTGAAGCGCTGCGTCAGCGCGTGCTGCGCCTGCATGGAGTCCTCGAAATGGTCCAGCCCGAACTCAGCCACGAACATCGTGTGCGGCAAATACAGGAATGAGCCCAGGGTCAGGCCCGGGTCCCGGCCGTGCGGCTGGTCGAGCGAGGCCAGCAAGATATCCACCGCTTTCGGATAGTCGGACGGCAGGTGGCGCTGCAGGACACGCGCGATGTGTTTACCGCGCGGCATCAGCGCCAGCGCGTCGTAGCCCTGGAGAACGTCACGCATGAACTTTTTCGACTCGAAGGCCGGGTGCACCGCGGTGATCATGCGCGCGATGGCTTTGGGCACGTCGGCGCCGTACTGGTTGACGAGCGGCTCGGCCATGGGTTCAGCCTTTCAGGAAAGGCGCCAGCGCTTGCACCGTGTTGGCGGCCGCGCCGCGGTGTTGCGCCGAAAACTGCAGGCCGGCCGCGGCAGCAGCCTGCTGGGCGCTGGGCCGGCTCAGCAT
>NZ_JBAQYR010000108.1:0-10603 GCF_049790275.1 Polaromonas sp.
GGCCAGGGCGGACCGCATCATGCCGGCCGGCGGCGGCGCGGCCCTGTGGTACCAGCTGGCCCTGCCCGCCGTGAGCGTGGCCACACCGTTGGTGCTGGCGCTGCCGCACCCCGGCATGAACCTCGTGGAGCTGTACCGGCCCGCGGCCGACGGCAGCTGGCTTGTCCAGCGCTCGGGCGATTCAATCGCGGTGTCGCACTGGCCCATGCCCTACCTGCATCCGGCGTTCGAGCTGGTGCAGCAGCCGGGAGAGGCGCGACCGGGCTACTTGCGGGTGCAGCACAGCCACCCCATTAGCGTGCGCTGGAGCGTATGGAGCGCACGCGACTTCCAGGAGTCCAGCAAACGCTGGCATTTCCTGTTGGGCGCGTATGCCGGGCTGGTGGCACTGGTCATCGTGATCTGTACGGTCAACGCCTATTCGTGGCGCGATTCCATCCACTTCTATTACGCGGCCTATGTGCTGGTGATTGCCTGCGGACAGCTCTCGCTGACCGGCCTGGCCGGGGAGTACTTCTGGCCCGACAACCCGTGGTGGAACGACGCGGCGTCCAATGTACTGCCGGTGACCGGTGCGGCCCTGGGGCACGTCTTCCTGCGTGAACTGGTACGGGGGCGCGGCATCCGCTGGCCCGCCCACCTGATGCTGGCCTTGGCCGCTGTGGGCGCTGTGCTGGCGCTGGGCTTCCTGTTCGTTGGGCGGGACCCGTTTTTTGCGCTCAGCGGCTCCTATTACCTGGCCAGTTTTGTGGTTTACCTGGGTGTCGCGGTCTGGTACGCCTGGCGCATTCCACGCGTCGGCTTGTGGGTGCTGGCCGGCATCCTGGCGGTGCTTGCCGGTTCGGTGTTCCCCATCCTGCGCAACATGCAGCTGGTGCCCCTGTCCTTCATGACGCAATATGGCGCGCAACTGGGCGTTGCCACTGAGATCCCGCTGTTGCTGGTTGCCCTGTACCTGCGCAGCCGTGAACGGCGCAGCAACCAGGCGCGCGTCGGCGCCATGGCCCGGGTTGACCCGCTGACCGGTGCGGCCAACCACCGGGTGATGCTCGAGCGCCTGCACCAGCTGCTCCAGCACCAGCTGCGCGATCCGGCGCTGGGGGTGGTGCTGCGGGTGCGCATCGGCAATATCCAGCAGATCCGTGATGAGTACGGTCTGCAGGTCGCACAAATGGCGCTGGTCCACGCCGGTGCCTGCATCAACCAGGTGGCCCGGGAAGGTGACACGGTGGCGCGGCACCGCGACGGCGACTTTGTGCTGATTCTGGAAGGCCGGGTCACACGCGACCAGATCTCGGAAATAGGCCAGCGCCTGATTGCGCGCGGGCTGTCGCCCAGTGAGTTGCTGCCGCCGGGGGCCGTGCTGCAGCTCAAGGTGGCCATTGCCGCTACACCTTTCCGTGCGGCGGGTGTTGGGGCGCTGCTGCAGGCGCTGGATGCCGTGGTCACCGAGCTGGCGGCCCGGCCGGGGAAAGCCCTGCGTTTTCTGGCCTGAGCGTTCAGGGTTTCATCCCAAACTGTTTCGCGCTGATTTTGGCTTCGTCCAGCAGCCATTGCGTGAACTGCTCCACGGCGTCGTTTTCGGCCAGGGCTGCGCGGCTGCAGAGGTAATAGCCGCGATCCGTGACCACCGCAGGGCCGAACGGCAGCACGAGCTGGCCCGCCGCCAGCTCGGCTTCGATCAGCCAGGGCTGGATGATGGTCGCGCCCATGCCCGCGCAGGCGGCGACGATCAGGTTGTTTCCCAGGTCGAACCCCGCACCCAGCGTGGGTGGCGTGTCCACGCCGCCGACCTTGCGCAGCCACAGCGCCCAGTTGTCCGGGTAGTTGATGTGCTGCAGGAGTGTGAGCTTGAGCAGGTCGCGCGGCTGGCGCAGGCCGGCCGCCAGCGCTGGTGTACAGGCGGGCTGGAGCTCGCGCCCCAGCAGGTAACGCGCACGGACGCCGCGCGGCCAGGCCCGCGCCGGGCGCTTCACGTTGATCCACAGATCCACGTCATCGCGTTCAAAGTTCTCGTCGTGGTGGAACTGCCGCAACTCGATCTCGATGCCGGGGTGCTGCGCGTGGAACTGCGCAAGCCGCGGTACCAGCCAGCGCGTGCACAGCGTGGGAACCACGCTCACCCGCAGCTTGCGCGACGCGGCACGCACACCGAACTCGCCGATGGCGTTTTCAAGCCCCGCCACATGGGCCTCCACCAGCGTCTGGAATTCGCGTCCGCGGGCCGTCGGCTGTATCCGGGCGCCTGAACGGTCCAGCAGCGTGCATTCCAGGCGCTGCTCCAGCCGCTGCACGGCGCGGCTCACGGCCGCCTGCGTCACGCAGAGCACATCGGCCGCCCGGCGAAAGCTGCCCAGCTGGCACACCGCCAGGAACGCATGCAACTCGGGCAATGAAGGAGATTTGAACCGCATGCCCCCGATTACATCAGGTTATCAGCCCGGATCAAATTGTCGTTTGCCCCTGACGCCCGGGCCGCCTACGCTTCGCTCATCTTCCATCGACCGAGAAAAACCGTGATGTCACCCGAAGCCTCCCGACCCGCTTTACCTGTTTTACCTGTTCTGGTGCTGCCCCCAGCCGTGCCCGCCATCGCCTTGGTATGCGACTCGCCGCACAGCGGCACCGACTACCCGGCCGATTTTGATTACGCCGTGGATGCTGCTGAACTGCGCAAACTCGAGGACACGCACGTGCACTGGCTGTGGGACGCCGTGCCGCGTGTGGGCGGCACCCTGGTGCATGCGACCTTTCCGCGCAGCTACATTGACCCGAATCGTCATGAAAATGATATCGACGTGGCCATGCTGGCCGACACCTGGCCCGGCGGGGCAGCGCCCACGGCGCGCACCCTGGCGCTGGGCAACGGGCTGGTGTCCAGCCTGACGCCGGCGCGCCAGCCCATCTATGCACGCCGCCTGCAGGCGCGGGAGGTGTCGCACCGGATTGAGCATTACTGGCGCCCCTACCGGCGCGCGCTGGCGCAGGCGCTGGAGGCAGCGGCCCCTGAAGGCCCGCGCTGGCACCTGAACCTGCACTCCATGCCCAGCAATGTCTACGAGCGGCTTGGCCGTGTGGCGCCCGGGCCGCTGGCCGACGTGGTGCTGGGCGATCTGAATGGCCAGAGCTGCAGCGCTGCTTTTACCGAACTGGTGGCCGGGGCGTTTCGCCAGCTGGGTTACAGCGTCGCTGTCAACGAACCCTATGCGGGCCAGGACCTGCTGCGTGAATTCGGCGAACCTGGACGCGGACACCAAAGCCTGCAGATTGAATTTAACCGCGCGATCTATCTGAACGAAAAGACACGCGAACTGCTGCCGCGCGCCAACGCCGTGCGCGAGGACGTTGCCGACGTGCTGTGCGAGATCGCGGCCCACATTCGCAGCGTCACCCCTGCCCATTCCTGATCGCCCTTAACGAGGATTTACCATGACCATCATCCTGCATCGCCGCCGCTTTCTCAGCACCACCTGCGCCTTGGGCAGTGCCATTGCCTTGCTTGCCGCGCTGACCAGCAACGCCCTGGCGGCAGACTGGCCCGCCGCCCAACCCATCAAGCTGATCGTACCCTCGGCCGCCGGCGGCACGCCCGACCAGACCAGCCGCAAGCTGGCCAACTACCTGCAGGACAAACTCAAGCAATCGGTGACCGTCGAGAACCGCCCCGGCGCGTTAGGCACCATTGCAATGCAGGCGGTGGCCAAAGCCCAGCCCGATGGCTACACGCTGGGCTTCGGCAACATCGTGACCATGGCGATCAACCGCAGCCTGATCCGCAAGATGCCCTACGACCCCGACAAGGACCTGGTGCCAGTGGCAGTGCTTTCGCAGGTGCCCAATGTGCTGGTGGTCCGCCAGGGTTTTCCTGCGACCTCGGTGCGCGACCTGATCATCTCCGCCAAGAGCCAGCCGGGCCGCTTCAACATGGGCTCGGGCGGCAACGGCACGACCAGCCATCTCAGCGGCGAAATCCTCAAGGAGAAGGCCGGCATCAGCTTCAACCACATCCCCTACCGCGGTGCCCCGCAGGCGCAGACCGACCTGGTCGGCGGGCAGATCGACTTCATGTTCGACAACCTGCCGTCCATGCTGAGCGCCATCCAGGCAGGCAGGGTGCGCCCGCTTGCGGTTACCAGCAAGCGGCGCTCTGCGCTGCTGCCCGATGTGCCGACCATGGAAGAGGCGGGCATTGCCGGCTTCGAGGTCGTGGCTTGGGGCGGCATTGTGGCACCGACTGGCACGCCTCGGTCGGTGATCCTGCGCCTGAACCGCGAGATCAACAATTGGCTGCAGGCGCCTGCGACCAAGGCCGAAATGGCGCAAGTGGGGCAGGTCGCGCTCGGGGGAACGCCCGAGTTTTTCAAGACGCATATCGACAGCGAGGTCAAAAAATGGGGTGTCGTGATCCGCGATGCCGGAGTGAAGCTTGACTGAGTGTGCCTGCCTCCTCACGTAGACCTGCAGCTGCGTGTCTGCGATTCGTTCCACACCCGTCTGCGCCGATAGGCGCAACCACATACCAAATCACGTCCCAAGGACAAGCATGCTCAGTTCCCATATTCCCGCTACCCAGGTTCTCGCGCACTGGGCTGCCACGGTCCCCAATCAATGGGGTGAATCCACCCTGCGCACGGCAGAGCACTCCCTGGAGGACACCATCGCCGCCATGGTGGCAGGCGCTGGGGACCCGGTTTGCGCTTCAGTACGGGCGGGATTGCGTGCCACGGGACCGGTTCCGGTGGTGGGTAGCAGCATCGGGACTTGTGCCGCCTTCAGTGCCCTGGCCAACGGCACGGCCGCCCATGCGCGGGAGCTGGATGAGATGTTTTTGGTCGCCGGGGGGCATTTTGGCTGCGCTGTGATCCCAGCCATCCTGGCGCAAGCCCACGAGATGGATGCCACACTGGACGCCGTGCTGGATGCATTGATCGTCGGGAGCGAGGTGATGGCCCGCGTCGGGATGGCGATGGACCGGTCTCATGCCGAAAAAGGCTGGCACGGCACTCAAACCATTGGAGTGATCGCTGCCGCAGTAGCTTGCGGCAGACTGCTCGGGCTGGACGCGGCCAGGATGACGCATGCCCTGAGTCTGGCCGTTTCCATGGCAGCTGGACCCAAGGTCCAGTTCGGCACCGACACGAAACCCGTGCATGCCGGACTGGCGGCTCAAGGCGGTGTCCTGGCCGCATCGCTTGCGGCCTCGGGCGTCACGGGCAGCGATAAAGCCCTGGAAGGCCCGCATGGGTTTGGCGCACTTTATGCCGGGGACTCGGCGGCCGACTGGCGGTCCGTGGCTGCGGTCAACGACGGCCCGCTGGCGATCGACAGCCATGGCCTGTCGTTCAAGCTGTATCCCAACTGCGCGTCCACACACCGCTGCCTCGACGCGTTACAAGCCCTCGCCACCGAACATCGATTCGGTATGGAGGACGTGGAGCGTGTCGACACACTGGTCGGGCGCGTCAACCTGGTGAACCTCAAATACCCAGAGCCCAAGAATCCCCGCGAGGCCATGTTTTCCATGCCCTACGCGGTGGCCACGATGCTCCGTTATGGCACGGTCACGTTGGCTGACTTCACGCCGAAAGCGGTGCAAGACGACGTGACCCGACGCCTCATGCCACGCGTCGAAATGCGCCTGGCCTCGACACGCGTGGAAACCGCAACACAGCTGCTTCCCCACACCACAGCCGTGACCTTGAAGGACGGACGGCACCTGGAGCGTGTAGTTCACCACGCCAAAGGATCGTTCCTGAATCCGTTTTCGGCGTTGGAGCGGCAAGTCAAATTCGAACAATGCACAAAGGGCATCCTTCCGGAAGAGCGCTTGGCACCGCTTCGCGACAACCTGGCTCGACCGCAAGGCGTCAAGGTCCGCCAACTGCTCGCACTGCTCCAGTTCGAAGCTCAGATCGATGACGGCGCGCGTTTCGGCCGTCTGCCAGGCAGGGCCATCTACCCCTGATTTTCCCCCTAACGAGGATTCACCATGACCATCATCCTGCATCGCCGCCGCTTTATCAGCACCACCTGCGCCTTGAGCAGCGCCATCGCCTTGCCCGCCCTGGCCCAGGCACCCGCCCCTTACCCGAATCGCCCGATCACACTCGTGGTGCCGTTTCCGCCCGGCGGCTCGGCGGACGGCGCGGGCCGGGCCATGGCCGACAGGCTTGGAAAAGTACTTGGACAACCCGTCATCGTGGACAACAAGGCTGGCGCGGGCGGCGCCATTGGCTCCGCAATGGTGGCCAAAGCACCGCCAGACGGCTACACCCTGATCCTCACCTCGCAGACCACGCATGTGGTCAACCCGGCCATATCGCCCCGCCTGCCCTATGACGCGGTCAATGACTTTGCGCCCATCACGCTGATTGAGCGGCTGGCCAACGTGCTGCTGGTCACCCCGGGCTTGCCCGTGAAGAACTTCGCCGAGTTTGTGAAATATGTGAAAGCAAACCCCGGCAAGCTGAATTACGCCTCCTCCGGCAACGGCTCGGTGGCGCACCTGAACATGGAGTTGCTCAAGGCCAAGCTGGGGCTGTTCATCACCCACATTCCGTACCGCGGCGCGGGACCGGCACTCACTGACCTGATGTCCGGCCAGGTGCACATGACCTGGAACAACCTGACAACCAACCTCGCCACGATTCAGGCCGGACGCCTGCATGCGATGGCCGTGGCGTCGCCCGTTCGCGCGCCGCAATTGCCCGAGGTGCCGACCTTTGATGAACTCAAGTTGCCGGAGCTGAACCTCACCTCATGGGCGGGCCTGGCTGCGCCCGCCAAAACGCCCGAGCCCATCATTGCCAAGCTTTACGACGCAATGCGCGGCGTTTTGCGCGACCCGCAGACGCAAGATGCCTGGCGCAAGCGCGGCGCGATGGTCCCTGAAGACGTGAAGCCCGCTGAGTACCGCAAGGAAATCCAGCAACGTATCCAGTTCTTCCGGAACATTGTGAAGACTCACAACATCGTTCTGGATTAAGCAGATCGCCGGGCAATTCGTCCTTGCTCGCTCCGATGAAAATTGCAGCAGAGCGGGAAGCCGGGAGCTTATTGACGCTCCCTCGCCGCTAGCGCACCCGCATGCCGGGCAGGGCTCCCGGCCAGGGCTCCAGCACAAAGATGCCGGGTTGCGCTTTTTCGTCAGCGTGGCTGGCCGCCAGCACCATGCCTTCACTGATACCGAACTTCATCTTGCGCGGCGCCAGGTTGGCGACCATCACCGTGTGTTTGCCGATCAGGTCTTCAGGCTTGTAGGCCGAGGCGATACCGCTAAAGACGTTGCGCATTTTCCCCTCGCCCACGTCCAGTGTCAGCCGCAGCAGCTTGGTCGAGCCTTCGACGGCTTCGCAGTTGACGATTTTGGCAATGCGCAAATCGATCTTGGCGAAGTCGTCGATGGTGATGGCAGGGGCCAGTTCCTCGCCGCCGGGCGTAGTTGTTTCTGCTATTAAATCAGTAGCTGCTTGCGCAGGTGTTTCCTGGGCTGGGGGCTCAAACAATGCATCAAGTTGCTTGATGTCAACACGCTGCATCAGGTGTTTGTAGTCGCCGATCACATGGCTGCTGCCCAGGCTGGCTGCCGCGTCGGAAAACCCCAGGGACCCGGCTTTCAGGAAGTTTTCCACTTCCGCGGCCAATGCTGGCAAGACCGGTTTGAGGTAGATGGTGAGCAGGCGGAAGGCCTCGATACATACCGTGCAGACATCCTGCAGGCGCGTGTCCATGCCCGGCTGCTTGGCCAGCTCCCAGGGCTTGTTCTGGTCTACATAGGCATTGACACGGTCGGTCAGCAACATGACCTCGCGCAGTGCCTTGGCAAATTCGCGATATTCATACAGCGACGTGACATTGTCTTTCTGGTCGCGCAGCACCGAGAGCAGGGCATCACCGTCGGCTGAAATCTCGCCAAGCTTGCCGCCAAAACGCTTGGCAATGAAGCCCGCCGCGCGGCTGGCAATGTTGATGTACTTGCCCACCAGGTCGCTGTTGACCCGTGCCATGAAGTCATCGGCGTTGAAGTCAATGTCTTCATTCTTCGCATTGAGCTTGGCAGCCAGGTAGTAACGCAGCCACTCCGGGTTCATGCCCAGGCTCAGGTACTTGAGCGGGTCCAGTCCGGTGCCGCGGCTTTTGCTCATCTTCTCGCCGTTGTTGACGGTGAGGAAGCCGTGCACAAACACGTTGTCCGGCGTCTTGCGGCCGCTGAAATGCAGCATGGCCGGCCAGAACAGCGTGTGGAAGGTGACGATGTCCTTGCCGATGAAGTGGTACTGCTCCAGCCCGGGGCTGGCCATGTAGGCTTCGTAATTCTCACCACGTTTTTCGAGCAGGTTTTTCAGCGAGGCCAGGTAGCCGACCGGTGCGTCCAGCCACACATAAAAGTACTTGCCCGGCGCATCGGGGATTTCGATGCCGAAGTAGGGCGCATCCCGCGAGATGTCCCAGTCGCCCAGGCCTTCGCTTTGGGTGCCGTCGGGGTTGGTGCGAACGCTGAACCACTCCTTGACCTTGTTGGCGACTTCGGGTTGCAGCTTGCCGTCCTGCGTCCAGTCTTCAAGAAAGTCCACGCAGCGTTGGTCGGACAGCCTGAAGAAAAAATGTTCCGAATTTTTGAGAACGGGCGTGGCGCCAGAAAGAGCTGAATACGGGTTGATCAAATCCGTGGGCGCATACACCGCGCCGCAGTTTTCGCAGTTGTCGCCGTACTGGTCTTTGGTACCGCACCTGGGACAGGTACCCTTGATGTAGCGGTCCGGCAGGAACATGTTTTTTTCGGGATCGAAGAACTGCTCGATGGTCCTTGTTTCAATCAACCCGGCTTTTTTCAGGTCCAGGTAAATCTGCTGCGCAAGCTGGTGGTTCTCCGGCGCGTCGGTCGAATGCCAGTTGTCAAAACTGATGTGAAATCCATCGAGGTAGGGCTTGCGTCCTGCGGCGATGTCGGCCACAAACTGCTGTGGTGTTTTGCCGGCTTTTTCGGCCGCGATCATGATGGGTGCGCCATGGGCATCGTCGGCGCCGACAAAATTCACCGCATGGCCCTGCATCCTCTGGAACCGCACCCAGATGTCGGCCTGGATGTACTCCATGATGTGGCCGATGTGGAAATTGCCATTGGCGTAGGGCAGGGCGGTGGTGACGAAAAGGCGGCGCTGGGACATGGTGGTGCTTTGGTGAGCTGTTTGAGCTTGCTGAGGCTAACCGGCGATTTTAAGTCGGACGGCCTTGCTGCGCCCGCAGTGCCCCCGCTTGCCCGCATCATGCGGTGAGTCCTGGGCGATGTCGCCGACTCGCCGCCGCATGGGGGCAACCCTGCCATTTGCGGGGGTGTTGATCAAAATCACGGCTGATTCGTCGGCATGGGGAGACACTGCAAAAAAAGCGGGCTTGCCGATACCGATACCACATGCGGGCAAGTTGAGCCCCGTCGCCATGGAAGGAGTACGAATGACACGCAAGGCAACTATCCCGGCAGACGCCCGGTACCCCCGGAACGAGGCCGACGAGGACGCGCCCGAGGGACTGTCCGAAGCCACCGACCCCGTTGAGGAAGCGGGCCGGATCGTGGCCCGCCCGGACGGCTACCACTGGCTGGCGCAGGACGGCAAACAGGAGTTCGGCCCGTTCGAGACGCTGGAACTCGCTCAGCAGGACATGGATGCCGCTGACGGCGGCGAGCAGGAGCCGACCCTCAGCCTGCAGGAGGCTGAACGCGAGATCGGCATCGGCGAATGGCTGGATCCCGAGACCGGCGAGCCCGCCGAAGGTCCGTCGCCGCCCTACCCGGAAGGCGAATGACCGTGGCGCCGGCGGCAGGGCGGCATATCGACGTCTGCAACGGCGATGCCGACGGCCTGTGCGCCGTGCTGCAATGGCGGCTGGAGAAACCGGCACCCGCTGTGCTGGTCACCGGGCTCAAGCGCGACATCGCGCTGCTGGACCGGGTGCAGGCCGGGCCGGGCGACGAGGTGCTGGTGTGCGACGTGTCGCTGCAGCGCAACCGGTCGGCCCTGCTGCGCCTGCTCGCTGCGGGCGCGCAGGTGCGCTACTTCGATCACCACGCGCCGCCCGATGTGCCGGACCACCCGAACCTGGAAACCCACATTGACCTCGACAGCCAGACCTGCACCAGCCTGCTGATGGACCGCCACCTCGGCGGAGCTCACCGGTCCTGGGCGCTGGTGGGGGCGTATGGCGACAACCTGACCGGTGTGGCTGACGCGCTCGCAGCGCAGACGGGCATGAACACCGAGGACCGTGACCGTTTACGGATGCTCGGCGAGGCCATCAATTACAACGCCTACGGCGAAGAGGAAAGCGATGTTTTCATGGCGCCGGCGCGCCTGTACGAGACGCTGCGGCGTTACCCCGATCCGCTCGACCTGCTCCTGCGCGAGACCATCGCGCAGCAGCTCGACGCCTTGCGCCGCGACGATCTGCGCCGGGCGGCAGGCGTGCCGCCGCACTGGCAGAACCACCACGCCAGTGCAACCGTTCTGCCGGATGCCGGCTGGAGCCGGCGCGTGATCGGCTGCCTGGCCAATGAACTCGCCCGTGCCGAGCCGGAGAAGGCGCATGCGGTGCTCAAGGCGGTGCG
>NZ_JBAQYR010000109.1:0-10341 GCF_049790275.1 Polaromonas sp.
CTTCCAGGCAGTGCTGGCCGGCACGCCCGTAACCGCGCGACACCACACCGGCGCGTATGCCGCGTGCCTGCAGATGCCGCACCAGGGCAATGACAACCGGTGTCTTGCCGGCGCCGCCAGCCACCACGTTGCCGACAACGATCACGGGAACGGGTACGCGCGCGGATTTGAAATAGCCGGTCCGGAAGGCCTGCCTGCGCAATTCCACCAGCAGCTCATGAAGTTTTGCCACAGGCCAGAGCAGGCGCGCCAGCACGCCGCGCCGCAGCCAGGCCTGCTGCAGCCGCTGCGACACCTTTACCGGGAGCCGGCCTGCGCCGCGCTCTGGGTAGCGAAGGTGATCTGCGTCAGGCCGCTGCGCCGGGCCGCTTCCATCACGGTGATCACCGACTGGTGCGTGGCGCTGGCATCCGCGCTGATGATGATGACGCTGTCCTTGCCGGCCTTGGCCGCCTGGGTGATGGCGGCACTCAGCGCTTCGATGCTGCGTCCGGGAACGGGCATCTTGGCGACCATGTAGCGGCCATCACTGCTGACGGCCACGATCACTTCCTTGGGATAGTCGCGCTGCTGGTCAGCGTCAGCCACCGGCAGCTTGATCTGCAGCTCGGTGAACTTGCTGTAGGTGGTCGACAGCATCAGGAAGATCAGCACCACCAGCAGGACATCGATGAAGGGGATCAGGTTGATCTCGGGTTCATCCCGCGAAGGGCCGTGGAATCTCATGACGCGTCTCCGCCAGGCTGATCCAGGGAGGTCAGGGCCCCTCGGGGGCAGTACACGCAGTGAGATGCAAGGGGGCTCATGACTTGCGCAAAGTGTTCAGGTGCCGCACAAAACGCTCGGCGGCAATTTCCATGGTCAGCAGGTAGCCGTCCACCCGCGCCCGGAAGTAGCGCCAGAAAATCAGCGAAGGGATCGCCACAATGAGGCCGAAGGCCGTGTTGTACAGCGCAATCGAAATACCCTGTGCCAGTTGCGCGGGGTTGCCGCCGGCCGCATTGGTCACGCCGCCGCTGCCCGCCTGGGAGCCAAAAATTTCGATCATGCCGATGACGGTACCCAGCAGGCCCAGCAGGGGAGCGGCCGAGGCAATGGTGGCCAGTGCCGCGAGGTAACGCTCCAGCGTGTGAGCGGCGCGGCGGCCCGCGCCTTCCAGCGTGGAACGCAAGTCGTCCTCGCTGATGCGCGGGTTGGTGTTGAGTGCGCGAAAACCGCTCGCCAGCACCTGGCCGAGCAGGGAGTTACGTTCCAGGTGGGACACCACATCGGGCGCCGGAACCGTGCTGCGCGACACGGTGATGGCCTCATCCAGCAATTTCGGCGGGGCAATTTTGGCGGTTTTCAGGCTGGCAAAACGCTCAATGACCAGGGCCAGCGCAAGGATGGAGCAGGCAATCAAGGGCCAGATGGGCCAGCCTGCGGCTTGTATGATCGAAAACAAGGAACGGTCTCCCGGGCAAATAGGTGCTGTGGATTATGGCCCAGCCAGCAACGCTAGCCGGTATGGCAGACACGAAGCAGAGCCTTTTGAGCATCCTGTAAGTTGTAGGACCTAACCCACAGATCTTGTGGATAACTTTGTTAGCAAGTAGCGGGCGACAGGCCGCCGGGCCGCGCCAAATGGGCACTGTGACAAAACGATGAAAAATTGAGCAGAATAAAGTTGTTTGAAATCAATGGGTTACACGAATTTATCTAAGCCTCCCCGGCAAACCGCGGGTTTGACCCTGCAAGCATGCGCCTCTGTGGAGTATTGCCCCCGGCAAATCAAGGGGTTTGACCGTGTTTGAACCCTCCCGGACGGTGGAGAGAGCTTCTTCTGGCGTGCGGGTCTGGCCGGTCGGATCGCTGTTGCGTGCCATCGCCGACAGCCTGGAAGCCCGTTTCAACCCGGTTGCGGTGCAGGGGGAGGTCAGCGGGTTTTCGCGGGCCGCCAGTGGGCACTGTTACTTTTCCCTGAAGGACGAGCAGGGCCAGATTCGCTGCGCGATGTTCCGGCGCACCGCCGGCCTGCTGGATTTTTCGCCGCGCGACGGACAACGGGTCGAAGTGCGCGGCCGGCTGGGCGTCTATGAACCGCGTGGTGAGCTGCAAATGGTGGTCGAGTCCATGCAGCAGGCCGGGCAGGGCAACCTGTTCGAGCAGTTCCTGCAGCTCAAGGCCAGGCTGGAGGCCGAAGGCCTGTTCGAGGTCGGCCGCAAGCGGCCGCTGCCGCTGCTGCCCCGTGCCATCGGTGTGGTCACCTCATTGGGCGCTGCAGCGCTGCACGATGTGGTCACCGCCCTGCGGCGCCGCGTGCCGCACATCCCCGTCGTCATTTATCCGGCCAGCGTGCAGGGCGCACAGGCGCCGGAAGAGCTGCGCCAGGCTCTGCGCCTGGCCGGCCAGCGCGCCGAAGTGGACGTGCTCCTGCTGGTACGCGGCGGCGGCGCCATGGAAGACCTCTGGTCCTTCAATGACGAGCAACTGGCGCGCCTGATCGTGGCATCGCCCGCGCCTGTGGTGTGCGGGGTGGGCCATGAGACCGATTTCACCATCGCCGATTTTTGTGCCGACCTGCGCGCGCCCACGCCAACAGCCGCCGCCGAAATGTGCGCCCAGCCGCGGGCAATCTGGCTGGGTGCACTTGAACTGGCGCAGGGCCGCATGCAGGACGGTGTCGAGCGGCAACTGCAGGCCCACAACCAGCGGCTGGACTGGGCTGCGTCGCGCGTGAGCAGGCCGTCACACCTTGTGACGCGCCAGCAGGCCCGGCTGGCCGGCCAGGCACAGCGCCTGCGGCATGCGCTGCAGTCCGGCATCCAGCACGAAAGAAACCACCTGAAGGGCCTCACGCTGGCCTTTCCGCAAGCCCTGTCGGTGGCGATGCAGCAGCAGCAGCGACGGCTGGAGCGCGCCGGACTGCGGCTGGCGCCGCTGGACCCCAAGCTCGTGCTGCAGCGCGGTTATGCCTGGCTCGCGGACATGCAGGGGCAGGCCGTCACCAGCGCGCGCGCCACCCGGCCCGGCCAGGCCTTGCGCGCTACCCTTGCCGACGGCGAGGTCGATTTGACCGTTTCCGCACCGCGGCTAATTTAGTTTTTACAATGCCCGTTGCCCTTCGCTTTATCAACAACACCTCACGAGGAAAAAAACATGGAACACAAGCTCCCCCCGCTGCCTTATCCCATTGACGCGCTCGCACCGCATTACAGCCAGGAGGCCTTCGAGTACCACCATGGCAAGCACCACAACGCCTACGTGGTCAACCTCAACAACCTGCAAAAGGGCACCGAGTTCGAGGCCATGACGCTCGAAGAGATCATCAAGAAATCAAGCGGCGGCGTGTACAACAACGCTGCCCAGATCTGGAACCACACCTTTTTCTGGAACTGCATGAAGCCCGCCGGCGGTGGTGAGCCTTCAGGCGCACTGGCCGCGGCCATCAACGCCAAGTTCGGCTCCTATGCCGCTTTCAAGGAAGCGTTTGTGAAGTCGGCTGTCGGCAATTTCGGCTCGGGCTGGACCTGGCTGGTGAAAAAGGCCGACGGTTCGGTTGACATCGTCAACACCGGTCCCGCCGGCACGCCGCTGACTACCGCCGACAAGGCGCTGCTGACAGTGGACGTCTGGGAGCATGCCTACTACATCGATTACCGCAACCTGCGTCCCAAGTTTGTGGAGACCTTCCTCTCCAACCTGGTGAACTGGTCTTTTGCCGAGTCCAACTTCGCATAAGTTGCACCGCGCATAAAAAAGCCGACATCATGTCGGCTTTTTTTTATGGGTGCCCGCAGGTCGCGTTCAGGGTGTTTTCACAAAAGGCTGGCCGGACAGCCGGCTGCCGGCCTTGATGCCCTTTTTCGCAAACCAGCCGGCATTCATTTCCAGCACGTAACGCACCGGTTTTTCGGAGCAGTGCGAGTCTGTGGTCTGCGGCTTCATGTCGGCCAGGTTCACGACGGTGCCGTCGTCGGCGACGAAGGCCGCGGTCAGCGGCAGCAGGGTGTTTTTCATCCAGAAGCACTGCTGGGCAGGCTGCTCGAACACGAACAGCATGCCTTCGGTTTGCGGCATCTCCTGCCGGAACATCAGGCCGATCTGCCGCTGTTCGGGCGTCAGCGCAAGCTGCGCATCGATCTGGTGCATGCCCGCCGACAGCCTGGCACGCGGCAGGCTGGTTTGCGGCGCATTCTGTGCCAGGGCAGTGCTCGCGATCAACACGAGGCCGAAAAGTGCATTGGCCAGGCCGTTTCGAACGGATGACTTGCTTGGGTTGTATTGCAGAGGCATGGGATCAACAGGAGAGGGTCAGGTAACGAGCATAAACGAGGGCCATGAAAAATGCCCGCAGTGCGGGCATTTTGGACAAAGCGCTGAAAGTATTACTTCTTGGCAGCGGCTTTTTCTTCCTTGGCTTTCTTGGCTGCAGCAGCTTTTTCAGCTTTGGCGGCTTTGGCAGCGGCGGCTTTTTCTTCCTTGGCCTTCTTGGCTGCAGCAGCTTTTTCGGCCTTGGCGGCTTTGGCAGCGGCGGCTTTTTCAGCCTTGGCTTTCTTGGCATCGGCTTTTGCGTCAGCTTTGGCAGCCGGAGCGGCAGGCATTGCAGGCGTAGCAGCTACTGCGGGAGCAGCAGGAGTAGCTGGGGCAGCAGGAGCGGCAGCTTGTGCAAAAGCACCGGCAGCGAAAAGACCAGCGATCAGGGCAGCGATGACTTTGTTCATGAGGATTTCCTGTAAGTGACGTTGTTGGAAAAGACCCCGAAAATTTCGGAGGCATCACCGTAACGAGGCCCGTTTGCAAACGGTTGACACAAGGGGCACCGAAAAGTCCCATCCCCTGTTTTGCGGCTAGAATTTAGGGGTTATCACCTAACCCGCGCCCAGCAGTTTCCCTGCAATTTTCAGCGCTTACCGGAGACTTTCCTACATGTACCAGCACATCAAGGTGCCCGCCCAGGGTCAAAAAATCACTGTCAATGCCGACAATTCACTGAATGTTCCGGACGAGCCGGTCATTCCGTTCATTGAAGGAGACGGTACGGGGGCGGATATCACGCCGGTCATGCTCAAGGTGGTGGACGCAGCCGTGGCCAAAGCCTACGGCGGCAAGAAAAAAATCCACTGGATGGAAGTTTATGCGGGCGAGAAGTCGACCAAGATCTATGGCCCTGACGTCTGGCTGCCTGAAGAAACGCTGCATGCCGTCAAGGACTATGTGGTCTCCATCAAGGGCCCGCTGACCACGCCGGTCGGCGGCGGCATCCGTTCTCTGAACGTGGCCCTGCGCCAGGAACTGGACCTCTACGTCTGCCTGCGCCCCATCCAGTACTTCAAGGGCGTGCCCTCGCCGGTGAAAGAGCCCGAGAAGACCAACATGGTCATCTTCCGCGAGAACTCGGAAGACATCTATGCCGGCATCGAGTTCGAAGCCGAATCCGACAAGGCCAAAAAACTCATCAAGTTCCTGCAGGACGAGATGGGCGTCAAGAAAATTCGCTTCCCCAACACCTCGGGCATCGGCATCAAGCCGGTTTCGCGCGAAGGCACGGAGCGTCTGGTGCGCAAGGCCATCCAGTACACCATCGACAATGACAAGCCCAGCCTGACGATTGTCCACAAGGGCAACATCATGAAGTTCACCGAGGGCGGCTTCCGTGACTGGGCCTACGCCCTGGCGGCCAAGGAATTCGGTGCCGAGCTGATCGACGGTGGCCCGTGGATGAAGTTCAAGAACCCGAAAACCGGCAAGGAAATCACCGTCAAGGATTCGATTGCCGACGCCTTCCTGCAGCAGATCCTGCTGCGCCCGGCCGAATACTCGGTGATTGCCACGCTGAACCTGAACGGCGATTACGTCTCCGACGCGCTGGCGGCCCAGGTGGGCGGCATCGGTATTGCCCCGGGCGCCAACCTGAGCGACACCATCGCCATGTTTGAAGCCACACACGGCACGGCACCGAAGTATGCCGGCAAGGACTATGTGAACCCCGGTTCCGAAATCCTGTCCGCTGAAATGATGTTGCGCCACATGGGCTGGACCAAGGCTGCCGACCTGATCATCAGCTCGATGGAAAAATCGATCGAGTCGAAGAAGGTCACCTATGACTTTGCCCGCCTGATGGAGGGTGCGACCCAGGTCAGCTGTTCCGGGTTTGGCCAGGTGATGATCGACCACATGTAAGCTGCCCGCCGGCCGCTTTGGCCGGCGACCTGCCGGACTGCCGGAAAAACAGGCAGAAAAGGCTGCAAAACCGCCCCAGGCTTTGGCCGGGGCGGTTTTTTCATGGGCTTTCGCCCTGCCTGCGAAAAGTCAATTGTGCGCGCTTGATTGTCGCGTTCCCGCCACCAATTTCCCTGTCAGGCGCACTGGACAATTCCGGTCGCTAGAATGAATTCCATGGCCAGCAAACCTCCCAAGACTCCCGCAACACCCAAGGCACCGGTCTTCAAGCCCGATGACGCCAACGGAGGTGATTCGGTCGTGCTTGAGCGCCGACCACAAAAGACCGTGCCCCCGCAGATGTACCAGGTCGTGCTGCTCAACGACGACTACACGCCCATGGAGTTTGTGGTGGTGGTGATCCAGGAATTTTTCAACAAGGACAGGGAAACCGCGACGCAGATCATGCTGAAGATCCACCTCGACGGAAAAGGTGTGTGCGGCGTGTTTTCCAAGGACGTGGCCACCACCAAGGTGGACCAGGTCACGGAAGCAGCGCGAAAGAACGGCCATCCGCTGCAGTGTGTGTGCGAGCCCATTGAATAATGGAAAAAACAGCCCATATCGGCTTGAAGAGTTACACAATGATCACATCAGATACCCCAGCCGCAAGCCGAAAGGAAACGCAATGATTGCCCAGGAACTAGAAGTCAGCTTGCACATGGCCTTTGTCGAGGCCCGGCAACAGCGCCACGAGTTCATCACCGTGGAACACCTGCTGCTCGCTTTGCTTGACAACCCCAGCGCGGCCGAGGTGCTGCGGGCATGCTCTGCCAACATCGATGACCTGCGCAAGGCGCTGGCCAATTTCATCAAGGACAACACGCCACAGGTCGCCGGCAGCGACGACGTGGACACGCAGCCCACGCTGGGTTTCCAGCGCGTGATCCAGCGCGCCATCATGCATGTGCAGTCCACCGGCAACGGCAAGAAGGAAGTCACCGGCGCGAATGTACTGGTCGCGATCTTCGGCGAAAAGGACTCGCACGCCGTGTATTACCTGCATCAGCAGGGCGTGACACGCCTGGACGTGGTGAACTTCATCGCCCACGGCATCAAGAAGA
Source organism: Polaromonas sp. (assembly GCF_049790275.1). Classification (GTDB taxonomy): domain Bacteria; phylum Pseudomonadota; class Gammaproteobacteria; order Burkholderiales; family Burkholderiaceae_C; genus Polaromonas. The sequence goes on from NZ_JBAQYR010000109.1 coordinate 7,266, forward strand.
GCGACCCGCCCGAGCCGACCAAGGCCGGCGAGAGCGCTGCCGAGAACGAAGAGGGCGGCGAGAAGAATGAAAAGGCTTCGCCGCTCGAGCAGTACACCCAGAACCTGAACCAGCTCGCCAAGGACGGCAAGATCGATCCGCTGATCGGCCGCCACTACGAAGTCGAGCGCGTGATCCAGATCCTCTGCCGCCGCCGCAAGAACAACCCCTTGCTCGTCGGTGAAGCCGGCGTGGGCAAGACCGCGATTGCCGAGGGCCTGGCCTGGCGCATCACGCAAAAAGACGTGCCCGAGATTCTGGGCGAAGCGCAGGTCTATTCGCTGGACATGGGCGCCTTGCTGGCCGGCACCAAGTACCGCGGTGACTTCGAGCAGCGCCTCAAGGGCGTGCTGAAAGCGCTGAAGGACAAGCCCAACGGCATTTTGTTCATTGACGAGATCCACACCCTGATCGGTGCCGGTGCGGCCTCGGGCGGTACGCTGGACGCGTCCAACCTGCTGAAACCCGCGCTCAGCTCGGGCCAGCTGAAGTGCATTGGCGCGACCACCTTCACCGAGTACCGCGGCATCTTCGAAAAAGATGCAGCCCTGTCACGCCGCTTCCAGAAGGTCGACGTGGTTGAGCCGACCGTGCAGGAAACGGTGGAAATCCTCAAGGGTCTCAAATCGCGCTTTGAAGAGCACCACAGCGTCAAGTACGCGGTGGCGGCCTTGCAGGCTGCGGCCGAACTCAGCGCCAAGTACATCAACGACCGCCATTTGCCCGACAAGGCGATTGACGTGATCGACGAGGCCGGCGCCGCCCAGCGCATCCTGCCGCCGTCCAAGCGCAAGAAGACCATCACCAAGGCCGAGGTCGAGGAGATTGTGGCCAAGATCGCGCGCATTCCGCCCGCCAATGTGTCCAACGACGACCGCGGCAAGCTCAAGACGCTGGAACGCGACTTGAAGAGCGTGGTGTTCGGCCAGGACAAGGCGCTCGATGTGCTGGCTTCCGCCGTGAAGATGGCGCGTTCGGGCCTGGGCAAGGACGACAAGCCGATCGGCTCCTTCCTGTTCTCCGGTCCCACCGGCGTCGGCAAGACGGAAGCGGCCAAACAGCTGGCCTACATCATGGGCATCGAGCTGATCCGCTTCGACATGTCCGAGTACATGGAGCGCCATGCGGTGAGCCGCCTGATCGGCGCGCCTCCGGGCTACGTCGGGTTCGACCAGGGTGGCCTGCTGACCGAAGCCATCACCAAGAAGCCGCATGCGGTGCTGCTGCTCGACGAGATCGAGAAAGCGCATCCGGACATCTTCAACGTGTTGCTGCAGGTCATGGACCACGGCACCTTGACGGACAACAACGGGCGCAAGGCCGATTTCCGCAACGTGATCATCGTCATGACGACCAATGCCGGCGCCGAGACCATGAACAAGGCGACGATCGGCTTCACGAACCCGCGCGAGGCGGGCGACGAGATGGCCGACATCAAGCGCCTGTTCACACCCGAGTTCCGTAACCGCCTCGACGCGGTGGTGAGCTTCAAGGCGCTGGACGAAACCGTCATCCTGCGCGTGGTCGACAAGTTCCTGCTGCAGCTCGAGACGCAACTGGCCGAGAAGAAGGTGGACGTGACCTTCACCGACACGCTGCGCAAGTACCTGGCCAAGAAGGGCTTCGATCCGCTGATGGGCGCACGCCCGATGCAGCGCCTGATCCAGGACACGATCCGTCGTGCACTGGCCGACGAACTGCTGTTCGGCCGCCTGGTCGATGGCGGGCGCCTGACGGTGGACATGAAGGTGACCACCGACGAAAAAGGCGTGGAAAACGGCGAGGTCGTGCTCGACATCCAGCCGCTGCCGAAGAAGGAAGGCCGGGCAAAACCCGAAGCCGAAGAGGCCACGGCAGACTGAAAGCCCGTTTAGGCGTTCGGCAAAAAGGCCGGTAGCATGGCGCTACCGGCCTTTTTTTATTTTGCTCCTGAAACAATAGCTGCTTGCGCCCGTTCTCATTGGGCTAGAGCACTATTTTCTCCACTAACCCGAAAAAAAGCATTCAACCGATGGCTCCGCACACCTTTCTCTGGCACGACTACGAAACCTTTGGCTTGAACACGCGCCGTGACCGGCCGGCGCAGTTCGCCGGAATCCGCACCGATGCCGAGCTCAACGAGATCGGCGAGCCGCTGATGATTTATTGCCAGCCGGCCAGGGACTACCTGCCCGATCCGGCCTCCTGCCTGGTTACCGGCATCACGCCGCAGCTGTGCCTGGAGCGCGGCCTGCCCGAGCATGCGTTCGCCGCCCGCATCGAAGCCGTGCTGGCCCAGCCCGGCACCATAGGCGTGGGCTACAACACCATCCGGTTCGATGACGAGGTGACGCGCCACCTGTTCTGGCGCAACCTGACGGATCCCTATGCACGCGAGTGGCAGAACAACTGTGGCCGCTGGGACCTGCTCGACGTGGTGCGCATGGCTTACGCCTTGCGGCCCGAAGGCATGGAGTGGCCGATGAAGCCGGACGAACGCCGGCCCGGTGAAGCCGATGCGCTGCGTCCCAGCTTCAAGCTCGAAGACCTGGCGCGCGCCAACGGCCTGCTGCACGAGTCGGCGCACGATGCGCTGTCCGATGTGCGCGCCACGATTGCGCTGGCCCGTCTGATCCGCACGGCCCAGCCCAGGCTGTTCGACTTCTGTCTGGGGCTGCACAAGAAAGACCGTGTGGCCGCCGAACTCGGCCTGCCCACCAGCCCGCAGACCGCCCAGCCGTTTTTGCATGTGTCGGGCATGTTCCCGCCCGAGCGCGGCTGCCTGGCCGTCATGTGGCCGCTGGCCATGCATCCGTCGAACAAAAACGAGCTGCTGGCCTGGGACCTGGCGCAGGACCCCGGCGAGCTGCCGCTGCTCGACGTGGCCACCCTGCGCCAGCGCCTGTTCAGCAAAAGTGCCGACCTGCCGGAAGGCGTGGCGCGCCTGCCCATCAAGTCGGTGCACCTGAACAAGTCGCCCATGGTCGTGCGCAAGCTGGCGACCCTGAGCCCGGAGATGGCGGCCAGGTGGGGCGTGGATCTCGAAGCGGCGTTGCGC
>NZ_JBAQYR010000110.1:0-43911 GCF_049790275.1 Polaromonas sp.
GTGCTGGGCGCGGCGCTGATGCGCCCCGGTGCTGCGGCCGCGCATTCGGGCAGCGCAGGCGGGCGGGCTACCGGGCAGGGCGCCGAGTAGCCGCAGCTTTTCTCAACCCCCAAGCAAGGAGATTCGCATGAGCCGTTACGTTGATGGATTTGTTGTTCCCGTCCCCACGGACAAAATCGATGCCTACCGGCGTATTTCGCGCAAGGCAGGCAAGATCTGGCGCGAGTATGGCGCCCTCGAATACATCGAGTGTGTGGCCGACGACGTGAAGCCGGGCAAGCTCACCTCCTTCCCGCAAAGCGTCAAGCTCAAGGCGAATGAAACGGTGGTGTTTTCATGGATTGTCTACACCTCGCGCAAGCAGCGCGATGCGATCAACGCCAAGGTCATGAGTGATCCGCGCCTGGCCGACATGATGGATCCGAAAGCCATGCCTTTTGACGCCAAACGCATGTTCTTCGGCGGCTTCAAGACCCTGGTTGAGCTGTAGGCACCGAAGAAAAAATGATTCTCAGACGCAAGGTGGCCGTGGTCTACGGCGGGGGCGGTGTTGTCGGCGGTGCCGCTGCGCGTGCGTTTGCCCGGGCGGGTGCCCGCGTTTTCCTGGCCGGTCGCTCGCTTGAAAAACTCGACGCCGTGGCGCGCGACATCGTGGCGGCCGGCGGCATGGCGGAAACTGCGCTGGTTGATGCGCTGGACGAAGACGCGGTGAACCGGCACGCCGATGCGGTGGCCGCCGAGGTGGGCAGCATCGACATTGCGTTCAACGCCGTGGGTGTGTTTCACGTCCAGGGCGTTCCGCTGGCCGGTCTTTCGCTGGCCGACTACAGCTATCCGGTGGAGGCCTATACCCGCACCAACTTCATCACCGCCAAAGCGGTGGCGCGGCACATGGTCAACGAAGGTGCGGGCGTCATCCTGATGCTTTCCACCCCGGTGTCAAAAATGGCGGGGCCGGGTTACCTGGGTCATTGCGTGGCGTGTGCGGGTGTTGAAGCCCTGTCGCGCCACCTGGCCGGCGAGCTGGGTGCCGACGGTGTGCGCGTGCTCTGCATGCGCTCCCACGCGATTCCCGAGGCCGTGACCCTGGGTTCGCACAGCCGCGATGTGTTTCGCCAGGTGGCTTTGCCCGCGGGCATGGACATTGACGAGATGCTGGCCGGCGCCGCCGAAGGTACGCTGCTCAAACGCCTGCCGCGCCTGACCGAGATCGCCAACACGGCGGTTTTCCTGGCGTCGGAACAGGCCGGCGCCATGACAGGCACCGTGGTCAACCTCAGTTGCGGCATGTCAGCCGATTGAAGAGGTCTTCAATCTGCTATGAATTGGATAGCTGCTTGCGCCCGTGAAACAAGGGCAAACAGCACTTTTTATTCACATTCTCCAGCGGCACCGGCTCAGGCGGCGATGGCCTGAAGCTCCACCGGCACACCGCTGAGCACCGCATTGCCTGACAACGGGTCGCGCCAGTTTTCATCGAGCAGCGTATTCAGATTGGCACCGGGCCGTTCGGCGGCCAGGGCCATGCGCGTGCCGGGCAGGCCGTGGCCCCAGCCATGCGGCAGGCTGACCACGCCGGGCATCATCTCCTCGCTGACCTGCACCTGCGCCTCGATGCTGCGCCCCTGGTTGCTGATGCGGGCCAGCGCGCCGTCGGCCAGGCCCAGGCGCTTGGCATCGGCGGGGTGGACCAATGCGGTGCAACGCATCGGCCCCTTGGCGAGGATGGGCAGGTTGTGCATCCAGCTGTTGTTCGAGCGCACGTCGCGCCGACCGACGATCACCATGGCCGGCACCCGCTGCGCAATGGTTTGTGCGGCGCGCTGCAGGTCCTGCAGCAGCGTGGGTGGCGCCAGTTCAATCCTGCCTGAGGGCGTGCGCAACACTTCGGGCATGCGCGGCGTCAGTTCACCGAGGTCGATGCCATCGGGCGCGGCGCGTACCTTGGCCAGGTTCAGGCCGTCGGGCTTGCGGCCAAACTGGTCGCCATAAGGGCCGGCGCGCAGCGCGACTTCCAGCAGACGGTCCGGGCCGCGCAGGCCCTCCGTTGCGTCGATCACCGCTTGCGCCTTGTCGCCAAACAGCTTTTTCGCGTCTTCGGCAAAGTAGCGGTCGTCGATCTCGCGGGCCGGGGTTTGTGCGCCCTGGCCCTGCACGATGGCTGCCAGCTTGAGCAGGGTTTCCCATTCTGCGGGCTGGTCTTCAGGCGCGGCAAACACCGGCGCGCTGTAGCGCGCATGGTTGCGCCAGGAAAACTGCGGAAAGGCCACGTCGTAATGCATGTCCTCCAGCGGCGACAGGCCGGGCAGGATCACATCGGCATGGCGCGAGGTTTCGTTGACGTAGATGTCCATGCTGACCATGAAGTCCAGGCTGTCAAGCGCCTGCGCCAGCCGCGCGCCGTTGGGCGAGGAAAGCACCGGGTTGCTGGCCACGGTGATCAGCGCACGCACCTGGCCGGCGCCTGGCGTCTCGATTTCTTCGGCCAGGCAGGTCATGGGCAGCTCGCCAAACACCTCGGGCGCGCCGCTGACGCGGCTGGTGTGGCGTCCGGTGCTGATGCCGCGGCCACTGCCGGGCTGGCCGGCGGTGTTGTGCGCGAAGGCGGCGGCTTTCGGGAACATCGCGCCACCGGGTTCGTCGAGGTGGCCGGTCAGTACATTGAGCACATCCACCAGCCAGCTCGCCAGCGTGCCGTATTCCTGCGTGCAGGTACCGATGCGGCCATACACCGCGGCGCGCGGTGTGCCGGCGAGTTGCCGTGCCAGGCCGCGAATGGTGTCGACGGCTATGCCGCAGCGCGGTGCCACCACCTCGGCGCTGAAGTCTTTCACCGCCGCTTCAACGGCGTCCACGCCATTGACCAGCGGCGCAACGCGGCCCAGCCGCACCAGTTTTTCTTCGAACAGCGTGTGCACCAGGCCCAGCAGCAAAAACACATCGGCGCCGGGGCGGATGAAGTGGTGGGCATCGGCCATAGCGGCGGTTTCGGTGCGGCGCGGATCGATCACCACCAGCTTGCCGCCGCGTGCCTGCATGGCCTTGGCCTTGCCCTTGAAGTCGGGCACGGTCCACAGGCTGCCGTTGCTGGCCAGCGGGTTCGCGCCCAGCACCAGCAAAAAGTCGCAGCGCGCGATGTCGGGCACAGCAATGCTGAGCCAGTGGCCGAACATCAACCCGCTGGACAGCTGCTTGGGCATCTGGTCCAGCGTGGACGCGGAGAACACATTGCGCGAACCCAGTGCCTTGGCCAGGCGCGCGAAATAAAGCAGCAGGCCGATCTTGTGGGCCGACGGGTTGCCCACGCTGATGGCGCCGGCTTGGCGGCCATGCTGCGCCAGAATCGGCGGCAAGCGGCGCTCAATCTCTGCAAAGGCTTCGTCCCAGCTGGCCGGGACGAACTCCCCGTTGCGCTTGATCAGCGGCGTGCGTAGCCGGTCCGGGTCTTCGTGCAGGTCTTTCAGCGCCACGCCTTTGGGGCAGATATAGCCGGCGCTGAAGACATCGCTGTCGTGGCCACGGATGCTGATGACCTTGCCGTCCCGGACCTTGAGTTCCAGGCCGCAACAGGCCTCGCACAGCGGGCAGATTCGGTGGTGGGTGCTTTCGCTCATGTTTGTCTCCTGACCGCATGGTGCGCCAAGCCTGCGTGCCGCGCCATCACGCGGGCGACAGCACCTTGCGCAAAACTTCGCCGGTTAGCGTGTCCGCCGGAAAGAAGGTCTCCAGCATCAGCTCCTGCAGCGTCACGTCCACCGCCGTGCCAAAAATCGTGACGGTGCTGATGAAGCTCAGCACGCCGTGGGCGGTGCGGAACTGGAAGGGCATGACCACGCCCAGGTGTTCGCCAGCGAGGTGGGTCTCGTCGGCCCCTTCGGGCACGGGGTAGGCCTGCAGCTCGGCCAGCAGGTCCGCCAGCACCGGGTCGGCCGTGGCGGCAATCTGCTGGCGCAGCCTCTCGAACAGGTGGTTGCGCCACTGCGCGAGGTTGACGATCTTGCTGGCCAGGCCGCGTGGGTGAAGGCTCAGGCGCAGCACATTGATGGGCCCCTGCAGCAGTTCCGGGTCCGCGCCGGCCAGCAGGTGCGGCAGGGCGGCATTCGCGGCCAGCAGGTTCCAGTGCCGGTCCAGCGCCAGCGCCGGGAAGGGTTCGTGGCTCTTGAGGATCAGCTCCACCGCCTGCCGGGCCGACGCCAGCGCCGGGTCGTCCAGCGGGCGTTCCCGATACATCGGCGCGTAACCGGCGGCCACCAGCAGCGTGTTGCGCTCGCGCAGGGGAATGGCCAGGCGTTCGGACAGGCGCAGCACCATTTCGCGGCTGGGCACGGCGCGGCCGGTTTCCACAAAACTCAGGTGCCGGGTAGATATGTCAGCCTCGCTGGCCAGGTCCAGCTGGCTCAGGCGCCGGTGCTGGCGCCAGTGGCGCAGGTGTTCGCCAAAAGGCAGCGGGGTGGGGCGGGCGGGCCGTGTTGGGGTGTGAAGGCTGGCATTCATGGCGCCATCCTAAGGCAGGCACGGCCGGATGCCATTACCTGCGAGGTTATCGACGCCAAGCACCAGCGCGGGAATCATGGCGCCATGACCGCAGCAGATGGACAGCCCGCTGCGGTACCTCCCTCAAGCCGCTGTCCTTTTTAATCAAGGAGTTTTTCATGTCTGCTGTTGCTTCCTTCTCCTCCCTGACGTCCTCGCCCCAGTTCCTGCGCAGCGTCCTTTGGCTGGACGCCGCCACCGGCGCGGCCACCGGCGCGCTGCAACTGCTGCTGACTGGTTTGCTCGCCAGCCTGCTCGGATTGCCGGAAACCTTGCTGGTGGCGTCGGGCTGGGCGATATTTGGCTACGTGGCGGCTATCGGCTTCATCGCCACCCGGCAATTTGTGCCCGTGCCCCTGGTCTGGCTGTTGATCGGCGCCAACCTGCTCTGGGTGCTGGGCTGCCTGGCCTTGTTGCTGGGGGATTTTGTAACGCCCACCCTGGCGGGCAAGGTGTTCATCGCCGTGCAGGCGGTGGCGGTGGGCCTGCTGGCCGAAATGCAGTGGGTCGGCTTGCGCAAGGCTACGGTGCAGCCCGGCTGGTGAACAGCGCCGGCCCCGGCGCGGGACTTTCTTGTATGCTGTGCGGTCTGGCCCTCCCGGGGTGCCAGGCCGATTTCCATCATCTCTCCGAAAGCCCTTTTCATGACACGCGCCTTGAACTTCAGTGCCGGACCGGCCACCCTTCCTGAACCCGTGCTGCGCCAGGCAGCCGCCGAAATGCTCGACTGGCATGGTTCCGGCATGTCCGTCATGGAGATGAGCCACCGCGGCAAGGAGTTCATTTCCATCCACGCCGAGGCCGAGGCCGACCTGCGCGAACTGCTGGCGATTCCGGCCAACTACAAGGTGCTGTTCCTGCAGGGCGGCGGGCTGGGACAAAACGCCTTCATCCCGATGAACCTGCTGCGCGGCCATGCCGGCGCGGACTTCATCAACACGGGTGAGTGGATGAAAAAAACCATCAAGGAAGCCAAGAACTACTGCAAGGTCAATGTGGCCGCCACGGCCGAGGCCAGCGGGTTCACCAGCGTGCCGAAGTTCGACACCTGGAAGCTGGACCCGGAGGCGGCGTACGTGCACATCTGCTCGAACGAAACCATAGGCGGTGTCGAATACCATTGGACGCCCGATACCGGCGCGGTGCCGCTGGTGGCCGACATGTCGTCCAATATCCTCTCACGTCCCATCGATGTCAGCCGCTACGGCCTGATTTATGCCGGGGCGCAAAAGAACATCGGCCCCTCGGGCCTGACGCTGGTGATCGTGCGCGAGGACCTGATCGGCCAGGCCATTCCGCACACACCGTTTGTGTTTGACTACAAGCAGCAGGCCGACAACGACTCGATGTACAACACGCCGCCCACTTATGCGATCTACATCGCCGGCCTGGTGTTCAAACACATCAAGTCGCTCGGTGGCCTGAAAGCCATGGAAGAACACAACCGCAAGAAGGCGGCGGTACTGTACGACTACCTTGATTCGACCAGCTTCTACAACAACCCCGTGGCGCGCGAAGACCGCTCGCTGATGAACGTGCCTTTCAAGCTGAAGGACGAGTCGTTGGACGAAGCCTTCCTCAAGGGCGCGCAGGCGCGCGGCATGCTGCAGCTCAAGGGCCACCGTTCGGTAGGCGGCATGCGTGCCTCCATCTATAACGCGATGCCGGTGGAAGGCGTGCAGGCCCTGGTGGCCTACATGAAGGAGTTTGAGGCCAGCCATGGCTGAGGCAGCAGGCCGGCGCTTCGAGATTCTGCTGCTCAACCAGATCTCGGCCAACGGCCTGAAGCGCCTGCCGGCCGAGCGCTACAGCACCGGCAAAGACATCGCCCTTCCTGATGCGGTGCTGGTGCGCTCCGCCGACATGCATGCCATGGAGGTGCCTGCGAGCGTGCAGGCCATCGCCCGCGCCGGTGCGGGTACCAACAACATCCCGGTTCCCGCCATGAGCGCGCGCGGTGTGCCCGTTTTCAATGCACCAGGCGCGAATGCCAATGCGGTGAAGGAACTGGTGCTCGCCGGCATGTTGCTGGCTGCTCGCAATATCGCGTCGGCGCTGCGTTTTGTCGCCAGCCTGGACACCACCAGGGTCGACATGGACAAGGCGGTGGAAGAAGGCAAGAAAGCCTTCGCCGGGTTTGAACTCGCCGGGCATACGCTCGGCATTGTCGGGCTCGGCAAGGTCGGTTGCCTGGTGGCCGATGCGGCCATCAAGCTCGGCATGAACGTGCTGGGCTACGACCCCGACATCACGGTCGACGCTGCCTGGAGCCTGCCGGCACAGGTGAAAAAAGCGGCCAGTGTGGCCGAGGTTCTGAAAAATTCGGACTTCGTGACGCTGCATGTGCCACTGGTGGCCGCCACGCGCGACATGGTCAACGTCGACAACCTCAAGCTGATGCGGCCCGGTGCAGTGTTGCTCAATTTTTCGCGTGAAGGCGTGGTCAACGAGGCCTCCGTGCTGGCGGCGCTCGATGCGAAGCGGCTGGCCGTTTATGTCTGCGACTTTCCCTCTGCAGCGCTCAACCACCACGCCGGTGTCGTCGCGCTGCCCCACCTGGGTGCATCCACCCGCGAGGCCGAGGAAAACTGCGCCGTCATGGTGGCCGGGCAGCTGCGCGACTACCTGGAGCACGGTAATGTGGTCAACGCCGTCAACTTTCCGGCGGTGGTCATGGCGCGCGAATCTGCTTACCGGGTGGCAATTGCCAATGCCAATGTGCCCAACATGCTGGGGCAGATATCCACCACCATGGCGCAGGCTGGCCTGAACATCCACAACATGGTCAACAAGTCGCGCGGGGACATGGCCTATACCCTGGTCGATGTGGAAAGCCCGGTCAGCGACGCGGTGCTGGACCATTTGCGGGCCATTGAGGGGGTGCTTGCAGTGCGTTACCTGCCGGATTCCGCCAGCTGATCTGTTCTGGGCCAAGTCCTACAGACACTGCGGTTAAGCCTTGTAGGATGACAATAAGCAAAAACCACAAGATCAGGAGTTAGCCATGGCCCACGAGTTCGCCAACACTCTCAAAACTTTCACCACCGCGTCAGGGAAAACCGGCAAGTTTCACTCCCTGCCCGCGCTGACCAGACAATTCCCCAAGATCTCGCGCCTACCGGTGTCCATGCGCATCGTGCTTGAGTCCGTGCTGCGCAACTGCGACGGTAAAAAAGTCAGCGCCGAACATGTGCGGCAGCTCGCCAGCTGGCTTCCGAATGCCGACCGCACTGAGGAAATCCCTTTTGTAGTCGCGCGCGTGGTACTGCAGGACTTCACCGGCGTTCCCTTGCTGGCCGACCTGGCCGCCATGCGCAGCGTGGCCATCAAGCTGGGCAAGAACCCGAAGGCCATCGAACCGCTGGTGCCGGTGGACCTGGTGGTGGACCACTCCATCATGGTGGACCACTACGGCAAGAAAAATTCGCTGGACCTGAACATGAAGCTGGAATTCCAGCGCAACAACGAGCGCTACCAGTTCATGAAGTGGGGCATGCAGGCGTTTGACACCTTTGGCGTGGTGCCGCCGGGCTTCGGCATCGTGCACCAGGTCAACCTGGAGTATCTGGCCCGTGGCGTGCACAAACGTGCTGACGGCGTGTATTACCCCGACACCCTGGTGGGCACCGACAGCCACACCACCATGATCAACGGCATCGGTGTGGTCGGATGGGGTGTGGGCGGCATCGAAGCCGAGGCCGCCATGCTGGGCCAGCCGGTGTACATGCTGACACCCGACGTGGTTGGTTTCGAGCTGACCGGCCGCCTGCGCGAAGGCGTGACCGCAACCGACCTGGTGCTGCGCGTCACCGAGACTCTGCGCAAGGAAAAAGTGGTCGGCAAGTTTGTCGAGTTTTTCGGCGAAGGCACCCGCACGCTGGCGCTGCCAGATCGTGCGACGATTGCCAACATGGCACCCGAATACGGCGCCACCATGGGCTTTTTTCCGGTGGACGAAAAAACCATCGACTACTTCACTGGCACCGGCCGCACCAAGGCGGAGATCGAAGCCTTCGAAGCCTACTTCCGCGCGCAGGGCCTGTTCGGTGTGCCGTTGCCAGGCCAGATCGATTTTTCGCAGGTGGTCAAGCTTGACCTTGGCGATGTGACGCCCAGCCTGGCCGGCCCCAAGCGCCCGCAGGACCGCATCGAACTGGGCCAGGTGGCCAGCCAGTTTGCCTCGCTGTTCAGCAAGCCGGTTGCCGAGAACGGCTTCAACCAGCCGGCCGCCATGCTGGCCACGCGCCATCTTCTGCAGCGCGCCGAACAGACCGAGCCCGACACCTCGGAGGGTGCACCGCCCACACCGGCAGGTGCGCCGCGCATGGTCGCCGAGATGGAAGGCAATCGTCCGACGCTGGCTGCGGCCAAATCGGATGGAGCACCGACCGAAACCAAAAACACCAGTATCAGCATCGGCAACGGCGATGTGCTGATCGCGGCGATCACCAGCTGCACCAACACCTCCAACCCCAGTGTGCTGCTGGCGGCCGGCCTGCTGGCCAAAAAAGCGGTGGAAGCGGGCCTCAAGGTGCAGCCGCACATCAAGACCTCGCTGGCACCCGGCTCGCGCATCGTCACCGAATATCTGACCAATACCGGGCTGTTGCCCTACCTCGAGAAGCTCGGCTTTGCCCTGGCCGGTTACGGCTGCACCACCTGCATCGGCAATGCAGGCGACCTGACACCCGAGATCAACGAAGCCATCAACAAGAGCGACCTGGTGTGCGCGGCCGTGCTGTCGGGCAACCGCAACTTCGAGGCGCGCATCCACCCCAACCTGAAAGCCAATTTCCTGGCCAGCCCGCCGCTGGTGGTGGCCTATGCGATTGCCGGCACCGTGATGCGCGACCTGATGACCGAGCCGGTCGGCAAAGGCAAGGGCGGCAAGGATGTCTACCTCGGCGACATCTGGCCGACCAGTGACGAGATCTACAAGCTGATGAAGTTCGCCATGAACGGCAAGGCCTTCCGCGAGAACTACGCCAAGGTCAAGAGCGAACCCGGCAAGCTGTGGGAGAACATCAAGGGCGTGACCGGCAATGCCTACACCTGGCCCAAGAGCACCTACATTGCGGAGCCGCCATTCTTTGCCGGATTCGCCATGGACCCAGCAGCGGGTGGCCAGAAAGACGCCGTGTCGGTGAAGGGCGCGCGCATCATGGCGCTGTTCGGCGACTCGATCACCACCGACCACATCTCGCCGGCGGGCTCCATCAAGGGCAGCTCACCTGCCGGAGAATGGTTGCTGGCCCATGGCGTGCAGAAGGCCGACTTCAACAGCTACGGCGCCCGCCGCGGCAACCACGAGGTGATGATGCGCGGCACTTTTGCCAATGTGCGCATCAAGAACCTGATGATTCCCGCGGGCGCCGACGGTTCGCGTGAAGAAGGCGGTGTGACGCTGTTCCAGCCCTCTGGCGAGAAAAAGTTCATCTACGACGCGGCCATGAAGTATATGCAGCAAGGCACGCCGACGGTGATTTTTGCGGGCGAGGAATACGGTACCGGCTCTTCGCGTGACTGGGCGGCCAAAGGCACGCAACTGCTGGGCATCAAGGCGGTGGTGGCGCGCAGTTTCGAGCGCATCCACCGCAGCAACCTGGTCGGCATGGGTGTGTTGCCACTGCAGTTTCTGCCCGGCGATTCGTGGCAGACCCTGCGCCTGAGCGGCAGGGAAGTCGTCGAAGTGCTGCCCGACCCCGAGCTCAGGCCGCAAAGCCGGGCCCGGCTGGTGGTCACGCGTGAAGACGGCTCACGCGAGGAGCTGGAAGTCATCCTGCGCATCGACACGCCCATCGAGGTGGACTATTACCGGCACGGCGGCATTCTGCCTTTCGTTCTCAGGCAGCTGTTAGCTGCATGAGAACAAAAGGCGTTGTGTTGAATCACCGCGCGGCCGCGCGGTGAGGTGCTCAGGCAACTGCTGGCGCGACAATTTGACGCCCGGAGGAAGCAATTGCAGGCATTGATCGCTGGGGGCGGCATTGGCGGGCTGGCGGCGGCGCTGGCTGGCGCGCGGGCCGACTGGGATGTGCGCCTGTACGAGCGCGCACCGGTGTTCAGCGAAGTCGGCGCCGGCATTCAGCTCGGGCCGAACGTGGTCAAGGTGTTGCATGGCTGGGGCCTGGCCGACGCGTTGGCCGGCGTGGCGGCCTTTCCCGATCGCCTCCAAGTACGTAGCGCCGTCACCGGCGAAACCCTTGGCGTCCTGCGCCTGGGGGATGTGATGACACAGCGTTATGGCGCGCCCTACGCCACGGTGCACCGCGCCGACCTGCATGGCCTGCTGCTGGCGGCGGTGCAGAAGGCAGGCGTTTCCCTCAAGCTCAATCACACCCTGAACTGTTTCACCCAGAACCCTGAAGCCGTGACGGTGCAAAGTGGTGACGACCCGCCGGTGGAAGGCGAGGTGCTGGTGGGTGCCGACGGCTTGTGGAGCCCGGTGCGCCAATGGCTGCTCGGCGACGGGCCGCCGCGTGCCACCGGCCACACGGCCTACCGTGCCTTGCTGCCACAGGCCGACTTGCCCGAAGCCCTGCGGTCCAGCCAGGTCACGGCCTGGCTGGGACCCAAGCTGCATGTGGTGCAGTACCCGGTGTGCGGCGGCAAGTCTCTCAACGTGGTGGGCATTGTTGAAGGGCGCACCGGGGATGATCTTGACAACTGGGACCAGGGCACCGACGGCGCCGGCCTGCACGCTGCATTGGCCGGCAGCTGTGCGCCGCTGCAGGACCTGGTGCGGGCGATTCCCGCGTGGCGGCTCTGGGCACTGTGCGACCGGCCGCCCATGCAGGGTGCGTACCAGCACGCGCTCGGCCGTGTCGCGTTGCTAGGCGACGCAGCCCACCCCATGCGGCCCTACCTGGCCCAGGGGGCAGGCATGGCCATTGAAGACGCCGCCGAGCTTGGCTGCGCCCTGGCGCAGGCACTGGACCCGGCCTTCGATGTGCCCACCCTGCTCAGCCGCTACGCGCTGAACCGCTGGGAGCGCAATGCGCGGGTACAGGCGCGTGCCATTCGCAATGGACAGATCTTTCATGCGGATGGCGTGCTGCGGTTGGGGCGGGATATGTCGCTCAAGATGTTGGGGGAGCGTTTGCTGGATGTGCCTTGGCTTTATGGTGGGCCTTGATCTGCTCCTGAATTTGTAGCTGGTGGCGGCCGTGCAATATGGGCTGCAGGCTTTTTTCTTATAAATTTTTGGGAATTTCGGGTTCTTCTGGTGCAAATTCGTTGATGAAATCTGCTTCTTTCCCTTATTCCACGGGCATGATCAGCTATTTAATTCATAGCGGGCGCAGCCGTTCGAGCTGAACTTGTCGAAGCCTTCTCTGAACCGACCTGGTGGGCTTGCCAGCAAGCCGAGTCTCGGCCCGGCGGTCCACGCTCTTTCTTTTGCGTCGTTCATGGAAAAACCGGAGCTCCCTTTCGGGACGCTCCGGTTGAATGTTTTTAAATTAGTACGCGCAACCGTTTCAGGATTGCGGCTCGGCGCGAGATGCCGCCGCTGCTGGTGTATGCACTTGAGGCATAGCCACCATCGCCGCCACCGATTCGGCGATGCCTGTCAGCGAGGGATTGCTCAAGCCTGCGTCTTTCATGATGGCATCGACAATTGGTTTTGCAACCTGGTACTGGAGGGCTGAATTGACCACCTGTTCAGGGAGAGTTCCCCCCTGGCCGCCGGAACTGTTACCCGATGTTCCCGCGCTGCCGCCGGAACCGTTGCCCGTCGGCATGCCATTGACCTGAAACAGCCGGATGGATTCAATTTTCTCCAGCGGTTTGACGGACTGCTGAATGATCAGCGGCAGTGACTGGATCAATTGCATCCGCACCGCCAGGTCAATCTGCGCTGCACCAAGGCGATTTTTTGCCTCGTTGATGGCGGCGATACCTTCAGCTTCAGCCAGCGCTGCCGCCTTTTTTGCATCCGCTTCAACTCGTAAAGCGAGTGCGCGGTTTTCTGCGGCTTCGCGTTCCGCTTCAGCAGCCACGGTGATGGATATCGCTTGTTGCTGAGCCTCACGCGTTGCATCAATCAGTTGAATCGATTTGCCACGTTCCGCAATGGCGACTTCCCGGGCGGTGTTCACGAGCTCTTCCGACTTGACCGCTTCGGCGCGGGCGGTATTGGCCGCCGCATCGGCTTGCGACTGTTCTTGAGATTTTTGAGCGATGGCGATGGCTGCGACCTGATTCGCGATTTCAATCGACTGGCGTTGCTCCGCCTGCTTGACCTTGGTTTCGCGGTCAGCCTCGATCTGCTTTTTCTGGACAGAAAGATTCTTGTCGATTTCTGCGTTATTGACCGTCCGATCTGCTTCGATGCGGCGTTCCTTGACAAGGCGGTCTGCGTTGATGCGCACTTCTTCGGCTTCGCGCTGGCGCTCTGCTTCGATTTTTGCGATGGTGGCAGTCTGGTCGGCCTTCGCGTTGGAAATCTCTTGCTGTTGGGTCAAGGTCGCGAATTCCTGCTCTTTGGAGATGGTCAGCTTCAGGCGCTCGGCTTCGAGATTTTTGGTGCGGACCTGGACCTCGGTGTCCTGCTCGATATCGTTGCGTTGTTTGCGGCGGCTTTCAGTTTCTTCGGTCAGCCGGGTCAAGCCTTCGGCATCAAAGGCATTGCTGGGATTGAAAAACTCTTTGGCAGTCTGATCCATGCTCGTGAGCGAGACCGATTCCAGCTCCAGACCGTTTTTCTCAAGATCTTCCGCCACGGCGTTTTGTACGGCCTGGACAAATTCCCGGCGCTTGTCCTGCAACTCGCGCATCGACATGGTCGCCGCGGTAGCGCGCAAGGCGTCGACGAATTTGTCTTCCACCAGAACCTTGAGAGCCGCCGGCTCCATGGTTTTGCGCCCCAGGGTCTGGGCCGCCGTGCTGACAGATTCCGCGGTCTGCTTGACACGCACGAAGAAGGCCGCGGCCACATCCACACGCATGCGGTCCAGCGCGATCAGGCTCTGCTCTTCGCGTCGCGAGACTTCGAGCTTGAGCGTGTTCATGTTCACGGGAATGGTTTCATGGAAGATTGGCAGCACGATGGCGCCTCCGTCCATGATTACTTTTTGGCCGCCGAGGCCGGTGCGCACAAAAGCGGTTTCCTTGGTGGCGCGGTGGTAAAGCCGCGCGAAGATGATACCGATCAGCAGCAATGAGAAAAATACCAGCGCTGCGGGAACCGCTATGTTGATAAGCATGTCAATCACGATCTACTTCCTCCGGTTGTTGTTTTTGGCCGGCCACCAGGGCCGGGTTTGTCATTCGATGCCAGTTCTTTGACTGGTTTCACAAAAGCTCAGGATGCGGGTTGCGTATGCAATTGAAGCGGGCACCGGTTTTGCGCACCAGCACGATGGCCGTCCCTTCGTCCAGCGTCTGATCCGCGATATCAGGCTCAACCATCACGTAGTGCGCCCGGCCATTGGCATCGCGAACTTTAGCCTCGGCGGCTACGCCTGCACGCGCATGGCCACTGATGATGACGCCGGCTCGGCCTATCAAGGTCTGTTCGCTGACAGCACTGGTTTCATCGCCCGGAACAATCTTGGCCAGCAGTCCGCCCACGCCGTTGACCGTCGAGATGCCTGCCAGGAAAGCCGGTATGCAAGCCAGCCACGCAGGAAGCAGCGAACCGGCCAAGCCGTGGGCGACCGACTGGATCACGTAGCCCGAGACGGTGAAGCCCGCCAGAAACAGTATCAGCAGCACAAGCAAAGGCACCTTGCCGACATGCAACCAGCCCAGCGCGCCTTCAACGCCGTCCGGCACATCAGGCAGCAGGCTTTCGAGGATGTGCGAGGGACTGTGCGCCAGCATCAGCCCAGCCCCCTCCACAATGCTTAAGCCGACCATCACGGCCAGCGCGGCACCGAAGGGCCAGGTTTCCGGTGCGGTGAAGATAATCATCGCGGCGGCCTCAATGGCTCGCCTTGAGCTGGGCCAGGCGCTCGTTGATCTTGTTGTCCCGCACCAGCTGGTTCAGTTCGTTGAGTTTGGCGGCCTGCTCCAGCCCACCGCTGCCTGCGCCGTTCAAGCCGGTCTGGCGCCGGAAGGTACGGTCAAACGCCGACTGGGCGGAGTTCATTCTGGCCTCGGCAGTGGCGGCGGGGTTCTTGCGCAGATTGCTGGTTTCGGTGAGGCGGCGTGATGCCTCGAAGTCCTGGATGGTTTTCTCCATCTCGCGTTTTTTGCCCATCAGCGCGTCGACGAAACCGGACAGCTCCTTGTCCTGCTGGCTCATTTCGCTGAGGCTGGTTTCCAGAATTGGTAATTGGGCTTCGATGTCGAGTTGGCGGGCTATCGCCTGTTTGGCCAAGTCTTCCCGATTTTCGGCAATCGCGGTAGTCACAGAGACCGACAAGGCATCGTGCTCCTTGTTGAGTTGCAGATGCTGCTGCTGGGCAAGATGCCGGTTGGCAACGATGCGCCCGAGTTCGGCCCTGACCTCGTCGGTTACCTGCTCGACTTCGCGCACTGACTGCTCGAGCAATGCGACGGGCGCTGCATCTTCTATCTTGTCGAGCAGTGCATGCGCGCCGCCCGCGATCACACGGGTAACCCGGGTACGTAAGTTATCGGCCATAAAAACCTCCCTTTTTAGCGTGGTGACGAAATCAGTTGCGCCAACTCGAGCACCCGAGTTGAATTATCAAGGATGACTTTTTCATCATAAGCGGCGGCGCGTGTAGTGATTGCTTGCCTCAGCAGCGTTTCCGTCAGCTGCATGGTGCGTTTGACCAGGACAGCTTCCAGCTCCCGGGCACTGTTGGGGGACGACGCCTGGCTGGCATGCAGCATGGCAATCAACGCAGGAAGATGCTCCATGAACGCCGCAAGCACCTCGGAGTGCTGGCCAGTTTTGCGTTCGAGCTGGGCGATCTGTTCGCGCGTATTGCGGCCCAGGTCGCGGTACATGGACAAGGCATCGATATAGTCGGTGTCGCCATCGTGCATGCGCTTGAGGTGAAGCACGGCCACGCGGAGCTTGTCGCTCAGGGTTGTGGCGTCTTCCAGCGGAAGGGTTGACAGCCACTCATAAAGATCGTCGGGCAGACGGGCGGAAATAGGTACCATGTCGACAAGTGTATTCAAATGAATACGTTTGTCAACGGCCAAATGGATTGCCTGATTTCAGAGGTCTGTGCGCAACTTCCATATCTCCGGAAACAACACCACATCCAGCATCTTGCGCAAATAGCTGACGCCCCCTGTGCCCCCGGTGCCGCGCTTGAAGCCAATCACGCGTTCCACCGTGGTCACATGGCGGAAGCGCCAGAGGCGGAAGGCGTCTTCGAGGTCGGTGAGTTCTTCGCCGAGCTGGTACAGGTCCCAGTACTGTTTGGGGTCGCGGTAAACCACCAGCCAGGCCTGCTCCACCGCGTCGCTTTCCACATAGCCCTGGGTCCAGTCACGCTGCGTGTGGCTGGATGGAACGGGCAGGCCGCGGCGCGCCAGCAGGCGCAGGGCTTCGTCGTAGAGAGAGGGGGCTTCGAATGCGGCCTGGACCTGGGCCAGCAGATCGGGGCGATGTGCATGGGGCTTGAGCATGGCGGCGTTTTTGTTGCCGAGCGCGAATTCGATGCAGCGGTATTGCGCACTTTGAAAGCCGCTGGAGTTGGACAGGTAGGGCCGTATCGCACTGTACTCGGGTGGCGTCATGGTGGCCAATACATCCCAGGCGTGCACCAGCTGTTCCATGATCTTGCTGACGCGGGCCAGCATCTTGAAAGCGGCGCCCAGCTCGTCTCTGGCCACATTGGCAATCGCTGCGCGCAGCTCGTGCAGCATCAGCTTCATCCAGAGCTCGCTGGTCTGGTGCTGCACGATGAACAGCAGCTCATCGTGAGCGGGAGAAAGCGGTTTCTGCGCGCCGAGGATCGCGTCGAGCTGCAGGTAGTCGCCGTAACTCATGTCGCGGCTGAAGTCGAGTTGGGCTTTTTCGTCGATGACGATTTTTTCGGGGGTGGTCATGATCAGGTCACCGCATGTTTCTGGTTGAATTCAGGGCGTTTCCACTCGGCGGTCTCCAGCACCTGCTTCAGGTGCTCGACTGCATGCCAGACGTCCTCGAAGCCGATGTACAGCGGGGTGAAGCCGAAGCGAAGGATGTCTGGACTTCCCGTTTGCCATGAGCTTGTCGAAGGAGCTTGTCCTGAGCCTGTCGAAGGGTCACCCGCACGAAAGTCACCAATCACGCCACGTGCAATCAGCGCCTGCACGATGGCGTAAGCACCCTCCCTGCGCGTGAGGCAGACCTGCGAGCCGCGTTGCGCGTGCTCGCGCGGTGTGGCCAGGCCCAGACCGTGGCCGGCACAGCGTTCTTCCACCAGGGTGATGAACAGGTCCGTCAGCGCCAGCGATTTGCTGCGCAGCGCGGCCATGCCGCCCAAGGCTGCGGCGGCGCCGAAAACGTCCAGCCCGCATTCGAGGGCGGCCAGGCTCAGCATGGGCTGGGTGCCGCACAGGTAACGCGTGATGCCGGGTGCGGGGCTGTAGCCGGGTGTGAACTCGAACGGTGCGGCGTGTCCCCACCAGCCAGACAACGGTTGCCGGAAACGATCTGTATGCCTGGGATGCACCCAGACAAACGCCGGCGCACCGGGCCCGCCGTTGAGGTACTTGTAGCCGCAGCCGACGGCAAAGTCGGCGTTGGCACCCTGCAGGTCCACCGGCACGGCGCCCGCGCTGTGCGCCAGGTCCCACACCGCCAGAGCACCCGCCGCATGGGCTGCCTGCGTGAGTGCTGCCATGTCGTGCATGGCGCCGGTGCGGTAGTTCACGTGCGTCAGCATCAGCACGGCGGTGTTTTGCGTCAAAGCAGCGTTGATTTCACCGGGCTCGACCAGCTGCAGCCGGTAGCCGCGCTCACGGCACAGGCTTTCGGCAATGTACAGGTCGGTCGGAAAGTTGCTGCGTTCGCTGACGATGGTTTTCCTTGACGGAGCGTCATCGGCGGTCATGTTGAGGGCAGCACTGAGGACCTTGTAGAGGTTGACGGAGGTGCTGTCGGTGGCCACCACTTCGCCGGGGCCGGCGCCTATCAGCGGCGCAATCTTGTTGCCCAGGCGCTGCGGCATGTGGAACCAGCCGGCGCTGTTCCAGGAGCGGATCAGGTCCTGGCCCCATTCGCGGGTAATGACATCGGCGATACGTGCCGCCGCGCTCTTGGGCAGCACGCCCAGGGAATTTCCGTCCAGGTAAATCACGCCTTCAGGCAGCACAAATTGGTCGCGCAGCGGGCGCAGGGAGTCGCCGGCGTCGATTGCGCGGCAGTCGGTCAGTGTGGTCATGGTTTTCCGGTGCCGTTCCCGGGCAGTTCGCGCAGCACGGCGCGAACCGGCGAGGCGTCGGCTTTTGTCAGTTTGAGGGGCAAGGCAATCAGTTCGTAGTCGCCTTCCGGGACGTCGTCGAGCACCAGGTTCTCCAGCACGCGCAGATCGTGATTCAGCAGCAGGTGGTGGCTGGGCAGGTCCTGGCTGGTCGCAGGGTCCACACTGGGCGTGTCGATGCCGACAAGCGCTATGCTTTTGCTAGCTAACAGCGCAAGCGTGGCAGGGGCTATGGCCGTAAATGATGCCCAGGACTGGCTGGCCGCCGCTGAGGTGCGCAGCAGCACTCGGGGCGGCAGGTTGTCCAGTGCATGGGCGATGTGCTGCGGCTCCACGAGCGGGCCGCAGTCCAGGCAATGGATGACGCGGCAGGGCCCGAGGTAGGGCAGCAGGTCGACGGCGCCAATCGCC
Source organism: Polaromonas sp. (assembly GCF_049790275.1). Taxonomy (GTDB): domain Bacteria; phylum Pseudomonadota; class Gammaproteobacteria; order Burkholderiales; family Burkholderiaceae_C; genus Polaromonas. The sequence goes on from NZ_JBAQYR010000110.1 coordinate 18,282, forward strand.
GGCTGGCCATTGGCGTAGTGCATGGGGGCGTCGGCATGCGCGCCGGTGTGCGGCGAGAAAGTGAGGGTGTTGACGTTGACCGGGCAGCCGGGTTCCAGCGCAAAGTGCAGCTTCTGCGAGTAGGCTGCGTCGCCCGGAAACACGGCGGCGCGCTCGTCCACGGCGGGCGAAATGTCCCATAGTTTCGGAGGCCTGACTGCACCATGGGCCGTGCGGGAAGGAGGGGCGCTGGAGGTCATGGCGCAAAGGTAGCACCGCTGTAAAACCCGTGGTGTCGGTTATTTCCAACAAGTTTTCAAAATAGTTGAAACCTAAAGTAGTTGGGGCGCAGCGCCTGCGTGGCGCCAGCGCGGCCGATGCAGCTCGGGCACAATCCGCAGAGGGCGGCGCCATGCGCTGGCGAGCCGCCATTTCATTCACATCAAGAGACAAGGCATACCATGACATCGAACGGCAAGGTCGCGCTGGTTACCGGCGCAGGTTCCGGCATAGGCAAGGCAGTGGCACTGGCGCTGCTGCGCGAGGGTTATCGCGTGGCACTGGTCGGACGGCGCGCTGACGCCCTGAACGACGTGGTCAAGGAGTCGGGCAGCCAGGACGCGCTGGCCGTGCCCTGCGACGTCAGCCAGCCCGAGGCGGTGCGTGCTGCTTTCGACAAGGTGCTGGCCACGTTCGGGCGTCTGGACCTGCTGTTCAACAACGCCGGCGTGGGCGCGCCGGCCGTGCCGATGGAAGAGCTGACTTTCGAGCAGTGGCAAAACGTGGTCAACATCAACCTGACCGGCTCCTTCCTCTGCGCGCAGCAGGCGATCAGATTGATGAAGGCGCAGTCGCCGCAGGGCGGACGCATCATCAACAACGGCTCCATTTCGGCGCACGCACCGCGCCCCAATTCGGCGCCCTACACCGCGACCAAACACGCAATCACCGGTCTGACCAAGTCCATCTCGCTGGACTGCCGAAAATACGACATCGCCTGTGGCCAGATCGACATCGGCAACGCACACACCGAGCTCGCTGCGCGCATGGCCAAAGGCGTGCCGCAGGCCAATGGCGAGATTGCGATCGAGCCGCTGATGGATGTGAATCATGTGGCCGATGCTGTGGTGCACATGGCCGCCTTGCCGCTGTCCACCAACGTCCAGTTCATGACCATCATGGCGACGAAGATGCCGTTTGTGGGCCGGGGCTGATCCGCTTCAGTACAGCTGGTTGCGTGCAAGCGCAGCCAGCGCGGCCTGCAGGTTGTTTCTTGCGCTGGCCTCGTAACGCTCATAAAACCAGGAGGTGCTGTAAATGCGCGGGCGGTCGATGAAAGACTGCAGCACGGCGCTGCGACCCTTCACGTAACGCGACCAGCGCACCCAGCGGTACTCGCTGCGCACATCGCGCTCGAACTGCCGGTACACGGCCTCGTTCTGGCCGAGGATCGCCAGGTCGATGTCGACCACCCATTGCGCGTCAACGCTGTGCGGCACGGCCTGGTGCCGGGTATCGAGGACATGGCTGCTGACGGCTTCGCACATGGTTTCGTCGAAACCCATTTCCTGCATGAAGCGGGTAGCCCACAAGGCGCTTTTTTCTTCATTGCGCGGCAGCCACGGCCAATAAATCGCATCGTGAAACCAGAGCGCCAGCTCCACCGCGTGGGGGTCGGCCAGTTCGTTGTGAACCTGCGAAAAATGCCGCAGGCAGGCTCGCAGGTGAGGGGTGTTGTGGTAACGGCGCGGCCAGCGTGCCCAGCTGCGCAGCAGGCGCCGACCTTCAAGGTCCCACGTTGGCCCGACACGGCCGAGGCTGGTTCCGAGTTCCGACCAGCGCAACAGCAATTCGTCGCGGTGCGCCGGCACAAACCACATGGTCGGGCCGGTCAGGCCACCTTGCCCAGCAGCAGAAACTCCATCAGGGCCTTCTGCACATGCAAGCGGTTCTCCGCCTCGTCCCAGACCACTGACTGCGGGCCGTCGATCACCTCGGCTTCGACCTCTTCGCCGCGGTGTGCCGGCAGGCAGTGCATGAACAGCGCATCGGGTCTGGCCGCCTTCATCATGTCCGAGTCCACGCACCAGTCTGCGAAGGCCTTCTTGCGCTCTTCGTTCTCGGCTTCGTAGCCCATGCTGGTCCAGACATCGGTGGTCACCAGGTCAGCGCCGGCGCAGGCCTGCATCGGGTCCTTGAAGACCTTGTAGCTGTCGGCCGACCGGATGCCGGCCACCGACTGGTCAACTTCGTAGCCGGTCGGTGTGCTCAGGTGCACCTTGAAGCCCAGGATTTCGCTGGCCTGCAGCCAGGTGTTGGCCATGTTGTTGCCGTCGCCAACCCACGCGACTGTCTTGCCCTTGATGCTGCCGCGGTGCTCGATGTAGGTGAAGATATCGGCCAGAATCTGGCAGGGGTGGAACTCGTTGGTCAGGCCGTTGATCACCGGCACACGCGAGTGCTCGGCGAACAGCTCGATCTTGGTCTGCTCGTAAGTGCGGATCATCACGAGGTCCACCATGCGGCTGATCACCTTGGCGCTGTCCTCGATCGGCTCGGCGCGGCCCAGCTGGCTGTCGCCGGTGGTCAGATGCACCACGCTGCCGCCCATCTGGTACATGCCGGCTTCAAAACTCACACGGGTGCGCGTCGAGGCTTTCTCGAAAATCATGGCCAGCGTGCGGTCCACCAGCGGCTGGTGCTTCTCGTAGGCCTTGAATTTTTTCTTGATGAGGGCTGCGCGTTCAAAAATATAGGCATATTCAGCGGCATTGAAATCGCTGAATTGCAGGTAATGGCGGATCGCCGCGTTGACCGGGGTGCTCATGGTTTTTCCCCCAGCAACTGCTTGATCAGCGGGCACAAAATGGCCACGATTTCATCGGCCTCAGCCTGCGTGATGATCAAGGGCGGCACCAGGCGGATCACGCTGTCAGCCGTCACGCTGAGCAGCAGCCCGTTGTCGGCGGCGCGCTTGAGCAGCTCACCGCAGGGTTTGGCCAGGTCGATGCCCAGCATCAGGCCCAGGCCGCGAATTTCCTTGACGGCGCCCGATTTCAGCTCGGCAGCCAGCTCGCGGCTGAGGGCAGACTTCAGGTGCGCGCCGACCTTGGCCGCATTGGCCAGCAGGCCGTCTTCTTCCATGATCCGGATGGTTTCCACCCCGGCGCGCATGGCCAGCGGGTTGCCGCCAAAAGTGGTGCCGTGGTTGCCGGGGCCAAAGATGTGGGCGGCTTTCGGGCCGGCCACTACCGCACCAATCGGTACGCCCGAGCCCAGGCCCTTGGCCAGCGGCATCACGTCCGGCTTGATGCCGGCCCACTGGTGGGCAAACCATTTGCCGGTGCGGCCCATGCCGCACTGCACTTCATCGATCATGAGCAGCCAGTCGCGTTCGTCGCACAGGGCGCGCACCTGGCGCAGGTAGTCGGCGTCCATCGGGTTGATGCCGCCTTCGCCCTGGATGGCTTCAAAAAAGACAGCCACCACGTTCGGATTGTTGGCAGTAGCCGCTTCCAGCGCTGGCACGTCGTTGAGCGGCACCCGGATGAACCCTTCGACCAGCGGGCCGAAGCCGGCCTGCACCTTGGGGTTGCCGGTGGCGCTCAGGGTGGCAATGCTGCGGCCGTGGAAGGCTTTTTCGTACACCACGATTTCAGGGCGGTTGATGCCCTTGTCATGGCCGAACTTGCGCGCCAGCTTCAGTGCGGCTTCGTTGGCTTCCAGGCCGGTGGAGCAGAAAAACACGTTTTCCAGGCCCGACAGTTCCACCAGCTTGGCGGCCAACACTTCCTGGTTGGGCACATGGTAGTAGTTGGAGCTGTGGATGATCTTGGCAATCTGGTCCTGCAGGGCAGGCACCAGCCTGGGGTGGTTGTGGCCCAGGGTGTTGACCGCGATGCCGCCCAGGCCGTCGAGGTATTCCTTGCCGTTGACATCCCAGACGCGGCAACCCTGGCCATGTGACATCGCTATCGGCAGGCGGCCGTAGGTGTTCATCACGTGGGGGGAAGCGGCTTCGATGTGTTGGGGAAGGGCAGCGGTCATGGGGAAACTCCGGAAACAGGGCTAACGAAACAGGTGGTGGCCGGGCCGGGCCGCCAGGGCTGAACTGATTTTAGGCGCAGACCTTCCAGCCTTTCGTGAGGATGCTGCATCACAGCCATGCGCCTCGCCGGTGCCGGCCGGTCGAGCCTGAGTCTTATATAAGATAGAATCGTTGTGCGGTGCAGCAATGGGGCTTCATCCTTGTCCCGGGCACGCAAAAACCCTCCATCCGATGGTCTCCAACTCCGCCAAAGAAGTCTTCATTCAAGGCATCACCCGCGACGGCAAAACCTTTCGCCCCAGCGACTGGGCCGACCGGCTGTGCGGCGTGATGAGCCAGTTTCGTCCCGGCGGACCGCAGCCCGGAAGCCACCTGACCTATTCGCCCTGGTGCGTACCCACGGTGATCAATGGCGTCAAATGTGTGGTGGTCAACAGCGAACTGCGTGACGCCGAACCCATGGCCTGGGACTTTGCCATCAACTTTGCCAAAGATAACGATCTGCAAATCGCCGAAGCCTGCCTGATTCCGGATTCACTCAAGGGCTGACAGGACGGGACCAGGTGAAGCAAGAAACAAAAAAGCCGTCGAAAGACGGCTTTTTTGCTTTGCTGGCAGCGCACCCTGCAGAACGGCGGACTGTTGCCAGTCCGGGCGGGTTGCCTGATTGCTCAGGCGGTGGGTTTTACGCGGCGGGAGTGGCCAAGGCGAGTGCCTTGACCTTGGAGGACAGGCGGCTCTTGTCGCGAGCTGCCTTGTTCTTGTGGAAGATGCCCTTGTCGGCAATCGTGTCCACAATGCCCTGCGCCTTGGCGAAGAGTTCGGTGGCTTTGGTCTTGTCGCCGGCGGCGACAGCTTTTTCGACGTTTTTCACAGCGGTGCGGTATTTCGAGCGCAGCGAAGTGTTGGCGGCATTGAGTTTGGTGTCCTGGCGGACGCGTTTGCGGCCGGAGGCCAGGCGGGGGTTCTTTTTCTTGGGTTTGGCGGTAGCCATATAAGTGTTCCTTTAAATGAGGAAGGGTCTGCGGATGATGCTAGCAAAGCCTCTGATTATACCCCCACGGTCGCTCACTGCGTGTAGCTCCCTGCCCCCTTAGGGGGCCGCTGCGCCTGCGTGCCGGCAAAGCCGGACCCGCGGCCCCTACTGAAAGGGGACCGGCCCGTGTGTTGTGCGGGCTAAACTCACGAAGTGACTTTATTCAAATCCGCGTCCACCGTTTCCCTGTTCACGCTGGTATCCCGGATCACCGGCCTGGTGCGGGAACTGCTGGTGGCCTCGACGTTTGGCGCCAGCGCCATGACGGATGCCTTCAACGTCGCTTTCCGCATTCCCAACCTGTTCCGCCGCCTGTTTGCCGAGGGCGCATTCAGCCAGGCCTTTGTGCCGGTGCTGGCGGCCAGCAAGGCGCAAAACGGCGATGAAGCCACACACGTGCTGGTCAACCGGGTCGCCACCCTGCTGGCTTGGGCGCTGCTGCTGACCTGCGTGATCGGGGTGGCGGCCGCGCCGGTGCTGGTCTGGGTGATGGCCAGCGGCCTCAAGCAGGAGCCGCGTGGCTTCGAAGCGGCCGTTTTCATGACGCGTTGGATGTTCCCGTACATCGGTTTCATGTCGCTGGTGGCCCTGTCAGCCGGCATTTTGAACACCTGGAAACGTTTTGCCGTGCCCGCTGCCACGCCCGTGCTGCTGAACCTGTCCATGATTGGCGCCGCCTGGCTGGGCGCCCCGTGGTTCCAATCCAAGGGAATTGAGCCGATTTATGTCATGGGTGGCGGCGTGATGATTGGCGGTGCACTGCAGCTTGCGGTGCAGGTGCCGGCCCTGCTCAACATTGGCATGCTGCCGCGCATGGGCCTGGGCTGGACGGCTATCCGCATTGCCTGGACCGACCCGGGTACCCGCAACATCGGCAAGCTGATGCTGCCGGCCTTGCTGGGCGTCAGCGTGGCGCATGTCTCCACCATCATCAACACCCAGATTGCCTCGCACCTGACCCCTGGCAGCGTCAGCTGGCTGACCTATGCGGACCGCCTGATGGAGTTTCCCACCGCCATGCTGGGCGTGGCCATCGGGGTGGTGCTGATGCCGCAACTGGCCGCCGCCAAGGCCGCAGGCGACGGTGACGCCTATTCCGCCATGCTCGACTGGGGCCTGCGCATCGTCGTGCTGATGGCCGTGCCCAGCGCTGTGGCCCTGCTGACCTTTGCCCAGCCCCTGGTGGCCACGCTGTACCACTATGGCGCCTTCACCGACCGGGATGTGCAGCAGACCACCACCGCGCTGATGGGGTACGGTGCCGGGCTGGTGGGCCTGGTGGCCATCAAGGTGCTGGCGCCCGGTTTTTACGCGAGCCAGGACATCCGCACGCCCGTGAAAATTGCGCTGGTGGTGCTGGTGATCACGCAGCTGCTCAACCTGGCCTTTGTGCCGCTGCTGCAACACGCCGGGCTGGCCCTGGCCATTGGGATCGGAGCACTCATCAATGCGCTCTGGCTGCTGATCGGCCTGCGCCAGCGCGGCAGCTACAAGCCGGCGCCCGGCTGGGGCATGTTCTCACTGCAGGTGCTGGCTGCCACGGCGCTGCTCGCGGTCTTTTTGATGTGGGCCGCCCAGGCCGTCAGCTGGACCGGGTTGCGGGCCGAAGCCTTCAAGCGAATCGGGCTTCTGGCCCTTGTCCTGCTTGCGTCAGCTGCTATTTATTTCGGAGCGCTTTGGGCCACCGGCCTGAAACTGCGAAAATTGATGCGCCGCTGACACTTTTCCGGCGGGGTACTCGCTTCGTCCGGCGGTTTGTGAGAAAGTAGCGCCATGCCCCTCAATCTCGACGTTCCGTCGCCCCTGCAGTACTTTGCCAGCCTGGTGCAGAGCGACGACCATTTCCCGCTGCTGGAGGCGGCGGTCAGCGTGGCCCAGGACGAGTACCCGGATCTTGACGTCGAGCAGGTGCTGGGCGATGTGGACCAATTACTGGCGCGCCTGAAACGCCGGTTGCCGGCGGACGCTTCGGCCCTGCAGCGCCTGCGGGCACTGAACCAGTTTTTCTTCCGCGACCTGAATTTCGGCGGCAACATCAATGACTACTATGACCCCGACAACAGCTACCTGAACGCGGTTCTGAAAACCCGGCGCGGCATTCCAATCACACTGGCTGTGCTCTGGCTGGAGCTGGCGGGCGGTGTGGGGCTCAATGCGCGCGGCATTGCATTTCCGGGCCACTTCATGGTCAAGGTCAACTTGCCCAAGGGCCAGGTGGTGATCGACCCTTTCACCGGCCAGTCGCTGAGCCGGGAAGAGCTGGCCGAGCGGCTGGAGCCGTTTCGCCAGCGCAGCGGCCTGGTTGACGAGTTCGAGGTGCCGGTTGGCCTGTACCTGCAGTCGGTGCCGGCCCGCGACATCATCAGCCGCATGCTGCGCAACCTCAAGGAAATCCACAAGACCCAGCAGGACTGGCTGCGGCTGATTGCGGTGCAGGACCGGCTCATCGTGCTTCACCCCGAGGCCTGGGACGAGTACCGCGACCGCGGGCTGGCTTTCGCCGAGCAAGGCGAAGCGGGCCGTGCCGTGCCGGATCTGGAGACTTACCTCGACCATGCGGAAGACGCTCTGGACCTTGATGCCATTGCTGATCGTCTGGCTCGCTTAAAGCGCCAGAAAAGCTAAGCCTTTCCGGAGGTAGTGACCACACGCCTGAGTGGGGGCTATTTTCAAGCAGGGGCCGCGGATCTGGCTTCGCCAGTCCGCAGGCGCAGCGCCCCCTCGGGGGGCAGAGAGCTACACGCAGTGAGCGAACGTGGGGGCTCTAATTTCTTTTCAGAAATTGGGGAATTTGCGGGCCGTCGGCCGTACGCGTCGGTCGCGCGAGGGTCGGCGTGACAGGTGCCCGGGCGACAGGGTTCGAGCGGCTGGCGCTCAGGGTGGACATGCGCCCGCCCTGCACCATGGACTCCTGGGCCGGCATCAGGCTGTTGGGCAGGGAGCCCAGCCGCTTGGACACCACGGCATTGGGCGCGGTCATTGGCGAGGTCGCATTTCTGGGGGCCAGGGTACGCGCAGGCGGGCGCACGGTGGTGGTGCCGTCATTGGCCGCCTGCGGCGGGTAGAGCTGGGGCCTGAGCCATTGCAGGATGGGCGCCCATTGCGTCAAGTCGGCCGCTGCCAGCTGGGGCTGCAGGTCAAAAATCGTCAGGCCGCGCTCCAGGCTGCGTACGTACAGCTGCGTTTCGCGCAGGGCGCCCAGGAAAGGCACACCCAGCGACTCCGACCACTCCTCGAGTGTCTGCGCGGCATTGGTCCGCCCGTCAATGCGCATGCCCACGACTGCCAGCCGGCAGCGGCCGCTGGCCACGCGCGGCATGGCCATCAGTTCGGCATGGCAGGCCGCGGCTGATTCGCGGTCGAACATCGAGTTGCACACCGGCATCACGATGGCGTCGGCAAACATGACGACGCGCGCCAGCTCGAATCCGTGCATCCCGCCCGGCGTGTCGAGCACCACATGGGTGATGCCGGTGGGTACGCGCAACATGTTTTTCTGGTCCACCGCCCAGGGGGCGATGGCGGGCAGGGAAGCCTCGCGCCGCTTCAGCCAGGCGCGCGCCGATTGCTGGCGGTCCACGTCGCCCAACATGACCGAGCTGCCGTTACGCGCGCACCAAGCCGCGATATGGGCGGCCAGCGTGCTTTTTCCACTGCCCCCCTTGCGGTTGACGACTGCGATGACCGGCATGTTGGCTCCAATGGGGACGAATGGGAATGGAACAGTTTGATACAAACAGGTTTGAAAGTCCAGTACGCCTAATGGGTACGTGCGCCGGCAGCTAGTGTTTCTGTAGCAAAAAGGCCTATTCGGAGGCCGCGGCTTCATCGCGGACCCGAGCCCCGCGCCAGAACCCCAGTAGCGCGAGCGCCGCCAAGCTGAAGACCGCGCCCGCGACAAAAGTCACCGGGGCGCCCAGCTGGTCCCACAACACCCCGGCCACGGTGCTGGCCAGCAGCATGGCCAGGCCGCTCATCAGGTTGAAAAAACCGAAGGCGGTACCGCGCAGGTCGGCCGGTGCGGCGTCGGCCACCATGGTTGCCAGCAGGCCTTGGGTCATCGCCATGTGCAGGCCCCATAGCGCAATGCCGGCCCAGACAAAGGTCCAGTGGTTGCCCGAGGCCAGCACCACATCGGCGGCAATCAGTACCAGCAGTCCCCCCGCCAGCAGCGTGGTGCGGCTCATCTGGTCCGACAGTTTGCCGAAGGGGTAGGCGCCCAGGGCGTAAACGATGTTCATGCCGATGAGCACCAGCGGTGTCCATGCGACGGGGAGTCCGCCCTGCAATGCGCGCAGCACCAGAAAGGCTTCGCTGAAACGCGCGAGGGTGAAGACGGCGCCAATCACGACCACGCGCCAGTACGGGGCCCCCAGCCGCCGCAACTCGTTCCGGCTGATCGGGTTGCGACGTGGCGCCGCGGCCTTGTCCGGTGCCGGTGCGGCTTCCTGCACGCCAAACAGCAGCAAGGCCACCGCCATGAAACCCGGAACCATGGCGACCCAGAAAATCGCCCGGAAGTTGTTGGCCCAGAGCAGCATCAGGCCCATGGCGAGCAGCGGCCCGACAAAGGCGCCCACGGTGTCGAGCGACTGGCGCAGCCCGAAGGCCGCGCCGCGCATGCCAGGCGGGGCCAGATCGGCCACCAGTGCGTCACGCGGCGCGCCGCGTATGCCTTTTCCGGTACGGTCGATCAGGCGGGCGGCCAGCACCATGCCGGTGGTGGTGGCCAGCGCAAACAGGGGTTTGGAGGCTGCGCCCAGGCCGTAACCCAGCACCGCCAGCGGTTTGCGCCGGCCCCAGTAGTCGCTGAGCACGCCCGAAAAGACCTTGACGATCAGGGCCGTGGCCTCGGCAAAACCTTCAATCAGGCCGACGGCCCACATGCTGGTGCCCAGCACCGTCACCATGAAGACAGGCAGCAGGCTGTGGATCATCTCGGAGGAGATGTCCATCAGCAGGCTGACAAAACCCAGTGCCCAGATGGCGGTCGGAAGTCGCCGTGGCGGGACGGGGGGTGTGGCAGGCATGGCGGGGTGATCCGTGTGATCTGTGGCGCCTGCCCGGTGCGTGCCGCCCTAGCTGACAGTGACCGCGGCGCCGTCGCCTTTGGGCGCAATCACGCCGATCTCATACACCTGTTCGCCGGCGTCCCGCAGCGTTTTCGCCGTGGCCTGGGCGTGGGCGGCATCCACCACCACCACCATGCCGATGCCGTTGTTGAAGGTGCGGTTCATCTCGAAGTCGGAGATGGCGGCGGTTTTTTGCAGCCAGGCAAACAGCTCGGTTTGCGGCCAGCTGCCCTTTTTGAGATGGGCAGCCGTGCCTTCTGGAAGCACGCGCGGGATGTTTTCCAGCAGGCCGCCGCCGGTGATGTGGGCCAACGCCTTGATGGGGTGGACGGCCAGCGCGGCCAGCACGTTTTTCACGTACAGGCGGGTCGGCTCCATCAGGGCCTGCCTGAACGGTTTACCGTCCAGTGTGGCCGGCGTTGCCTCTCCGGCGCGTTCAATGCATTTGCGCACCAGGCTGAAACCGTTGGAATGCACGCCGCTGCTGGCCAGGCCCAGCACCACGTCGCCGGGTTTCACGTCCTTGCCGGTCAGGATTTTCGATTTTTCGACGGCGCCGACGGCAAAACCGGCCAGGTCGTATTCGCCCTCGGGGTACATGCCGGGCATTTCAGCGGTTTCACCGCCAATCAGCGCGCAGCCGCTGAGCTCGCAGCCTTTGGCAATGCCGCCGACCACGGCAGCAGCGGTGTCCACGTCCAGCTTGCCGCAGGCAAAGTAGTCGAGGAAGAACAGCGGTTCGGCGCCCTGCACCAGCACGTCGTTGACGCTCATGGCCACGAGATCGATGCCCACGGTGTCGTGCATGGCCCATTCAAAAGCCAGGCGCAGCTTGGTGCCCACGCCGTCGGTGCCGCTGACCAGCACCGGCTCCTTGTAGCGCTTGGGTACCTCGAACAGTGCGCCGAAGCCGCCGATGCCCGCCAGAACCCCTTCGCGCATGGTTTTTTTGGCCAGGGGCTTGATGCGTTCGACCAAGGCGTCGCCTGCGTCGATGTCAACGCCGGCGTCTTTGTAGCTCAGGGGGGAAGAAGAGGAGGTGGTCATGCTGCTTGGGTAGAAGGGGCTTGGTGCGGACGGCTGCGCAGTACTTAGTGACGAATGCGCAAGCCCGATAGAATCCAAGCCAAGATTCTAAGGGTTCACCCCTGTCAGGGCTGCATGCAATTCACTTCCACCCAAAAACGCACCGCCGCCTGGTGCCTGATCGCCGCCCTGGTGGTGCTGGCGCTATGGCTGCTCGGTCCGGTGCTGACGCCCTTTGTGGTGGCATCGGTGCTGGCCTATGTGCTGACGCCTGTGGTGAACAGGCTCGATACCCGGGGCCGCGGCCGGATGCCGCGCGTGCTGGCCGTCCTGATCGTGGAGACGCTATTCATCCTGATCCTGCTGTCTGTCCTGCTGCTGGTGGTGCCCATTTTTGCCAAGGAGCTGCCCCTGCTGCGGGAGCAACTGCCGGTGCTGGCCGCCCGCATCAACAACGCCCTGGGCCCCTGGCTGGCGCAGTTCGGCATCACCGTGGCGCTGGACGTCGAAAGCATCAAGGCTTTTGTCGTCAAGTACCTCAGCGCCAATTTTGAGGACGCCTTCGGGTCTGTCCTGTCTTCCCTGAAGCTGGGCGGCAGCGTGGCCCTGGCCATCGTCGGCAACGGGGTGCTGATTCCCGTGGCCCTGTTTTTCCTGCTCAAGGACTGGGACCGCTTTGTGGCGCTGCTGCTGGAACTGGTGCCCCCGAAACTGCGGGGCGCGTTTGACAGCTTCATGGCGGAGGCCGACTCGGTGCTGGGCCAGTACCTGCGCGGCCAGCTCCTGGTCATGGGTGTGCTGGCGATTTATTTCAGTGTGGCGCTGGCGGTGTTCGGCTTTGACCTGGCGGTGCCCGTGGGTGTGTTCACCGGGCTGGCCTTTTTCATCCCCTACCTGGGTTTTGGCCTGGGCATGCTGCTCGCGTTTCTCGCCGGCATTCTGCAGTTCGGCAGCCTGTACGGGGTGCTTGTGGTGGTTGGTGTGTATGGCGCGGGGCAACTGGTGGAAAGTTTTTACCTGACTCCGAGGCTGGTCGGCGAGCGCATTGGCCTGCATCCGCTGGCCGTTATTTTTGCCCTGCTGGCTTTCGGGCAGGTGTTCGGTTTTCTCGGCGTGCTGATTGCCCTGCCCTCCAGTGCGGTGCTGCTGGTGGCGATTCGCCGCATGCGGGCTAGTTACATGTTGAGCAGGTTGTACCAGGGTTGAGCATGAAAATGGCAGGCATGAAGCAGATTGCATTGGACATCGGACTGGCATCGCCGCCGTCGTTCACCAATTTTTTTGCCGGACCCAACGAGGCGGCGCTCAGGCACCTGGAGCTGTGGGCCGGCAACAGCCTGCGCTCGCCGGTGCCGACTTACCTGTGGGGAGAGCCTGGCAGCGGGAAAACCCATCTTCTCAAGGCCGTCAGCGAAACGCTGCGCGAGCAGGGCGCCTCGGTGGGCTGGCTGGACGCCACCATGCTGGAGCCGCCTGAATTCAGTGAAAAGTGGGCGGCGGTGATCATGGACGACTGCCACCTGTACACCGCCGTGCAGCAGCAGGCGGCCTTCAACTGGTTCGTCAATGCCCTGAACGCGCCCGACGGCCATCCGCGCTGGGTGCTGGCTGCTGGCAATGCGCCGCCCGCCGACCTTTCACTGCGCGAAGACCTGCGCACCCGCCTGGGGTGGGGCCACGTGTTCGCGCTGCAGGCCCTGACCGAACATGAGCGCCGCGCCGTGCTGCGCCAGGAAGCGGATGCGCGCGGCGTCTTCCTCAGTGACGAGGCCATGGATTTCATCCTGAGCCGCTTCTCGCGCGACCTCGGCAACCTGATGCAGCTGCTCGACCAGCTCGACGCCTACGCGCTGCAAACCCAGCGTGCGATCACCATCCCGCTGATCAAATCCATGCTGGAGACCCTGTGACATCGACCCTGGGGGCTGCAAAACAGCACATTGCACTGTTTGACTTGGACCACACGCTGATTCCCATCGATTCCGACTACGAATGGGGCGAGTTCACGATTGCGCTGGGCTGGTGCGACGGCCACGAGTTCAAGCGCCGCAATGCGGAGTTTTTTGCCCACTACCAGGCCGGAACCCTCGACATCCACGACTATGTGCGTTTTGCCACGCAGGCCATCCGGGAGCAGGGCGCTACCAATTCAGTAGCTGCTCACGCCCGTTTCATGCGGGAAATCGTGCAAAAAGGCATCAAGGATTCGGCCCTGGCGCTGGTTCGCCGGCACCAGGCGGCAGGCGACGAGACGGTGATCGTCACCGCCACCAACGAATTCGTGACGCGCCCCATCGCCGAGGCCTTCGGGGTCGCCGAGCTGATTGCGGTGGAACTCGAGCGCGACGCCGGCGGCTGGCCAACCGGCGAAATCCGCGGCACACCCTCCTTCCGGGAAGGCAAGGTAGCGCGTGTCCAGCAGTGGCTGGCAGACCGGGGCCTGGACTGGGACACGGTGGAGAGCACTTTTTACAGCGATTCCATGAACGACCTGCCTTTGCTGGAAAAAGTCACGCACCCGGTGGCCACCAACCCCGACGACCGCCTGCGGGCGGTCGCCACCGAACGCGGATGGCGCATACTTGAGCTGTTCTAACTGCCGGACGCCGTGCCCCTTGCTTTGCAAGCGCGGCCAGCCCGGCAAAATCTCCTGATTCAATGATCAAAAAATTTATCGACAAGCTGTTTGGCAAGTCTGCCAGCCCCGACAGCGGTGCCAAGCGCTCCAAAAAATCAGTTTTCGGCGAGCGCCGCGAAGTCGGCCCCCAGGACCATGCGATCAACCCCAAGCTGGTCGATGACCGCGCGATGGATGTGGTGCACACCCTCAAGCAGGCCGGCTACGAGGCCTACATCGTTGGCGGTGCGGTGCGCGACCTGCTGGTGGGGCTGCGCCCGAAAGACTTCGACGTCGCCACCGATGCCACGCCCGAACAGGTCAAGGGGCTGTTCCGCCGCGCTTTTATCATCGGCCGGCGCTTTCGCATTGTCCATGTGATTTACGGCCGCGGCCGCGAGCACGAAGTCATCGAGGTGTCGACCTTCCGCGCGCACCTGGACAGCAGCCTGGCCGAGCAGGTGGGCGGCAACGAGCGCACCAGCAAAAGCGAGCTGGCCGGCATGAAACACGCGGTGGATGCGTCGGGCCGCGTGCTGCGCGACAACGTCTGGGGCCCGATGGAAGAAGACGCCGCCCGGCGCGACTTCACCATCAACGCCATGTATTACGACCCGGAAACGCAGATCGTGGTGGACTACCACCACGGCATCCGGGACGCGAAAAAGAAAATCATCCGCATGATCGGCGACCCGGCCACGCGTTACCGCGAAGACCCGGTGCGCATCATCCGCGCCGTGCGTTTTGCCGCCAAGCTGAGCGCGCTGGGCTTCAAGTTTGAAGACAAGACCGTCGCGCCGCTGAAGGCCATGAAAGGCTTGCTGGCTGACGTGCCGCAGTCGCGCCTGTTCGACGAAATGCTCAAGCTGCTGCAGACCGGCCACTCGCTGGCTAGCATCGAGCAGCTCAAGTTCCTGGGCCTGAACACCGGCATCTACCCTTTGCTCGACGTGGTGGTGGACACCTCGGAAGAGCCTTTCCTGCAACTGGCCCTGCTGGACACCGACCGCCGCGTCGGCGAAGGCAAGCCGGTCGCCCCGAGCTTTTTGCTGTCGTGTGTGCTTTGGGCCGATGTGCGCGAAGGCTGGGCCCGGCGCCTCAAACGCGGCGAGCACACCATGCCCGCGCTGCAGGATGCGATCGACGATGCCTTCAACGCCAAGATCGGCGATGTATCTGGCCGTGGCAAACTGGGCACCGACATGCGCGAAATCTGGACCATGCAGCCGCGTTTTGAGAAACGCACCGGCAGCTCGCCTTATTCGCTGTTGGAGCAACCGCGTTTTCGCGCCGGCTTTGACTTCCTGCGCCTGCGTGCGCAGACCGGCGAAATCGAGCCAGAGCTGTCCGAGTGGTGGGAGAAATTCAGCACGGCCTACGACGACGAGCGCCACGAGATGATCGAGCAGGCCAGGCTGGAGCAATCACAAAAACCCCAGGCGCCGCGCACCCGCGTGAAGCGCGCCGATGCAGACGTCCCGCGCAGTGGCGACGCTGTCCATGCGCCGGCCTCTTCTGCAGAATCCGGCGAGTTCGGTGAACCGGCGCCCGCCAAAAAGCGCCGCCGCCGCCGCAAGCCGGCGAACCGCGAAGGGGGCGCGCTTCCCGCCAGCCCGCCTTCTGACGCCCCCGGCGACTTCTGAGTCATGCCGGTGGGCGAACACAGTGATCGCTCGGCGCGGGTCACCGCCTATGTGGCCCTGGGTGCCAACCTCGGCGATGCCGCATCGGCCGTCCTCCAGGCAATGCAGGCCCTGGACCGCCTGCCGCTGACACGTGTCACCCGGCGCTCCAGCCTCTACAAAACCGCGCCCATGACCACCGGTGGCGAAAGTGCCGCCCGGTCAACAGGCCCCGATTACATCAATGCTGTGGTGGCGTTGGAGACGGGGCTGACCGCGCCCATCCTGTTGCGGCAGTTGCAGCAGCTTGAGCAGGCCGCCGGCCGCGAGCGCCCCTACCGCGATGCCCCGCGCACGCTGGACCTCGACCTGCTGCTTTACGGTAGCGCCTGCATCGAATCACAGGAGTTGACGGTTCCGCACCCGCGCATGGCGCAGCGGGCTTTTGTGCTGGTGCCGCTGGCGGAAATTGCGCCGGGGCTGGTGCCGCAGGTGCGGCTCGATGCGGTGGCCGATCAGGCCATTGAGCGGCTGGAAGCCGGCTCGCCTTGATCTGTGTTCAGGGCGCCAGGCGCTCGCGTAACCAGCCGCCGCCGTCCTGCAGCGTGTAACGCAGCCGGTCGTGCAGCCGGCTTGGGCGGCCTTGCCAGAACTGCCAGTTGTCCGGCTTGAGCCGGTAGCCGCCCCAGTGCGGCGGACGCGGTGGCTGCAGCAAGAACTTCGCGCCATATTTGGCGGCATTGGCCACCAGCACGCTGCGGTTGGGAATGACCTGGCTCTGCGGGCTGGCCCACGCGCCTATGCGTGAATCGAGCGGGCGGCTCTTGAAATAGTCGTCGCTTTCCTGCGCTGAAACTTTTTCCACCACACCTTCAATACGCACTACGCGTTCCAGTTCCACCCAGTGAAACTGCAGGGCGGCAAAGGGGTTGGCGGCCAGCTCCTCGCCCTTGCGGCTGTCGTAGTTGGTGTACCAGACAATGCCGCGCTCGTCATAACCCTTGATCAGCACAATGCGGGTCGAAGGGCGTCCGTTGCCGGCCACCGTGGCCAGGGTCATGGCATTGGGTTCGGGCAGCTCGGCGGTGATGGCTTCCTTGAGCCACTGGTCGAATTGCTGGAGCGGGTCGGCGTGCGAGGCTTCTTCGTTGAGTTCAGCGCGTTCGTAGCTTTTGCGCAGGCTGGCGATGGAGTTGGAGGAGCTCATCTTTGCGATTGTGCACGGTCTGGTGCAGCCCTAAGGTCTATGAAGGCCGCGGACTTGAAAGCGAATTATTATTCGGCTATATTTGCATTTCGATGAAACCCAAAGACGACGAAAAGCAGCGTGCGATTGCCGAGGCCACTTTCAACCTGGTGGCCCAGACCGGCCTGAGCGGCCTGACCATGGCCGACATCGCCCGCACGGCTGGCATTGCGACCAGCACGCTGTACGTCTATTACCCGTCCAAGGACGAACTCATCAGCCAGCTCTACCAGGACGCCAAAACCGCGACCATGCAGCGCCTGATGGAGGGGGTGCAGGTTGGCGCCCCATTGCGCAGCCGGGTGCGCCGCATCTGGGGCAACCTGCTGCGGCACCGGCTGGAGCGTTATGCCGAGGTGGTGTTCCAGGAGCAGTATTACAACTCGCCCTGGGTCACACAGGGCAATCGCGAACTGTCCACCCGGCTGGCGGCCGGTTTCCTGGCGCTCATGGAAGAGGGCCAGCAGCAGGAGATTTTCAAGCCGGTGCCATTGCCCCTGCTGACGGCCAGCGTGGTGGGTTCGGTGCGCGAAACCGCCAACCTCATCCGTACCGGGGTGCTGGCTGACGACGAGGCTGTTCAGCTGGCTGCCTTCTCGCTGTGCTGGGACGCCATCAAGGCGTGACCCCATGGACGCCAAGCTAATGCTCACCTAATTTAAGCGAATAAAAATTCGTCAACTTTTGTTCCCGTTACCCTTATTCCCACAAGGAGATCCACGATGCCCACCCTGAACATCAACGGCAAAAACGTCCCTGTTGACGCCGCAGAATCCACCCCCATCCTCTGGGCCCTGCGTGACACGCTGGGCATGACAGGCACCAAGTTCGGCTGCGGCGCCGCCCTGTGCGGCGCCTGTACGGTGCATCTCAACGGCGCACCCATCCGCTCCTGCGTGACGCCCGTGTCGGCAGCTGTGGGCCAGAAAATCACCACCATCGAAGCCGTAGGCGCAGACCGCGTTGGCAAGGCGGTGCAGGCCGCCTGGGTCAAGCACGACGTGGCGCAGTGCGGCTACTGCCAGAGCGGGCAGGTGATGAGTGCAACCGCGCTGCTCAAGACCAACCCCAAACCGACCGACGCAGACATCGACGCGGCCATGGCCGGCAACATCTGCCGCTGCGGCACTTACGTGCGCATCCGCGCTGCTATCAAAGACGCCTCTGTGGCCCTGGCTTGAAGGAGAACACCATGTACAGCACCACTTCCTCCGATATCTTCCATCAGTTGCCAAAAGGCCTGCAAGCCCTTTCTCAGCAAGCGCAAGGTGCTCCTGAAAACGGAGCAACCTCAGGTCTGCAGCGGCGCAGCTTCCTCAAGGTCGCCACGGCCGGTGGTTTTGCGCTCGGCGCTTTTCCGCTGCTGGCGCAGGCGCAGGGCGCAGCGCCTGCGGCGGCCGCTTCCGGCCTGAAGCCAACCCAGCAGCCTTCCGCTTTTGTCCGCATCGACAAGGACGGCACGGTCACTGTCACCATCAACCGCCTCGACTTCGGCCAGGGTGTGCAGACCGGTTTGCCCATGATCCTGGCCGAGGAACTCGACGCCGACTGGCGCCTGGTGAAGAGCCAGCATGGCAATGCAGATCCGGCCTATGTGGACCCGGCCTTCGGCATGCACCTCACCGGTGGCTCCGGCGCGATCAAGAATTCGTACACACAGTACCGCGAACTCGGTGCCCGCACGCGCGCCATGCTGGTGTCTGCAGCCGCTGCGCAGTGGGGCGTGGACGCAGGCAGCCTGCGCACCCAGCAGGGCGTGGTGATCGGCCCCGGCGGCAAGCGCCTGACCTACGGCGAGCTGGCCGAAGCCGCCATGAAGCAGCCGGTGCCGGAGCAGGTCACGCTCAAGGACCCGAAGCAGTTCCGCATCATCGGCAAGCCCACGGGCCGGCTCGATGCGCGTGCCAAATCCACTGGCAATCAGAGCTACGGCATCGATGTGCGTCTGCCCGGCATGCTGACGGCGGTAGTGGCGCATCCGCCTGTTTTTGCGGGCAAGGTCAAATCGCTCGACGATGGTGCGGCCCGCGCCATCCCCGGAGTCAAGGCGGTGCTGCGCGTACCGCTGGACCGTGGCGGCGAAGGTGTGGCAGTGCTGGCTGAGGGCTACTGGGCGGCGAAGCAGGGCCGTGATGCGCTCAAGGTCGAGTGGGACACCAGCGCGGTCGAGAAGGTGGACAGCGCCAAACAGCTGGCCAGTTACCGTGCGCTGGCGCAGACCACCGGTGCGATCAAGTACAACGCCGATGTCGGCAAGCTGGCGGCGGCGCCGAAAAAGATCGGCGCCGAGTTTGTGTTCCCCTACCTGGCCCACGCACCCATGGAGCCGCTCAATTGCACGGTGCAGTTCAGCGGGCAGGGCGCCGACACGCGCGCCGAGCTCTGGCTGGGCACGCAGATGCCCGGGCTGGACACCATGGCAGCGTCCAAGGTGCTGGGCGTGGCGCCGCAGAACGTGAAGATGAATGTGCAGATGGCGGGCGGCGGTTTCGGCCGGCGCGCCATTCCGAGCAGCGACTATGTGGTGGGGGCCTGCGGCGTTGCAAAAGCCGCGCGCGCTGCCGGGCTGAACGCCGCGGTGCGCACACTTTGGAGCCGCGAAGACGACATCAAGGGCGGCTACTACCGGCCCATGCATGTGCACCGCGCCGAGATTGGCCTTGATGCGCAGGGCAACATCCTGGCCTGGGATCATGTGATCGTCGGCCAGTCCATCGTAGGTGGCTCGCCCTTTGAGGCCTTCATGGTCAAGGACGGTGTGGACAACACCATGGTCGAGGGCATGAAGGAGCCTTACGACATTCCGATGCGGCTGTCGGTCCATCACCCGAAGGTCAACGTGCCGGTGCTCTGGTGGCGCAGTGTCGGCTCCACCCACACCGCTTATGTGATGGAAACGCTGATCGATGAGATTGCGCGTGGCAGCGGCCAGGACCCGGTGGCTTACCGCATGAAGCAGTTCGGAACCAAACACCCGCGCCATAGCACGGCGCTGCAACTCGCGGTGGACAAATCCGGTTACGGCAAGCGCACATTGGCGGCCGGGCGCGCATGGGGCGTGGCGGTGCACGAGTCCTTCAACACCGTGGTGGCTTACGTGGTCGAAGCCTCGGTCAAGGACAAGACGCCGGTGCTGCATGCGGTCACGGCAGGCGTGCATTGCAACCTGGCGATCAACCCGACCAGCATCGAGGCGCAAATCCAGGGCGCGGCGCTGATGGGCCTGTCCATGTGCCTGCCGGGTGCGGCCATCACGCTGAAGGACGGCGTGGTCGAGCAAAGCAATTTCGGTGACTTCGCCGTGCCGCGCATCACCGACATGCCGACGGTCGCCGTGTTTGTGGTGCCCAGCGCCGATGCACCCACCGGCATGGGCGAGCCCGGTCTGCCGCCGCTGGCGCCGGCCTTTGCAAACGCAGTGGCGCGGCTAACGGGGCAGGCACCGCGCGAACTGCCCTTCAAGCTGGCCTGATGAGCACTGCCCGGCCCAAGGCCGGTTTGCCCACGGTGCTGGTGCTGGCCTCGGGCCGCGGTGAACGTTTCACCGCGTCCGGCGGTGGCACGCACAAGCTGCAAGCCTTGCTGGCCGGCAAGCCGGTGCTGCAACACACGCTGGCCGCCGTGGCAGCCAGCGGCCTGCCCTGGCACCTCGAAGACGCTGGCCATCCCGGTATGGGCGACTCGATTGCTGCTGCAGTGCGTGCCACGCCCGACGCTGCGGGCTGGCTGGTGCTGCCGGGCGATCTGCCGCTGGTACGCAGCGATACGCTGCAGGCCGTGGCCCAGGCGTTGGCGAAACACACGGTGGTGATCCCGCTGTACCAAGGCGCGCGTGGCCACCCCGTCGGTTTTTCGGCTTCCTGCCGCGAAGATTTGCTGGGCTTGAAGGGAAATCAGGGCGCAGCCCTTATTGTTCGGGCGCAAGAAGCTATCAATTCAGTAGCATTCCTGACATTGGACGATATCGGCATCGTGACCGATATCGATACCGTGGAAGACCTGGCGCGCGCCGAAGCATTGCTAGCCGCGCGTTGAAGGTATCCAGTTCAAGCAGGGGCCGCGGATCTGGCTTTGCCAGTCCGCAGGCGCAGCGCCCCTTGGGGGGGGCAGCGCAGTACACGCAGTGACAAGCGTGGGGGCTCTATTTGATCACTGCACAGGCCAGCCGCGGGCCGGCATTGCCGGTCGGCTGGGTTTTGTAGTCGTCCGGATCGCGGTGAACAATCAGGCCTTTGCCGACGACGTCGGTATTGCCGCTGCCTACCGTGATCGTGCTGGAATCAAAGCTGAACTTGGCCACGCCGCCGGCGTCTGCCTTCAGGCTGGGCAAATCACCGGTGTGGTGCATGCCCATGCCATGGCTGCCGTGTTGTGCGCTGGTGGGGTTGAAATGCCCGCCGGCGCTCATGCCATCACCGCTGGAACAGTCGCCTTTTTCATGCACATGAAAGCCATGTTCTGCGCCTGGCTTGAGGCCGCGTACCTCGCCGCTGACCTGCACCTTGCCGCCGGCCTGGACAAAGCTGACTGTGCCGCTGGTGGTGTTTCCTGTGGTGGGCTGCAGCTGGGCAGTGGCGCGCGGGCCGCCGGCTTGGTGGGCACAAGCGCCCAGCAGGGCCGCAGCCGCCAACAGGGTCAAGGCTGTTCTCATTGGAGTCTCCCAGGAATGGTTAAAGTTGAAAAGGGGAGTTCGACTCTAGGCTTGTGGCTCAGGCTTGGCAATAGTCCGTTGGGTCAAGGCCTTTTTGATCGCACTGTTCGCATTTGCACCATTGGCGTGAACAGGCCCCAACTGAAGCAAGCGCGCCAGCGCCGCATCCGAAATGCCGTGGCTGCGCAGGCTCTCCAGGGTCTGGTGCGCGTAGTCGTGTGTCGTGCCGTAACGTCCGCACGAGTCTGCAAAAATTTGCCGGTAGCGTGCCTCGCTCAGTTCGCCGGTGAAGTTGGGGCTGCGCCGGGAAAGGGTGAAGGCCAGCGCCTGCACCGCGCCGCTGTCGGTGTTGCAGCGCAGCAGGCGTGGGTCATAGACGCCGGTGACCATCTCGCGCAGCCAGAGCCGGGCCACCACGTCCGGTACATCGTGCCGCGGCACGCGGTAGACCACACCGTGGCAACTGCCGCCCGACAGCAGCGCAAACACCAGCCCGGGACACTCGGGTGTGCCGCGGTTGATGCGGCTCCACATTTTCAGCGCGCGGTGCCAGCCGTGCACACGGGCACGCCGCAGTTCGGCAAAGTCAAATTCGGGCCGCCAGATCAGCGAGGCGTAGCCGAAAATCCAGAGGTCTTCCCGGCCACCCCACTGGTGCAGAAAACGCTCCAGCATGGGGGCCGGATCCCGTACGGGATGAAGGTCGTTGAGCGGGCTGTTGTCCACGGCCACACTTTACAATGACCCGCCCGAACCGGCGATCCTGCCGGTTATTTTTCAGGGCTTGCACCGGGCGCCGCAGCCCGCTGTTTTCACGGAGTTTTTGTCAATGGCTTCTCAATCGGATGACGAACAGCTGGGCCTTGTCCTTGGCCTGGTTTTTGCCGTCGTGGCCGGGGTGATCGCACTGGCAATCGCTGCCGCACTGCTGCGCGCCGGCTCCGGGCGGGCAGCCCCTGCCGCAGATGTGGCCGCGTTGCCTGTCACGGCCGTAACCGCCCCGATGGCGCCGGCCAGTGCTGCCGTGCCCAGCCCGGCGCAATCGGCTTTGGCGGCCTCCGATGCGGCCAGCATCACGGTGGAGTACGGCGTGGTGAAGTTTTATTTTGCGTCCGGAAAAGCAGAGCTGGCCCCCGGCGCCGGTGATGCAATGATTGATGTGGTCAGGGCCGCCAGGAACGGACAGAAGGTGCTGATTGCAGGTTTCCACGATTCCAGAGGCAATGCAGCAGCCAACGCCGAGCTGGCCCGCAAGCGTGCGCTTGCGGTGTATGACGTGCTGAAGGAGGCCGGTGTTCCCGAGAACCGGATCACCCTGCAAAAACCGGAACAGATGGCCGGGTCCGGCAGCGACGCCGAGGCCCGCCGGGTCGAGATCACGCTGCAATAAAGCGGGTGCGCCGGTGTGCGCAGCCGGCAGTGTTTTGTCCCTGCACGGTAACCGGGCTGTAACCTCTCGCCCTTTGCAAAAGGGTCGGTAACCAAGTACGATGGACGATGTAATAAAGTTACCGACACCCATCATCCGCCATTTTTTGGCCACCATCCACCCATGACTCTTCATCCCACCATTGCCGGCGTGACCGCGCGCATTCGCGAACGCAGCCGTCCCACACGCGAGGCCTATCTCCAGCGTCTTGACGGGGCCGCCACCCGGGCCGCCAGCGTCGAGCGCATGGGCTGCGGCAACGTTGCCCATGCATTTGCCGGCATGCCGCTCGACGACCGCTTCAAGGTTGTCACTGAACGCGCGCCCAACATCGGCATCGTCACTGCCTACAACGACATGCTGTCGGCGCACACGCCGCTGCAGCCTTACCCCGACCTGATCAAGTGGGAAGCGCGCCTGCATGGCGCCACCGCCCAGGTGGCCGGCGGCGTGCCCGCCATGTGCGACGGCGTCACGCAGGGCACACCCGGCATGGAACTGAGCCTGTTCAGCCGCGACGTGATTGCCATGGCGACGGCGGTGTCCCTGAGCCACGACATGTTCGATGCGGCGCTGATGCTGGGCGTGTGCGACAAGATCGTGCCGGGCCTGCTGATCGGTGCGCTGCATTTTGGCCACCTGCCCACGGTGTTTGTGCCGGGCGGCCCCATGCCGTCCGGTTTGCCCAACAAGGAAAAAGCCCGCGTGCGCGAGCAGGCCGCGCAAGGCCTGGTCGGGCGCGCCGAGTTGCTCGACGCCGAACTCAAGTCGTACCACAGCCCCGGCACCTGCACCTTTTACGGCACGGCCAACAGCAACCAGATGCTGCTCGAAGCCATGGGCCTGCATGTGCCCGGTACCGCCTTTGTGAACCCCGGCGGCGACCTGCGCGACGAACTGACACGCGAGGCCGCACGCACCGTGCTGGGCATCCTCAAGTCGTCCAAGCGTTTTGCGCCCATAGGCCGGGTGGTCGATGAACGCGCCATTGTCAACGCCATGGTGGCGCTGCTGGCGACTGGCGGCTCCACCAACCACCTGATTCACTGGGTGGCGGTGGCGCGTTCGGCCGGCATCGTGATCGACTGGGACGATTTCTCAGCGCTCTCGGCGGTGGTGCCCCTGCTCACGCATGTTTACCCCAATGGCAGTGCCGACGTGAACCAGTTCCAGGCGGCGGGCGGCACGGGTTTTGTGATCCGCGAACTGCTCGACGGTGGCTTCATGCATGAGGACGTGCTGACGGTGCGTGCCGGCGGCATCCGCGAGTACACGCGCGAGCCGGCCATGGAAGGCGGCAAGCTCGCCTGGCACGAGATGGGGGCTTCGAAAGACGAGGCCATCGTGCGGCCCGCCAGCGCACCCTTCAGCGCGACTGGCGGGCTCAAGCTGCTGCAGGGCAACTTGGGCCGTAGCGTGATCAAGGTCTCGGCGGTGCCGGACGACCGCCATGTCATTGAAGCGCCCGCGCGCGTATTCGATTCGCAGGAGGCCCTGCATGTCGCGTTCCGCGCCGGCGAGCTGGACCGTGATGTGGTCTGTGTGGTGCGCTGGCAGGGACCGCAGGCCAACGGCATGCCAGAGTTGCACAAACTCACGCCGCCGCTGGCGGTGCTGCAAGGCAAGGGTTTCAAGGTGGCATTGGTGACCGACGGCCGCATGAGCGGCGCCTCAGGCAAGGTGCCGGCCGCCATTCACGTGTCGCCCGAAGCGGCGGCCGGTGGCCCGCTGGCGAAGGTGCGCGACGGCGATGTGGTGCTGCTCGACGCCCTTGCCGGCACACTCGAGGTCAAGGTGGCTGCCGGTGACTGGGCAGCACGGCTGCCTGCCGTCATGCCACAGGCGCTGCGCGATGCCAATGGGCTGGGTCTGGGACGTGAGCTGTTTGCCGGCATGCGCCGGCATGCTTTGACTGCTGAAGAAGGAGCACCATCGTGGATGTGAAGATCGATATCAAGCAGCCGCTGACGGCGCTGCAGGTCATGCAGGATGCTGCGGTCATTCCCGTGATTGTGCTGACCGACGTGGCGCACGCGGTGCCGCTGGCGCGTGCGCTGGTGGCCGGTGGCATCCGCATGCTGGAAGTGACCTTGCGCACGCCGCAGGCGCTGGCCTGCATTGAAGCCATCGCCCGCGATGTTCCCGAAGCCGTGGTTGGTGCCGGCACGGCGCGCAGTGCGGCCGATGTGCAGGCCTGCGCCATGGCCGGTGCACGTTTCATCGTCAGCCCCGGCTACACCCATGCAGTGGGCACTGCCTGCCGCGATGCGCATTTGCCCTTGCTGCCCGGTGTGGCGACAGGCAGCGAAATCATGGCGGCGCAGGAAGACGGGTTTACCGAGCTGAAGTTTTTTCCGGCATTGCAGGCCGGCGGGCTGGCCATGCTCAAGGCCTGGAACGGACCTTTCGGCGATGTGAAGTTCTGCCCCACCGGCGGCATCACCGCGGCCAATGCGGCGGAGTTTCTGAGCCTGCCCAATGTGGTTTGTGTCGGTGGTTCCTGGCTGGTGCCGGCTGATGCGCTGGCGAGTGGGGACTGGGGGCGGGTGACTGGGTTGGCGCGGCAGGCGTGTGAGTTGCCGCGGTAGCTGAGCTGCTTCCGATTCGAGAAGAATCCGGGGTTAGCCCAGTAAGGACGGGCGCAAGCAGCTATGGAATTAATAGCGGGTGCAACTTACCGTTCAGGCTGAGCCTGTCGAAGCCCTCTTTGCCTCCAACGTTTGTGGTTCGCCAGCAAGCCGGGGGTTGCCCGGCGGCAACTCACTTTCTTTTTGCGTCGTGTACGGACCGGACACATGGTGGACAGGTGTGCGGGGACATGGTTGACACTTTCCGGCGAATCAGCCGGGAGGTCCCTATGCCATGGAAAGCACAGAACGTCATGAGTTTGAAGCACGAATTTGT
>NZ_JBAQYR010000111.1:0-6582 GCF_049790275.1 Polaromonas sp.
CTCGTCGTTGCCATAGCTACGGCTATGTCGCCTCCTCGCGCCTTGCCTGACAGCTGACTGGACAATTTCATTTCATCACCTTATTTGCGGGACAGAACACTAAACCCGCTCCACGTTCGGTATCCAGACGCGAAGCAGCGAGAACAGGCGGTCCAGGTCGATCGGCTTGGCGAGGTAGTCGTTGGTGCCGGCCTTGATGCACTGCTCCTGGTCGTCCTTCATGGCCTTGGCGGTGACGGCAAGGATGGGCAGCTTCTGGAAACGCGGGTCCTGGCGGATGCGGCGCGTGGCTTCCAGGCCGTCCATGCCGGGCATCATGATGTCCATCAGCACCAGGTCGATGTTTTCCACCTCGTTGAGTTTGCTGATCGCCTCAAAGCCATTGCGGCCAATTTCAACCAGCATGCCTTTTTGCTCAAGCGCACTGGTGAGCGCAAAAATGTTGCGCACATCGTCATCCACCAGCAGGATCTTGCGACCCTCGAACACCCGGTCACGGCTCCGCGTGGCCTTGAGCATGAGTTGCCGCTCTGCCGAGAGGTCTGCCTCCACCCGGTGCAGGAAAAGGGTGACTTCATCGAGCAGGCGCTCGGGCGAACGCGCGCCCTTGATGATGATGGAGCGCGAGTACTGCAGCAGGTCGGCTTCCTCCTGGCGGCTCAGGTTGCGACCGGTGTAGACAATCACGGGCGGAAAAGAAGTGATGTCGCCGGTAGCCATGCGCTGCAGCAACTCATAACCCTGGATGTCGGGCAACTTCAGGTCGATGATCATGCAGTCAAAAATCGTGTTGGCCAGCAAGGCCAGTGCCTCCGTGCCGGTTTCGACTGCGGTGATTTCGACGTCGTCGTCGCCAATCAGGCTGGTGACGCTGGCGCGCTGCAGTGCGTCGTCTTCCACCAGCAGCACTCGCTTGACCTTTTGCGTGAGCTTGTCTTCGAGCTTCCTGAAGACCTCCTTGAGCTGCTCACGCGTGGTGGGCTTGATGGCATATCCGATGGCACCCATCTGCAGGGCGGGCTCGCGGGGTTCCACGCCCGAGACCACGTGCACCGGCACATGGCGGGTCAGCGGGTTGCGTTTGAGCTGTTCCAGCACCGACATGCCATCGCGGTCGGGCAGGCCCATGTCGAGCAAAATTGCGGCCGGCAGGAACTGGGTGGCCAGCTCTATGGCGTGTGCCGCACCGTGCGCGACGAGGCAGTCGTAACCCAGCTCATGGGCCAGGTCATACAGGATCTGCGCGAAAGCAGGATCATCCTCGATCACCAGCACCAGCCGGGTGGCCAGCGGCTTGTGCCTGTCGTCGGGGAACACCGGCACATGCACCGCTGTTCCCGGAGCCGCGGCCTTGACGGTCGCAACAGTGGTGACGGGGACTGGCCGCGCCTGCGCAGGGGTCATCGGGGCGGCTGGCGGCAACTGGGCCGGCGTCCAGCGGGTGGGGAGCAGCAGCGTGAAGCAGCTGCCTTTGCCCTCGCGGCTCTCCAGTGTGATGGCGCCGCCTAGCAGGCTGCTCAGGTCGCGCGAGATCGACAGGCCCAGGCCGGTACCGCCGTAGCGGCGGCTGGTGGTGCCGTCGGCCTGGTGGAAGGCATCAAAAATAATGCCCTGCTGGTCCGGCCGGATACCGATGCCCGAATCCTGCACGGCAAATGCAATCTGGCCGTCGGCGTGCTGCGACACGGTGAGGCTGACCTTGCCTGCGTCGGTGAATTTGATTGCATTGGACAGCAGGTTTTTCAGGATCTGTTCGATGCGCTGGCGGTCGGTCACCAGCGTGACGGGTGTGCCGTGGCTGATGCTGATCTCGAACTGCAGTTGCTTCTGGTTGGCCATGGGCTCGAAGGTGTTTCTGAGCGAGCTCACCAGATGGGCCAGAACGATGTCTTCGGGAGTCAGTTCGAGCTTGCCGGCCTCGACCTTGGAGATGTCGAGAATGTCGTTGATCAGGTTCAGCAAGTCATTGCCGGCGGAGTAGATCGATTGTGAGAACCGGACCTGCTCTTCATTGAGATTGCCCTTGGGGTTGTCTGCCAGCAGCTTGGCCAGGATCAGCGAGCTGTTGAGCGGGGTACGCAGTTCATGCGACATGTTCGCCAGGAACTCCGACTTGTAGCGGCTTGCGCGGCTGAGTTCTTCGGCGCGCTCTTCCAGCAGGGTCTGCGCCTGGTTGAGCGCGCCGTTTTTCTGGTCCAGCGACAAGGCCACTTCGGACAGCTGCTCGTTGGTTTGTTCAAGCTCGGCCTGCTGGTTCTCCAGGTTGATCTGGTACTCCTTGAGCACGCGTGACTTTTCTTCCAGCTCTTCGTTGACGGTGCGCAGCTCTTCCTGTTGTGACTGCAGGCCTTCGTTGAGCTGCTGGCTTTCTGCCAGCACGTCCTGCAGCCGCCGGCGGTACAGCGCTGCGTGGATGGAGTTGCCGATGTTGTTGGCAATCATGTTGACGAACTCCAGGTCCCGCGCGCCAAGCGCACGCAGAAAACCGAGCTCCACCACGCCATTGACCTGTCCGTCGTTGTGTACCGGCACCACCAGCACGTGGCGGGGCGAGCCCCGGCCCAGGCCCGAGGTGACCTTCAGGTAGCCGTCGGGCAGGTCGTCGAGCTGCAGCACCCGGTTCTCAAGCGCTGCCTGACCGACCAGGCCCTCCGCGCTGTAAAACGCCTGTTCCGTACTTTCGTTGTTGGCACTGAAGCCGTAGGCGGCAACTCGCCGCAGGTTGCCGTTGTCTTCCCGGACGTAGAGGGCCGCCACGGCCACATCAAGGTAGCGCGCGACGAACTCGAGCACGCTGCGACCCAACGACTCCAGAGCCTGCTGGCCGATGGTGTGTTCGGCCAGCTGCCGCTGACCGGTACGCAGCCAGAGCTGCTGGTCCAGCAGCAGCGCAGTGGCCGCCTGTTTGCGCTCTGCTTCGACATAAGAGTCCGACAGGCGCTGCAGTTCGCGGTGGCCAAGTGCTGCGAGCAGGCCACTCAGCCCCAGGCTGAACAGCAGGTAAGCCGCCATGCCCCAGGTGGTGTTGCTCCTGGCCTGGGTGTTGCGCTCCTGTAGCAAGCGCTCTTCAATGCTGATGAACTCGGCGAACTCGCGCCGGATTTCATCTGTCAGGCTTTTTCCGCCCGCAGAACGAACCGGCGCCTGGTAGTCGAGGTCTTTGCGTCTGAGGTCCACAATGGTTTGCGCAAACTCGTTCCACTGCGTCTGCAATGCGGCAATACGCCTGAGCCGGCTGACCTGGGACTGGTTGTTCCGGACCAGTTCGGCCAGCGTGGCGGTTTCGGCCGCAATGCGTGGCTTGCCGATCTCGAAAGGCTGCAGCAGGGGTTCTTCACCGGTGACCAGGAAGCCGTACATGCTGGCTTCCATGTCGGCGCCCAGCTTGGCGACCTGGTTGGCGTTGCTGATCGCCCGTTCTGTCAGCTCGACGCCGCCAAGGGCGGACAGGAGGTAGAAGATGAGGGTGACAAAAACCGCGGCGCTGAGTGCCCCCACGCCCAGTGGCAGGCTGACGTTGCGCGTCAGGACGCGTCGAAAATTTTCCTGATTGTCGGAAGTTGGCCCGGTCATGGTGTCCCCGCGCCAAGCGCAATAAAGGACCGAGTGTGCGCCTGAACCGGCGTTTCGAACGTGCGCTAGCGCACATAAGGCCTGTTAAGCCAGGAAATCTTCGATCAGGCGGGCCAGTTGCTCCGGCTGGTCGTGGTGCAGCATGTGGCCGGCATCCCGCACCACCGCAGTGGTGACCTGCGGCACGGATTGCAGCCGCTCGTGGTATTGGGCCAGCGTGTATTTGCCTTCCCACCATTTGCCCAGGGAATCGTCGGACGCCTCGATGGCCAGCGTGGGTGCGCTGATGCGCTGGTAAATCTCCAGCACCTCGTCAACGCGGTACAGCTGGGCGTTGGTGATTTTGTGGGCGGCGTCGCCCAGGATGCGCCACTGGCCCTGGGCGTCGGGTGCGGCCCAGTGGCGGGCCAGCCAGTCGGCCTTGTCCTGCGTCAGCCGCGGGTTGGTGCGCATCAGGCGGCGGGCCACGCCGTCCACGTCGTTGTAGGGTTTGAGCGCCATTTCGCCGCGGTGCAGGCTTTTGAGCTCGTCCATCCATTTGGCATAACGTCCGGGCGCCTGGCTGGGCCGCGTGGCGGGCATGCCGAAGCCTTCGAGGTTGACCAGCTTGCGGATGCGCTCGGGCCGCACGCCGGCATACAGCATGGCCACATTGCCGCCCATGCTGTGGCCGACGAGGTCGACAGGCTGGCCGGGTGCATAGTGGTCGAGGAGAAAATCGAGATCGGCCAGGTAGTCCGGAAACCAGAAGTTGTCTGCACCTCCGGCACCGGTTTTTCCATAACCGCGCCAGTCGGGCGCAATGATGCTGCGGCCCTGCACAAAGGCGTCGGACAGGGCGTCGACCGCAAACTGGTAGGAGGCAGCGACGTCCATCCAGCCATGAACCAGCACCAACGGCGTCAGGCTACTGTTGGCTTCGCCCCAATGAAGCGTGTGGTAATTGATGCCGCGTATTGGGACAAACTCGCTGCGGGGAGGGCGTTTTTCTTTGTACATTGATCCTCAATCATAAGGAGACTCGATTTGAAGCGCAGTCAAGACAGGGACATGGCCCCCACATCCACATCCGATCATTACGCCGACCTACATACGGGCTTTCGTTGGCAGGTGGATGAACATTTCAACATCGCCGAGGTCTGCTGCCGGCGCTGGGCAGAAACCGATACGGCCAGGAGTGCTACTGAAAGAGTAGCTATCCGCGCCCACCAGACGGGGGCTGCGACCACTTTTCATACCTATTCGCAGTTGCAGCAGGCGGCCGACGCCCTGAGCCATGTGCTGGCGCAGATGGGCGTGCAGCGCGGTGACCGCGTGGCGATTGTGATGCCGCAGCGTTTTGAAACCGCCGTGGCCTACATGGCGGTGTTCCAGATGGGCGCGGTGGCGATGCCGCTGTCCATGTTGTTCGGCCCCGAGGCGCTGGAATACCGGCTGCAGGACAGTGAGGCGGTGCTGGCCATATGTGATGAGAGCTCCATTGCCAGCCTCAAGGCCATTCGCCAGAGCTGCCCGGCGCTGCGCACGGTGATTGCAGCGGGCGCGGCAGCAGGCCAGGGTGACGTGGATTACGAGGCGGCGACTGCAGCGCAGCAACGGGCTTTCACCGCAGTGAAAACCAAGGCCGACGACGCAGCCATCCTGATTTACACCAGCGGCACGACTGGCCCGCCCAAGGGCGCGCTGCTGGCGCACCGTGCGCTGATCGGCAATCTGCCGGGTTTTGTTTGCAGCCAGAACTGGTTCGGTTTTGACGGCAAAACCAATGCCAAGTCCGACGCCGTGTTCTGGAGCCCGGCGGACTGGGCGTGGACCGGCGGGCTGATGGATGCCCTGTTACCCACCCTGTATTTCGGCCGGCCCATCGTGGCTTTCAACGGGCGCTTCAGCCCCGAGCTGGCCTTCAGCCTGATGGCAGAACAGGGCGTGACGCACACCTTCCTGTTTCCGACCGCGCTGAAAGCCATGATGAAGGCCTACCCGCAACCGCGGCGCCACTTCAAGCTCAAGCTGCAGGCCATGATGAGCGCGGGCGAAGCGGTCGGCGACGCGGTTTTTGCTTATTGTCGCGACGAGCTCGGTGTGCTGGTCAACGAAATGTTCGGCCAGACCGAGATCAACTATGTGGTGGGCAACTGTTCTGCCTTGTGGCCGGCCAAGCCGGGCAGCATGGGCAAAGGCTACCCGGGCCACCGTGTGGCGGTGATTGATGACGACGGAAAGGAATGCCCGGTGGGCGTGCCTGGCGATGTGTCGGTCAATCGCTTTGACATCCATGGCGACCCCGACCCGATCTTTTTTCTCGGTTACTGGAAAAAGGACGCCGCCACCCGCGGCAAGTTCACCGGCGACTGGTGCCGCACCGGCGACCTGGCGAGCCGCGACGAAGAAGGCTACCTCTGGTACGAGGGCCGAGCTGACGACGTGTTCAAGGCAGCCGGCTACCGCATTGGCCCCGGCGAGATCGAGAACTGCCTGGTCAAGCACCCGGCGGTGGCGAACGCGGCGGTGGTGCCCAAACCCGACCGGGAACGCGGCGCCGTGGTCAAGGCCTACATCGTGCTCGCTCCTGATTTTGTAGCTGTCCGCGCACAACAGATGGGGGCTGGAGGCCAATTTGACATCAAACTCATGGCCGAGCTGCAGGCCCATGTCAAGGGCCTGCTGGCGCCTTACGAATACCCGAAGGAGATCGAGTTCATTGACGCGCTGCCGATGACCACCACCGGCAAGGTGCAGCGGCGCGTGCTCAGGCTGCAAGAGGAGGAACGGTTCCGACAGGCAGGTTGAGCGGCATGCGCAAAAAGAAAAAGCACCCCGCGGGGTGCTTTTTCTTTTTACCAGCGGGGGCCGCAGATCTGGCTTTGCCAGTCTGCAGGCGCCGTCCCCGGAGGGGGAAAAGGCGCTACACGAAGTGAGCGTCGATAGGGGAATCAGTTACCTGGCGGTAGCCTGCACCGGCTCGGCCACATAGATCTCGACGCGGCGGTTCTTCGCACGGCCTTCATT
>NZ_JBAQYR010000112.1:0-27707 GCF_049790275.1 Polaromonas sp.
CGCTGCGCCTGCGGGCCGGCGGAGCCGGACCCGCGGCCCCTGCTTGTTTTGGAACCCAGTGGGTGGCCACTGTTAGCTCAAAGCGAGTGGACTAACGCGATTGTGGGTGGGCTTCGCTTCAGACCAGCCAGGGCCGCGGAACCGGCTTTGCCGGCCCGCAGGCGCAGCGCCACCTCGGGGGGCAGCGCAGTACACGCAGTGACAAGCGTGGGGGCCTTAAATCCCGGCCTGTATCCACTGCGCGGCTTTTTCCGCAATCATGAGCGTGGGTGAATTGGTGTTGCCGCTGGTGATCAGCGGCATCACACCCGCATCGACCACGCGCAAACCCCTGATTCCGCGTACGCGAAGGTGCGAGTCCACCACCGCCATGGCATCGTCGTCGCGCCCCATCCGGGTGGTGCCCACCGGGTGGAAGATGGTGGTGGCGATGTCGCCGGCCAGGCGCGCCAGGTCTTCGTCACTCTGGAACTGCACGCCGGGACGAAACTCTTCGGGCTGGTAGCCGACCAGCGCGCTCTGGCTCACGATACGGCGCGTGACGCGCAGGGAATCGGCCGCCACTTGCCGGTCTTCCGCGGTGCTGAGATAGTTGGGCGCGATCGCCGGGGCATCTTCGAATCGGCCACTCTTGATCTGCACCGTTCCCCGGCTCGTGGGATTGAGGTTGCAGACGCTGGCCGTGAAGGCGTTGAAGGTGTGCAGGGGCTCGCCAAATGCGTCGAGCGACAGCGGCTGCACGTGGTACTCGATGTTGGGGTAAGGCTGGTCCGGCGAACTGCGCGTGAAAGCACCCAGTTGCGACGGCGCCATGCTCATCGGCCCGGTCTGCTTGAGCGCATATTCCAGACCGATCATCGCCTTGCCCCACAGCGAGCTGCCCAGGGTGTTGAGCGTGAAGTTCTTGACCTTGCTCCCCGCGACATTGTTGACCTTGTAGACAGAGCGGATCTGCAGGTGGTCCTGCAGGTTGGCACCCACGCCGGGCAGGTCCACCAGCACCGGGATGCCGTGCTGCTGCAGCAGCGCCCCCGGGCCAATGCCCGAGAGCTGCAGGATTTGCGGGGAACCGATGCTGCCTGCGCTCAGGATGACTTCTCCCAACTTGCCTTGCGCCTTGCCGGAGTCGCGCGTGGCAAAAGCCTGCACGCGTTCGTGGCCGGTCCACACCTCGACGCCGGTGCAGCGCTGGCCGCCATCGTCCTGGCGCTCGACAACGAGTTTGCAGACCTGTGCACTAGTCCACATTTCAAAATTGGGGCGCGCAAAACAGGTGGGGCGCAAAAACGCCTTGGCGGTGTTCCAGCGCCAGCCGCTTTTCTGGTTCACCTCGAAATAACCCACGCCTTCGTTGTTGCCTGTGTTGAAGTCGTCGGTGGCCGGAATGCCGGCCTGCTGCGCCGCCGCGGCAAAGGCATCGAGGATGTCCCAGCGCAGGCGCTGCTTTTCAACCCGCCACTCGCCGCCCATCTTGCGGGCCAGGCCCTCGCTGGCGGCGTGCTGGCTCTTGTGTCCGTGCAGCCGGCGGAAGTTTTCATTCACGTCTGCCTTGGCCGCGCCCTTGGGGACGTCCAGCTTGTAGTGGTTTTCGTGCATGCGAAAACCCGGCAGCACCTGGTCCCAGCGCCAGCTGTCGTCGCCGGTGAGTTCAGCCCACCGGTCGTAGTCGCGCGCCTGGCCGCGCATGTAAATCATGCCGTTGATGCTGGAGCAGCCGCCCAGTGTCTTGCCGCGCGGGTAGCGCAGGGTACGACCGTTCAGGCCTGCGTCGGGCTCGGTGCTGTAAAGCCAGTCGGTGCGCGGGTTGCCGATGCAGTACAGGTAGCCGACTGGGATGTGAATCCAGTGGTAGTCGTCCTTGCGGCCGGCCTCGATCAGCAGCACACGTTTGGACGCGTCGGCGCTCAGCCGGTTCGCCAGCAGGCAGCCGGCGGTGCCGCCTCCGACGATGATGTAGTCAAAGATGTTTTCGTTCATGCTTCTTGTCTCGTTGTTCTTCTTGTTGTATTTCAAAGTTTGATCTGCACTCAAGGAGCTTCAGACCTCTTCATCCCAGTGCCATCGCGGAGCCGGCTCAGCCGGTCCGCAGATGGCGCCCCCTGAGGGGGAGGCGGCCGAAGGCCGCTTCGGGGGGGAACCTATTTCGCCGTAGGCATGACAAACTCTGCGCCCTTGCCAATGCTCTCAGGCCAGCGCTGCATGATGGACTTCTGCTTAGTGTAAAAACGCACGCCTTCCTCACCGTAGGCGTGCATGTCCCCAAACAGACTCTTCTTCCAGCCCCCAAACCCATGCCAGGCCATGGGCACGGGAATCGGCACGTTGATGCCGACCATGCCGACCTGGATGCGGCGTGAGAATTCGCGTGCCACGTTGCCGTCACGCGTGAAGCAGCTCACGCCGTTGCCGAACTCATGGGCGTTGATCAGTTCCACGGCTTCGGCCAGGTCTTTCACACGCACGCAGCCCAGCACCGGGCCGAAAATTTCTTCCTTGTAGATACGCATGTCAGGCGTCACATGGTCGAACAGCGAGCCGCCCATCCAGAAGCCCTGCTCGCAGCCCGCACCGGCCTGCTTGCCCGTGAAGCTGCGGCCATCGACCAGCAGCTTGGCGCCTTCCTTGACGCCGGTGTCGATATAACCGGTGATGCGGTTGTGCGCTGCACCCGTCACGATGGGACCCATCTCGGCATCGAGCTCGACGCCGTTCTTGACGACCAGGGTTTTGGCGCGCGCGGCCAGCATGGGCACCAGTTTGTCGGCGACATTGCCGACCAGCACCGCCACCGAGATCGCCATGCAGCGCTCGCCGGCCGAGCCGTAGCCGGCGCCAATCAGCGCATCGACGGCCTGCTCCAGGTCGGCGTCGGGCATCACCACCATATGGTTCTTGGCTCCGCCCAGCGCCTGCACGCGTTTGCCGTGGTGCGCCCCGGTTTCATAGATGTAGTTGGCAATCGGGGTCGAGCCCACAAACGAGACCGCCTTGACGTCCGGATGCACCAAGAGCGCATCGACCGCCTCCTTGTCGCCCTGCACCACGTTGAAGACGCCGTCGGGCAAACCGGCTTGTTTCAGCAATTCGGCGATGAACAGGCTGGGGCTGGGGTCGATCGGGCTGGGTTTGAGGATGAAGCAGTTTCCGGCGGCAATGGCCACCGGGAACATCCACATCGGCACCATCACCGGGAAGTTGAAGGGTGTGATGCCAGCGACCAGACCGAGTGGCTGGCGCAGGGTCCAGTTGTCAATCCCGGTACTCACCTGGTCGGTGAAGTCGCCCTTGAGCAGTTGCGGGATGCCGCAGGCGAACTCGACGATGTCGATGCCGCGTGAGACTTCGCCCTGGGCGTCGGTAAACACCTTGCCGTGTTCGGCGGTGATCATGTGGGCGAGTTTGTCTTTATGGACATTGAGCAGTTCGAGGAACTTGAACATCACGCGGGCGCGGCGGATCGGCGGGGTGTCGGCCCAGGCGGGGAAGGCGGCCTGTCCTGCAGCGACTGCGGCGTCAACCTCGGCAACGCTGGCCAGCGCGACGCGGCCTGTCACTGCGCCGGTGGCGGGGTTAAAGACGTCTTGGCTGCGGTTTGATGTGCCGGGCACAACGCGGCCATTGATGGCGTGGCCGATGGCTGTGACGGGCTGGTTCATATTTGGGCGACTCATATCATTCATTTTGCAGACTCCATTGGGCAATCCCCAAGACTAGCGGACGATGGCTACTTGTGCCAGTTTGAAATTCTCAGTAGTGTTATTAAAATTACTAATAATGGACATCCAGACACTACGGATTTTTGCGGCGGTGGCCCGGGAGGGCAATCTTTCGCGTGCGGCCGACAAGCTGGCCCTGACGCAGCCCGCCGTCAGCCTGCAGATTAAAGGCCTGCAAGCTGCCACGGGGCTGACACTCTTCACGCGTAGCGCCCAGGGCATGAACCTCACCCGCGACGGTGCGGCGCTGCTGCCGCTGGCCGAAAAAGTGCTCACTGCGCAGGGTGACTTCAAAAACGCGGCAGCCAGCCTGCACACGCAGGTGCGCGGGCGGCTGCGTATCGGCACCATCCTCGACCCCGAGTTCACCCGGCTTGGCGCTTTCCTGAAGGTGCTGGTGGAAATGGCACCTCAGGTCGAGACTGAGCTGCGCCAGGCCATGAGCGGCGAGGTGCTGGCCCAGATAGAGCGCGGCGAACTGGACGTTGGTTTTTACCTGGGCACGCCCGACCAGTCCCTTGGTGTCAATGACTTCGAGTCAAATCGGCCTCCAGCCCTTTCTGCACGGGCGCAAGCAGCTATTAATTCCGTAGCGAATCAGCAGGACAGCCGGTCATCGCTTTTTGCCGTGCGTGAACTGACTCACTTCACCTACCGGGTGCTGGCGCCTGCCGGCTGGGGGCCGCAGGTGCGCGGCAAGGGCTGGAAGGCGCTGGCTGCCCTGCCATGGATCGCCACGCCGCCGGCGTCGGCGCATCACCGCCTGCTGGCCAGCGTGTTCGGCCCGCTGGGTGTCGAGCCGCATCGTGTTGCGCTGGTGGATCAGGAGGCTTCCATGCTGGACCTGGTCAAGTCCGGCGTGGGCCTGAGCCTGGTGCGCGATTCGATCGCCATGCGCGAGTCCCATGCCGCGGGACTGGTCATTGCCGACCAGGTCAGCCTGCAAAGTGTGCTGTGTTTTGTCAGCCTGAGCGCGCAGCGCCAGGCACCGGTGGTGGCCAGTGCCTGGAAGGCGCTGGAGGCCGTATGGTCCTGAATTTTCGGGCAGCGCTGTAGGACAGGGTGGGCGGCTTGTTGAAGGCAAATGCTGTAGCCCATGCACTAGCCGCTGGATTAACATGCCCTTACAAGCGGCAGCGCGGCTCAGCGGTCCCGTGCCCGAGCGCCGTCCTGTCTTGTTCATCGTTCCCAAGCTGTTGCCCCTATCGAAAACATGCCATCACCGGAGGACGACGCCGCGCGCGAATCCACTCCGCATATTGACCAGCAAGACACGCCCGAGGGTGCGTGTTATCTGGTGCTGGGGCCGTGGACCGCTGCCGGACTGACGATCCGGCCCGCATGGGAAGCACTGGCGTCGCAGCTCAAAGCCCTGCCGGCTGAAGCTTCCGGCGGAACCACCCTCTGGGATTTGCGCCAGATGGAGCAGCTCGACCACCTGGGCGCGCAGGTGCTCTGGGACCACTGGGGGCGCCAGTGGCCACAAAAACTGGAAGTCCTGGCGCCGCACCGCACAGTGCTCGACCGTGTGGCCGAGTTCAGTGCCGACAGGCCCGAGCCGCCGGCGCCCGGTTTGCGGCAGGCGTTTTTCACGCTGGGCGAAGGCGTGCTGCAGGTGGCGGGCCACGGCGTGGACCTGCTCGCGCTCGTGGGCCGGCTGGCGCTCAATCTTGTCAAGCTTGCCAGGAATCCGCGCGAAGGGCCCTGGCGCGACCTCTCTGGCCACCTGTACCACATAGGCGCGACGGCCCTGCCCATCACCGCGCTGGTGGGTTTCCTCATCGGTGTCGTGCTGGCTTACCTGATCTCGCAGCAGCTGCGCCAGTTCGGCGCCGACGCCTTCATCGTCAACATCCTGGGCATCTCGCTGATCCGCGAGCTTGGCCCGGTGCTCGCTGCTATCTTGATTGCCGGCCGCTCCGGCTCGGCCATCACCGCGCAGATCGGCGTGATGCGCGTGACCGAAGAACTCGACGCGATGCGGGTGATGGGCATTGCCCACAGCTACCGGCTGGTCATGCCGCGCGCGCTGGCGCTGGCCATCGTGATGCCACTGATCAGCGTCTGGACCACGATTTCAGCCCTGCTGGGCGGCATGCTGGCGGCTGATCTGGTCATGGGTGTCACGCCGGCCTTCTTCATTGACGCCTTGCCGGAAGCGGTGGACGCCGCCAACCTGACGCTGGCCACCGCCAAGTCCGTGGTGTTCGGCGTGCTGATTGCGCTGATCGGCTGCCACTTCGGCCTGCGCGTCAAGCCCAACACCGAAAGCCTGGGCCAGGGCACCACGGCCTCGGTGGTCACGTCGATCACGGTGGTGATTCTCGTCGACGCGCTGTTTGCGGTCCTGTTCAAGAGCGTTGGAACATGAGCCCCCACGCTTGTCGCTTCGCGTACTGCGCTGCCCCCCGGGGGGGCGCTGCGCCTGCGGCCCGGCGGAGCCGGTTCCGCGGCCCCTGCTTGATTGAAGAGCCAACACTTTGGGGTGTGCCCGATGAGTGACGTTATCGTTGACATCCGCAAGCTGTCTACCGTCTTCACCAACGGCAAGAAGGAGTCCGTGGTTCACCAGGACCTGGACCTCACGATTGAGCGCGGTGAGTTCCTGTCGCTGGTGGGCGGCTCGGGCACCGGCAAGACGGTTCTCTTGCGCGAGATGCTGGGGCTGGAAGAGCCCACGAGCGGCGACATCACGGTGCTGGGCAAACCGGCGGCCGAGCTGGGCAAGCGCGGCGCAGCGCGGCGTGTGGGCATGCTGTTCCAGCACGGCGCGCTGTTTTCGGCCTTCACGGTGCTGGAGAACATTGCTTTCCCGCTGTGTGAACTCAAGACCCTGCCCGACGCGCTGATCCGCGAAGCCGCCATGGTCAAGCTGCAGATGGTGGGCCTGGCGCCCGAACATGCGGACAAGATGCCGGCCGATCTGTCCGGTGGCATGGTCAAGCGCGTGTCGCTGGCCCGGGCCCTGATCATGGACCCGCCGTTGCTGCTGCTCGACGAGCCGACCGCCGGGCTGGATCCGGAAAGCTCCGACAGCTTCTGCGCGCTGCTGCGCTCCCTGCACAAGGGCATGGAGCTGACGGTGGTGATGGTCACGCATGATTTGGACACGCTGTTTGAGCTGAGCACGCGCATCGCCGTGCTGGCCGACAGAAAGGTCATCGTCAACGGTCCGCCGCGCGACGTGATTGCCTTTCCGCATCCCTTCATACGCAACTTTTTTCTGGGCGAACGGGGCCAGCGCGCGATGGAGTTGCTGCGCGAATACCCGTTCACGGTATGAGGTGCCTCCATCAATCCGCTGCCCGGGCGCATTGCCGCGTTGCGCGGTGCTCGGAATCCTCATGCACCGAAGTGCATTCCGATGTCCTGCGCGACCCTCGCATGAGATCGAAAGAGCGATGCGACACGCGCCTTGCACTGCATCCCGGGCAACGAATTTCTGGAACCACCTCGCAGAGGTATTAAGGACTCAAAAATGGAAAACAAAGCTCATGCCATGGCTGCCGGCGCCTTTGTGCTGGTGGTCGCCGCGCTGCTGGCACTGCTCGCCGTCTGGCTGACCCGCGACAACGGCGAGCGCCACCTGTACGAGCTGTCCACACGCGAGACCATCTCGGGCCTGCAGCCGCAGGCCCAGGTGCGTTTTCGCGGTGTGCCGGTGGGCAAGGTCGAGTTCATCGGTTTTGACCACAAGACCAAAGGCAACGTGCTGATCCGCATCTCGGTGGACATCGGCACGCCGCTGACCCAGTCCACCTTCGCCACCATCAGTTCGCAGGGCGTCACCGGGTTGGGTTTTGTGCAGCTCGAAGACGACGGTCCCTCCACCGTGCTGCTCGTGCCGAACGACGACGACCCGCCGCGCATTCCGCTCAAACCGGGTTTGCTGGACAAGCTGCTCAACAAGAGCGAAGTGATCATGGACCAGGTCGAAGCGGCCAGCACCAAGCTCAACAAGCTGCTGGGCGACGGGAACCAGCAGGCCCTGATGACCTCTGTCCAGCAGTTCGGCCAGGCCGCCGACAGCATCAACAAGCTGGCCCTGAAGCTCGATCCCTTTGTGGCCACCATGCCCCGGCTGGGGCAGGAAGCCAGCGCCACCATGAAGTCGCTGAAGACCGCGGCCGACGATGTGTCCAGGA
Organism: Polaromonas sp.; assembly: GCF_049790275.1. Taxonomy (GTDB): domain Bacteria; phylum Pseudomonadota; class Gammaproteobacteria; order Burkholderiales; family Burkholderiaceae_C; genus Polaromonas. The sequence goes on from NZ_JBAQYR010000112.1 coordinate 7,862, forward strand.
CGGCCAACGAAGTGAACACCACGGCGCAGCGCCTCAATGCCAAGGGTGGCGCGCTCGACAAGGTGGCCGAAGGCGGTGCGGCGCTGTCTGCTTCCGTCGAGACTTTCAGTGCGGCAACGCTGCCGCGCCTTGGCGAAGTGGCCGAGGAAACCGCGCGCGCCATGCGCCAGCTCAGGCGCACCGTCAACGCGGTGGACGACAACCCGCAGTCGCTGATTTTTGGCAACGGCCCGCCCACGCCCGGCCCGGGCGAGCCTGGCTTCACCGCTCCCGGAGGAAAACCATGAATTCCGAAAACGCTATCAATACAGTAGCTATTGCCGATCGCCCCATAAGGGCCGGTGGCCTGTTTGGCTTGATGTTTATGACGGCGCTACTGCTGGGCGCCTGCTCCGCGCTGCCGGACAAGCCGATACGCGCCGCGCTCTACGACTTCGGCCCCGGCCCCCTGAACCCGCTTCCCGCGACGCGGCAAGCCCCGCTTGCACCGCTGGCGCTGGCTGACATCTCGACACCCGGCGGTGTGCTGGACAACCAGTCGGTGCTGTACCGGCTGGCCTATGCAGATGCGCAGCAATTGCGCCCCTACTCGCAGGCGCGCTGGAGCATGCCGCCGGCGCAGCTGGTGCGCCAGCGCCTGCGCGAAACGCTCAGCCGCAACCGCGCCGTCTTCAATGCCGGCGAGGGCCCGGCCCTGAACCGCAGCGTCAATCAGGGTGTGCTGCCGCGCATGCTGCAGCTGCAGCTTGAGGAGTTCAGCCACCTGTTTGAGGCACCGGGCAGCAGCACCGGCCTGATCCGGCTGCGCGCCACCCTGGTGGAGATCCAGCCCAGCGGTGAAAAGCTGCTGGCACAGCGCAACTTCACGGTACAGCGCCCCGCACCCAGCAACGATGCCCCCGGCGGCGTGCGCGCACTGACGGCTGCCACCGACGCCGCGATCGAAGAGATTTCCACATGGCTGCAGCAGGTCCCCTGAACCCTTCAACGGACCCTGGCACCCAGGCGCTGGAAGAGCGGTTGCGTGGAGCCGGGCTGGAGCTGCTCGGTAGCTGCCAGAAAATGTCCGGGCGCGGGCCCGGCCTGCTGGAGCATTCGGCCCTGCTGGAAGACTTCACACCGCAGGAGCTCGACACCCTCGGCGAAGCCATGCTGCTGATCCGCGCGCAGCCGGGCCAGATCCTGATCAGCGAAGGCGACCAGGGCGACTGGATGCTGCTGCTGCTCAGCGGCACGGTGGATGTGACCAAGGCCACGCCGCCGGCCGGCGATGACGCCGACGCGCCGGACACGGTGTCGCGGCTGAGCGTGGCCACCGAAGGCGCGGCCCTGGGCGAAATGTCCATGTTCGACCGCGACGTGCGTTACGCCACCTGCACCGCCATCGACACGGTGGAGGCCGCCGTGCTGGGCCGTGCCGCGATCGGGCAGCTGATACGCCAGCACCCCGGCATAGGCGCCAAGCTGATGGTCAAGATCACCCAGTTGCTGGCCCAGCGCCTGCGCAACACCAGCAACCGGCTGGTACGATTGCTACAGAAACAATAGCCTGCAACGCCCGTTGTTGTTGGAGTCGAGGCTGATTTGATTGATCTTGTGAGAAGGCGAACATGAATACGCCGGCCCTGCGTGGCGGCCTGCTGGCGCTGCTGGCGGCGACGCTTTTTGGTGTCAGCACGCCGCTGGTGCAGTACCTGGGCCGGGGCCTGGGACCACTGACCACAGCGGCCCTGCTGTACGCCGGCGCCGCCTTGGCCGGCGCGCTGCTGAGAAAAGGCAGCCAGCAGGAGGCACGGCTGCAGCGCAGCGATGGGTGGCGTTTGCTGGCGGTGGTTGTTTTCGGGGCCGTGATCGGACCGGTGGCGCTGGCCTGGGGCCTGCAGCGCACCAGCGGCGCCAGTGCCTCCCTCATGCTGACCCTGGAAGCGCTGTTCACGGCACTGCTGGCGTGGCGGCTTTACCGTGAAAGCATGGATGCCCGTGTCTGGGCCGCCATGGCACTGTTGCTGGCAGGGGGTGCCGTGCTGGTCCTGGACCAGGCGCGTCTGGGCGGGGCCCAGTTGGCCGGCCTGCTGGCCGTGCTGGTGGCCACGGCGGCCTGGGGCATGGACAACACCCTGTCACGCGCGCTGGCCGAGCGCGACCCGGGGCAAGTCGTGCTGGTCAAGGCGGCGCTGGGCGCCACGGTCACGGCCTTGCTTGCGCTGGCTTTCGCAGAACCGCTGCCTGGCCTGGCGGCCGCTGCCGGCTTGCTGGCGGTCGGTGCCACCGGTTACGGCCTGAGCCTGCGCTTTTACCTGCTGGCCCAGCGCGCTTTCGGCGCCGCGCGCACCGGCTCCGTTTTTGCCTTTGCGCCCTTCATTGGCGCTTTGCTCGCGCTGGCCCTGGGCGACCGTTCGGTCAGCGCGTGGATGGGTGCCGGGGGCTTGCTCATGCTGGGCGGTGTGTTGCTGCACCTGATGGAGTCACACGGCCACATGCACCGGCACGCGGCCATGGACCATGAACATGCGCATGACCATGCCGATGACCACCACAACCACCGCCACGTGCCGAGGCCCGAGGGCATGCACAGTCACCCGCATCACCACGAACCACTGGAACACGCCCATCCGCATGTGCCTGATGCGCACCACCTGCATCGTCACTGAATGGGGCGGGGATCGGTGAATCGCCTTGCTATTGAAAACAGAGCTGTCTGCGCCCGGCTGGTATGGGCTGGGGACCGATTTGACTAGATACCCCGACCGAGAATTGGAAACAGCTTGAGCAACCCGCCGGTCATCACTTCGATGGCCAGCGCGGCGAGGATCAGGCCCATCAGCCGCGTCATCACGTTGATGCCGGTTTTCCCGAGCACCCGGGCAATCGGGTGGGCGAGCGAGAAACACACGGCCGTGGCCAGGCCGATCACCACGCCGTAGCCGACCAGCAGGCTGAGCTGGAAAAAGTTCTGGGCTTTTTCCGCGTAGATGACCACGGTCGACATGGTCGCCGGGCCGGTGAGCAGCGGAATGGTCAGGGGAACCACCGCAATGCTGGCGCCCATGGCGGCCTTGGCTGCACCGTCTTCGAACTCATGGGTGTTCGGCTTGGCCTCAGCCGGCTGCGCATTGAGCATGTTCATGGAGCTGATCAGCAGCAGCATGCCGCCGCCGACCTGGAAGCTGGCCAGCGAAATGCTGAAAAATTCCAGGATCTGCAAGCCTGCCAGCGCGCTGGTGGCAATCACGAGGAAAGCGCTGAACGAAGCGGTGACGATGGTGCGCCGCCGCTGCGCGCTCGAGAACCCCTGCGTGTAGTGAATGAAAAAGGGCACGATGGCCAGCGGGTTGACGATGGCCAGCAGCGTCACCAGCGGTTTCAGATCCATGCATCAGCCCTCTCGATTTTTCGCCGGGCCGCCGCAGGGAGAATTAGTCCGCTCGGGGGCAGTGCGGTACGCGAAACGACAAGGGTGAGAGCCCCTTCTTCACCAGCCGGGGCCGCGGAACCGGCTTTGCCGGGCCGCAGGCGCAGCGCCCCCCCGGGGGGCAGCGAAGTACGCGAAGCGACAAGCGTGGGGGCCATTTACCTGCCTCCTGTGATGTCCAGCAAGGCACCGGTGGTATAGCTCGATCCGCTGCCGAGCAGCCAGACAATGCTTTGTGCCACTTCGTCGGCGGAGCCTGCGCGTTGCATGGGCACCTGCGGCGCCATGGTGCGTGCGCGGTCGGGCAGGCCGCCCGAAGCATGAATGTCTGTCTCGATGATGCCCGGGCGCACCGCGTTGACGCGGATGCCTTCGGCCGCTACCTCTTTGGCCAGGCCGATGGTGAAAGTGTCCACCGCGCCCTTGGCCGCCGCGTAGTCCACATACTGTCCGGGGCCACCCAGCCGCGCTGCCGCGCTGGAGACATTGACAATCGCGCCGCCCGCGCCGCCATAACGCGTGCTCATGCGTTTGACGGCTTCACGTGCGCAGACCATGGTGCCGATGACGTTGATGTCGAACATGCGTTTGAGCCGCGCCACGCTCATGCCGTCCACGCGTTCGGTGCGGTCCACCACGCCGGCGTTGTTGACCAGCGCGGTCAGGCGACCGAGTTTGGCGTCCACTTTTTCGAACATGGCCAGCACCTGGCTTTCCTCGGCCACGTCGGCCTGCACGGTGATGGCCGTTCCTCCGCCCTGGTGGATCTGCCGCACCACCTCATCGGCAGCCAGCGAGTTGGCGGTGTAGTTCACAGCGACGGCGTAACCGGCGCGGGCGGCCAGCAGGGCGGTGGCCGCGCCAATGCCGCGCGAGCCGCCGGTAATCAGGACAATTTGGGACAAGACCGGTCTCCAGCAATAAAGTGCAATCCCGGGTACAACCCGAAGTTGACCCCGAATCTACATCAATCGGCCGCAATGGCTGAAAAATTCCCCAGGAGAAACACCGTGAGCACCCCCATCGACTATTACTTCACCCCGCAAAGCCCCTGGACTTACCTGGGCCACGAGCGTTTTGTGCGCATGGCCCGCGCGACAGGCGCCGCAGTGCGGGTGCTGCCGGTGGACTTCGGCAAGATTTTTCCGGTGTCCGGCGGCTTGCCGCTGGGCCAGCGTGCGCCTCAGCGCCAGGCCTACCGGCTGGTGGAGTTGCAGCGCTTCAGCGAACACCTGCAGATGCCGCTGAACCGCCAGCCCAAATACTTCCCTGTGGGCGGCGACCCCGCCGCGCGCCTGATCACCGCGGTGGATCAGCAGGACGGCAGCGCCGCCGCCATGGCCTTGGGTGGTGCCATTTTCCGGGCAGTCTGGGCTGAGGAGCGTGACATCGCCAGTGAGCAGGTGCTGGCAGAGATCCTTGACGCCGCCGGCCTGGACGCAGCGCGGCTGGCGCAATCACGCAGCCCGGAGGTGCAGCAGCTTTACGAAGCCCACACCCAACAGGCCGTTGACGCGGGCGTGTTTGGCGCACCCAGCTACGTCGTAGCGGGCGAGATTTTCTGGGGCCAGGACCGGCTGGATCTGCTTGAGAAAAAACTCGCAGGGAAGTAAATTGAATCGTTCACCAGCATCAGGAGATTTTCACCATGGGTAAATTCATCGACCTCAAATCCGCAGACGGTTTTGTTTTTCCGGCCTATGTGGCCGAACCGGCCGGCAAGCCCAAGGCAGCCGTGGTGGTGGTGCAGGAAATTTTCGGCGTCAACTCGCACATCCGCTCGGTCGCCGATGGCTACGCGGCTGCCGGCTACCTGGCGGTGGCGCCAGCCACTTTCCACCGCGTCCAGCCGGGCGTGGATACGGGCTACACCGACGCCGACATGAAAGCCGGCATGGCACTGAAATCGGCGGTGGAAGCCCTGCCGGCGCCCGGTGTGCTGCAGGACATCCAGGCCGCCATCAACCATGCGGCGCAAACCAGCGGCGGCAAGGTCGGCATCGTCGGGTTTTGCTGGGGCGGCCTGCTGACCTGGCGTGCTGCCTGCACACTGTCCGGCCTGTCCGCGGCCGTGCCTCACTACGGCGGCGGCATGACGGCAGGTGAGGAGCCCGCACGCAAGCCGGCTTGCCCGGTGATGGTGCACTTCGGCGACCAGGACCACTGGATTCCGCTGGACACCGTCGAGGCCTTCAAAAAAGCCCAGCCCGGCGTGCAGGTGTTTGTGTATGAAGCCAACCATGGCTTCAATTGCGACCAGCGCGGTTCGTACAACGAAGCGGCGGCCACATTGGCCAGGGCGCGCACGCTGGAGTTTTTCGCCAAACATCTGGGCTGAACCATGAGCGGCCCGCGCCTCAAGTGTTTTTGGCCTCTATCCCTTGACTGGCGGGCGCCGGCAGCTCTGTTTTTGATAGCGATTACGGCGACTGCCCAGGCTGCCGATTACAGCGGCCCGCTGTTTGACGCGCACCTGCATTACAACGAGGAGGCCTGGAACGGCAGCGTGGGACCCCACTCGCCGGCCGATGTGCTGGCGCGCATGCAGCGCAACGGCGTCAGGGCCATCGTCGCCAACTCGCGGCCCAACGATGGCACCAGGGCGCTGGCTTCGCTCGAGCAGACAAAACAGGCCGGCGTCACCGTCGTGCCATTTATCCGCCTGTACCGCAACCGCGCCGATTACGACAACTGGTTTCGCGACGAGACGATTTACGAGATGGTGCAGGCTGAATTTGCACGCGGCGTGAGCGGCGCCCAGGCCGGGCCGTACAAGGGCATCGGCGAATTCCACCTGTATGACAGCGCCAATGCCAATGGGCCGGTCGCAAAAAAGCTGATGCAGTTTGCCGAGAAGAACAAGCTCCCCGTGCTTTCGCATGTGGACGATGTGGCGATCGACCTGCTGATGGCGCATGCACCCGGTGCACGGTTGATCTGGGCGCACACGGGCATCAGCGGCGTGCCCGCAACGCGTGTGGACGCATTGCTTACACGCTACCCGACGCTGATGGGCGAGTTGTCTTACCGCCCCGGCCTGACCTGTGACTCCGGCAAGCTTTGCCCGGAATGGCGTGCGCTGCTTCTGAAGTACCCCGCGCGTTTCATGATCGGCTCGGACACCTGGGTCAACCAGCGCTGGCAGTACTACGACGAACTCATGAAGGGCTACCGCACCTGGCTGGGCGACCTGCCGCCTGATGTTGCGCGGAAAATCGCCTGGGACAATGGCGCTGGTTTGTTCGGGCTGAATTGAGGGGCTGGCGCGGCTGCTCTTAAGCCAGGGCAGTCCTGGATCGCCGAGCCCGCGCAGCTGCGGGGCGCCGCGTGCGCAACGCGGCCGCGTAGGCCTCGCGCGCCCAATCAAGCAGCACGTGCGCATCTTCCCGGGCTTCGGCCGGTGCTTCGTAATAACTGGCCACGGTGACGCGCCCGGCCCGGGTGGCGTAGGAAAACGGGGCGAGCGCCAGCGCTTCAAAACGCGGGCGGGTTTCACTGTCGGTGCGCAGGTAAAGCGTTCCCTTCATGATGAAACCGAAATACACCCCGCCGAGAACCAGCCCGGCACCACCGAAGAATTTTTTCACCTCGATTTTTCCCATGGCGCCCAGACTGTCGGCCGTTTCGGTCGCGTGCAGCAGCGCCAGCTGGGTGGTCATGGGCGCCCTCATCATGCCGCTTCGGCGACGGGGTCGAAAAAACCGGTGATGTGCTGCAGGCGGCCGTCCGGGCTCAGCGCGGCAAAACTTTTGCCCGACTGCAGCACCGCGTTGCCGGTGCCCCGGAGTTCCCAGACGCTCAGGCTGCGCCCATGGTGCTCGGCGACGCTCAGAATGTGGAACTGCGCGCCGGGCATCGCGCCCTGAAAACCGCCCATGTAAGCTGACAGCGCGGCCTGCCCCTCGAGTTGTCCATTCACGTCGCTATAGCTGCAATCTTCGTGCAGGCAGGCTTGCAATTCCGAGGCACGTGTTGCCGGGTCTGCCGACCAGATGCCGGCGTAACGTGTCCACAAGTCGTGGGGTGTTGTCATGTTTATTTTCCTTCCAGGGTGTTGAATTCGAGGTCTATGGCTTGCTTGAGCTTGCGTTTGTCGTAGCCGGCGCGCACCAGCACCAGCAGGCCCTGGTAGAAAGCCACCAGTTTCAGCGCGGCAATGGCGGGATTGAGGCCTTGGGGCAGGAGCTTTTCTTTCTTTGCATCCTCCAGTCGGTCCTGCAGCGCCGCGCGCAGGATCTCGAAGGCCTCAGCCAGCGCGTCTGCCGGCAACATGCCGCCACTGCCGAACTCGATGGCCGAGTTCGTGATCAGGCAGCCGTGGCTCGCCCCATCCGGCTCCCGCAGCAGCGACTGGAACAGCGCGCGTACACCCGCAAGGCCTTTGTCCGGGCCGGCATGGCTGGCAATGCGCCGCTGGAGCACCTCTGTCAGGTAATGGGCAAACGAGGCCTTGAACAGGCCGGCCTTGTCCCCGTAGGTGTTGTAGATGCTGCCGGCGCTCAGACCGGTTGCCTCCTCCAGCGTACGGATTGAAATGGTGGAGTACCCGGTGCGGCGAAACGCATGCATGGCGCCGCCGAGGACGTCATGTTCATCAAAAGCGCGTGGTCTTGACATGAAGGCTTTCATTTAAATTGCTTGTTCTAGAATAACCATTCTAGAATTGCCTGTCAACCGATTCCGGGACTTTGTGACGGGCTCAATGCGGTAGCATTGCTTCATGATCCAGCTCCATTACTACCCCAGCACCGCGGCCATGGTGCCGCATATCGTGCTCGAAGAAATTGGCGTGCCTTACCAGCGTGTGTTGGTAGACCGCATGCAAAACGCGCACAAGACGCCGGACTACCTCCGCCTCAACCCGAACGGCCTGATCCCGGTGCTGGTCGATGGCGACCTGGTGCTGTACGAAACCGCGGCCATCTGCCTGCACCTGTGCGACACCCACCCCGAAGCGGGCCTGGTGCCGCCCGTGGGCACGGCAGAGCGCGCCCATTTCTACAAATGGCTGATGTGGCTGACCAACACCTTGCAGGCTACGCTGATCACCTACTTCTATTCCGAGCGTTCGGTGGCGCCCGGCAATGCCGCCGGCGCGGCGGAGGTCAAGGCGCAGGCCGAAGTGAAAATCGGCGCCATGCTGGACCAGTTGGACGCCGAACTGGCGCGCCATGGCGGCCCCTGGTTTGCCGGTGGACAGTACAGCGCGCTGGATGCCTATGTGCTGACCCTGTGCCGCTGGACGCGCAATTTCAAGTCGCCAGCCGCGCGCACCCGGGCGCAGCTCGGGCCCTACCTGCAGCGCATGCTGGCGCGGCCTGCGGTGGCGCGGGTCTTCGGGGCGGAGCAACTCGCGCAGCCGTGGGTCTGAGCGCGGCGCAACGCCTGCTCAATCAGCGTCACCAGTGCCTCTGGATGGGCGGCCTTTTTTAGAATGTGCGCGGCGGGTGTGGCGGGCATTTCCGGTTGCGGCGCTCGAAGCGGCCCTGTGAAAAATGCAGCAGGCCTTGCCAGTCGCCGCCGCTCCAGGACAAGCCGTGAGGTCAGGCCCCAGCTTCAGCGCGCGGTTCTGGCCAGATACTGCTTGCGCCAGAACACCGTCACCACGACGATGACCAGCAGGATCATGAAGCCGAATAACCACCAGAAGCCGGTGGCCGTATGGATCAGCGGCAGGAACTCGAAGTTCATGCCGAAAAAGCCGGTGATCAGGTTCAGCGGCAGAAAGATGGCTGTGAGCGCAGTGAGCGTGCGCATGATGCTGTTGGTGCGGTTGCTCTGGGCGCTGAAGTGGATCTGCACCACCGTTTCGGCAGATTGTTCCAGCCGGCGCGCATGGTGCACCACGCGCTGGATATGTTCAATCACATCGCGTGCCCGCGCCACCATCTGGTCGCGCCGGGTTTGCGCCAGCTGCGCGTCAGCGGCAAAGGATGACATCGGCTGCTCGCGCAGGGAATCGAGCCACTCCTGCATTGCGTCGTGCTGCTCGTCGCACAGGTCTTCCAGCACATGCAGCTGGCTGCGTGCGCCCATCAGCGAGCCCCAGTTGATGAAACGCGAATCCGGCTTGAGCAGCTCGGCCTGCCAGTGCTCCAGCTGGTTGGTGAGTTCCTTGCGCACGTCGAGGTAGCTGTCCACCATGGCGTTGACCATGCGCAGCACCAGGTCGATCGGGCCAGACGGGATGCGGTTGCGCGCCGATGTTGCGTCCACGCTGAACTTGGCGTCGCTCAGCGCGCGCTCGATGAAGCTTTTGGCTGTGTAGCAGCCGCGCGGATGCACGCTGATCAGCAGCCGGTCGAATACCACGAAACCCACGGCGCGGGAACTGATGCGGTTGAAGGCGGGTAGTCCGCCGCGCGGCTTGGCGCGCGTCTGGCCGTGGTAAGCCGCAACAGCGGCGTCATGTTCCGCCTCGGCGCGCGTCTCCGCCTGCGTGGCCAGCCGGCGGAAGATGACCAGGTCGTAGATTGACGTGAAGTCGTAATGGGACGGATGCAAGGGGTTGGCGAGGTCCTGGCGATGCAGGTCCAGCAGGGCGGAGCCACCCAGCTGCTGGGCCGCCTGCTGCAGCAAGGCCTGATGGGTTTCGACTTCGTCGCGGTCGACAAACACCCAGACGAAGCCGTCGGCCGGGGCCTTTCCCGGCACGGCATCGGAAAAGCGCAAGGTGTCGGCGGTGAATTCAACAATTTGCACGGTGTCCGTCCGGTTTGGAGTTAAATTGGCTTGCGGCCCTTATCAGACGGGCGTAGTCAGCTATGATTTTTGCAGCAATCGCGCGGCTTCGATGGCAAAGTAGGTCAGCACCCCGTCCGCGCCGGCCCGCTTGAAGGCCAGCAGGCTTTCCATCATCACCGCGTCATGGTCCAGCCAGCCGTTTTGCGCCGCGGCCTTGAGCATCGCGTATTCGCCGCTGACCTGGTAGGCAAAGGTCGGCACGCCGAACTCGTCCTTCACACGGCGTACCACGTCCAGGTAGGGCATGCCGGGTTTGACCATCACCATGTCGGCGCCTTCGGCAATGTCCATGGCCACCTCGCGCAGCGCTTCGTCGCTGTTGCCCGGGTCCATCTGGTAGACCTTCTTGTCGGCCTTGCCGAGGTTGCCGGAGGAGCCGACCGCATCGCGGAACGGGCCGTAAAACGCACTCGCATACTTGGCGCTGTAGGCCATGATGCGGGTGTGGATCAGCTTCCTTCCTTCCAGCGCCTGGCGGATGGCGCCGATCCGGCCGTCCATCATGTCGCTGGGGGCGACGATGTCCACGCCGGCTTCGGCCTGCACCAGCGCCTGGCCGACCAGCACTTCAATCGTTTCATCGTTCAGGATATAGCCGGTCTGTTTGTCCGGCAGGCCGTCCTGGCCGTGGCTGGTGAACGGGTCCAGTGCCACGTCGGTCATGACGCCGAGTTCGGGAAACCGCTTTTTCAGTTCACGCACCACACGCGGCACCAGGCCGTCCGGGTTCAACGCTTCCTTGCCGTCGTAGGTCTTGAGCGAGTTGTCGATCACCGGAAACAGTGCCATCACGGGAATGCCGAGCCGCACACATTCTTCGGCTACGGGCAGCAGCAGGTCCAGGCTCAGGCGCTCCACGCCGGGCATGGAAGCCACCGGCTCGCGCCGTTGCTTGCTGTCAGTGACAAACACCGGGTAGATCAGGTCGTGCACGCCCAGCGCATTTTCACGCACCAGGTTGCGCGTGAAGCTGTCGCGGCGCAGGCGGCGCGGACGGCCAAGCGGGTAGGGGGCATAGGAAGTCATGGGCAAATTGTGCCAAAGCTTTGCCAGGGGTGAGGAATGCGCTTTCGGGTGGCCCGTTTGTGCGCTGGCGCACATAGGCGGCGCACCTAGGGAAATGGCTAGCGAAACTATCATGTACTTTCGCCTGGCGACCCTTGTCAGGGCCTCGGGGGCGTGGTTAGAATGGCCGCGTGTTGTTACCTTTTGGTGGCAGCATCCCGCTTTTCCTCCCTGAGCGGGTGCCTTTAGTGTCACAGCAAAAAGGCTTCCAGGCCCGGCTGACCTTGCGTCATCCGGGCATTTTTTTTCCCCCCGGCACGTCGCTAAATCCAATTGCCGGGCGAATTGCGGCGTTGCGCGGTGCTCGGAATCCTCATGGACTGGAGTCCATTCCGGTGTCCTGTGCTCCGGGCGCCTTGCACTTCATCCCGCCAACGAAGTTGCAAAGAAGACTAACTTGTACTCAAGTTATGTCGTAACTAAAAGCGAATTTCTGAAAACGCCGTGAGACCGTTTTAGGGCGCGCACTAAACTACGCTGATGCTCTGGGTCAAATCACTCCACATCGTTTTTGTTGCCAGCTGGTTTGCGGGCCTGTTTTACCTGCCACGCATTTTTGTCAACCTGGCGATGGTGCCGGCTGAAAGTGTGGCCGAGCATGCACGGCTGGTCCTCATGGCGCGCAAGCTGCTGCGCTTCACCACGCTTCTTGCCGTGCCGGCGCTGGTGTTCGGCCTGTGGCTGTGGCTGGGCTACGGCATAGGACGCGGGCCCGGCAATGGCTGGATGCACGCGAAGCTGGCTGTGGTGGTGCTGGCGATCGGCTACCACCATGCCTGCGGCCGCATCCTCGCGAAGTTCATCGCGCAGCGCAACACGCGCAGCCACCGCTGGTTCCGCTTCTTCAATGAAGTCCCGGTGCTGCTGCTGCTGGCCGCTGTTGTGCTGGTGGTCGTCAAGCCGTTCTAGCAACGCAAGGCCGCCAACGTGCCCCCCGCCCCGCTTTCACCAGCAGACGCGAGCGAACCGGCTTTGCCGGGCGCCATGCGTCGCCCCCTGCAAGGGGGAAAGGCACTACGCGAAGCGAAGCGCAGTGAGAACGATGGGGGTGACCCAAGCCATGTACCTACCACCAGTTGGCCCCTGGCGCTGGCCACGGTTTGCCTGATTGTGTACGCCAGCCTTTACCCCTTTACCGAGTGGCGCAACCAGGGCATTTCGCCGCTGACTTTCCTGGCGGCGTCCCTGCCGCGTTACTGGACCGGTTTTGATGTGGGCGTCAACCTTGCCGGCTACGCGCCGCTGGGTTTCCTGCTGGCCCTGGCCGCGCTACGCAGCGGCCGCACGCGCTGGGCTGTGAGTGTGGCGGTGCTCGGCGCGGGCGCGTTGTCGCTGGTGATGGAAGCGCTGCAAAGCTACCTGCCTGCGCGCATTCCTTCGAACGTGGACTTTGTCCTGAACGTGGCCGGTGCCTGGCTCGGCGCGTGTACGGCCTGGTTGCTGGAGAAAGCGGGCGCGCTGGACCGGTGGAGCCGGGTGCGGGCCCGCTGGTTTGTCAGCGATGCCAGGGGCGCGTTGGTGCTGCTCGCCCTGTGGCCGGTGGCGCTGTTGTTTCCGGCTTCGGTGCCGCTGGGCCTGGGCCAGGTGCTGGAACGGCTGGAATACACACTGGCCGACGCGCTGGCCGATACGCCCTTTCTCGAGTGGCTGCCGGTGCGCGACATCGAACTGCAGCCGCTGGTGCCCGGCGCCGAAGTGATTTGTGTGGCGCTGGGCGCGCTGATCCCTTGCCTGCTCGGCTACAGCGTGGTGCGCACCTTGGCACAACGCACTGTTTTTCTGGCACTCACGCTGCTCGCCGCCATTGCATCGACTGCGCTGTCCGCTGCGCTGAGTTATGGCCCCGACCATGCCTGGGCCTGGCTGGACCTGCCGGTGCAGGTCGGGCTGGTCATGGGCGGCGTGCTGGCCCTGCTTCTTCTGCCGGTGCCGCGCCGGGGCAGTGCCGCGCTCCTGCTGCTGGCCCTGAGTGTTCATTTGTCCCTGCTCAACCAGGCGCCGATGGGGCCCTATTTTGCGGAAACCCTGCAGATCTGGGAGCAGGGGCGGTTCATCCGTTTCAACGGCCTGGCGCAATGGCTGGGCTGGCTCTGGCCGTATGCGGTGCTGCTGTACCTGTTGGTGCGCCTGTCCAGCCGCAGGGCCAGCGAGCCCGCGGAAAGTAAAATCAGTCCATGACCCTCTCCAGCATGAAAAAAGGTGCGGCACCGGCTGCGCCCCCGGACTCCTATTACGAACGGCACATTTTTTTCTGCCTGAACCAGCGCGAAAGCGGCGAGGACAGCTGCGCCAACCACAAGGCCCAGGAGGGCTTCGACCGCTGCAAGGCCCAAGTCAAGGCTGCCGGGTTGGCCGGGCCGGGCAAGGTACGCGTCAACAAGGCCGGCTGCCTGGACCGCTGTGCGGCCGGTCCGGTGGCGGTGGTGTACCCCGAAGCCGTCTGGTACACCTATGTCGATGCGCAGGACATTGACGAGATCGTCGAGTCGCACCTGAAAAATGGCCAGGTGGTCGAGCGGCTGCTGACACCCGCGAATGTGGGCCGTTGAGAAGCGGATGAATCCGGAGCGCAGCGTGGTGGGCGCGCTAAATCCCATGAGTTTCAGCCTGTTTGCCCTTGTTTCACGGGTTTAAGTAGCTAGTATTTTGATAGCAATTTTGTCAATGGAAAGCAAGGCGTGAATTCCCAAACCCAGAAATCCGTGGTGCAGGGCGCTGCGGGCGATATTGAAGTGGCGCTGGACTTGCCTGCAGGCGGGCAAGCTTCTAAAGGCGTAGCCGTCATCGCCCACCCGCACCCGCTCTTCGGCGGCACCATGGACAACAAGGTGGTGCAGACCCTGGCGCGCGCGTTTCTGCAGGCCGGTTGGACCGCGGTTCGTTTTAATTTCCGGGGGGTGGGTGGTACCGAAGGCGCGCATGACGAAGGCCGCGGCGAGCTGGACGACATGCTGGCCGTCGTGGCAGCCATGGCGCCGCAGGGCCCGCTGTGCCTGGCCGGGTTTTCTTTCGGTGCTTACGTCACCACGCATGCCTTTGGCCGCCTGGCTCCCTTGCGCGACATCGAAAAACTGGTGCTGGTAGGAACCAGCGTCGACCGCGCGGTTGCCGCCCCCATTCCTGCGGACGCGCATCCCCGGACTTTGGTTGTGCACGGTGAGCAGGACGACACGGTGCCGCTGCAATCGGTGCTGGACTGGGCGCGCCCGCAGGTACTGCCTGTTACGGTTGTCCCCGGGGGGGGGCATTTCTTTCATGGACAATTGCCGCTTCTGAAAAATCTGGTGGCACGCCACCTAGGCTGACTTTTTCAGACCCGATCCGGGTCTTTGCCGTCTCTTTTTTGCCTTCGTTTTCCATTTCCAGGTCTATTTCCCATGCGCCGTTTCCTGACTGCTTTTCGTGGCTTTGCTCCATCCTTGGTGCTGCTGTCTTCCCTGGTTCTGCTGCCAGCGGCGCAAGCCCAGATGCCGCAGCCACCCGAAGTGGCTGCCCGCTCCTACCTGCTGCTGGATGTCACGGCCAACCAGATCCTGGCCGCCAAGGACATCGACATCCCAATCGAGCCGGCCTCGCTGACCAAACTGATGACCGAATACCTGGTGTTCGATGCGCTCAAGTCCAAAAAGATCACCCTCAAGCAGACTTTTCCCGTGAGCGAGCGCGCCTGGAAAATGCCGGGTTCGCGCATGTTCATCGACCCGAAGATGCAGGTGCCTGTCGAAGACCTGATCAAGGGCATGGTGGTGCAGTCGGGCAACGACGCCACCATGGCGCTGGCCGAAGGTGTGGGCGGCGGCGTCGAGAATTTTGTTCGCCTGATGAACGAACAGGCCAAGGTGCTGGGCATGAAGTCCACGAGCTACAAGAATCCGGAAGGCCTGACCGAGCCGGGCCATACCACCACGGCGCGCGACCTGAGCATCCTGTCCACCCGCCTGATGCAGGATTTTCCCGACTACATGGGTTTTTCGGCGATCAAGAAGTATCGCTATCCCGGCACGCCCGCTGCCAACGACACCAACCGCAACACCCTGCTGTTTCGCGATCCCACGGTCGATGGCCTGAAAACCGGCCACACTGCCGCGGCCGGCTACTGCATGATTGCCACCGCCAAGCGCGACTTCCCGAACCTGGGCCCTGCCGGTGCGCCGGGCGGCCGGCGCCTGCTGGCGATTGTGCTGGGCACCGCCAGCGACAGCGCCCGCGCCAACGAATCGCAAAAGCTGCTGAACTGGGGCTACACCGCTTTCGAGGCCGTCAAGCTGTTCGACGCCGACCAGGCCGTGGCCTCGCCCAATGTCTGGAAAGGCCGGTCCGGCACCGTGAAGCTGGGTCGACACCAGCCCATCGTGATTGCCATCACGGCCGGCAGCTCCGCCAAGGTCCAGACCCAGGTCGCCCGGCCCGACCCCCTGGTTGCGCCTTTCACCAAGGGGCAGGTCGTCGGAACGCTCAAGGTCAACCTGGGCGGCGGCGAGACAGTCATAGACATCCCGCTGGTGGCCTTGGAAACCGTTGAAGAAGCCGGCATTCTGGGCCGGGCCTGGGATTCGATCCGGCTTTGGATCAAGTAGGGCGCTAACCCCTGCGGGAGGCTTGCAGGCCGATGGGGGCTCTCCCCGGCCGGGTAAATTTGCAGATGGCCCCCCAAACTGCTACACTCGAGGGCTTTTCCGGAATTTCCGGGGAGATTCACGTTTTCACGTAAATAGTCACGTATTTACAGTCAAGTCAGATACCAGACGTTTAGGGACGTTTTAAATGCCAACCATTAATCAGCTAGTCACTCAGGGACGCAAGGTCGAAAAGATCAAGTCCAAGAGCCCTGCGATGGAGAATTCTCCACAGCGGCGCGGTGTGTGTACCCGTGTGTACACCACAACCCCCAAGAAGCCAAACTCCGCTCTGCGTAAAGTCGCCAAAGTGCGCCTGACGAACGGATTTGAAATCATTTCCTACATCGGCGGCGAAGGCCACAACCTGCAGGAACACAGCGTGGTGCTGGTTCGCGGCGGTCGTGTCAAGGACTTGCCCGGTGTGCGTTACCACATCGTCCGTGGTTCGCTCGATCTGCAAGGCGTGAAAGACCGCAAGCAGTCGCGCTCCAAGTACGGTGCGAAGAAGCCAAAGGCCAAATAAGCCGAACCGGCTCGGGTTTTATTGCCCGCGCCAGAGGATGTCGTCGTGATGTCTTCAAAACAGGTGTTTGAATCACCCTGGCAGGTGTTTCAAGCGAAGTGACCCAAGTGCAAGTTGTTTGTACCGGTCGAGTAAGTGAGGGTTTTGATAACTCTCGCGGTGCTGCCAAAAGCGGCGCCAACTGAAGCAAAGAGGTGAAAAAATGCCACGTCGTCGCGAAGTCCCTAAACGTGAAATTCTCCCTGACCCAAAATTTGGCAACGTTGACCTTGCCAAGTTCATGAACGTCATCATGCAAGGCGGCAAAAAAGCTGTCGCCGAGCGTATTGTGTATGGCGCCCTCGAGCAGATCGAGAAAAAGAACCCCGGCAAAGATCCGCTGGAAGCCTTCCACATGGCCATCGGCAACATCAAGCCCATGGTTGAAGTGAAGTCCCGCCGTGTTGGCGGTGCCAACTACCAGGTACCGGTTGAGGTGCGTCCTGTGCGCCGCATGGCCCTGGCCATGCGCTGGCTGAAAGAAGCCGCCAAGAAGCGTGGCGAAAAGTCCATGTCCCTGCGCCTGGCCAATGAGCTGATGGAGGCCACCGAAGGCCGTGGCGGCGCCATGAAGAAGCGTGACGAAGTTCACCGCATGGCCGAAGCCAACAAGGCGTTCAGCCACTTCCGCTTCTAATTTCAGTTGCATGTTTGCTGCGCGGAAGTGACGCGTTGCCTGACGGCCCGAGGCGCAACTGGCGTCTTGACTCCCGAGGGTTCAACCCCACTTTCTGCGGGCTGCATGCAAAACGTGCAGCCCGCAGACGCGTAGAAAAAGCATAAAAAATGTTTTGGCAACGAGTCCTTGTTCGTCTTTCGAACCGAAAGTAATTTATGTCCCGCGCTACCCCCATTCAAAACTACCGCAACATCGGCATTTCCGCGCACATTGATGCCGGAAAAACCACGACCACCGAGCGGATCCTCTTTTATACCGGCGTGAACCACAAGATTGGTGAAGTTCATGACGGCGCGGCCACCATGGACTGGATGGAGCAGGAGCAGGAGCGCGGCATCACGATCACTTCCGCGGCAACGACCTGCTTCTGGAAGGGCATGGACACGTCCCTGCCTGAGCACCGCATCAACATCATCGACACCCCGGGCCACGTCGACTTCACGATTGAAGTCGAGCGCTCGATGCGCGTGCTGGATGGCGCCTGCATGGTGTATTGCGCCGTGGGCGGTGTACAACCCCAGTCGGAAACCGTCTGGCGCCAGGCCAACAAGTACAAGGTGCCGCGTCTGGCCTTTGTGAACAAGATGGACCGTACCGGTGCCAATTTCTTCAAGGTGGTGGAGCAGATGAAACTGCGCCTGAAGGCCAGCCCTGTGCCCATGGTGATCCCCATCGGCGCCGAAGAAAACTTCACCGGCGTGGTGGATCTGCTGAAGATGAAAGCCATCATCTGGGATGAGGCTTCGCAAGGCATGAAGTTCACCTACAGCGAGATCCCGGCCGAGCTGCTCGAGCTGGCCAAGGAATGGCGCGAGAAGATGGTCGAGGCCGCTGCCGAGTCGTCTGAAGAGCTGATGAACAAATACCTCGAAGAAGGCGACCTGACCGAGGCTGAAATCAAGCTCGGCATCCGCACGCGCACGATTGCCAGCGAGATCCAGCCGATGTATTGCGGCTCTGCTTTCAAGAACAAGGGCGTGCAGCGCATGCTGGACGCCGTGATCGAGTTCATGCCGTCGCCGGTCGACATCCCGCCTGTCAAGGGTATGGATGAAGACGAAGCGCCTGTGACCCGCCGTGCGGACGACGAAGAGAAATTCTCTGCGCTCGCCTTCAAGCTGATGACTGACCCGTTTGTGGGCCAGCTCACCTTTGTGCGTGTGTATTCCGGCGTTCTGAAAAAGGGCGACAGTGTCTACAACCCGATCAAGGGCAAGAAAGAGCGTATCGGCCGTATCGTGCAGATGCACGCCAACAACCGTGAAGAAGTCAGCGAAATTCGCGCTGGCGACATTGCGGCCTGTGTGGGCCTGAAAGACGTGACCACTGGCGAAACCCTGTGCGATCCGGACGCGATCGTCATGCTCGAGCGCATGGTGTTCCCCGAGCCTGTGATTACGCAGGCCGTGGAGCCCAAGACCAAGGCTGACCAGGAAAAAATGGGCATCGCCCTGCAGCGTCTGGCGCAGGAAGATCCGTCTTTCCGCGTCAAGACCGACGAAGAGTCCGGCCAGACCCTGATTGCCGGCATGGGCGAGCTGCATCTGGAAATCATTGTTGACCGCATGAAGCGCGAATTCGGCGTGGAAGCCAACGTGGGCAAGCCTCAGGTGGCTTACCGCGAAACCATTCGCAAGACCGTGGAAGACGCCGAAGGCAAGTTCGTGCGCCAGTCCGGCGGCAAGGGCCAGTACGGCCACGTTGTGCTCAAGATCGAGCCCAATGAAATGGGCAAGGGCATCGAGTTCATCGACGCGATCAAGGGTGGCGTGGTTCCGCGTGAATACATTCCTGCCGTTGAAAAAGGCATTCACGAGGCTGTGACCACGGGCGTGCTGGCCGGTTATCCGGTGGTGGACGTCAAGGTCACGCTGCATTTCGGTTCGTACCACGACGTGGACTCGAACGAAATGGCCTTCAAGATGGCTGCAATCTTTGGCTTCAAGGAAGGCTGCCGCAAGGCCAGCCCGGTGATCCTGGAGCCCATGATGGCTGTTGAGGTGGAAACACCGGAAGACTACGCCGGCAACGTGATGGGCGATCTGTCCTCACGCCGCGGCATGGTGCAGGGCATGGAAGACATGGTCGGTGGCGGCAAGGCCATCAAGGCTGAAGTGCCGCTGTCCGAAATGTTCGGTTACTCGACCACGCTGCGTTCGATGTCCCAAGGCCGTGCGACCTACACCATGGAGTTCAAGCACTACTCCGAGGCTCCGCGCAATGTGTCCGAAGCCATCATGGCTGCGCGCGCCAAGTAAGTAAAACCGGTGCCGGTTCCGCAAGGACCGGCATCACTCTTTTCCTGTCTGCGATTGTGTGCCCCTCACTGCCCGTGGTGATGGAACAAGCAACACAGTGCAAACGTTAAACCATACACGGGCACGTTCTTTATCTGGAGTTAAAAATGGCAAAAGGCAAATTTGAGCGGACCAAACCGCACGTCAACGTAGGCACGATCGGGCACGTTGACCATGGCAAGACCACGCTGACCGCGGCGATCACGACCGTGCTCGCAGCCAAGTTCGGTGGCGAAGCCAAAGGCTACGACCAAATTGACGCGGCCCCCGAAGAAAAGGCCCGCGGCATCACCATCAACACCGCCCACGTTGAATACGAAACGGCCAACCGCCACTACGCCCACGTCGACTGCCCCGGCCACGCCGATTCTGTGAAAAACATGATCACCGGCGCCGCCCAGATGGACGGCGCCATTCTGGTGTGCTCGGCCGCTGACGGCCCCATGCCCCAGACCCGCGAGCACATCC
>NZ_JBAQYR010000113.1:0-35513 GCF_049790275.1 Polaromonas sp.
GGGCGCCCGGGCGCCGCCGGCGGCGCCGGCTTTCCTGCATCTGCGCGCGGAATTCCACGGCCCGGGCCGGGTCGATGCGGTACTCGATCGTGATGCGCACCTGGCCGGTCAGCGGCGGCGCCTCGGCACTCGGCACCTTGAACTCGCGCGAGGGCGTCAGGTCTTCCTCGATGCTGCGGTCTCGCAGCAGCAGCTGCGTGACGCAGATCGAAAAAATCGCCGTCAGTGCAGCCGTCAGCATGCTGGCCGGCACACTGGTGACGGTGGCAATCTGGCCCCACACGGCAGCGCCCAGGGCGCTGGCGCCCATGATCGCCATCTGGAAAATCGACATGCCGCGCGCGCGGACCCAGTCAGGCAAGGCGAGCTGCGCCGACACGCTCAGGGTGTTGGCCGTGGTGATCCACGCTGCACCCGCAAAAAACATGGCGGGGGCGGCAACGTAGGCATTCGGCGCAAAGGCCACGACGGCCGTCGCCACCGATTGCAGCACCATACCGCCAAGCACCAGTGCATCGCGTGAGAAAGTGCGGCGCAGGCGCGGCAGCAAGAAGGCAACGACAAAAATGGCACCGAAGCCCATGGACGCCAGCAGCAGCGTGAAGGTACCCGCGCCGCCGCTGTGCAGGCCGCGCGCCACCAGCGGCAACAGGGCCAGCAAGGCTGTGGAGTGAAAGAAAAACAGCGCCACACGCAGCAGCACCGCGCGCAGGCGCGCCGACTGGCGCACAAACTGCACGCCGACACGCATCGCGCTGATCAGGCGCTCGCGCCCCAGTGGGCTGGGCACGTGTTCGCGGCGCCAGCGCATGATCACAAAGCCGGCCGCCAGGGAGAGCGCGGCATTGAGAATAAAAACGTATTCGCTGCCGGCGCTGGCAATCAGCGCACCGGCCACCAGCGGGCCGATGATGCGCGAGGCATTCATGGCCACGCCATTGAGTGCCAGCGCGGCGGGCAGCTGCGCGCGCGGCACCAGCTCCGGGACAATCGCCGAAAAAACCGGCCAACGCATCGCCAACCCGACGCCGTTGGCAAAGGTCAGCGCCAGCAGGAGCGGCGCGGTCATGACGTCCATGACGATCGTCAGGCACAGCAGCATGGCCACCGCGGCCACCCAGAACTGCGTGATGATGAAGTAGCGACGCCGGTCCAGGATGTCGGCCAGCGCACCGCTGGGCAGCCCGAGCAGAAAGACCGGCAATGTCGATGCCGATTGCACCAGCGCAACCCAGATCGGCGAGGTAGTCAGCGACGTCATCAGCCAGGCGGCCGCGACATCGTTCATCCACATGCAGATGTTGGCTGCCATCCAGGTGCCCCAGAGCATGCGGAAAACCGGCGAGCCGAGCGGCGCCCAGGCCGACAGCGAGGCTGGGTCGTGCCGGGTCACGGGAATGTCGCCGGACGGTTCCGGTGGGCTGGGGTGGGGCATCGCGCTATTGAGTTTGGGGCTTGCCTGGCTGGCGTTTGCGGTGGGAAAACGCCTGCCCCGCCGGACACATGTCTGCCGGACTTGCAAGACTGCGGTGTTTCAGGGGTTCTGCAGGGTCCAGATGCGGCTGATCTGGGCCGACAGCTCCATCGGGTCAAAAGGCTTGTGGATCACGTCGATGGCGCCCAGCTCGAGATACTGCGCCACTTCGGCAGCCTGCACCTTGGCCGTCATGAAGATCACCGGCGTGCCAGCCGTGGCAGGCAACTCCCGCAGTGCCTTGAGCGTGCTCGGGCCGTCCATGCCCGGCATCATGACGTCGAGCAGCAGCAGGTCGGCCTGCGCCGTGGGGGCCGCCGCCAGCGCCTCGCTGCCAGACGAGCAGGCAATCACGGTGAAGCCGCCGACAGCCTCCAGGGCCATCTGGGCAACCGCACGGATATCGGGCTCGTCTTCCACATACAGGATTCGGGCGAGGGGTTTGGGCATTCGGGGTCCTTGTGGTCAAAAGGTGGCTCAGTCGCGCAGCAGAGGGCGGCCCGCTTCGGATGCGCAAGTATGAAGTGGAAAACGCAGCCGGGCAACCATCATCCGGCGGGCAGGGCGGCCTGCAGCGTGTCGATGGCCAGGGCAATCTCGGAGCGCTGGGTCAGGGTCAGGTCCGGCCCGGCGGCCACCGCATGCTCCACCAGAAGCTCCAGCGCCTTGGCGGCTGTTCCGATTTCCCGATAACCCAATGTCCCGGCAGTACCGGCCAGGGTATGCGCCATGCGCTCCAGATCCTTCATCGGTTTGGGTGCGTCCGCGTCTGCGTTGACCACCTGCCACAACGCGCGTATCTCGGCTATTTTTTCGGGCAGGCTGCGCTGGTACTCGATCCGCTGCTCGGCAAGGAATCGCTGGAACTCCTCTTGCGGCGAGCTCACGACAAGTCCTCCCCGGCGCTCGCCGCGATGGCCGCCCAGGGGACGGCAGGCCGGACAGGGTCGGGGCGGTTTTTCATGCTGTTTTTATTAGACCACGACCCTCTGTACCCCCCTGCCAGCAGGGTCGCAAGCCGGGGTCAATTCGGTGGCTTCGGTGGTTCGAACAGCGCCGCCACCATATCCGACTGGGTGATGATGCCTGTCAGCCGCCCATCGTCGGCAATGATGGGAATGTGGTGGTGCCCTGTACCGCCAAACAGCGGCACCAGGTCCACCAGGTAACGCTGCTCGCTGGCCACCCGCACCTGGCGCGTCATGATCTGGCCCACCACCGGCGGTTTGCCGGACGGACCGATGGCACCCAGCAGCTTGCGCAGCTTGGCGTCCATGCCCTGGTAGCCCTCCAGTTCGGCCGCTCGCATGAAGTCGGCCAGCGTGACAATGCCCGCAATGCGGAAGTCGGCGTCCACCACCGGCAGGGCCTTGATGCGGCGCTCCCGCAGCAGTGCCCAGGCGTGCTCCAGCGGCGTGCTGTGGGTCACAGTCACCAGGTCGCGCGACATGATGTCGGCACAACGGATCCCGGCCAGCTTGCGCTGGTAGGCCTGCCATTTCATCTGCTCCAGCAGCGCCTGCAAGTCATCGCGGCTGACGTCCAGCACCTGGTTGTATCGGGCCAGCACCGCGTCCAGGTCTGCATCGGCGGCCCGGGCCTGGCTCAGGCCTTCACCGTCCGCGGCGGGCTGCTGCCGATGCGGATAGGCCCGCCGCGTGGCATTGTTGTAGGCAATCCCGGCGAGCGCCAGCAGCACGGCGTTGAAGAGCACCGGGAAAAGCGCAAACCAGGGATCGGTGATGCCGCCCAGCACCATCATCAGGGCCGATGCACCGCCGGGCGGATGCAGGCAGCGCAGCGCCAGCATCAGGCCGATGGCGGTGCCCACGGCTACGGCAGCAGCCAGTTCCGGTGGGCTGATCCAACGTGCGCAGGCGATGCCGACCAGCGCCGACAGCGTGTTGCCGCCGACCACCGACCAGGGCTGGGCCAGCGGACTGGCCGGCACCCCGAAAACCAGTACCGCACTGGCACCCATGGGCGCGACCAGCCACAGCAGGCCGGAATCGGTCGTGCCGCCCGCCACATGGCAGGCCAGGCCGGCCAGCAGGATGCCGACAAAGGACCCCAGGACAATGCGCCAGCGTTCCCGCGCATTGATCCGGGTTCGCGCAGGACGGAACGACTGCAGCCAGAAAGCGGCAACGGCCAGGGGTGACTTTTTGCCGGTGTCAGCGCCGGCGCTGGAGGAAGAAGGCATCGTCAAGCGGTCAGCTTAACGCACCGTTCAGACAGAAAAAACACGGCCGGCCACGGGACCATCAGCCTTTGCGCGCCCGCTCGTACAGCGGCATCACCCGGGGCAGGTTGCGCTCCATGTCGGCAATGCGTGTGGCACCCGCCGGGTGTGTGCTGAGCCATTGCGGCGGTGCGCCCTTGTTGGCAGTGGCCATTTTTTGCCACAGGGTGATGCCGGCGCGCGGGTCAAACCCGGCGCGTGCGCCGAGTTCCATGCCCACCAGGTCGGCTTCGGATTCGTCCTCGCGGCCAAAACGCAGATTGAGCAGTTCCACACCCAGACCCGCCACGGTCTGGCCCAGATCCCCCAGGCCAAGCAGCTGCGACAACAGGCTGGCGCCTATATTGGTGGCCGCCGATTTGCCCATGCGCTCCCGGGCGTGCTCGCGCAAGGCATGGGCCATCTCGTGGCCCATGATCATGGCGACCTCGTCGTCGTTCAGTTGCAGCTGGTCAAGAATGCCCGTGTAGAAAGCGATCTTCCCGCCGGGCATGCAAAACGCATTGATCTGCTTGCTGCCAATGAGGTTGACCTCCCACTGCCAGTCCTTGGCGCGCGGGTTCCAGCTCACCGCATGCGGAATGACGCGCTGGGCGATGCGGCGCAGCCGCTGCAGCTGCGGATGGCTGGCCGGGGCCAGTGCCTTCTGGGCCGCTGCTTCCTGCATCATCTTGCCGTACTGCTGCTTGGCGGCCTGCTCGATCTCCCCGGCCGGCACCAGCTGGGTGAAGCCCGAGTTGCGTCCCACGGCCACCCCGTCGCCCTGCGCCATGGCTGGCGCGGTACTCAGTAGCAGGGTGCAAGCCAGCACAGCCAGCGTCGGTTTCAAAACAAATGTCATCGCCATCTCCAGAATACAGGGCATATTCCTCCATGCGTGGCATGAAGGTCACAGCGTATTATTCCCGCATGAGCGAGACCTTATCCGACAAACCTCTGCCGCCGCGTCAGCCGACACCGCTTCCTGAAACTCCCGCTACCCCGACTGCCCCAGCCCAACACCCCGGCTGGGCCGAAACCCTGCGGGTTTACCTTGAGGCCCCCACCCTGCGCATGCTGCTGCTCGGGTTTTCCGCCGGCCTGCCGCTGCTGCTGGTTTTTGGCACCCTGAGTTTCTGGCTGCGCGAAGCCGGCATTGACCGCACCACCATCGGCTACCTGAGCTGGGTCGGGCTGGCCTACGGCTTCAAATGGGTCTGGGCGCCGCTGGTGGACCGCTTGCCGATTCCGTTGCTGACGCGCCTGCTCGGGCGCCGCCGCAGCTGGTTGCTGCTGTCGCAGGGCGTCATCATGGCAGCGCTGGCCGGCATGGCACTGACGGACCCCAAAATTGCGCTGCTGCCGGTGGTGTGGTGCGCACTGGCCGTGGCTTTTGCCTCGGCCACACAGGATATCGCGCTGGATGCCTTTCGCATCGAGTCGGCCGACGTGCAGCGCCAGGCCGCGCTCGCAGCGGCCTACCAGACGGGTTACCGCATGGCGATGATCTGGGCCGGTGCCGGCGTGTTGTGGATTGCCGCGCGGGCCGAAGTGGGCGGTTCAGGCGGCGTGATCGCCTACCAGCACGGCGCCTGGCAAATCGCCTACCTGGTGATGGCGGCCTCCATGCTGCTGGGTGTGGTCACGGTGCTGTTTTCGCCCGAGCCGGCGCCGCGCGAACTCCCGCCCGCACGCAACGCTGCCGAGTGGCTCAAGAGCGCGCTGGTCGAGCCTTTTGCCGACTTTCTGCGCCGCTACGGCAAACACGCCCTGCTGATCCTGATGCTGATCGCCGTCTACCGCATC
Source organism: Polaromonas sp. (assembly GCF_049790275.1). GTDB lineage: Bacteria > Pseudomonadota > Gammaproteobacteria > Burkholderiales > Burkholderiaceae_C > Polaromonas. The sequence continues at coordinate 5,502 of NZ_JBAQYR010000113.1, forward strand.
AGCGACGTGGTCATGGGCATCATGGCCAACCCGTTCTACGTGGACATGGGTTACACCAAGGACGAGGTGGCAGCCGTCACGAAAATTTATGGCGTCATCATGACGCTGGTGGGTGCCTTTGCGGGCGGCGCACTGGCCATGCGTTTCGGTGTGATGCGTGTGCTGATGCTGGGCGCGGTGCTCAGTGCCGGCAGCAACCTGCTGTTTGCCTGGCTGGGTTCGCTGGGGCACGACGTCCACGCGCTGATTTTCGTGATCTCGGCAGACAACCTGTCCAGCGGCATCGCTTCGGCGGCCTTCATTGCCTACCTCTCGAGCCTGACCAACATCAACTACTCGGCCACGCAGTACGCGCTGTTCAGCTCCATGATGCTGCTGCTGCCGAAGTTTCTGGCCGGCTATTCGGGCAGCTACGTGGATGCGTTTGGTTACAGCAGTTTTTTCACGGGAACGGCGCTGCTGGGGGTCCCGGTGCTGTTGCTGGTCTGGCTGGCTTCACGCATGAAAATACCATCCAACCCTTGACTGGTGCTCGCCAACAGCTATCAGAATAATAGCTACGCACCCTCCGGGATCTTCTTCGGCTGCCTGCTTCAGCGGTTTACCTAACTTTACAGGCGCTTTAACGCGACTTGTTGCGCGGCGCGCACCATGAAGCGGTCATTGAAGAAGGAGCCCCCCATGAGTGACCGCACCCCAAGCCCGTTTACCACCGATGTACTGGCGTCCAGCCCCGCATCGGGCGCCAGTAGCTACACTGATCAGCCCACCAGCACCCGCGCAGTGAGCCAGCCCATGACACAGCAACTTCTGATGATCGAAGACGACACCCGCCTGGCAGCCATGGTCGGGGAATACCTGCGCCAGTCGGGTTATGGATTCACCCATGCCGCCGATGGCGCCAAGGGCCTGGAAGCCCTGCAGAGCTGCAAGCCCGACCTGGTGATCCTCGACCTGATGCTGCCCGACATGGACGGCCTCGAAGTGTGCCGACGCATCAAGGGCATGGGCGGCGATGCATCGCGTACTGCCGTGCTGATGCTGACCGCCAAGGGCGACCCGATGGACCGCATTGTCGGCCTGGAAATCGGCGCCGACGACTACCTGCCCAAGCCCTTTGAGCCACGCGAGTTGCTGGCCCGCATCCGCGCCGTGCTGCGCCGTGGCGGTGAAGCCGCCAGCACGGCCGGCAGCCAGCAAACCATGCGTTTCGGTTCGCTCGAGATTGACCGCGACGCCCGCACCGTGTCTGTCTCCGGCAAGACCTGCGAGCTGACTTCCTACCAGTTCGACCTGCTGGTGGCGCTGGCCGAACGCGCCGGCCGCGTGCTCTCCAGAGACCAGATCATGGAAGCCGTGCGCGGCCGTGAACTCGAAGCCTTTGACCGCTCGATCGACGTGCACATGGGCCGCATCCGCAGCGCCATCGAGCTGGATGCCAAGGACCCGAAACGCATCCTCACCGTGCGCGGTGTGGGTTATGTTTTTGCCAAACAGCAGGACTGAACGGAATGCGTCGAATGGAACTTCCAGAAATTCGATTTCCGGGATGCAGGGTGAGGCGCACGGCGCGCAGGACACCGGAATGCACTTCGGTGCAGGTGGATTCCTAGCACCGGGCAACGAAGCCATGCGCCCGCAAATCGGATTTATAGGAGTTCCGGGATGTGGTCACGTTTTACCTCGCACCTGTATGTGCGCATCTGGCTGGCGGTCGTGGCGACCGTGGTCGTGCTTGCTTTCCTGATGGGTGCCGCATGGCAGTTGAGCACCGACCCCCCGCAGTTGCCGATACGCGAAGTCCTGGTTCACAACCAGGCCGGTGAACTGATCGGCCGGGCGCAGACCAGAGCCGACCGCAAACTGGGCGACGGCATGGAGTTTGATCTGGTGACCCGGGATGGCCAGGTGCTGAACCTCGAACTGCCCCGGCCCAAACGCCCCCCCAGGAATGCCTGGAGCCGGGCGCCTTTCGGCTTTGGCTGGATGCTGGGTGTGGTGGCACTGGCCGTGGCACTAGGCGCCTACCCCATCATCCGCCGCCTGACGCAGCGTCTTGAAGGGCTGCAGCGCGGCGTCGAGCGCTGGGGCAGCGGCGACCTGTCGGCCCGGGTGGCAGTGCAGGGCAGCGACGAAGTGGCCTTCCTGGCCGAACGTTTCAACCATGCCGCCGAACGTATTGAAACGCTGATGGAGTCGCAGAAAGCATTGCTGGCCTCGCACAAATCCCTGCTGGCCAATGCCTCCCATGAGCTGCGTTCGCCGCTGGCGCGCATACGCATGGGCCTGGAGTTGATGGGTGGCGGCGCCGGCTCGGCGCAGCGCGCTGAGATCTCGCGCAGCATCAGCGAGCTGGACCAGCTGATCGACGAGATCCTGCTGGCCAGCCGGCTCGACGCCCGGCAGGCGGATGCCGAACCCTTCGAAACCGTGGACCTCACCGGCCTGGCTGCCGAGGAATGCGCGCGCGTGCAGGCCGATCTGGGCACGGCGACCCAGACCGAAAGCCTGACACTGCAGGGCTCGGCGCGCCTGCTGCGCCGGCTGATCCGCAACCTGCTGGAGAACGCCAGGCGCTACAGCAACGGCGAAATCAGCCTGGAACTGGCGCAAACCGGTGCGGGTGCACAGCAGCGTGCCGTGATCCGCGTCAATGACCGGGGGCCCGGCGTGCCGGCAGACCAGCGCGAACGGATTTTTGAACCTTTTTACCGCCTGCCGGGTGCCAGCGAGCGCGAGGGCGGTGTGGGCCTGGGCCTGGCGCTGGTCAAATCCATCACCGCGCGGCATGGCGGCAAGGTGCGCTGCGAAGACCGCCCGGGCGGCGGCGCTTCCTTTGTGGTCGAGCTGCCGATGCCGGCCACCGCCTAGCGTCCTGTCCCGCCAATAAAGGCGATATGAAATCGTCCTATTGGCGGGACAGGCCAACCAGGAATACGCATACGCGGCAGGGCCGACGAAATATACAATCGCCTCCATCCACCCAGGGGAAGGCCTTGTATGTCGCCCACCGCAACCGCCGCGCCAATATTTTTCCCTGAACTGGGGGCCGGCCCGCAGGCCATCCTGTCCATCCGGGTGCTCGCATGAGCGTGCCTCTCGCTACCCTGCTGCGCCAGTCGAACCCGGTCTGGCTGCATGACGCTTTCAGTTCGCTGCCCGGCACACCTGCCGGAACACCTCTTGTGTTCGAGCGTGCCGAACATGCTGCCGATTACCTGCGTTTCTGGAGCGCCGACCCCGCAGCTCTCACCGTCCTGCGTTACGCCCTGTACCGCTGCGAACATTCCCCCTCGGTGTTTGCCATGCCCGATGCGCAGGTGCTGCAGGCGCTCGCCGCCAAACTGGCACGCGGCGCTCTGGTGCTGAGGAACCGCCAGGCAGGCGCCGGCACAGGCGGCTGGCCTCTGGTGCCCGCCACCGAGGCCGCGGTACCGGCGTCCAGCACCCTGATCAACCTCAACACCCTGCCCGACCGGCCTGCGGTACCTCCGCTGCTGCCGCTGCTCGAAGAAGTGCAGATCGAAGGCGCCGAGGTGTTGCCTGAAATCGAGCAGACGCTGGAGCAGATCGACCTCACCATGGGAAGCATCGACCTGGCCGGCGTATCGCTGGAACCGACGCCGTCCAAGGTACCGCTGATCGAGACCGCCATGACCGATGCCAGCACGTCGGTGACCAAAACGCTCGACGACCTGTAGCGCATGCAGTTTGTGACCCGGGCCGGCACGGCCATCAGCACCGGCGCCACGCAGGTGATCGAGTCGGTCGCCACCGCCTCAAGCACCTTGCAGACCGAACTGGGTGCCGGCATTGCCGAAGCCACCGCGGCCATCAGCACCGTGACCCAGCAGGTCAGCGCGGTGGCCACGCAGATCGCCCGGCTGAGTCCGCCACTCAATCCGCAAGCGCTGGTCGGACCGCTGTCGGTGGCGCTGGCGCGGCTGCAATCGGACCTGGGCGGTGTGGTGAACTCACTGGCCGGCCTGGGGCCGCGTCTGGCCGCGGCGGGTCAGCAACTGACCGGCATCGCCGGCGATGCCCGGGAAGCCGTGTCGGTCGCCACGGGTTTGCCGGGCCGGCTGGCGGCGATCCGCCCCGATGTGTCCGGCATTCCGCCGCGGCTGGCCGGCATCGCCCGCAGCGCGCAGGACCTGGGCAACCGGGCACTGTCCCTGGAACCGCGCCTGGCGCAGTTTGCCGGCACGCTGTCGCCCCTGCAGCAGCGCCTGGTGGATCTGCAGATCAGGCAACCGGCAGACCTCGCCAGCGCACAGGCCGGCGTGTACGCCGAGGTGCAGGGCGCGCTGGACGGCATCAACGGCGAGATCGGCAACGTGCGGGCGGAAGTCGCCGGCGCTGCGACAGGCATCCAGACAGACATCGAAGCCACCGCGCAAAGCCTGGCAACGGTGCTGGACGGGCTCCAAGCCCAGATTGATGCGGTGGTGGCCGATATGTCCGGCGTCATTGACTCCGTCATGGGCCGGATCGATGCAGCGGTCACTGTGCTGGAGGAGGAACTCGCCGCGCTCACCGAACAGGTCGGCGGTTTCAAGGACCGCACCCGCGAGGTGGCACTGGCCATTGCCGCGCCGGTGCTGGGGGTGGAAGCAGCCATCGACGCGGTCGCGGCGCAGATTGAAGCCGTGGGCCAGGTCATCGACGGCATCCTGGCCAGCATCGAGGCCCAGATCACCCACCTGGAAACCGTGATTGCCGCGCTCAAGCAGACCATGGACACCGCCGTGACCGGGGTGGACGACACGCTGACGGTGCTGAAAGACACATTGGGCGAAGTCATCACCGAGATCGACGAACTCAAGGCCACGCTGCAAGCCCTGCCCGAGCGGTTCCAGCCGGTCGAAGCGCAAATCGACGAAGCGCAGCAGATGATTGAAAGCATCCAGCAGCGCATCCGCGAATTCATGGACCGCGCCGACCGCGCGCTGGCGCAGGCCAGCCGCGAGATGGACCAGGCCGACGCACTGTGCGACAACGCCATCGCGGTCTGCACCAAGTACATCACGCGTTCTCTGGCCATGGTAGCGGCGCGCACGCTGTTCATGGGCGTCAAGGCGATGATTCCCGGCATCAGGACAACCATCGCCGGCGCGCGCGCCACGGTGAAGACATCGGGCAACACCGCCATCGGCCTGCTGGACCAGGCCATCGCGGTCGTCGAGCAGTTGCGGACCGTGGTCAAGCAGGCCATCGAACAGGTACGCCAGGCCATTGCACAGGTGGTTGCGGTGCTGGACCAGGTGCGCGCCGCTCTGGTGCAGGCGCAGGAACGCATGACCCAGGTTTCAACCGAAATGCATGCGGCAGCGGAGCAGGTCAAGGCCCAACCCGACAAGCTGGTGGCCCAGGTGCGCGAGGCGCGCGACAGTTTTGTCGCCGCCACACAGCCGCGTGAAAAAGTCAACGCCGTGTGCGCGCAGGTGCTGGGTTTCAAGGGCCGCTTTGTGGCGCCGGTTCGCCTGCAGGTGGAAAGCGCCGAGTCCCGGGTCATCCAGGGCATCAGCGACGTGCAGACAAAGATGCAGCCTCCGATGGACCAGCTCAAGGAAAAAGTGCAGGCGCTGCGTGACCAGATGTCGGCGCTTCAGGCACAGATCCGACGGCCGCCCGCCCAGCTTCAGGCCCTGATGGAAGATCTCAAAGGACAGCTGAACCAGCAGGTGAACCGCGCGCGCCAGGTCCTCGACGATGTGCTCGCGAAGGCCGATGGCCTGATCGGCCAGGCCCAGCAGGCTGTGCAGTCGGCGGCGCAGGCAGGAAGCGACGCCAGCCAGTCCTTGTCCGGAATGGCCGACCGCTTCAGCCAGGCCAGCAGCGAAACCAGCAGCCTGGTCACACGGATGCAGACGGCTGCCGACGATGCCACCAGCCAGGTCGACGGGCTGGGCGCCAGGCTGGACAGCTTGCGCACCGAAGCCGAAAACGCCCTCCAGCAAATTCAGGCCGGCGTGCAAAGCACCAGCGACAGCGCGCTCGCCCTGCGCCAGGAGTTCGAAGCGGCGGGCCAATCTGCCAGCCGCCAGCCCGACGCCACCGCCGCCAGCATGGCGACGCTGCTCAGTGCCGCAGAGCCCCTGCAAGGCGCGCTGGCTTCCGCACAGCAGGACGCCGCAGCCCAGGCCGAAGCGGCGAACCAGGCCAGCGCCGGGCCCCTGGAAAAACTGGCAGACGCCCGACAGTCCCTGGCCACCATGCTGGACGACGCGCTGGCAGCCGTCGCGCCGCCTGGCGACGCCGCCCGAGAGGAGCAGCAGAAGATGGACGAGCGGCTGGCATCGGTCGCAGGTGAAGTGGACGGGCTGAAGCAACAGGTGCAGGCAGCGTCGAAAGAGGTCGCCGAACGCACGGCCGAGGCCCGCGCCGACGTCGAGCAGCACCGCGACAAAGGCCAGGCGCTGATTGAAGAAGCCATGAAAGAAGTGGAAACAGCCAAGGCGCAAACTGAGGTCGCACGTGCCGACGTCGTGAGCGCCGAGGCCACGATGGATGCGGAGGTCGTCAAACACGGCGGCGAAGCACTGGCACGCAAGGCGCCGCCTGCAGAAGCAGCCGCAGCCGCGCCGCCGCCATCACCCGCAGAGGCCAGCCAGGGGCCAGCCGCGTCCGGTGCTGGCGCGCCAGCCAGCGCCCCGGGCAGCGCCGCTCCCGATAACGCCGGAGCCTCACCGGCCAGCCCTTCGGCGAAAGGGGACAGCGCCCCTCCGACCCCTTCGGCCAAACAGCAAGCCCCTCAAGGCAGCGGTCCACACGCAGGAACTTCCCCGGACGGCGCTGCAACAGATGCCCCGTCACCACAACAGGGAGCCGACGTGCCGCAGGCGCCAGGCGACGGCGACAAAGCCCCCGTTACGCCGGAAGACGGTGCGCCCGTGGATCAAGGCCCGCCCGATGGAAAGCTAACGGACAAGCCCTCTGGACTGCCGGGTGGCGATGCAGTCAAAAAGCCTGCGACGGCCGAGCTGCCAGGTGACGGATTGCCTGCCTCACCCTCCACAGCCTCATCAGACGCACCAGCCAGCATCCCGGTCGCCAAGCCGGACACGCCCGAGGTGCCTGGCCGACCCGCCAAACTGCCGTCCGACCTGCCGCCTGGCGGCAGCGGTGCGGCACCCGCCGACCCGTCCCCACTTGGCGCATCCACTGCAGACCCGACGCGCTTGCGGCCGCCCCAGCCGCTCAAGGATGCGCTGGACAAGGCCGTACCGGCGAAACCGGTTACACCAATGCCTGATGCACTCCCATCCGGGCTCGAAGCCCTGGCCGACAAGCTGCCTGCACCCGCGGATGCGGCCGAAGCGGGCAAGTTTCTGGAGGGTCTGAAAGACGCGGTGGCAGGCAGTCAGAAGCCATAGGGACTCCCGGGGTCACTTGCCGAAAAGTGTGAAGAACGTCGCAGTTTTCCCCAAATTCACGCATAAAAACCACACCCCTCCCTCAAATGGGGGATGCCTGAAATAACGTGGAACCCTAAAGTCAGAACGTTGCTGTGACAACACCGATAAGCTGGAACAAAGGCAGAAGACGAAAAGTCGACCAACAGATCATCAGTCTCAACGACGTCCCCTCAAAGGACTTGGCAAAGCCACCGCAAGGTGGCTTTTTTTTTGCCTGTATGGGCTTTACCACGCTGGCGGCCGAAAGGTCGGAGAGCCAATGCTGGCAGGCGTTTCAAGGGAGTTAGGGTGGCGCTACCAGCGATTTCTGGCGCCGCGAAAAAGAGGACCGGGATTCCATTGAGCCCAGCCGGGCAAAGCTCACGCACCAAGGGGGAACGATTGCAGCAAGCGCGCTTGGCCGCCCACCAATTCGTACACGCTCAGCTTGTCCAGCACAAAGTCCTTTTTGGGTATTGAGCAGCAGAGCAGCTCACTTTCTTGTTCTTTCGAAAGCTCAACCGTCGCGCTTATGGTGCAGTGGGGAGTAAACACGAACGGGCTTGAAGAGAACCTGACGCCGGACTCCAAAAGAGCGCTGTGCAATGCGTCGAACGGCAACCTGTCCCGTGGCTTGAGCCAGAACACCGGCACCCCGGGGAACCGTTGCATGGACTCAAAGGCACAAACAAAAGGCGCGTGCCGGCGCGCGATTCGCGCCAGCGCGGCGAAAACGTCTGTTGCGCTCTGGGCTTCTGCGAGCGTCCCCGCTCCCGACGACCCCGCGACGGTGATTTCGGGTGGTAGATTGGCTTCGTAGGGGTCATACCTCGCCCGCAGGGCAGTGACTTCCTCCGCGGCGAGCGAGGGCAAGTCCAGGACAATATACGTGGGCGCGGAAAACAGCTCGCTAGGCATGGCGTTGGGCATCTTGAAACGGCCTGACTGTTGTGCATGGTTTTGGGAAAGTCACCCAAGTGTAGGACCGCAAGCAGGCTGACGTGACCGAGCCTTCATATTGCTTCACAGCGGGAGAATATCTCTGTGAAGCCACGCGTCATCCAAAAAAAGTCGCCCTAGATTGCTCTGAGCGACTCTGTACAGGTTTTGGGCCAACAGCGTAGTAAAACCCGCCTGGGTGTCTTCCGTGAGTGGCGCAAAAGCTCGCGTTACCATTCACGGTCAAACGAAAAGGCAGCCCGGCTCTGAGCAACGCCCCGGACCCCGCAATCCATCCAAGGAGTTTTACCGTGACCCCAGACCATCGGGCTGCAGCTGTCAGCCAGAGCTTTTCCGTCTCGCCTCAAGATCGGCTTCCCATGATGGCCAGGCAGGCCATGTCTGCCGCGCAGCGCGAGGCGGCCGACGCCCTGATTGCCGGGCCGCGCAAGGCCGTGTTCGGCCCCTTCATTCCCCTGCTGCGCAGCCCCGAGTTGATGTCGCGTGTCGGCATGGTCGGCGAATACCTGCGTTTTGACAGCCTGCTGGAAGTCCGCATCCGTGAACTTGCGATGTGCCTGGTCGCGCGCCATGTGTCCAACCAGTTTGAGTGGTTGATGCATGCACCGTTGGCGCTCAAGGCCGGCGTTCCGCAGGCCAGCCTGGACGCGATTGCCGAAGGCCGGTACCCGCACAGCCAGGCTCCGGACGAGGCAGCTGTCGTGGACTTGGTCACCGAACTGCTGCAGCACCACGGTGTCAGCGACAGCAGCTATGCCGCCGCACTGGGTGTGTTCGGCGAGCAGGGTGTGGTCGAGTTGACGACACTGGTCGGCTATTTTGCGATGGTCTGCTGGGTCATGAACGTGGCACGCACGCCCACGGAGAACAAGCCCGGCTTCGCGCCGCTGAACGCCTTTCCGGCTTGATGGCTACGGCTACAAGGCCGCCAGCACCCGCGCTGCGCTGATGTCGTTCAGACAGCGGGTGTGGCCCAGCGGGCATTCGCGCTCGAAACACGGCGCGCAATCGAGCGGTGGTTGGTAGCTTGGATCGTTTTTAAGCCACAGCACGGTGGCGCGCGTATTCAGCGGCGGCGTGTGCAGCGGGCTGGAAGAACCAAAAATCGCCACCTGAGGAACGCCAAAAGCGGCAGCCACATGCATCAGGCCGGAGTCGTTGCTGATCACACTTTGGGCTGCGGCGATGGCACACAGCGCCTGCAGCAAGGTGGTTTTGCCCGCCAGGTTGACGCAGGCGCCTGGCCTCTTGGCGTTGGCCGCCTCGGCGATTTCTTCGCACAATGCGGCTTCTTTGCCCGACCCCAACAACAAAACGGGCAGCGCCAGGTTCTGGGCCAACTCGGAGAAATGCCGTGCAGGCCAGCGTTTGGCCGGCCCGTATTCGGCCCCTGGTGCAAACACGTGATAGGCGCCGCGTTGCAGGCCGAGTTCGGTGAGCGCCTGTGCCACCTCATCGGGCGGCATCTCCAGCTGCGGCCGATCTGCGTCCAGGTCGGTTTCGCCGCTAAGCGCCGAATAGAACGCCACCATGGGCGGGCGCTGGCCTTTGGCCGGATTTTTCAGGCGGTGTGTCAGCAGGCCGATGCGCGCCTCACCGAGGTACCCAACACGTTTTGGAATGCCCGCCAACAGCGGCAGCAGGGCGCTTTTCAGTGAATTGGGCAGCACATAAGCGGTGTCGAAGCGGCCTTCGATCTGCCGGGCCAGTGCGCGCCGCGCCTTCAGCTGCAAACCGCCATGTGCAAACGGGAACTCGATGACCTCGTGCACCTGCGGCATCGCGCGGTACACCGGCGCAACCCAGGGCAGGGCTCCAACGGTGAGCTGCTCGCCGCGCGCGTGCAGGCGCCGGAGCAGCGGCTCGGTCATGACTGCGTCGCCTATCCACTGGGGAGCGATAACCAACGATGCCCCCCCGAAGCGGCTTTCAGCCACCTCCCCCTCAGGGGGGCGCCGCTGGCGGCCCGGCGAAGCCAGTTCCGCGGCGGCCGCTTGGCTGGGGTCAGGCACGCCGGGGACCCTAATGGCCAGCGCCGACGTGCTCGCCTGCTTTCAGCGCGTAAGTCGTGCCGCAATAAGGGCACTTGGCTTCGCCGGTGCGCGCCACGTCCAGGTAAACCTTGGGATGGCTGTTCCAGACGGCCATCTCGGCCTTGGGGCTGGGGCAGAACACGCCACCTTGCGGGTTCAGGTCTTTGGCCAGCAGTTCAACAGTAGAGGAGGTACTCATGATCAGACTTTCGCGAGCCAATGGGCGTACTTCGGGTTGCGGCCGTTGACGATGTCAAAGAACGCGCTCTGGATTTTTTCGGTGATGGGCCCACGCGAACCGGCGCCAATCTCGATGCGGTCGAGTTCGCGGATCGGCGTGACTTCCGCGGCGGTGCCGGTGAAGAAGGCCTCATCGGCAATGTAGACCTCGTCGCGCGTGATGCGCTTTTGCACCAGCTCCAGGCCGAGGTCCTTGCAGATGTGCAGGATGGTGTTGCGCGTGATGCCGTTGAGCGCACCGGCCGACAAATCGGGCGTGTAAACCACGCCGCCCTTGATGACAAAAATGTTTTCGCCCGCGCCTTCGCTGACAAAACCCGAAGCGTCGAGCAGCAGCGCTTCGTCGTAGCCGTCGTCCAGCGCTTCCATGTTGGCGAGGATGGAGTTGGTGTAGTTGCTGACCGCCTTCGCCTGCGTCATGGTGATGTTGACGTGGTGGCGGGTGTAGCTGGAAGTCTTGACGCGGATGCCGCGTTTCATGCCCTCTTCACCCAGGTAGGCGCCCCAGGCCCAGGCGGCGACCATCACATGGATAGTGTTGCCCTTGGGGCTGACGCCGAGTTTTTCCGAGCCGATCCAGGTCAGCGGACGCAGGTAGCAGCTTTCCAGCTTGTTCTCGCGCACCACGGCTTTCTGCGCTTCCATGACTTCTTCCTTGCTGAAGGGAATTTTCATGCGCAGGATTTTTGCGCTGTTGAACAGGCGCTCGGTGTGTTCCTCGAGCCGGAAAATCGCGGTGCCGTTGGCTGTTTTGTAGGCGCGCACGCCTTCAAACGCGCCGCAACCGTAATGCAGGGTGTGGCTCAGCACGTGGATTTTGGCGTCGCGCCATTCGACCATCTGGCCGTCCATCCAGATTTTTCCGTCGCGGTCTTCCATGGAGGGTGCTACTGGGGACATGGTGCTGATCCTGTGGTGATGTCGTGGGAGTGATTCTTTGGCCGGCAGGGCTGGAGAGCCCTGCGAAAACCCGAAAGGCTGATTTTACGGGGCCGGCGGGGCATCGGGCTGCTCCGGCCTGACAAGCACATGGTGCGTCAGCTTGCCGCCAACAAATGTGCAGGTGACGTGCGACTCCCCGCCGTCAGTCCAACGAAACACCTCCGGTTGCGCGTCCTTTTCGGACTGCAGCGCGCCCAGGCTTCGCGTCATGGCCACCACGTGCAGCAGGGTCATGCCCGGCTTGAGTTTGGCGTTGAGCATGACGGCGCTGTCGAGGTAACCGATGGGCCGGTTGGCGGTGCGCCTGAGCACCTGCATCATGCGGGTGAAATGCAGCAGCAGCCACATCATCAAGCCACCAACGGCTGCCGCCACGCCGGGCCAGCCGAACCCACGGTAAGCCAGCGCCACCAAGGCGACACCGGCGATCGGAACAAGGATTTTCAGGAAGTTCATGACGCTATTTTCGCAGCCCCGGCCAGACGGGTTTCTGCGGGGAGTGCGTAGGCGGCCCGGCAGGCCGTTCAGCCATATTTTGTAGATTAAATCGGCGTTTTGCCCATGTGTTACGGGCGCGAGAAGCTATATTTTTGATAGCAAATCTGACTGTGGCCTTGTTTACGCGAGACTGCGCACGACTTCCATGGCCTCTTCCACACGCTCGACAGCATGGATGGTCAGGCCTTCAATCGGCTTTTTCGGCGCATTCGCCTTGGGCACCACCGCCACGCTGAAGCCCAGCTTGGCCGCTTCTTTCAGGCGTTCCTGGCCGCGCGGCGCGGGGCGCACTTCGCCGGCCAGTCCGACCTCGCCGAAGGCGATGAATCCCTTGGGCAGCGGCTTGCCGCGCAGGCTGGAGGTGATGGACAGCATCACGGCCAGGTCGGCCGCCGGCTCGCTGATGCGCACGCCCCCGACGGCGTTGACAAACACGTCCTGGTCCATGCAGGCGACGCCGGCATGGCGATGCAGCACGGCCAGCAGCATGGCCAGGCGGTCACGGTCCAGGCCCACCGACAGGCGGCGCGGGCTGGGGCCGCCGCTGTCGACCAGCGCCTGGATTTCGACCAGCAGCGGGCGCGTGCCCTCCAGCGTCACCATCACACAGCTGCCCGGCACCGGCTCGGCATGCTGGCTCAGGAAAATCGCGCTGGGGTTGCTCACTCCCTTCAGGCCTTTTTCGGTCATGGCAAACACGCCGATCTCGTTGACCGCACCGAAGCGGTTCTTGATGGCCCGCACCAGGCGAAAGCTCGAATGGGTGTCGCCCTCGAAATAAAGCACGGTGTCCACCATATGTTCCAGCACGCGCGGGCCGGCCAGGGCGCCCTCCTTGGTGACATGGCCAACCAGCACGATGCAGACGCCGCTGGCCTTGGCCGCGCGTGTGAGGTGGGCCGCACATTCGCGCACCTGCGCCACCGAGCCCGGCGCCGACGTGAGCTGCTCGGAGTACACGGTCTGGATGGAATCGATCACCGCCATGGCCGGCCGTGTGGCTTCCAGCGTGGCGAGAATTTTCTCCAGCTGGATCTCCGCCAGCACCTTGACCTGCGAGCCGTCCAGCCCGAGGCGGCGGGAACGCAGCGCGACCTGGGCGCCACTTTCCTCGCCGGTCACGTAAAGCGTGTCCAAGCCAGCGCGCTGCAGGGAATCGAGCGCCTGCAGCAGCAAGGTTGATTTGCCGATGCCGGGATCGCCGCCTATCAACACCACCCCGCCTTCGACAATGCCACCGCCCAGCACCCGGTCCAGCTCCTCATGCCCGGTGGGCGTGCGCGCCATGTCGGTCGCTTCTATATCTGCAAGCGTCGCCACTTCGGACGGTTTTGCCAATGAAGCAAAGCGGTTTTTGACGGGTGACTGGCTCTCCGCGACCGATTCGATCAGCGTGTTCCAGGCGCCGCAATGCGGGCATTTGCCCAGCCATTTGGGGTTGGTGCCGCCGCATTCGCTGCAGGTGTAAATCGTCTTGTCTTTGGCCATGGGGCGATATTACTGTAATTAATCACAGTACGGGTAACTCCCAGCAGGCAGGGGCTGGGCAGGAAAGTGTCATTTCATTTAACATATTAAATAATTTTGACGCCCTGCATGACCACCCCTTTCACCCACCGCAACCTGCCCCGCCTGCTGCTGCAGGCGCGCGAATCCGTGATGGCGCACACCCGGCCCCGCCTGCGCGAGCATGCGCTGAGCGACCAGCAATGGCGAGTCTTGCGGGTGCTGGGCGAACATGGCGTGGTGGAAACCGGCAAGGTGGCGCGCGAGGCCTTCATCCTCGGCCCCAGCCTGACCGGCGTGCTGACCCGCATGGAGCGCGACGGCCTGATCCGCCGCGCACGTGACCCGGCCGACCAGCGCCGCACCGTGGTCGAAGCCACGGACAAGGGCATGCAGCTTGTCGAGACCCTCTCGCAGACGATCGAGGCGCACTACGCCTGGATGGAAAAAACATTGGGGAAAGAAAGCCTGGCGCAGCTCTATGAACTGCTCGACCAATTGATTGAACTGGAGCAGCCATGACCAAGCGCGCCGACGGGCCGCCCCAAGGCGCAATCACCCCGTCGGGGGGCAGCGCAGCACACGAAGTGGCAAGCGTGGGGGCAAACGCTTTCATGCCTTCCGGCACGGTTTACGGCACGCTGCTGAACTTTCGCGCAGAAGTCGAGGCGCTGGCGCCGCAGATGAACCAGCCGCCTTACAAGGCGCCGCCGAAAGCGCCGGTGCTGTACGTGAAAACGGCCAACACCTGGAGTACGCATGGCGCGGCCATTGCCGTACCGGCGCGTGTCCCCGAAGTGGAGATCGGCGCCACCATCGCCATGGTGATGGGTGCGGCCGGCAAGGTTGCCGGCTATGTGCTGATGAACGATCTGTCCGTGCCGCACGCCAGCTTTTTCCGGCCACCCGTCAAATTCAAATGCCTGGACGGCTTTCTGGGCATCGGCGAGCGCCTGGTGCCGGCCAGCGAAGCCGGCGATCCTTCGGGCTTCATGCTCGAAGTTCGCATCAACGGCGAGCTCAGACAAGCCGTGAACTTCAAGCATCTGGTGCGCGATGCCGCCCGGCTGCTGGCTGATGTCGGGGAATTCATGACCCTGGGTACAGGCGATGTGCTGATGCTGGGCTGCGATGCGGGCCGGCCGCTGGCCAGACCAGGTGATCGCATCGACATCAGCGCGGCTGACTTCGGCACATTGAGCAATACGCTCATTGAGGAGCTCGCATGAAGCACGCCCGCGTTGTGTATGAGGGCAAGGCCCAACATGCCATCGAGCGCGATGGTCGATTGCTGCTCGATGACGGCCGGCTCATCAGTGAAGACGCGGTCAACTGGCTGCCACCACTGGCACCCACGCCACGCCCGCGCACCATCCTCGCCCTCGGCCTGAACTACGCCGATCACGCGAAGGAACTTGAATTCAAGGCGCCCGAAGAGCCGCTGGTTTTTGTCAAGGGCGAAGGCACGCTGACCGGCCATCGGCAGCTCACGCACCGACCGGCCGGCGTGCAGTTCATGCACTACGAATGTGAACTCACAGTCGTCGTCGGCAAGACGGCCAAAAAGGTGAAGCGTGACGATGCCTATGACTTCATCGCGGGCTACACCGTCGCCAACGACTACGCGATCCGCGACTACCTGGAAAACTGGTACCGGCCCAACCTGCGTGTGAAAAACCGCGATACCTGTACGCCGCTGGGCCCCTGGCTGGTGGACGCGGCCGATGTGCCCGACCCCATGGCGCTGGCATTGCAGACCACCGTCAATGGCAAGGTCACGCAAACGGGCAACACGCGCGACATGATTTTCGACGTGCCTTTCCTGATCGAATATTTCAGCAGCTTCATGACCCTGCAGCCCGGCGACCTGATCCTGACCGGCACGCCCGACGGCGTGGTCGATTGCCAGCCCGGCGACGTGGTTGTCACCAGCATCGAGAGTCTGGGCGAACTTTTCAACACGATTGAATGAACATGAAAATAGATCACCTCATCAACGGCAAGACCGTTGCTGGCAGCAGCTACTTCGATACCGTCAACCCTGCCACACAGGACGTGCTGGCCGAAGTGGCTGCAGGCGGGGAAGCCGAAGTCAACGCCGCCGTGGCCGCAGCGAAAGTGGCCTTCCCCAAATGGGCCGGCATGCCGGCATCCCAGCGCGCCAAACTGGTCCGCAAGCTTGGCGACCTGATCGCCGCCCATGTGCCCGAGATCGCGCAGATGGAGACCAATGATTGCGGCCAGGTGATTGCGCAGACCGGCAAGCAGCTGATTCCGCGCGCAGCCGACAACTTCTATTACTTTGCCGAGATGTGCACGCGGGTCGACGGCCACACCTACCCGACCGAGACACACCTCAACTACACGCTGTACCACCCTACCGGCGTCTGCGCGCTGATCTCGCCATGGAACGTGCCTTTCATGACAGCCACCTGGAAGGTTGCGCCCTGCCTGGCGTTTGGCAACACCGCGGTGCTGAAGATGAGCGAGCTGTCGCCCATGACAGCAGCGCGCCTGGGTGAACTGGCCCTCGAAGCCGGCATTCCGCCCGGGGTGCTCAACATCGTGCACGGCTACGGCAAGGACGCCGGCGAGCCGCTGTGCCGCCACCCCGATGTGCGCGCGATTTCCTTCACCGGATCAACCGCCACCGGCAACCGCATCGTGCAGGCCGCCGGCCTGAAAAAGTTCAGCATGGAACTGGGTGGCAAATCACCCTTCGTGATTTTTGAGGACGCCAACCTCGAGCGCGCGCTTGATGCGGCGGTGTTCATGATCTTTTCCAACAACGGCGAGCGCTGCACCGCCGGCAGCCGCATTCTGGTGCAGCAGTCGATTTATGCCGACTTCGCTGCGAAGTTCGTGGAGCGTGCCAAACGCATCAAGGTCGGCGACCCGCTCGACGAAGCCACCACCATCGGCCCCATGATTTCGCAGGGCCACCTGGCCAAGGTGCGCAGCTACATCGAGCTCGGCCCCAAGGAAGGCGCCACCCTGCTGTGCGGCGGGCTCGGCACACCGGACCTGCCAGGCCGCGTCAGCAAGGGCAACTACGTGCTCCCCACGGTGTTCGCCGACGTCGACAACCGCATGCGCATTGCGCAGGAAGAAATTTTCGGCCCCGTCGCCTGCCTGATCCCGTTCAGGGACGAAGCCGACGCGATCCGCCTGGCCAACGATACGCAGTACGGCCTGTCCAGTTATGTCTGGACCGAGAACCTCGGCCGCGCCCACCGGGTGGCCGCAGCCGTCGAGGCCGGCATGTGTTTCGTGAACAGCCAGAACGTGCGCGACCTGCGCCAGCCTTTCGGCGGCACCAAGGCCTCGGGCACGGGGCGCGAGGGCGGCACCTGGAGTTACGAAGTCTTCTGTGAACCGAAGAACGTCGCCGTATCACTGGGAAGCCATCACATCCCGCATTGGGGAGCCTGAACATGGGGACACTCGCTCTCGCCGCCAAAATCACGCACGTGCCTTCGATGTACCTCAGCGAGCTGGACGGCCCGCGCAAGGGCACACGCCAGGACGCGATCAACGGCCACCTGGAAATCGACCGGCGTTGCCGAGCCCTGGGCGTGGACACCATCGTGGTGTTCGACACGCACTGGCTGGTCAACGCGAACTATCACATCAACTGCGCGCCCCACTTCAAGGGCCTGTACACCAGCAACGAGCTGCCACACTTCATCAGCAACATGGGGTTTGAGTTCCCGGGCAACCCGGCGCTGGGCCAGCTACTGGCCAAAGCCTGCAATGCGCACGGCGTGGAAACACTGGCGCACGACGCGACCACGCTAAATCCGGAATACGGCACGCTGGTGCCCATGCGCTACATGAACGCCGATCAGCACTATCGGGTGGTGTCGGTCTCGGCGCTGTGCCAGGCGCATTACCTGAACGACAGCGCGCGCCTGGGCTGGGCCATACGCCGCGCGATTGAAGACGAATACGACGGCACTGTGGCGATTTTTGCGAGTGGCTCCCTCTCGCACCGCTTTGCGCAAAATGGACTGGCCCCTGAATACGCTTTCAAAATCTGGAGCCCCTTCCTGGAAACGCTGGACCAGGAAGTGGTGCGCATGTGGCAGCGCGGCGACTGGACAGCGTTCTGCGCGATGCTGCCCGAATACGCGGCCAAGGGCCATGGCGAAGGTTTCATGCACGACACCGCCATGCTGCTGGGCGCGCTGGGCTGGTCCGGCTACGATGGCCAGGCGGAGGTGGTGACGCCCTACTTTGGCGCCTCGGGCACGGGGCAGATCAATGCCGTGTTCCCGGTCACACCACAAACCGGCGCCGCCATTCCCGCCGCGCAGGCTTCGTCCGCGCAGGGCTACCAGGCCGTGAGCCGGCTCTGACCTCACAGGATACCCATGCCCCACCTCGTCATCCTCTACACCCCCAACCTCGACGCCGCCACCGACATGACGGCGCTGTGCCGCGCGCTGGCCGACACCATGCTGGCCGTGAAAGACGAGGAGGGCAAGCAGGTCTTTCCCACCGGCGGCACGCGGGTACTGGCCTATCCGGCCGCGCATTACGCGGTCGCGGACGGGAAGCAGAACTACGGCTTTGTCTACCTCAACCTGCGCATGGCTGCCGGTCGTTCGGATGCTACTAAAAAGAGAGCTGGCGACGCCCTGTTGGCAGCGGCTGCAGCTCATTTTGATCCTTTGATGAAGGATCGGCTGGTCGGCGTCACGCTGCAGGTGGATGAAAGCCCCGGCCAGGTCTACGACGGCAAACACAGCAACCTTCATCCTCTGTTCCAGAAAACCTGACCATGTTCAGCCCCGAACTCATTGCCCAGCTGGCCGCCGAACTGGACCACAGCGAGAAGACCCGCGTGCAAGTCGAGCATTTTTCAAAACGTTACCCCGGCATGACGGTGGAGGACGGCTACGCGATTTCGCGCGCCTGGGTGCAGATGAAAATCGCCGGGGGGCGTGTGGCCAGGGGCCACAAGATCGGCCTGACCTCGCGCGCCATGCAGATCTCCAGCCAGATCGACGAGCCCGATTACGGCACACTGCTGGACGACATGTTTTTTGAACCCGGCAACATTCCGGCGGCCCGCTTCATCGCGCCACGCGTCGAAGTCGAGCTGGCCTTTGTGCTAAAGAAAAAGCTGGAAGGCCTCCACATCACCGTGGACGATGTGCTGGGTGCCACCGACTACGTGCAGCCTGCCATCGAGATCATCGACGCGCGCATCGAACAATTCGACCGTCACAGCAAGGCCATGCGCAAGGTGCAGGACACCATCAGCGACAACGCCGCCAACGCGGGCATTGTGCTGGGCGGCCGCAAGGTGTCGCCGCAGGGCATCGACCTGCCCTGGGTCGGCGCCATCCTGCGTCAGAACGGCGTGGTCGAGGAAACCGGACTGGCTGCCGGCGTGCAGGGCCACCCGGCCGTCGGCGTCGCCTGGCTGGCCATGAAACTTAGCGCCTGGGGCGAATACCTGGAAGCTGGCGAAGTGGTGCTGGCCGGCTCCTTCACCCGGCCGGTGGCCGCAAAAGCCGGCGACGCCTTCGACGCCGACTATGGCCCGATGGGCCACTTTGAATTCAAGTTCATCTAACCAAAAGACCGCCATGCAAACACCCGTCAACACCTTCAAGCAGGCCCTGCGTGACAAGCAGGCGCAAATCGGCCTGTGGCTGAGCCTGTCCGACGCCTACAGCACCGAGATTTGCGCCGGCGCAGGTTTCGACTGGCTGCTGATCGACGGCGAACATGCGCCCAACGATGTGCGCAGCATCCTGACGCAACTGCAGGCTGTCGCGGCCTACCCGTCGTCGCACCCGGTGGCCCGCGTGCCCATGGGCCACGGCCATGTGGGCGAGATGTTGATCAAGCAATACCTCGACATCGGTGTGCAAACCCTGCTGGTGCCCATGGTCGACACGCCGGCACAGGCCGCGGCGCTGGTGCGTGCCACACGTTATCCGCAATATGACGTAGAGGGCAAGGACATCGGCGGCGTACGCGGCATGGCCGGCGCGCGCGCTTCGCGCTGGGGTCGCTACCCGGCCTACGCGCACGAGGCGAACGCGCAGATCTGCCTGCTGGTGCAGGCGGAAACACAAACCGCACTGGACAATCTCGATGCCATTGTTGCCACCGAAGGCGTGGACGGCGTGTTCATCGGCCCGGCCGACCTGTCGGCTTCGCTGGGCCACGTGGCCAACCCGGGCCATGCGGACGTGCAGGCTGCCATTGAAAAAGCGATAGCGCGCATCCTCAAGGCCGGCAAGGCGGCCGGCATCCTGAGCACCGACGAAACGTTAGCGCGCCACTACCTGGACATGGGCGCCACCTTTGTCGCCGTCGGCCTGGACACCAACCTGCTGGTGCGCCACACCAGCGCGCTGGCGGCGCGTTTCAAGACCGGCGTCGCTGCCGTGCCCGCCGGCAAAACCTATTGACTGGAGACATTCATGAACGCCATCCTCCAAAAACCCGGAATGCACCCCGACGAATGGAAAGCCCGCCTCGAGCTGGCTGCCTGCTACCGCGTGTTTGCCATGCTCGGCTGGACCGAGATGATCTACAACCACATCACCGTGCGGCTACCGGACAGCGCCAGCGGTGGGCAGAAGCAGTTTCTGATCAATCCCTTCGGCCTGCATTACAGCGAGGTCACCGCGTCGAACCTGGTGAAGATCGACCTGCAGGGCAAGATACTCGACGGCTCGCCTTACCCGGTCAACCCGGCGGGCTTCACCGTGCACGCGGCCCTTCATGACGGCCTGCCCGATGCGCACTGCGTGATGCACACGCACACCACGGCCGGCATTGCCGTGGCCTGCACGCAGGGCGGGCTGGGGCAAAACAATTTTTACTCGGCGCAGCTGCACGACCTGGTGGCCTACCACGACTTCGAAGGCATCACCATCCACGCCGACGAGGCGCCGCGCCTGCTGAAAAACATCGGCGACAAGCCGGTGGTGATCCTGCGCAACCATGGCCTGCTGGCCTGGGCCAAAACCCTGCCGCTGGCCTTTGTGCGGCTGTGGACGCTGCAGCGCGCCTGCGACATCCAGATGGCGCAGGCCGCCATGGGCCCGGCCATCATGGTGCCCGAGACAGTCGCCAGGAAAACCACCCATGACTCCTTCCAGTTCGACGCCCAGTTTGGCGCAGGCCAGGACGTGTTCGACGCACTGGTGCGACAGATCGACAAGATTGACATCAGCTATCAAAATTAGAGCTACTCACGCCTGAATTTAAAGGGCCAGAGACCAAAATGACTAACAAAAATATCCAAAAAGCATGTATTTACGGTGCCGGCGCCATTGGTGGCTGGATAGGTGCCGGGCTGGCGGCTGCGGGCTGCAACGTCAGTGTGGTCGCGCGTGGCGCGACGCTACAAGCGCTGGACACCCACGGCCTGCGTGTGGTGAGCGGAACAGACACGCGATCTGTCGCCGTGCAAGCCAGCGAGGACCCGGCCACGCTCGGCGTGCAGGACCTGGTGGTCGTCGCGGTGAAAGCGCCGGCGCTGCTTGATGTGGCACGCCACATCGCACCGCTCATCGGCCCCCATACCCTCGTCCTGACAGCGATGAATGGCGTGCCCTGGTGGTTCTTTCAGGGTTTTGGCGGCCGCTACGCCGGCACGCAACTGAAGGCGGTGGATGCCACCGGCGAGATTGCCGCGGCCATTCCGGCGGCGAACGTGATCGGCTGCGTTGTGCATGCGAGCTGCTCGGTCGATGCGCCAGGGTTGATTCGCCACCACTTCGGCAACGGGCTCATCATCGGCGAACCTTCTGGCGTGCAAAGCGCACGTGTGCAGGCACTGGCCGAGTTGCTGGTGCGCGCCGGTTTTGCAGCCAGCGTGTCGGCGCAGATCCAGAAAGACGCCTGGTACAAACTCTGGGGCAACATGACGGTCAACCCGATCAGCGCCTTCACCGGCGCCACCACCGACCTGATCCTCGGCGACGAACTGGTGCGTGACTTCATCTCGAAAATCATGCTCGAAGCCAAGGAGATAGGCGCACGCATCGGCCTCCCGATTGAGCAGCAGCCGGAAGACCGGCATGCGGTGACGCTCAAGCTCGGCGCTTTCAAGACCTCCATGCTGCAGGACGTGGAAGCCGGCAAGGCGGTCGAGCTCGATGCGCTGGTGACTGTGGTCCGGGAGTTGGGCCAGCTGACGCAGGTTCCGACGCCGTTTACCGATGCGCTGCTGGGTCTTTCCCGCCTGCACGCCCGCGTTCACCGTCTTTACCCATGACCACAGGCAAAGCCCTCAGCGGCACGGCGTTTGCCACGCTGCTGCTGATCGCCCTGATGATGGGCGCCAACCATGTGGCAGCGCGCCTGGCCTTCAACGACGGCGTGGATGTGGCCACGGCCGTGGCTTTCCGCAGTGTGGTCACTGCCTTGGTGGTGGCCGCCTTGCTGGCCATCCAGCGTGTGCCCCTGCGCTTCACTGCACGCAACAAGCGCATCCTGCCGGTGATCGGCCTGCTGATTGCGGTGCAGAGCCTGTGCTTGTATTCGGCCGTCGCACGCCTGCCGGTGGCGCTGGCCCTGCTGGCCTTCAACACCTACCCGATCTGGACCGCGCTGTGGGACCGTTTGCTGTACCGCCGCTCGCCCGAGCGCGCCCTGCTGCTGGCCATGCCGGTGATCCTGATCGGCCTGGCGCTGGCGCTGGACGTGTTTGGCGCGGCATCAGGCCTGGGCGCGGCCGGGCAGTGGGGCCGCATCGGCACCGGCGTGGCTTTTGCGCTGGCTGCTGCCGCCACCTTCGGCGTGGCGCTGGTGTTGACCCAACACGAGGCCGGTGACGTGGACGGCCGCGTGCGCACGCTGACGACCATGGGCACCGTCGGCCTGTTTGCGCTGGCGGGGGTGGCCTTCCAGGGCGGCTTTCACTTGCCGCAGGCAGCCATCGGCTGGTGGGGCCTGGCGGCGCTGACCTTTCTGTATGGCACGGCTTTCACCATCATGTTCACCGTGCTGCCCAAGCTGGGCGTGGTGGGCAACTCGGCCATCATGAACGTGGAGCCCGTCTTTGCCCTGGTGCTGGCCTGGTTGATTCTGGGCCAGGCGATTGCCCCTGTGCAGGTGGCCGGCGCCCTGCTGGTGGTGGGCGCGGTGATGGTGTTGGGCCTGCGCAAGCGCTAAAGGATCCGGGTAAAGTGCACTTTTTCCCGGCATCCGCTCACCACCCAGGAGACACCCCATGAAACACATCGGCGTTATAGGCGCTTCAGGCCTGATGGGCCACGGCATCGCGCGCAACCTGCAAGCCAAAGGTTTTGAAGTCAGCCTGACGGTGCACCGCAACACCGAGCGCGTGGCCGACCTGCTGGCCGCGGGCGCAAAACAGGTCGCCACGCCCGCAGCCTTGGGTGCCTGCGATGCGGTCATCATCTGCGTGACCGGTTCCCCCCAGGTCGAGCAAACGCTGACCGGCCCGCAGGGCGTGCTGTCTGGCGCGCGCAAGGGGCTGGTCGTCATTGACACCTCCACCAGCGAACCCGAGTCCACGCGCCGCCTGGCCGCGCTGTGCGCCGAACGCGGCGCCACCCTGGTGGACGCCCCGCTGGCACGCACACCGGTGGAGGCCGAACTCGGCAAGCTCAACACCATGGTCGGTGCGGAACAGGCGGTGTTCGACCAGATCCGTCCGGTACTGGCAGCCTATTGCGAAAACATCTTTCACGTCGGCGGGCCCAGCGCCGGCCATGTCATCAAGCTGTTGAACAACTTCATCGCCCAGGCGATCTGTACGGCCACCGCCGAGGCCTTTGCGGTCGGCGCGCTGGCCGGCATCCAGCCGCAGAAGCTGGTTGATGTGGTATCAGCCGGTGCCGTCAATTCCGGCCTGTTCCAGGCCATGGCCAAAACCCTGAACGGCGATTTCGCGGGCCTGAAGTTCGAGCTGGACAACGCGCGCAAGGACCTGCGCTACTACACCCACTTGGCCGAAATGGTGAACGTGCCCTCACTCGTCGGCGAAGCCGTGCACCAGAGCCTGGCGATGGCCAGCGCCCTGGGTCAGGGCAAGAAGTTCGTTCCCGCGCTTGTGACGGCGCAGGAAAAGCTCACGGGCGCAAAAATAGCGCCGCAATAAAACCACTGGATTGGTGCCTGGAGCCACGGCCTTGTGCCTGGCGGCTTATTCACGTTTGATTCAGCTTACCGGTCACTGAATTCCACGGCTTGTGTGGTGCCGTGCTTTTTGCGCACCACCACCGTGCGCGCAAGCTTGTCGTGCCATCCCTGCTTGCGCGGATCGAAGGCCACCCAGAAGATGCCGAGGCCCAGAGGAATCAGGGAGACAAAATAGCCGAGGTACCTGACCACCAGCTGGGTGGTGCTGGGATTGTTGCCGGTGTTGGCATCAACGATGCGGGCAGCGATCGCCATCTTCCCGGGGGTGGCTTGCCGTGCCACCCAGAACAGCATCACCGCGATGGCAGGCAGCAGCCACGAGATCAGGAAATCCATCGGCCCCCGGATGAAGTCCGTGCTGTCCCAGTATCCGCTCCCGTAGATCGCCGTCAGCAAGGGGTAGATCAACACGCCAATGAGAACGCTGTCAATGATGCTCGCCCAGACACGAATCCAAAAGCCAGCATATTGCAGTTGCGATGAATCCATGAGAATGCTCCCTTGACGACAAAGTTTTAATGAACGCCCCGCACCATGCGCTCGACCACGCGCACCGGGACCGAGCGCCAGTTCGACCGGTTTTTCATTCCACCTGGAAAGGCACACGCGGCGCCACCGCGCACATCAGCTCATAACCCACCGTCCCGGCAGCCTGGGCGATCTCGTCGATTGACAGAATGGCACCACCCGAAGAACGGCCCCAGAGGGTGATCTCCGACCCCATGCCTGCATCGGGCAGCGGCGTCAGGTCCACCGTGAGCATGTCCATGCTGACGCGGCCCACCATGCGTGTGCGCACGCCGTTGACCAGGATGGGCGTGCCCGTTGTGCAATGCCGGGGATAGCCGTCAGCGTAACCGCAGGCAACCACACCGATGCGCAGCGGGCCATCGGCGGTGAAGCTGGAACCGTAACCCACGGTATCACCGGCGACGAGGTGTTGCACACCAATGATTCTGGAAGCCAGGGTCATGGTCGGCTGCAGGCCCCAATCCGCCGCGCTGTGCTCGGGAAAATCGGGCGAGCTGCCGTATACCGCAATGCCGGGGCGCACCCAGTCGGACTTTTCGCCGATGGC
The DNA here is from genome assembly GCF_049790275.1 of Polaromonas sp. Taxonomy (GTDB): domain Bacteria; phylum Pseudomonadota; class Gammaproteobacteria; order Burkholderiales; family Burkholderiaceae_C; genus Polaromonas. Next base: position 30,296 of record NZ_JBAQYR010000113.1, read on the forward strand.
GGCGCCATGGCGCAAAACCGTGGCGCTGTTGCTGAGCGTGCGCTCGCCGGGCAGGTCATGCGTGACGGCTTCAAAGGCCTGCAGTTGCGCGGCAATACCCTTGGCGCCGTCAGCGTCGCTGAAATGGGTCATCAGCGAGATTTCCTCCACCTGCGGCAACGCGTTCAGGCGCGTCCAGGCAGCCCGGTAGCGCTCGGGTGCAAACCCCAGCCGGTTCATGCCCGAGTTCATTTTGAGAAACACGCGATGCGGCACCTGGGTCTTGTGGGTCGCGAGCATGTCGATCTGCTCGTCGCAATGGATGGTGTACCACAGGCCCAGGCGCGAGCACAGCTCCAGGTCGCGCAATTCAAAGCAGCCTTCCAGCAGGAGAATCGGCCCGCGCCAGTCCAGCGCGCGCAGGCGCTGCGCCTCGGCCAGATCCAGCAGGGCGAAGCCGTCGGCACTGCGCAGTGCGTCAAAAACGCGCTCGATGCCGTGGCCATAGGCGTTGGCCTTGACGACAGCCCAGACCCGCGCATCGGGTGCTGCGGCGCGGGCACGCGCCAGGTTGTGGCTGAGGGCTGCGGTATGAACAGTGGCAAGAATGGGGCGTGGCATGTGAGGCGGCTACCGGTTGGATTCAGGAGGAAGCGGCAGGCAACCGAGGGTTCACACCTGCTTGTCAAGACCTATTTGTCGATTCTGCCAGCTTGACGCGTGCTATAAACCTTGGTCATCAGGAGGCATTCACTTATATCGTGCAACATCAGACGGCCTGATGCATTCGCCACAGTGATCAAAACAGATTAATGAAGCTGAAGCGCGGTTTTTACACCATCATGGCGGCCCAGTTTTTCAGCTCGCTGGCTGACAACGCGCTGTTCGTCGCCGCCGTGGAGCTGCTCAGGAGCAGCGGTGCGCCCAAATGGCAACCAGCGGCGCTGGTGCCCATGTTTGCGCTCTTTTACGTGGTGCTCGCGCCTTTCGTCGGCGCTTTTGCCGACGCGCAGCCCAAGGGCAAGGTCATGTTCATCAGCAATGCCATCAAGGTGACGGGCTGCCTGATGATGCTGTTCGGCACACACCCGCTGATGGCCTACGCGATTGTCGGCCTGGGGGCCGCGGCGTATTCGCCGGCCAAATACGGCATCCTGACCGAGCTGCTGCCGGCCTCGCAGCTGGTCAAGGCCAACGGCTGGATAGAAGGCCTGACGATCGCGTCCATCATTCTGGGTGTGCTGCTCGGCGGTCAATTGGTAGGCCATTCGGTGTCGCACCTGCTGCTGTCCTTCGACTTTCCCGTCATCAGCACCGGCATCGACACGCCGCCCGAGGCCGCCATCTGCGCGCTGATCGTCCTGTATGCGATCGCGGCCTGGTTCAACACGCGCATTCCGCTGACCGGCGTGGAGATGCGGCCGATGCCGCGCAACAAGCTAGAGCTTCTGCCCGACTTCTGGAACTGCAACGCAGCGCTGTGGCGCGACAAGCTGGGCCAGATTTCACTGGCCACCACCACCCTGTTCTGGGGCGTGTCGGGCAACCTGCGCTACATCGTGCTGGCCTGGAGCGCGGCAGCGCTGGGCTACAGCACCACGCAGGCCTCGTCGCTGGTCGGCGTGGTGGCCATCGGCACGGCCGCCGGTGCCATCCTGGCGTCCATGCGCATGCGGCTGGAACACGCCACCAGCGTGATGCCGCTGGGCATTGCCATGGGTGTGCTCGTGATTTTGATGAACTTCATCTCCAACGTCTGGGTGGCCGCGCCCTTCCTGATCCTGCTCGGCGGCCTGGGCGGCTTCCTGGTGGTGCCCATGAACGCCCTGCTGCAACACCGCGGCCACAACCTGATGGGCGCGGGCCGTTCGATTGCCGTGCAGAACTTCAACGAGCAGGCCTGCATCCTGGCGCTGGGCGCGGGTTACAGCCTGTCCACCGGCATGGGCCTTTCGGCCTTCGGCGCGATCACCACTTTCGGCGTGGTGGTGGCGGGCTTCATGTGGATGATCCAGCGCTGGCACAAAACCAACTGCATCAGGTACAAGGAGCAGGTGGACCACCTGCTGAACATCGCGCGCAGCGACAAATCCCACTGATGCGGGTGGAACGCATTGACAGCCCGGACGCACCCTGCCGGAGCCAACTCCTGTGACGCCCCGGGCAACCGCCCTTGCTGCTTCAGCACTGGTCTTCAATGCGTTTGTCTGGGGCGTGTCCTGGTGGCCGTTTCGCGAGTTGCAGTCGCTGGGGCTGCACCCGCTGTGGTCGACCTCTCTCATCTACCTCTTCTCGCTGGTTTGCGTGATGTTGGGCTGGCCCGCGGACTGGCGCGGTTTTACGCAGCACCCGCAGCTGTGGCTGCTTGCCCTGGCCGCCGGACTGACCAACCTTGGCTTCAACTGGGCCGTCACGGTGGGCGACGTCGTGCGCGTGGTGCTGCTGTTTTACCTGATGCCGGCATGGTCGGTCCTGCTCGCATGGGCCGTGCTGGGAGAACGGCCGACACACGCGTCCCTGCTTCGGCTGCTGCTGGCCATGGCGGGCGTGCTGATTGTGCTGAAAGCACCTGACTCGCCCTGGCCAGTGCCGCAAGGCATTGCGGATTGGCTGGCCCTGATGGGCGGCCTGAGTTTTGCGGCTACCAACGTGATGCTGCGCAAACTCGAATACACCCCCAGTGCGTCGCGCATGATGGCGATGTTCGGTGGCGGCGCCCTGCTGGCGGGCGGAGCCGCCATCCTGGGCATGGCCTCGGGGGTCGTAACCGCTCCGCTCTGGACCACGGCGTGGCTGCCGGTGGCATTGGGATTGGCCGTCGCCTTCCTGCTCAGCAACATGGCGCTGCAGTATGGGGCGGCACGGCTGGCCGCCAGCACCACGGCGCTGGTGATGCTGACCGAGCTTATGTTTGCCAGCCTGTCCTCGGCGCTCCTGGGTGCGGCAGAATTCAGCCCGCGCACCCTGCTGGGCGGCAGCTTGATCGTGCTGGCGGCTGTTCTGGCGACCAGAAAGTAGCCCCCACGGTTGCTCACTGCGAGCCTGCGGCAGCTCCCTGCCCCTTGCACTGGAAAAGGGGCCGTTGCGCCTGCGGGCCGGCAAAGCCGGACCCGCGGCCGCTGCTTGAATTTAAGAAGCCCCACATTCCTCTCCACCACACGTGTCTTTGCCCCCACGTCGACTTGCTGCAGTACAGTGGCAGGTCCAACCAGGAGCACACCATGAGCAGCATTTACGACTTCGAAGCACGCCAGATCAACGGCAAGGACATCGCATTGTCCGAATTCAAGGACAAGGTGATGCTGATCGTGAACACGGCCAGCAAATGCGGCTTCACACCGCAGTTCGGCGGCCTGGAAGAGCTGCACAAAAGCTACGCCGGCAAAGGGCTGGTGGTGCTGGGTTTTCCGTGCAACCAGTTCGGCTCGCAGGACCCGGGCGCCGAGGGCGAGATTGCCGAGTTCTGCCAGGTCAATTACGGCGTGAGTTTTCCGATGATGGGCAAGATCGACGTGAACGGCCCGGCGGCGCACCCGCTGTACAAATGGCTGTCCTCCGAAGCACCCGGCCTGCTGGGCAGCAAGGCCATCAAGTGGAATTTCACGAAATTCCTGGTCGGCAAGGACGGCCAGGTTCTCAAGCGTTATGCGCCTACCGACAAGCCGGCTGATCTGGCCAAAGACGTGGAGGCTGCCCTGGCGGCCTGAGGTTCACCGCCACCCGGCGCGGACCGAGCCCGAACAGGGGCCGCAGCCAGGCGCTGCGGCGCACCAGGGCGGTGATCGCCCAGCATCCCGCCACCGTCAGCAGCACCAGCAGCGCCGGCTCTACGGCCGGCCCCAGCTGCAGCGGTGCCAGCCACCAGATGGCCACAATGATTACCGTCTGGTGCAACACATACCAGGGATAGACCGACTCGCTGGCCCAGGACAGCCAGCGCCACGGCCGGTTCAGCTTCAGATGGCCCCAGCCCAGGATGGCCAGCAGGGCCGTCCACAGGTAACCATCGGCAACCAGGCGCAACCCCTGGCGCGGCGCCGCCAATTCCGGAGGCAGGGCGCGCAGGCCGGTGTAGACCGCCAGCAGCACCAGCGCCGCGCCCAGGGCTGGCCAGCGCAAGCGCGCCGCCGCGGCCCACCAGCCTTCGTCCGTGCCTATCCACCAGCCATAGAGGAACAGGGTGAAATACACCGCATGCAGCCAGCCGTCGCCGACCAGGTCATGCGTTGGCGGGAAATGCGGCCACAGGGTCAATGACCAAGCCATCAGCGGCAGCGCCGGCACCACCAGCAGGGCCGCACCGCGCAGCCCGGCAAACGCCTGACGCAGACGCTGGCCGGCGGCCGATTGCAAGACGGGCAACAGCAGGACCAGCACGCTGGTGTAGAGCCACAGGTAGGGCAGGTACCACAGGTGGTTCCAGGTGACACCGAAGTCCGAGCCGTCAAACGCATTTTTTGGCCAGGGCCCGCCGGCGGCGTAGCGCAACAGAAAGCCGCCGAAGCCCGGTGCAATGCTGCCGTTGGCCACACCTTGGGCGTAAGCCTGGAAGGGCACGACCACCGCCATGCCGAACACCAGCGGCAACAGCAGCCGCCAGCTGCGCTGGCGGAACAGGGCACCCGCACCCTGGCCTCGTTGCAGAAAGCCCAGGGCCAGGCCCGAAATCAGGAAGACCAGGTCCATGCGCCATAAATTGAGCGCCCGCATGGGCAGCTGCAGCCACTCGGCCGCATGCGGGCTTTTCAGATGCCAGGGCCAGTCGGCCACGTAATACATGGCCACGTGGTAAAGAATGACCAGACCAAAGGCCAGGGCGCGCAGGGCATCGATGTCGTGACGGCGGTTCATGGAGGGCTTCCAGGCAACAGGATGAGCGGATTTTTCCGCCGCAGGCGACACCTGGGGCCGTGATTGGGACGAGGCGGGACCCGTTTGTGACCAGCGGCGGCCTGCAGGGACGAAATCTGCCTGACATCTTCTAGACTCGGGCATGGCTGACAACATGAACACCGGGACCCCCTGGCTGGCGCGCTACCGGCCCTGGCGGCGCGCCGCCGAAATCGGCTACTGGGTGGTGGTGCTGACCGTCCAGATGTTGTTCAACAGCATCACGACCTGGATGGACCGGCGCGATATTCCTTTTGTTGAGCCTCTGGTCTGGGAGCTGTCAAGCAGCCTGACCGTCGGCCTGCTGATTCCGGCGCTGGTCGCTTTCGAGCGGCGTTTTCCCTTGCGC
>NZ_JBAQYR010000114.1:0-4364 GCF_049790275.1 Polaromonas sp.
GCGGGCAGGCAGAGCTGGTGGCCCTGTCGCTGGGTGAAGAAGGCGCCCTGCTTGTCACTGCCGGGCAGGCGCTGCGTGCCCAGGCCGTGCCGGTGACCGTGGCCAGCACCATAGGCGCGGGCGACAGTTTTGTTGGCGGCCTGGTCTGGGCACTGGGCCGGCAGGCCGGGCTGGAGCAGGCCTTCCGCTACGCCATGGCGGCCGCTGCCGCCGCCCTGCTCACATCAGGCACCGCGCTGTGCCAGCCGGCCGATGTGGAACGCCTCTGCGGGCAGGTGGTCGTCACCCCGGCCTGAACCTCTGCGCTTGATCTGGCGCAATGCAATGCCGGCCCGGCGCGCCTAAGGTAGGCGCAAGAACGGCAACCGGAGACAGCCGCAGCTTCGCGGCCCGCAATCATGACGACACCCCATATTCGCTGGTTTTCCGAAATCGGCGCCGACGATGGCGCGCTGGTGGGCGGCAAGAACGCTTCCCTGGGCGAGATGGTGCGCGAGCTGGGCACCCAGGGCGTGCGTGTGCCCAATGGTTTTGCGGTCACGGCCGGGGCTTACCGCTACCTGCTGGACCAGGCGAATGCCTGGCCGGGCCTGCACGAGGCCCTCGACGGCCTGGACGTCAAGGATGTGGACGACCTGGCGCGGCGCGCGCAGCGGGCGCGCGACATCATCCAGGCCGCACCCTTGCCCGCAGACCTCGTGGCTGACATTGGCGCCGCGTACAAACAACTGCAGGCCGAATATGGCGAGACGCTGACCCTGGCGGTGCGCAGTTCAGCCACGGCCGAAGACCTGCCGACGGCGAGCTTTGCCGGCCAGCACGAAACCTTCCTCAACATCTCGGGCCAGGCGCGCCTGCTCGACGCCGTGCGCCAGTGTTTTGCCAGCCTGTTCAAGGACCGGGCCATCGCCTACCGGGTGGACCACGGCATCGACCATTTCAAGGTGTTCCAGTCGGTGGGTGTGATGAAGATGGTGCGTTCCGATTGCGCGGCCAGCGGCGTGATCTTCACGCTGGACACCGAGACCGGTTTCCCGGGCGTCGTGTTCATCACCGGAGCCTGGGGCCTGGGCGAGAACGTGGTGCAGGGCACGGTGGACCCGGACGAGTTCTACGTGTTCAAACCCACCCTGAAGCAGGGGCACCGCGCCGTGCTCAGGCGCAAGCTGGGCGGCAAGGAGATCCGCATGGTGTATGCCAAGGCGGCCGGCCGCGACACCACGCGCAACATGCCGACCCCGCCGGAAGACCAGGCGCGTTACTGCATCAGCGACGAGGAGGTGCTGGAACTGGCCGATGCCGCCGTCAGGATCGAAGAGCACTACAGCCGCAAGGCCGGACAGCCCACCCCCATGGACATCGAATGGGCCAGGGACGGCCTGGACGGCAAGCTCTACATCGTCCAGGCGCGTCCCGAAACCGTGGCCTCGCGCAAGCCGCGCGGCACGGTCGACGACTACCACCTGGACCGCAAGGGCGAACTCCGCACCAGCGGCCGTGCGGTCGGCGGCCGGATCGCCTCCGGCCGTGCGCGCGTGGTCAGCAACGTGTCCGAGCTCAACCAGTTCCAGCCCGGTGAAGTGCTGGTGGCGGACACTACCATGCCCGACTGGGGCACGGTCATGAAAATCGCCGCAGCCGTGGTGACCAACCGCGGCGGCCGCACCTGTCACGCCGCCATCGTCGCGCGGGAGATGGGCATACCGGCCGTGGTGGGCTGCGGCAACGCCACCACCGCCATCCGCACCGGCGACGAGATCACCGTGTCCTGCGCCGAGGGCAGTACCGGCCACATTTATGCGGGCCTGTTGCCTTTCACGACGACGCACATCGATGTGGCCGGCCTGGCGCGGCCGCAGACGCAGCTGATGGTCAACATCGCCAACCCCGACACCGCCTTCCAGACCGCACTGCTGCCCAACGATGGGGTGGGCCTGGCGCGCATGGAATTCATCGTGGCCGAGCACATACGCGTGCACCCGATGGCGCTGGTGCATCCCGACAGGGTGGCAGACGCGTCGGTGCGCGCCGACATCGCCCGCCTCACGCGTTCCCATGCAACGCCGGCCGACTACTTTGTGCGCGAGTTGTCCGAAGGCGTCGCCATGATTGCCGCGGCCTTCCATCCCAAGCCGGTGATTGTGCGGATGTCCGACTTCAAGACCAACGAGTACGCCAGCCTGGCCGGTGGGCGCTGGTTCGAGGCCGATGAAGCCAACCCGATGATCGGCTTTCGCGGCGCCTCGCGCTACACGCACCCGGCCTATGCCGAAGGTTTTGCGCTGGAATGTGCGGCCATGAAACGCGTGCGGGGCGAGATGGGCCTGTCCAACGTCAGGCTCATGATCCCGTTTTGCCGCCGTGTCGAGGAAGGCGAACGTGTGCTGCAGGCCATGGCCGGATACGGCCTGGTCCGCGGGGTGGACGGGCTGGAAATCTACGTCATGTGCGAGATTCCCAACAACGTGATCCAGGTCGATGCCTTCGCGCAGCTGTTCGACGGCTTTTCGATAGGCTCGAACGACCTGACGCAGCTGGTGCTGGGCGTGGACCGCGACTCGGACATCGTGGCCTTCGACTTCGACGAACGCGACCCCGGCGTCAAGGAGATGATCCGCCAGACCATCACAGGCGCGCACCGCAACCACCGCCACGTGGGCATCTGCGGCCAGGCACCTTCGGACTACCCCGACTTCGCCGCCTGGCTGGTGGAGCTCGGCATCGACTCAATGAGCGTGACGCCCGACACCCTGCTGAAAACCACACGCGACGTGCTGGCCGTGGAAGCGCGGCTGGGACGCGTGCCCCGCAGCGCCGCACCGGCGCAACCCGCAACACCGCCAGCGGCGGACAGGAGCCCGTCATGAGCCAGACCATTGCATCATTGATGAACCGGGAGGTGCACGCCGCAGCTCCCGACGACACGCTGCAGGCCGTCGAAACCCAACTGGTGGCCCATGGCCTCAGCTGGGTGCCCGTGGTCGATCACGGCAATGTGCTGGGCGTCATCAGCAGCGCCGACCTGCTGCGCCAGCACGCCGGCGGGTCCTCGCCGCCGAAAGTCAGCGCCTGGCAGTTGTGCACCTACAAGCCGGTCACCGTGCGGCCGGACGCCACCTTGAGCGAGGTCGCCCGGCTGATGATCGAATCGAACATCCACCATGTGGTCGTGGCCGAAGGCAACGAGATCCAGGGCGTGGTGTCCTCGCTCGACTTCGTTCGCACTTTCGTGGACTGAGGCCGTGCAGCGCGCCGGCAGGTCAGGCGCTCTGTTTTTAGTAGCTGCCGGCGCCTGTATTCATTGAGCTTGAGCCAGATTTCATTCACAAATCGGGCTTGATGGCGGCGCCCTCCGTACCGGAAAGAACTGATCAAATCGGCCGCAAGCCCTGGCTGGGTGGGCGCAATCAGCTATTGAATCAGTAGCACCTCTGTTTCACACTGCTTCTCGGTCAGACCTCGGGCGGCCCAGTGGATGCCCGTCAGTGACGCGCGTCCCTAAAACTGGGGACATGCGCCACGGCAGCCTGGCGCAAAATACTTGGTGCCGTCCGGACCCGGACGCCGCACCCGTACCAACCCAACCATGCCCTCAAAACCAGCCAGCCCGCTCATTCACGTTGCCCTCGTGGAAGACGACGTTCATTTCCAGAATGCCATCGTGACGGCCATCGCCGCTTCGGACGACGTGAAGCTCGTGAGTGTTTCCAGCACGCGTGCCGAAGGCCTGCAGGCGCTGCAGTCTGCACCTGCCGACGTGTTGCTGGTGGACCTCGGTCTGCCCGATGGTTCGGGCATTGACGTGATCCAGGCCGCCCACCTGCTGTGGCCCTCCTGCGCCGTAATGGTCTGCACCACCTTCGGCGATGAGGCGCATGTGCTGCGGTCGATTGAAGCCGGGGCCTCGGGCTACCTGCTCAAGGACAGCGCGCCCGACAACATGCTGGCCGAAATCCGCAGCCTGCACGGCGGCGGCAGCCCGATCAGCCCGTTGATTGCGCGGCAGATCCTGACGCGCTTCCGCCAGGCGCCGCCCGCAGTGCCCGACGCGCGCGTTTTGCCGTCCGCAGAAGGCCAGACCCTGCTGTCAAACCGCGAGAAGCAGGTTCTGGAGCTGATCACCAAGGGTTTCACCGCCGAAGAAATCGCCAGGCTGATGCAGGTATCGGTGCACACGGTGCAAACCTATGTGCGCCGGGTTTATATCAAGCTCAAAGTAAGCTCCAAAGCGGAAGCGATTTATGAAGCCAGAAACCAGGGGTTGTTGGAGGGCTAGTGTTCTGTCCCGCAATTAAGGTGATGAAATGAAATTGTCCAGTCAGCTGTCAGGCAAGGCGCGAGGAGGCGACATAGCCGTAGCTATG
>NZ_JBAQYR010000115.1:0-10039 GCF_049790275.1 Polaromonas sp.
CCCATGGCGCGCCCGCTGGCGGCGCCTCCGGCCTGCCGGCGGGCGTGCTGGTGCCCCATGTCTCGCCCGACGACAGCCTGCTGTCGCGCCTGTCGCGCTGCGGCGTGCGCGCCACCCTGCAGCAGGCCGAGGCACTGCTGCAGCAAGGCAGCGACTGGCAGGCGAGCGGCGTGCTGGAGCGCCGCCTGGACGACAGCAGTGGCCTGCCTGCAGACTGGCCAGACGCCGGCCGGAACTGGAGTGAAGCTGCACTACCGGCAAATCTGGAACAAGCGGGGCTGGACGCGGCGACAACGGCCTGCTGGCACCACCGCGCGGGCTGGATCAAGCCGGCGCGGCTGGTCGAAGCCCTGCTCGCACAGCCAGGCATCGAATGGCGCGGTGGCGTGCAGGTGGCGCGGCTGGAGCGCGACGCCGCCAGCGGCCGCTGGACGGTGCTCGACGAGCAGGCTCAACCCCTTGCGCAGGTGGACATGGTGGTGCTGGCCGCCGGCCATGCCAGCCGGCTGCTGGTGGACACCGGCCTGCCGCTGCAGGCGATTCGCGGTCAGGTGTCTTGGGGCCTGCGGCAGGCAGCCGACGACAGCGCGTTTCCCGCTTTCCCGGTCAATGGCAACGGCAGCTTCATCCCCGCCGTGCCTTCCGGCGAACAAACCATGTGGCTGGCCGGGGCAGGCTTTCAGCGCGACCGGGACGACAGTGCCATCGACCCGCAAGACCAGCAGGCCAATCGGGAACGCCTGCAGACGCTGCTGCCAACCACGGCCACCCGTCTGGCGCCGGCCTTTCGGGATGGGTCCGTCCAGGCCTGGGCGGGGGTGCGCTGCGCGTCGCCTGACCGGCTGCCGCTGGTGGGGCCTGTGGATGCCGCGCGGCATCCGGGACTCTGGGTCAGCACGGCCATGGGCTCGCGTGGATTGACCTTCGCCGTGCTGGGCGGCGAACTGCTGGCAACCCGGCTGCACGGCGAGCCTTTGCCGCTGGAAAACCGAATGGCGCAGGCGCTGGCGCCGCAGCGCTTTACTCCCTGACGGTGCGAAATATTCAAGCCATTCAGGGCCCCAGCTCAATGGTCATGGGCGCAGGCAGCTATATTTTTTGTAGCAACTTCTTGAGCTGCCCGGGGTGCAGGGGTTTTTTCAGGTACACCTGCGCACCCGAAAAACGCGCGCGCAAGCCCTGCTGCCAGTTGGGTGCCGAGCCGGTCACAAACAGGTGGGCGATGGCAGGCCGGGTGTTGTCCACCGCTTTGACGAGCTGCCAGGGGTCCATGTCGGTCAGCCCGAGGTCCAGAGTGACGAGCTGGTAGGCATGGGTGTTCAGCAGCACCAGGGCCTCGGTGCCGGTGGCGGCTTCGTCCACCTCATGCAGCCCCGCTGCAGCCAGCTTGGCGCGCAGGTAGAGGCGGTCATCGCGCCCCGGGTCCACCACGAGCACCCGGCGCCCGGCGCCCGGCGCGGCGCCGGGTTCCAGCGGCAGCGGCTCGGTGTCGTCCGTGGTGATATCCAGCACCACGTCGAGGTCGTGCTCATGCGCAAGGTCGAGGTCCAGCGCCGGCGGCGTGGCCGGTGCCGCAGCTGAAGACAAAGGGGAAGGAGCGGAAGGGGGCGGCGGCGCAAACTCTCCCTCCATCGCCTCCAGCACGGCCGACCACTTGACCGGTGCCGGAAACACCCGCCAGGCCTGGGCCGGAGGGTCTTCGCCGACCCAGATCAGCTTGACCGCATCATGGGAAGGATTGGCCAGTTCCAGAACGGCTTCCCAGCTTTCACCATCGATGATGAGAATGTCCGGCGCATGCATGGCCTCCGCCGTTTGCGCCGTCCAGGCGGAATAGACGATGTCACGCGATTCGGAGAGGCGAAACACCGAATCCAGTGCATGACGCTCGGTATCGCTGAAGCCGTAGAACTTGACGTAGATGCGCTTCACTGCCCTGCCCGCTCATGGTTGTAATTGCCGTGGATGATACGGGGCTTGTGTCCAATTGTTGCCACAGGCGTTGTCCCGATGACACGAAATATGACTACTCAAGGTCCGGAAACGCTCATAAACACTGGTGAATAAGCTTATTCGCATAAGCGAACAACGAATCTGTAGTTTGTTTTCATAAGCACCACCCCTAAAGTGTGCTGCTTATGCATGATTTTGCTTTTGTCTTTGCCGGCTTCGCCGTCGGCCTCGTGGTGGGTTTGACCGGCGTGGGCGGGGGTTCGCTCATGACCCCCCTGCTGATCTTCTTTTTCGGCATCAAGCCGCACCTGGCCATTGGTACCGACCTGCTGTTTGCCGCTTTCACCAAACTGGGGGGCACGGTCAGCCTGGCCCGCACGCGCATGGTGGACTGGAAAATTGTGGGACAAACGGCTGCGGGCAGCATTCCGGCTTCGCTGCTCACCCTGTATGTATTGCAACTGGTCGGCCCCGCCAGCCCCGCCGCCCAGGCCGTGATGACCACAACGCTGGGCGTGGCGCTGCTGCTCACGGCCACGGCGACGCTCTACAAGGCCGTGTACGGCAAGGCCGCGCCGCGCGACATCGCCCGCGCCGACCTGCACGCCGCCACGCGGGCGCGTCACTGGGCCCTGCCGATGCTGTTTGGCGCGGTCATCGGCAGCCTGGTGACCCTGACCTCGGTGGGCGCCGGTGCCATCGGCGTCATTGTGTTGATGCTGCTTTATCCCGCCCTGCCGCTGCCGCGCATTGTGGCCGCCGACATTGCCCACGCTGTGCCCCTGACCTTGGTGGCCGGCCTGGGCCACGCCTCCATCGGCTCGGTGGACTGGGTGCTGCTGGCCAAGCTGCTGGCCGGCTCCCTGCCCGGCATCTGGCTCGGTTCGCGGCTGGTCAACAACACGCCCGACCGCTGGATACGCTCCCTTCTCTCCGTGCTGCTGGCCTATGCCGGCGTCAAGTTAATCGCCATCTGAATCCACTTTTGATCTCTGACAGCCATGTATCAATACACCGAATTTGACCGCCAGTTCGTCCAGGCACGCGCTGACCAATACCGCGACCAGCTCACCCGCTGGCAGGCCGGCCAGTTGCCCGAAGACGAGTTCCGGCCCCTGCGCCTGCAAAACGGCTGGTATGTGCAGCGTTATGCGCCCATGCTGCGTGTGGCCGTGCCGTATGGCGAACTCTCCAGCGCGCAGGTACGCGTGCTGGCCAAAATTGCCCGCGAATACGACCAGCCCAATGCCGCCCTGTTCAACGAAGCGCAGGCCACGCAAGACAAGCTCGGCCCCGTCAACCTCAAGAGCGGCCTGTCCGTCAGCTCGAAACTGACCGCCGGCTATGCCCACTTCACCACGCGTCAGAACATTCAGTACAACTGGATCCCGCTCGACAAATCGGCCGACGTGATGGACCTGCTGGCCAGCGTCAGCATGCACGGCATCCAGACCAGCGGCAACTGCATACGCAACATCACCAGCGACGAGCGCGCCGGCATTGCGGCTGATGAAATCGCCGACCCGCGGCCTTTCGGCGAAATCCTGCGCCAGTGGAGCACGCTGCACCCGGAGTTCGCCTTCCTGCCGCGCAAGTTCAAGATCGCCATCAGCGGTGCCAAGGAAGACCGCGCGGCCACCGCCTGGCACGACGTCGGCCTGCACCTGGTCCGCAATGCGGAAGGCGAACTGGGTTTCAAGGTGCTGGTCGGCGGCGGCATGGGCCGCACACCCATCATTGGCACCGTGATCCGCGAGTTCCTGCCCTGGCACCAGATCATGAATTTCATTGAAGCCATCGTGCGGGTGTACAACCGCTATGGCCGGCGCGACAACATGTACAAGGCGCGCATCAAGATCCTGGTGAAGGCCGAGGGCCAGAAGTACATCGACGATGTCGAGGCCGAGTACCAGCAGATCATGGAGCATGACGGTGGCCCGCACACCATCACGCAGGCCGAACTCGACCGCGTGACGGCTTCCTTTGTGCCGCCCACGCTCAACTGCGACCGCAAGAGCGCCGATGCGAAAATTGCCAACATCCTGCGCGCCGCTGCCGAGGACGACATCGAGTTCGGCCGCTGGCTCAAACAGAACGTGGCGCCGCACCAGAACCCCGACCTGCGCGCCGTGACGCTGTCTTTCAAGCGCCTGGGCCAGGCGCCCGGCGACGCCACCGCCGACCAGCTCGACGTGGCTGCCGACCTGGCCGACCGTTTCAGCGCCGGTGAAGTCCGTGTCACGCACGACCAGAACCTGCTGCTGCCCTGGGTGCGCTGCGACGAGTTGCCCGAACTGTGGCGCGCCGCACGCAAGGCCGGTTTTGCCAAACCCAACATACGCCTGCTGACCGACATGATTGCCTGCCCCGGCGGCGACTTCTGCTCGCTGGCCAATGCACGCTCCATCCCGATCGCCGAGGCCATCACCGAGCGCTACCAGGACATGGACGAGCTGCACGACCTGGGCGAGATCGACCTGCATATCAGCGGCTGCATCAACTCCTGCGGTCACCATCACAGCGGCCACATCGGCATCCTGGGTGTGGACAAGGATGGCCTGGAGTGGTACCAGGTGTCGCTGGGCGGCTCCGACGGCTCCGTGCTGAGCGGCAACCCTGTGCCCGGCAAGGTGGTCGGCCCCTCGTTTTCCGCGGCCGAAGTGCCCGAAGTGATTGAGGCCGTGCTGGACACTTACCGCCGCGAGCGTGAAGCTGGCGAGACCTTTATTTCAACGTTGCGCCGCGTCGGCATGGATCCTTTCAAGGAAGCCGCCAAGGGCGCACGTTTTGCCGCTACTGCCGTAGCCGCCTGAGGAGAATTGCATGAAATTTTTGCCATTTGCCGACCACGCCGTTGTTGAAAACAGCGCCGTCCTGGTGCTCGCCAACGACGCCGACCCACTGCAAGCCGCACTGGAAGGCGTGACGCGGATCGACCTGAACTTTCCGAAATTCACCGATGGCCGCGCCTTCAGCCAGGCCTTTCTGCTGCGCCGCCGGCGCGAGTTCAGCGGTGAAATCCGCGCCACCGGCGATGTGCTGGTGGACCAGCTGGCCCAGATGGAGCGCAGCGGTTTTGACGTTGCCGTGCTGCGCGCCGACCAGGACATGGCCACGGCCCAGCGCGTGCTGGCGGCCTACCCTGGGTACGGCGTCGGCAAGTACCAGGGCGACGCCGTCGATGTGCAACCCCATTTCAGGGAATCCAGGGAAGGGGCTGCGGCGTGAACACCATGAACCTGGACCTTGCAAACATCAACGCAGAACTCGGCCGCAATGCACAGGGCCTGGTGGACTGGGCCGTGGGACTGGGCCGGCCAGCCATCGTCACCACCAATTTCCGCCCCTTCGAGGCGGTGATACTGCACATGGTGACGCGCGCCAACCCGAAGGTTCCGGTGGTCTGGATGGACAACGGCTACAACACCGAGGCTACCTACCGCTTCGCCGACGAAGTGACGAAGTTGCTCAAGCTGGACCTGCACATCTATCTGCCGCGCCGCTCGCGTGCGCACCGCGAGGCCGCGGAAGGCCCGACCCCGGCGCTGGACGATCCGCGCCATGCGGCCTTCACTGAAGAAGTGAAACTCGAGCCCTTTGCCCGCGCCCTGCGCGAAACTGCGCCCCAGGTCTGGTTCACGGCCCTGCGCGCCACCGACACCGCCGTGCGTGCCCAGATGGACCCGGTCAGCGTCAATCCGGACGGATTGATCAAGGTCGCGCCGCTCCTGCACTGGTCGTCCAAAGACCTTTACCAGTACTGTGAAATCAACGGCCTGCCCAACAACTTCGACTACGTGGACCCCACCAAGGGCGAGGACAACCGCGAATGCGGTCTGCACCTCGCACACTGACTTATGAACGCCCGCACACCCTCCAACCTGCTGCCAGCCGACCCGGCGACCTCCATCGCGCGGCTGTCCAACGCCCATCTCGACGCGCTCGAGGAAGAAACGATTTTCATCCTGCGCGAGGTGGCTGCCGCCTTCGAGCGCCCGGCCCTCCTGTTTTCAGGCGGCAAAGACTCGCTGGTCATGCTCAAGTGCGCCGAGAAAGCCTTTGGTGTGGGCCGCATCCCCTACCCGCTGCTGATGATTGACACGGGCCACAATTTTCACGAAGTGACCGATTTCCGCGACCTGCGCGCCAAGGAACTGGGCGCCGAGCTGATTGTGCGCAACGTGGAAGACTCGATGAAACGCGGCACCGTGCGCCTGGCGCACCCCGGCGAGTCGCGCAATGTGCACCAGTCGGTCACGCTGCTGGAGGCGATTGACGAGTTCCGCTTTGACGCCCTGATAGGCGGCGCGCGCCGGGACGAGGAAAAAGCCCGCGCCAAGGAGCGCATCTTCTCGCACCGCGACAGCTTCGGCCAGTGGCAGCCCAAGGCCCAGCGCCCGGAACTGTGGACGCTGTTCAACACCCGGCTGCAGCCCGGCGAGCATTTTCGCGTGTTTCCGATCTCCAACTGGACCGAACTGGACGTCTGGCAATACATCGAGCGCGAGAACATCGCCCTGCCTTCGCTTTATTACGCACACCAGCGCAAGGTGGTCGAACGCAAAGGCCTGCTGGTGCCGGTGACCGAACTCACCCCCGCGCGCGACGGCGAGCAGGTGGTTGAAAAAACCGTGCGTTTCCGGACTGTGGGCGACATCACCTGCACCTGCCCGGTGGACAGTCCGGCCGCCACCGCCGCCGAGATCGTGATCGAAACACTGGCTGCCGATGTGAGCGAGCGTGGCGCCACGCGCATGGACGACAAAACCTCCGACGCTTCAATGGAAAAGCGCAAAAAAGACGGGTACTTTTAGCTCTCCCCCGGGCAGGCTTTGCCTGCTCCCCCCAGGGGGCGGCGCCTGCGGGCCGGCGAAGCCGGACCCGCGGCCCCCACTGGCAAGAACCTTTGATCTATTTTGAGAATGAGATGAACACAAGCACCCCTACTACTGATTTGATAGCCGGAAGCGCACAGCCAACGGGGGCTGCAGGCCAAAATGACCTGCGGTCTGCACTGAAGTTCATCACCTGCGGCTCTGTTGACGACGGCAAGAGCACGCTGATCGGCCGCCTGCTGGTGGACAGCAAGGCCGTGCTGCAGGATCACTTGGCCGGCGTGCAGCGCCAGGGCGAGACCGACCTGGCCCTGCTGACCGACGGCCTGAGCGCCGAACGCGAGCAGGGCATCACCATCGATGTGGCTTACCGCTACTTCGCCACCGAAAACCGCAAGTTCATCATCGGCGATGCGCCCGGCCATGAGCAGTACACGCGCAACATGGTCACCGCAGCGTCGAGTGCCGATGCCGCCGTGGTGCTGGTCGATGCCACCAAGCTGGACTGGAAAAACCCGTCCATGGAGCTGCTGCAACAAACCCGCCGCCATTCGCTGCTGGTCAACCTGCTGCGCGTGCCCTCCATCGTGTTCGCGGTGAACAAGCTCGACGCCGTGGAGGATTCCACGCTGGCTTTCAAAAATATCAGCGCAGCGCTGACGGCCTTCGCCCAAGCCGCGAAGATCCCGGTCAAGGCCATCGTGCCCATCTCTGCACTGATCGGCCACAACGTGGTGGACGCCAAGCCGAGCTGGTGCGGCTACGAAGGCCTGTCGCTGCTGCAGTTGCTGGAACACCTGCCCGCCACGCCGGCAGAAAGCACCGAAGCCTTTGCCTTCCCGGTGCAGTGGGTGGAAAAGTTTTCTTCTTCGTCGGACACCTCCCAGGGTCGCCGGGCTTTCTGGGGCCGGGTCGCCACCGGCGGCGTGCAGCCGGGCCAGGCCGTCACCGTGCTGCCGAGCGGGCAAACCGCCGTGGTGGCCCAGGTGCTGGACCATACGCGCCAGCCCCGCTCCATCCTGGCCGGGCACAGTGCCGGCATTGTGCTGGACCGCGAAGTGGACGTTTCACGCGGTGACTGGCTGCTGGCGACGGACACCTTTGAACCCTCGCGCGAACTCTCGGTCACCATCGCCTGGATGGACGACGAACCCCTGATCGCCGGACGTGCCTACTGGGCGCTGCACGGTCACCGCTGGGTCAAGGCCAAGGTCAGGCGCATCGTCCACAAGCTTGATGTCAACACCCTGGCCGAGGAAGACGCCAGCGAACTGCCACCGAACGCGATTGGCCATGTCGAGCTCAGCCTGCAGGCACCGCTGGCCACCCTGCCCTATGCCCGTTCGCGGGTCCTGGGCTCGCTGGTGCTGGTGGATACAGCCTCGAACAAGACCTCCGGTGCCGCGCTGATCCTTTGATCAGGATCAGACCCACCCCAACACCAACTTAACCCTGCTCATGGAATCCTCTTAAAATTGAGGGTTTCCACCGATCCCGCAAGAACAACATGACTCACATCGTTTCTGAATCCTGCATCCGCTGCAAATACACCGACTGTGTGGATGTCTGTCCCGTGGACTGCTTCCGCGAAGGCCCCAACATGCTGGTGATTGATCCGGACGAGTGCATCGATTGCGCGGTCTGCATCCCCGAATGCCCGGTCAACGCGATTTACGCCGAGGAAGACGTGCCGGCCGACCAGGTCAACTTCATCAAGATCAATGCCGAACTGAGCCGCGCGCCCGGCTGGAAAAGCATCACCAAGCGCAAGGAAGCCTTGCCCGATGCCGAAGAGTGGAAAGACGTCACCAGCAAACTGGACCAGCTCATTCGCTGAGACGCATCCCGCCGCGGATTACGCGCCTGCCTGCCCTCTTCAAACTGAAACCCGAAAAAAGCCCCATGGAACCTCAACTGAACCAGGAAGTGATCAACACGGCTGCCGCGCACGATGGCCCGATAGAGACCGATGCGGTCATCGTCGGCGCGGGCCCGGTCGGGCTGTTCCAGGTGTTTGAACTCGGCCTGCTGGAAATCAAGGCCCATGTCATCGACTCGCTGGCCTACCCCGGCGGCCAGTGCATCGAGCTCTACCCGGACAAGCCGATCTACGACATTCCCGCCGTGCCCATGTGCACCGGCAAGGAACTCACCGACTCCCTGCTCAAGCAGATCGAGCCCTTCGGCGCGACTTTCCACTTCGGCCAGGAAGTCAGCACTGTTGAAAGGCAGGACGACGGCCGCTTTTTCGTCCAGACGTCCAAAGGCACGCAGTTCCTGACCAAAACCATCTTTATTGCGGCCGGCGTGGGGGCTTTCCAGCCGCGCCTGCTGAAGGTCGACGGTCTCGAGAAGTTCGACAACACGCAGCTGTTTTACCGCGTCAAGTCCCCGGCTGACTTTGCCGGCAAAAACCTGGTGATTGTGGGCGGCGGCGACTCCGCGCTCGACTGGGCGCTCAACTTCGCCAAGGAAGGCCCGAACAAGGCCGAAAGCGTGATCCTGATCCATCGCCGCGACGGTTTCAAGGCCGCACCGGCCAGCGTGGCGAAGATGAAGGAGCTGTGCGACAACTACGAGATGCAGTTCATCGTCGGCCAGGTCACCGGCTACGAGGAAAAGGACGGCAAGCTCACGGGCGCCAAGGTCACCGGCTCGGACGGTGTCACCCGCGTGGTACCACTCGATGTGCTGCTGGTCTTTTTCGGCCTGTCGCCCAAACTCGGTCCGATTGCGGACTGGGGCCTGGACATCGAGCGCAAGCAGCTCAAGGTGGACACCGAGAAGTTCTCGACCAATGTGCCCGGCATTTTTGCGGTGGGCGACATCAACACCTACCCCGGCAAGAAAAAGCTGATCCTCAGCGGCTTCCATGAATGCGCACTGGCCGCTTTCGGCGCTGCGCCTTTCATTTTTCCGGACAAGAAGATTCACCTGCAGTACACGACCACCAGCCCGAAACTGCACAAGGTGCTGGGCGTGGAGACGCCGGTTTTCGACTAGGGCCTGTTAACGCTATTTGTGCAAGATGCGTTGCGAGTCAAAAAGGCGCCGAGCAAGGCGCAAAACGCCGTCGGGGTAGGCCCCCGACAAGGCTTTGCAACGCTGCACATGGCCTTTTTTGGCCGCAACCCGGAGGGAACGGGGTGAAAACAGCGCCACTCTGCGTTGCACTCCTAGCCCAGACGCCCAGTCTGGGCGTCGTCGCGCGCCTTGATTGGCACTGTTTTCACCCCGTTCGCATTTGCACA
>NZ_JBAQYR010000116.1:0-63646 GCF_049790275.1 Polaromonas sp.
CGCCAGGCCGTGCCGGTGGTTGAAAAGCCGGCCGCAGCCAGGCCGGTTGCGGCCAAACCGGCGGCAGAAACGGCCGCGGTTGCGGCTGGGTCGGAGGCGGCGGGTCCGGCGCCAGCAGCCACCAACCCCAAACAAGCCTGTGAAAACCGTGTGCTGCTTGGTTTCCAGCTCTGCATGAACGAGCAGTGCGCCAAACCGGCTTTCAGCAAACATCCGGCCTGCGTGGAGCGGCGCGCGATGGAGAAGCTGCGCCAGGAGGCGCAGGAAATGCGCAACTAGTGGCCTGTAACGTTGAAATGGGAGGCGAGGAACGCGTGAGACGGGGTGCGATGCAAGGCGCAAAGCACAGCGATGCCCCAGGCATCGCGCGCATTTGCAACACCGGAGCGTGCAACGTATCGCGTGGGCAGCGACTTCCGGTTTCAGCGTTACAGGCCACTAGGCACTGCAGCAGCTGCAGTCCGACCCTGGCTGCTGTCTGGCGGATGCTATAAAAACAGGAGCTGGTGGCGCCCGGTCAGTAAGGGTAGAAGGCCTTTTTGATGGCCAGCCATTGGCATCGGGCTGGAACCTTTCTGGTGCTGGCTGTGTCCTTGGGCGGCTGGTCTGCAGCCCGGATGTGTAGCCTGCGTTTGGTCTATGGGATGGCAGCCGTTACCATAGCGTCAAAATTCCAGGAGTTTCGTATGCCTGTGGTTGTGATTGCCAATCCGAAAGGGGGCGTCGGCAAAACGACGCTGTCCACCAATGTGGCAGGTTATTTCGCCAGCCAGGGCCATACGGTCATGCTCGGGGACACGGACCGCCAGCAGTCGTCGCGCCTCTGGCTGGGGCTGCGGCCACCGGGCGCCCGGCCGATTTCGACCTGGGAGGTCAATGCCGACATGATTGCCAGGCCGCCCAAGGGCGCGTCTCATGTGGTGCTGGACACCCCCGCCGGCCTGCATGGCTGGCGCTTTAACGATGTACTCAAGCTCGCCGACAAGGTGATCGTGCCGCTGCAGCCCAGTGTGTTTGATATTTTCGCCACTCGAAGTTTCCTGGACCAGCTTGCAGAACACCGTCACGCCGGCAAGATGCAGGTCGGCATTGTCGGCATGCGGGTCGATGCGCGCACGATTGCGGCCGACAAGCTGCGCGGTTTCGTCGAAAGCCTGGGCCTGCCGGTGCTCGGTTATGTACGTGACACACAGAACTACATTCACCTGGCAGCACGCGGGCTCACCTTGTTTGACGTGGCACCGAGCCGGGTGGAAAAAGATCTGGAGCAATGGCAGGGCATCTGTCGCTGGCTGGACCAGTGACGGGACACTCCCGCCCACGCCGGAGCGGTCCTCCGGCCGTGTCGCTGGCTGGACAAGCCGGTTTTCCGGGCGACGTTAAAGTCTGGGCATGAAAACCTTCCAGACCCTTTCCGAACTGGCGGCCTGTGTCGGCCAGGAAGTCGCCGTCAGCGACTGGCTCACCATCACCCAGGCACAGGTCAATCTTTTTGCCGAGGCCACCGGTGACCACCAATGGATCCACGTGGACCCGGAAAAGGCCAAAGCTGGGCCGTTCGGCGGGCCGATTGCGCATGGATTTTTGACCTTGGCGCTGCTGCCGAAGTTTTTTGAATCTTCGTTCGAAATCGTGCAAAGCCGCATGGGCGTGAACTACGGCCTGAACAAGGTGCGTTTCATGGCGCCGGTGCCGGTTGGCAGCCGGTTGCGGGCCCGAATGAAACTATTGGCCTGTGAGCCGATTGACAACGAAGGCGTGCAGATGGCCTGGGAAGTGACTGTCGAGCGCGAAGGTGCGGCCAAACCGGTGTGCGTCGCCGAGTCGCTGGTCCGGCGTTACCCCTGACCGCCCGGCGGCTGGCCGTGCATTCTTGCTGGACTTAAAGCTAGATCCGGCTTAACTGGATCGCCGGTATCCAGCCGCAAAAGGTTTCCAGCAGCGCATTGATGCGCCGGGCCGCCTCCGCCTGGTCATGTGTCCGTGAAATGCACTGGTGCAGATCACTGCGCAACAGCCATAGGTCCGCCGGCGTGACGGCCAGGTCGATTTTGTAGGTCACGCGCTGCGTGTCCATGCCTGTGCAGTCATGCAAGGCTCCATGCAGTTGCTGGCGGATTTGCTCAAGTGGCAAACGGCCCGGGGAAAGCGGGGCGGCAGGCACATGCTTGAACATTGCAAAAATGGAAGGAAAGGCCATGAGAATCGGGGTTCTTGCGGCCTTGTGGACCGAAGGAAAAAGAGAACGTGAAGGGCCGGATCTCGGTCTTCAGCGCTGGCGCCTGTCAATTATAGGGTTTACCCTTGGTTCTGGACAAGCTTTTCCCCTCCCCGAAGAAGGTTGATTCGCAAACCACACACGTTGCGGAATAAAAAAACCGCCCGGACAGAATCCGGACGGTTTTTGGGCGTCTTGCGCGGCCGGGAGCAACCCGGCCAGCCGGCTCAAATTACATGTAGCTGGCTTCGCCGCGCGGGAGTTGACCCAGGCGGACGGCTTCAGCTGCCTGCGCACGCACTGCAGCGCGCTCGATCGTGGACGGTGCGCTGGCCAGAACACGGGAGCCTGCAGGCTCCTGGCTGTGGTTTGTCACCTTGGCGGTGGCTTCGGCCCGCACTTCGGCCACGGAGCGGGTCGAATTGAACTGGACGGCAAATTGCGAACCGTCAGCCTCGTCGGCGTGGGCGCCGAAAGAGGCAACAGTGGCAAGAGCGGCAACAGCGAAGAATTTGGATGCGTTCATGATGAAATTTCCTTGAAAGGGTTAATAAACATTTCCGGGCATGGCGGGCCTCATTGATCCCGTCTGTCCAGCCTCGGTGAGTCGTTTATTGGTTTCGGCTCATCGATGGATTGAACTGTACTATTGCCATGGATGAAGAAAAACAGCATATCCATCAATTGGGCATTGCTGTTTATGGAACAATGAGGGCTTGATTTCTTAGGTAATTACCCTATGGACCGACTTTTATCGATGCGCGCTTTCCAGCAGGTGGTGGACGATGGCGGCTTCGCCGCTGCGGCCAGGACGATGGACATGTCGGCTGCTGCGATGACCCGGCTGATCACGGATCTGGAACAGCACTTGGGCGCCCGGTTGCTGCAGCGGACCACCCGCAAGCTGTCGCTGACCGAGGCCGGGCAGTCCTACCTGCACCGTGTGCGGCACATCCTCAATGATGTGGACCAGGCCGAGGCTTCGACGCGGCAGCAGACGGACGAGCTGGCCGGTCTGCTGCGCATCCATACCCAGCCGGTGATGGCTGTGCACATCATCGCCCCGCTGGTGGCCGAATTCCGGCGCCGTTATCCCAAGGTGGTGCTCGACATCACGGTGGATTCGCCGCTGGTGCCGCCGATCGAAGACTATGACTTGACGATTCTGGGGGCCGGCCGGCTCTATGACGCCAATGTCGTGGCGCGGCCGGTGATTGTCTCGGAAGGGCTGCTATGCGCCTCGCCGCGCTATTTGCGCAGCGCCGGCACGCCGCGCCAGCCCGAGGACCTGGAAAAACATGCACTCCTGCGGCTCAGCCAGGCGGGAATCCGCCAGCGTGAATGGCGCCTGATCAACCCGCAGGAGGCCGACCGGGAGGTCTCGGTCGAAATCAAGCCGGTGATGATGGCCAACCACAGTGACACCCTGCTGCGCGCTACGCTGGACGGCACCGGCATCAGTGCACAGCCGCTGGACCTGGTGGCCAACTACCTGCGCGATGGGCAGCTACGGCGCGTGCTCGCGCCCTGGATCACCGGTCGTTTCACGCTGTATGCAGCCCTGCCCAGCCGCAAATACGTGCCGGCCCGGGCTCGGGCGTTCATGGAGTTCCTGATCGAGCAGACCCGGCTGAAAGCCGCTGAAGCCGAGCGCACCTGGCCCTCCGGCGCTGAGAACGGTGCCGGCTAACCAGACGCCTGGGCGAAGTGGTTTTGCCGCCAGGCCTCAAACACCGTCACAGCCACCGCGTTTGACAGGTTCAGGCTGCGCTGGCCGGCCAGCATGGGCAGTTTCAGGCGCTGTGCCGGTGCAAACGTCTCGCGCAGCTCAGGGGCCAGGCCCCGGGTTTCCGCACCAAACACCAGCCAGTCACCGGGAGCAAACTGCGCGTCGTGCACAAGTTTTGTTCCGCGGGTGGTCAGGGCGAACAGCCGCTCCGGATCCGGCTGCTCGGTGTCCAGAAAAGCCTGCCAGCTGGTGTGGCACTTGAGCTCGGCGTACTCGTGGTAGTCCAGCCCGGCGCGCCGCATGTGTTTGTCATCCATCGAAAACCCCAGCGGCTCCACCAGGTGCAGGCGACAGCCGGTGTTGGCGGCCAGCCGGATGACATTGCCGGTGTTGGGCGGGATCTCGGGCTCGACCAGAACGATATTGAACATGGTCCGATTGTCGTTGGTCCCATGATGCGTCGCGGGCTTTGACTCAGGCCAGCCAGGGCCGCGGAACCGGCTCTGCCGGGCCGCAGGCGCAGCGCCCCCTCGGGGGGCAGCGCAGTACGCGAAGCGACAAGCGTGGGGGCTCTTCAATCAAGCAGGGGCCGCGGATCTGCCTTTGCCAGTCCGCAGGCGCAGCGGCCCCCTCGGGGCTGGTGCCTGCGGCTCCGAACCTGCTTGAGCAGGTTTGGACAGGCATAAGAAGCGAAGCCTCCGGCGAGCGGCGGCCTGCAAGGTGCAGGAAGCCACACGAAGTGAGCGACCGTGGGGGCTCTAATTCTCCGTACGTGCGAACACCACACCGGTCACCCGTGCGGCACCCGCATCCAGCAAGGCCTGCGCAGCGGAAAACAGCGAGGCACCGCTGGTCATCACATCGTCGACCAGCAGCACGCGGCGGCCTTTCAGCTCTGACACGCGCAGGGGTTCCACCACAAATGCGCCTCTGACATTCCGGAGCCGCGCTTCGCGTTTGAGCTGGGACTGGGGCGGCGTATTCTTGATGCGCAGCAGCAGCCGGGCGTCGACGGCGGCCGATGTCCCGCTTTGGCGGCCCAGCGCCTTCCCCAGTTCCCAGGACTGGTTGAATCCGCGGGCTTCCAGCCGCTCTGCCGACAGCGGCAGAGGCAGCAGCCAGTCATCTGCCCGCAGTGCAGCCAGGTTTTCAGCGACACCAGGTGTCCGCATCAGCAGGCCCGCAAACAGCGCCGCCCAGGCCGGGTCATGGCCGAATTTGTAGTCTGCCATCAGTTCTGACCAGGGATAGGCATAAGGTACGGCGGCGAAACACGCGTGCAGCGGTGGTGGCCGGCGGACACACGCGGCGCACTGGTCCAGGCCGGTGGACAGACCCAGCGCACACGTGCTGCAGCGCGCCAGGGGCTTGGCAAAGCGCGCGACACACGGCGCGCAGATGCGGCGTGCCGGCCAGCTGTGGCATACCGCGCACTGGCTGGCCAGGTTTTGCAGCATGGAAGAGGCCGGGTGGAGCAAGCGCAGCGACATCATGTCAATATACTAGGAGCCTGTTGGACTTGGGAGTCGTCGGCTGCAACCCGGCCGCAGCGGTCCATTTTTCACCGTCTTTTTGTCCCATAGCTGGGCTATGGGCCTGCAAATCCGGCAAAAACTGTCCTCGCCGGGGCCGATTTTCGCTTTCGACGCCCCAAGCCCGACAGGCTCCCAGGCGCTCTCCTTCTTCACTCTTCATCATGCCCAACGACCGCCCGCCTACCCTGGATCCGATCGCTGTTGCCCGCTGGCAGCGCGTGGCGCCGGCGGTATCGCCGTGGCTGCACGAGGAAGTGGCGCAACGCATGCTGGACAGGCTGCAGTGGATCAAGCTCAAGCCGCAGGCCTGGGCTCATTGGGGGGCCGTGCGCGGTGGCCTGCAGGCGCATCGCCAGCTGGCTGAAAAATATTCGAATGCAGAGTGTTTTGTGGCTGAAACCCATGCAGGGCATGCGCAGATGGCTATTAAAAACATAGCAATTCCCTGGTGGAACCCGAAACGCTGGACCACGCCGGCCCCGCGTTTTGAGGCACCGCCCGCGGCCGGCGTTGACATGCTGTGGGCCAACATGGCACTTCACGAAGCTGCCGATCCGCAAGCCTTGCTGGCGCGCTGGCACGAGGCGCTGCGTGTCGGCGGCTTCCTGATGTTCTCCAGTCTCGGGCCCGACAGCGCGCGCGAACTGCGCGCAATCTACCAGGCGCTGGGCTGGCCGCCGGCCGGCCATGAGCTGACCGACATGCATGACTGGGGCGACATGCTGGTGCAAACCGGCTTTGCCGAACCGGTGATGGACATGGAGCGCATCACACTGACCTACGAGACGCCGCAACGCATGCTGCAGGAGTTGCGCGAGCTGGGCCGCAACTTTCATCCCGGACGTTTCCCTGCCCTGCGCGGCCGCAAGTGGCAGGCGCAACTGCTGGAGACGCTGGCGCAACAGTTGCCGCGTCAGGCCGACGGCCGGTTCACGCTGACCTTCGAGGTCATCTACGGCCACGCGCTCAAGGCGCCGCCGAAAATCAGGGTCAGCGCGCAAAGCGCGGTGTCGGTCCAGGACATGCGCGCCATGCTGCAAGGGTCGCGCGGCAGTTCCTGAGGCCTGCGGGCAAGCCGGGGCAGGGCTCTCCGCATGGCTTCGCACGGGGTAAACCCGGCTACAATCCAGAGTCGAATTTTGGGTATGTTCCCGCGCAACAAGCCGCCGAAAGCGTATGACCGGCGGCAATTTTTTGAGCGTTGCTTCGTGTCGCACACCAACCCCGCATTCCGTTTCACTGCGTCAGGCCAAGGTGGCCAGGGCCAGCAGGCTGTGCAATGGCTGCTCAAGCGCAATTGTTCGGTGACGCCGGCTCAACTGCTGTGGCTGTATGTCTCGCTGTGCCTGGTTTCTCTGGGCATCGCGGGCTTCTTCTGGTCGCAGGGCGCAAAAATGGTGATGTTTTTTGCGTGGCTCGAACTCCTGGCGGTGGGTGCTGCGTTCTGGGTCTATGCCCGGCATGCCACGGATGGCGAACGCATTGTGCTGCAGGGACAGCGACTGGTGGTGGAGCTGGAGAGCGCGGGGCGTCTTGAGCGGGCAGAGTTCAACCGCGAATGGGTTCGTGTCGAACCCAGGAACGGAGACGGCTCGCTGATCGAGGTATCGGGCCAGGGCCGGTCGGTCAGGGTAGGGCGGCATGTGCGTCCGGAGTTGCGGCCCGCGCTGGCGCGGGAGCTTCGTCACGCTTTGCGTGACGCTTGAGTCGCGCTGGATGGCGGGGTACCGGGTCGGGGGTCGCCCGGGCGTCGTCGGGGCTGACTTTATAATCAGCTGCTTAATCAGTCGGTAATTGAGGCATTAATAGTGATCACGATGAACGTACGCACAACAATAGGGTCAGGCATGAAGCACGCAGGCGCAGTTTTGACATCCCTGGTCCTGCAAGCGAATCGCAAGCTGGCTGCCGTCACGGCCCTGCTGGCCGCCTGGATCAGTACCGCAGCCTACGCGGTCAATGACCTGCCCGGCGGGCCGGCCGTCAACCAGCTCAATTTGCACCCGGCCGTGACCAAGATAGCCGAAGAGCAGCACTGGCTGCACTGGTTCATGATGATCATCTGCTTGGTCATTTTCCTGGCGGTGTTCGGTGTGATGTTTTATTCCATCTGGAAGCACCGCAAGTCCGTCGGCCATAAATCGGCCAATTTCCACGAGTCCGCCACGGTCGAGATCATCTGGACCATCGTTCCCTTCGTCATCGTGATCCTGATGGCCTTGCCGGCCACCAAGGTGCTGGTGGCATCCAAGGACACTACCGGCGCCGACCTGACCATCAAGGCCACCGGCATGCAGTGGAAGTGGGGCTATGACTACATCAAGGGCGAGGGCGAAGGCATCGCTTTTGTCTCGACCCTGGACAGCACCCAGCGTGAAATGTCCAGCAACGGCGGCCCGGCCAAGGGTGAAGCGCCGGACGACTACCTGCTGAAGGTGGACAACCCGCTGGTGGTGCCTGTCGACCGCAAGATCCGCATCATCACCACGGCCAATGACGTGATCCATGCTTTCATGGTGCCGGCCTTCGGCATCAAGCAGGATGCCATTCCGGGGTTCGTGCGCGATACCTGGTTCCGTCCCGAGAAAATCGGCGACTACTACGGCCAGTGTGCAGAGCTGTGCGGCAAGGAGCACGCCTACATGCCCATCCATGTGAAGGTTGTTTCCAGCGAAGACTATGCCAAGTGGGTTGGCGTGAAGGTCAAGGAAGCCGCTGCCAAGGCCGACGATCCTTCCAAGGTGTGGGTGCTGCCCGAGCTGAAGGCCCGTGGCGAGAAGGTCTATGCAGCAAACTGTGCAGCCTGCCACCAGGCCAACGGCAAGGGCGCAGGCCCGATCAAACCGCTGGACGGCTCGGCCATCGTGATGGACAAGGATCATGGCAAGCAGATCCAGGTTCTGCTGAACGGTGCGGCCGGGGGGGCGATGCCTTCGTGGAAAGCGCTCAGCGACACCGACCTGGCTGCGGTGGTCACCTATACAAAGAACAACTGGTCCAACCAGACCGGCCAGCTCGTCCAGCCTTCTGAAGTGCTGGCCGCGCGGAAATAGGCCGTCTACAGCCGGACCCTCGCAGATTTCAAGTACAGCCGACAAGGCCCTCCGGGCCTGCCGCAAAGACAAAGCTACAGGCACAAGCCACCAAAGGAAGCCAAGATGAGTGCAGTTCTAGACCATCACGATCACGCGCATGATGACCACAGCCATGCCCCGACGGGCTGGCGCCGCTGGGTGTTTGCAACCAACCACAAGGACATCGGCACGCTGTACCTGCTGTTCAGCTTCACCATGCTGATGGTGGGCGGTGTACTGGCCTTGATGATCCGCGCCGAGCTGTTCCAGCCCGGCCTGCAACTGGTCAATCCGGAACTGTTCAACCAGCTGACCACCATGCACGGCCTGATCATGGTGTTCGGCGCCATCATGCCGGCCTTTGTCGGTTTTGCGAACTGGATGATCCCGCTTCAGATCGGCGCGGCCGACATGGCTTTTGCCCGCATGAACAACTTCAGCTTCTGGTTGCTGATTCCCGCCGGCCTGATGATCGTCGGCTCCTTCTTCATGCCAGGTGGTGCGCCCGCCGGTGGCTGGACGCTGTATGCGCCGCTGTCGTTGCAAATGGGCCCGTCCATGGATGCTGGCATTTTTGCGCTGCACATCCTGGGTGCCTCGTCCATCATGGGCTCGATCAACATCATCGTGACCATCCTGAACATGCGCGCACCCGGCATGACGCTGATGAAAATGCCGATGTTCTGCTGGACCTGGCTGATCACCGCCTACCTGCTGATCGCCGTGATGCCCGTGCTGGCCGGTGCCATCACCATGACACTGACCGACCGCCACTTCGGCACCAGTTTCTTCAATCCTGCCGGCGGCGGCGACCCGGTGATGTTCCAGCACATCTTCTGGTTCTTCGGCCACCCGGAGGTCTACATCATGATCCTGCCGGCCTTCGGCATCATCAGCCAGATCATCCCGGCCTTTGCCCGCAAACGCCTGTTCGGCTACGCCTCCATGGTGTATGCGACGGGCTCCATCGCCATTCTCAGCTTTGTGGTCTGGGCGCACCACATGTTCACCACTGGCATGCCGGTGACGGGCCAGCTGTTCTTCATGTACTCGACCATGCTGATCGCCGTGCCCACGGGCGTGAAGATCTTCAACTGGATCGCGACGATGTGGAAGGGCTCGATGACTTTCGAAACCCCGATGCTGTTTGCCGTCGGTTTCATTTTCGTGTTCACCATGGGCGGTTTCACCGGCCTGATCCTGGCGGTTGCGCCGATCGACATCCAGGTGCAGGACACCTACTACGTGGTGGCCCACTTCCACTACGTGCTGGTGGCCGGCTCGCTTTATGCGCTGTTTGCCGGCTATTACTACTGGTCGCCCAAATGGACCGGCGTGATGTACAACGAAACCCGCGGCAAGATTCACTTCTGGTGGTCGCTGATTTCCTTCAACGTGACCTTCTTCCCGATGCACTTCCTCGGCCTGGCCGGCATGCCGCGCCGTTATGCCGACTACCCGATGCAGTTTGCCGACTTCAATGCGATTGCCAGTGTGGGAGCCTTTTTCTTTGGCTTTGCCCAGGTTTATTTCTTCTTCTTCGTGGTCCTGCCGACGATGCGCGGCAAAGGTGAAAAAGCGCCACAGCGCCCCTGGAACGACCCTGATGGCGCGGGCGCTGAAGGCCTGGAGTGGGAAGTGGCGTCTCCCGCCCCCTTCCACACATTTGAAACACCTCCCCGCTTGGACGCTACCGCGACCAAGGTCGTGGGTTACTGAGTTTTCAGGCAAGCAGCTTGCGCGCCATGACACCTGAACAGAAAAAGAACAATTTGCGGTTGGGGCTGATCCTCGCCTCGATTGCCATCGTGTTTTTTCTCGGTTTCATGGCCAAGCTGGTTTTTTTCGGCAAGGGCTGAGGCATGGGTCTGAAGCGCGAAAATTTCCGCATGGTGGGCAAGCTGGGCGTGATTGTGCTCGGCATGTTTGCCTTCGGTTATGCGCTGGTACCCATTTACAAAACCATCTGCGAAATGACCGGCATCAACATCCTGGCGCTGGGTGACCGGCAGATTCCTGGTGCAACACCGAAAATGTCGGCCAACACGCAGGTTGATACCAGCCGCAGCATCACCGTCGAGTTCGATGCCAACGCGCGCGGGCCCTGGATGTTCAAGCCGGCAGTGCGTTCCCTTCAGGTGCATCCTGGTGAGCTGGCAACGGTGATGTACGAGTTCCAGAATGTGCAGAGCCGCACCATGTCGGCCCAGGCGATACCGAGCTACGCGCCGGTCCAGGCTGGTGCGCATTTCAACAAGCTCGAGTGTTTCTGTTTCAGCCAGTACACCCTGGCCCCGGGGGAGAAAAAACAGTGGCCGGTGGCCTTTGTCATCGACCCCAAGCTGTCCAAAGACGTCAGCACCATCACACTGTCCTATACATTTTTTGAAGTGGGTGGCAAAACGCCGGCCGCTCCCGCTGCAGGTCCGGTGGCCGCGGTTGATCTGGCCGTGCAGCGACTGGAATCGGGCGTATGAGCACACCGGTGACGCAACGCAAAGGTTCGATCTGGCGCACCATCAAGGCGGTGAGCTGGTCGTTCGTCGGGTTGCGCAGCCGGGGCGAGTACGAAAAAGACGTCGAGCAACTCAACCCGGTGCACATTGTCATTGCGGCGCTGGTCGGGGTGCTTGTTTTTGTCGGCTGTCTGATTCTTCTGGCCACCTGGGTGGTGGGCAAGTAGCCGCGGCGTGCTTCAGGCCATTGATTTTTTGAATACTAGAATTTAGCGAAACAGGAGTTGGAAATGTCTTCAGCAGCGCATGCAGGAACCCCGTATTACTTCGTCCCGGCGCCCTCGGCCTATCCGGTGATGGCGGCCATCGGCCTGTTTTTCGTCTTTTTTGGCGGAGGTCAGTGGATCAACGGCGCAGGCTGGGGTGCTTACTCCCTGGCTTTCGGCATGGCCTGGTGGCTGGCTGTGCTGTTCTTCTGGTTCAGTGCTGCGGTAAGCGAAAGCGAGGGGGGACTTTACGGGCACAAGGTGGACTTGTCCTACCGCTGGAGCATGAGCTGGTTCATTTTCTCGGAAGTCATGTTTTTCGGTGCCTTTTTCACGGCCCTGTGGTGGGCGCGAGTGCATTCAGTGCCGGAATTGGGCAGCCTGGAAAATGCCTTGCTCTGGCCCGACTTCAAGGCGGTCTGGCCCAGCGTTGCAGCCGGCGTCACTGCGTCGCCGGCCGGCATCATCGAACCGTTCACGCCGATGAAGCCGCTGATGATAGGTGGAGGAATCTGGGCCAGTATCATGGGCTCCTTGCCGACGGTCAACACGGCGCTGCTGCTAAGCTCCGGCGTCACCATCACCATCGCCCATCATGCACTCATCGATGGAAAACGTGCCCGCACCATCGCCTTCATGTGGACGACGGTTGCGCTCGGCGTGGTCTTTCTGCTTGTGCAGGGCTATGAGTACTTTCATGCCTACCACGAGATGAACCTGAAGCTTTCATCCGGCGTGTACGGTTCGACCTTTTTCATGCTGACGGGCTTCCACGGCTTCCACGTCTTTGTCGGCATGCTGATGCTGCTGTTCATCACACTGCGCTTGCAAAAAGGACACTTCACGGCGGAGCGTCACTTCGGGTTTGAAGGTGCTGCCTGGTATTGGCACTTTGTGGACGTGGTGTGGCTGGGCCTGTACGTCCTGGTCTATTGGCTCTGAGGCGCCCGCCGCCAGACAGGTGTGACGGGAGTTGCGCTGCTGCAGGCGGCGAGAAAGCAAAGGCCGCCATCCGCGGCCTTTGTCTTTTGTTCTTTTATTTGCCTGCCGCAATGCCGGTAGGCTGGATATAGCCCATTTTCCAGGCGATCAGGATGCAGACAAACAGCACAATTGAAAAGCCGACGCGAAAGGCCAGTGCGCGCGCCATGTTGCCGCTTTTCGCTTTGCTGCTGCCGCCTTTCAGCATGAAAAACAGCGCTGATCCAAGGCTGGCAATGATGATCAAAAACGCGATTGCTACAAGGTAAGTCATGATCAGGATTATCCGCGCATGAGCCCAGCCCTGCCCAGGCTCCGTTTTTGGGTGGTGACCCTGGCCGCCGTCCTGATGGCTGGCCTGACCTTTTCCCTCGGGCAATGGCAGTGGCGCCGGGCCGCCGACAAGATCGCGCTGCAAGCTGCGATCACTGAGCAAAAAAGGCTTCCTGCCCTTGATAACCGTGCACTTTTTGCTGCAAAAAACATAGCTGATGTAACGCACCGGCAAGCCTCGCTGCAAGGTGTCTGGCAGGAGGCGCACACCGTCTACCTGGACAATCGCCCCATGGGCGGCAAACCCGGTTTTTGGGTGGTGACGCCGCTGGCGCTGGAGGGCGGCCGACCGTGGCTGCTCGTGCAGCGCGGCTGGATTCCGCGGGACTTCAATGACCGGACCCGCCTGCCTGCGGTTTCAACGCCGCCCGGCCTGGTCCGAGTTGCTGGCCGCATGGCCCCGCCGCCGTCCAAGCTATACGAGTTCGCAGGCGTGCAAAGCGGCCGCATCCGGCAAAATCTCGACGTCGTTGCCTTCAGCGCTGAAATCGGTCAGCCCCTGTTGCCTGCATCACTGCTGCAGACAGGGCCGGCCAGTGAGGGCATGTTGCGTGACTGGCCGGAGCCCACACTGGGTGTCGACAAACATTACGGTTATGCCTTCCAGTGGTTCGGCTTGTGTGCCCTGGTCCTGGGGCTGTATGCCTGGTTCCAGCTGATTTCCCCAAGCCGCAAGAAGCAGCCCCCATCTCGTCCCCATTCCTGAACGGCGATTTCAACGTGCAACATCCACAGTCCGATTCTTCCCTGCCGTCTTCAGCCGGCCACGCCGCAACAGCTGGTCAGGACCAGCCTCTGGGCCTGACCGTGCACGCCATGCCACAACTTGACGCGGCCGCTGCTGCGCGGGTCCCGGACACCCGGGCGGGCCGCTTGAAAATGCTGGCCGTGCTGCTGGTCTGCGCAGCGCCGGTGGTCGCCTCCTACTTCACCTATTACGTGGTCCGTCCCGAAGGCCGGCGCAATTACGGCGAGTTGATGGACCCCCAGCGACCTTTGCCGGCACTGGCTGCTGTGGCACCTGATGGCCGCCATGTCGAGTTGGCGGCGCTCAAGGGCCAGTGGCTGCTGGTCAGTGTGGCCGGCGGTGCCTGCGATGGCGTTTGTCAGCAGCATCTTTATTTCCAGCGCCAGCTGCGCGAGTCGCTGGGCCGCGAAAAAGACCGGCTGGACCGTGTCTGGCTGGTCAGCGATGAAGCCGCCATTCCTGATGCGCTCGAAGCTGCGCTGCAGGACGCCACCGTCCTGCGCGTAGCTGGACTGGAGCAGTGGCTGCAGGCTGCCCCCGGCCAGGTGCTGGCAGACCATTTGTATGTGGTCGATCCGCTCGGCAACTGGATGATGCGTTTTCCTGCCCGCATGGATGCCGCTGGTGCCGCCAAAGCCAAGCGTGACCTGGAGCGCTTGATGCGTGCTTCGAGTTCCTGGGACAGGGCCGGCAGATGATGGCCCCCACGTTCGCGCACTTCGTGTCGCTCTCTGCCCCCCGAGGGGGCGCTGCGCCTGCGGCCCGGCGGAGCCGGACCCGCGGCCCCGGCTGGTCTGAACAGCCGGGGTGCCTGACCGCGCGAGGCAACCAGTAAATGGAAACGCAAGACCTCTATAACCTCAGTCCGGCGCTGCGCCTGATGGGCATGGGCCTGGTGCTGGCGCTGGGCCCGCTGGCCTGGGTCTGGCTGCGCAACAAAAACCAGCCCATGGCGCGGCGCTTGCGCATACTGACATTGCTCACGCTGTTTTTAACCTTCGACCTGGTGCTGTTCGGCGCCTTCACGCGGCTGACGGATTCGGGTCTGGGCTGTCCTGACTGGCCTGGTTGTTACGGCCATGCCAGCCCGGTCGGTGCCAGCCAGCCCATCAGCGCTGCGCAGGCCGCCATGCCCAGCGGACCGGTCACGCATTCCAAGGCCTGGGTGGAAATGATTCACCGCTACCTGGCGACCGCTGTGGGCGTGTTGATCCTGACGCTGGCCGTAGCCACCTGGCTGAGCCGTCGCAAGGGGCAGCAGAACGGAAGCATTCTTTCAGCGTGGTGGCCCACGGCGACCCTGGTCTGGGTCTGCATCCAGGGCGCGTTTGGCGCGCTGACCGTGACGATGAAACTGTTTCCGCTGATCGTCACCCTGCATCTGCTGGGTGGGCTGGTCCTGCTCACCTTGCTGCGCGCCCAAGCCGTGCGTTATGCGCAGGCGCAAGGGGAGTCCTTGCCGGTTCCCTTGTCCGTAAGCACCTGGCTGCTGCTGGTGATCGCTTTTGCCTTGTTGTGGCTACAGGTCGCGCTGGGTGGCTGGGTCAGCACCAACTATGCGGTGCTGGCCTGCACGGATTTTCCGGCCTGCCAGGGCAGCTTCTGGCCAGCCATGGACTTCAGGGAAGGTTTCACTTTCTGGCGGGCGCTGGGCGCGGGGCTGGACGGCAACAACATCAGCTTCCAGGCCCTGACGGCCATCCACTACGTGCACCGGCTTACCGCCTATGTGGTGTTTGCTGCGCTGCTGCTGTTGGCTGCCCGGTTGCGCCATGTTCCCGGCATGCGCTCCCATGGGTGGTGGATGGGGGCGCTGGCGCTGTGGCAATTTGCGACCGGCCTGAGCAACGTTGTGCTGGGCTGGCCGATGGCGGCGGCTGTCGCACACACCGGCGGCGCTGCTGCCCTGGTGGTGGTACTGACCGGCACTCTTTTTTCCAGCCATCGTGCGCCGGTACCGGCAAGTGCGTCAAAATTGAGGGCTTCCATCCCATGAATCCCTCTGACTCTTCCGCCTCCGTGGCGGCTACTCCCTTTGTGCCTTC
This sequence comes from Polaromonas sp., assembly GCF_049790275.1. Classification (GTDB taxonomy): domain Bacteria; phylum Pseudomonadota; class Gammaproteobacteria; order Burkholderiales; family Burkholderiaceae_C; genus Polaromonas. The sequence goes on from NZ_JBAQYR010000116.1 coordinate 15,386, forward strand.
CAAATTTGCGCAGTTCTACGCGCTGACCAAACCGCGTGTGGTGCAGCTGATTGTGTTCTGCGCGCTGATCGGGATGGTGCTGGCGGTGCCCGGCGTGCCAGGCTGGGCCGATGTGAAGCTGGCCATCGTGGCCTGCGCCGGCATCTGGCTGGTGGCAGGCGCGGCGGCAGCCTTCAACTGCCTGGTCGAGCAGCAGATTGACTCGAAGATGAAACGCACCGCCTGGCGTGCCACGGCGCAGGGGCAGATCAGCAACGGGTTGACGCTGACCTTTTCGGCCGTGCTCTGTGCGCTCGGTTCCTGGATTCTCTATGTCTGGGTCAACCCCCTGACCATGTGGCTGACCTTCGCCACCTTCGTCGGTTACGCGGTGGTCTACACCGTGATTCTCAAACCGCTGACGCCGCAGAACATCGTGATTGGCGGCGCTTCGGGTGCCATGCCGCCCGTGCTGGGCTGGGCCGCCATGACCGGCAGCGTCAGTCCGGAGGCGCTGATTCTTTTCCTGATCATCTTCCTCTGGACGCCGCCGCATTTCTGGGCGCTGGCGCTGTATCGGGTGGAGGACTACCGCAAGTCCGGCCTGCCCATGTTGCCGGTGACGCACGGCAATGCGTTCACGCGCCTGCAGGTGTTTCTGTACACACTGGTGCTGTTTGCCGCCTGCCTGATGCCTTTTGTGTTCAAGATGAGCGGCTGGCTTTACCTGGCGGTGGCGATTGGCCTGAGCGTGGGTTTCAGCTGGTACGGCTGGCGCCTGTGGCGCAACTATTCCGACGCCCTGGCGCGCAAGACCTTCCGCTTCTCGCTGATCCACCTGTCTGTCTTGTTTGCAGCACTGCTGCTGGACCATTACCTCGTATGAACACTTTCCACGCATCCTCCGGCAAGCGGAATACTCTTAGATTGATAGCTGGTAGCGCTTTGCTGGCGGTGGTGGCAGGCCTTTTGAGTGCATGCTCCGGAGAGAAACCGCAGTTCGCCAGCATCGACATCACCGGCGCCGACTACGCGCGCGACTTTGCGCTGGTCGACCACAACGGCCAGATGCGCAGCATCAAGGACTTCCAGGGCAAGGTGGTGGTGGTGTTTTTCGGTTATACCCAGTGCCCGGACGTCTGCCCCACCTCGATGGCCGAACTTGCGGAGGTCAAAAAAATACTGGGCGCCGACGGCGAGCGGCTGCAGGGCCTGTTCGTCACGCTGGACCCCGAGCGCGACACGCAGGAAGTGCTCAAGGCCTACATGGGCAACTTTGACCCGACCTTCCTCGCGCTTCGCCCCGATCTCGACAAGCTGCCGCAGGTGGCGCGGGACTTCAAGATTTTCTACAAGAAGGTGGATGGCAAAACCGCTGGCAGCTACACGCTGGACCATTCGGCCGGCAGCTATATCTTCGACCCGCAGGGCCGGGTCCGCCTGTACAGCCGCTACGGCAGCGGCGCTCCCGCGCTGGCTTCCGACATCCGCCTGCTGACCAAGAACAACTGAAGCAGCACTCCTCTGCCCGTGTGACCGCAGACGGAAGGCAAAAAAAAGCCTGCACACGATGGTCGTATGCAGGCTTTGGGCAACAGCCGCTTTCGCGGCATTGCCGTCAAGTCGTCAGGCGTAGGCCGCGAGGACCTTTTTCATTTTTTTCATGGCCGCCACTTCGATCTGACGAATGCGTTCGGCGCTGACCTTGTACTCCGCCGCCAGGTCATGCAGCGTCATGCCGCCTGAACCGTCGTCGTTCACCTTGAGCCAGCGCTCTTCGACGATGCGGCGGGAGCGGTCGTCCAGGCCTTCCAGAGCAGTCGTGATGCCGTCGCTGGCCAGGTAGTCGCGCTGGCGCGACTCCATCAGCTGTGTCGGTTCCTGGGTGGCGTCCGACAGGTAGGCAATCGGGCCGAACGCATCTTCGCCATCATCGCTCGGGCTCGGGTCCAGCAGCACGTCGCCGCCGGACATGCGCTGCTCCATCTCGATGACTTCCTCGCGCTTGACGTTCAGCGTCCTGGCCATCGAATCGATCTGGCCTTCGGTCAGCGTGTCGCGGTGCGTTGCCACATCGGCGTCGTCCTTGAAGCCCTGTTTCATCGAGCGCAGGTTGAAAAACAGTTTGCGCTGCGCCTTGGTTGTGGCCACCTTGACCATGCGCCAGTTTTTCAGGATGTACTCGTGCATCTCGGCCTTGATCCAGTGCAGCGCGTAGCTGACCAGGCGCACGCCCTGGTCCGGGTCAAAACGCTTGACGGCTTTCATCAGGCCGATATTGCCTTCCTGGATCAGGTCGGCGTGGGGCAAGCCATAACCCAGGTATTTGCGCGAGGTCGCTACCACGAGACGCAAGTGAGAGAGCACTAACTTACCGGCAGCATCCAGATCGTTCTCGTCCTTGAGTTTTCGGGCGAACTCCTGCTCCTGCTCCAGTGTGAGCATGGGCAGGCGGTTGACCGCCGAAATATAGGCGTCCAGATTACCCAATGGCGGCAGCAGCGACCAAGGGTTGGCGGGTGCCAATGCCGTGGTGGCGGGTGTCACGTTGGGAGAGAGGGCGTAGGACATAGAGCAAAACTCCTTTTCTGAAGTCAAATATTAGCACTCTGTTGGAGAGAGTGCTAAGCAATAAGTTCAATGACTTTGATAGGGTACGGCTAATTGGTAATTACCCTAGTTTGTGTCCCATTCTGCGCTTTAGTTCAACAGGCGCTGTAGGTCAAAAGCGGGGAGCGAGGGCGTCAAAAACCCATGATTGCGTGGTGCAGGCGGGCTTGCCCGGTCCAGGTCAGCGCCTGAAAATCAAAAGAACAGGGTCAAATAGCGATTTAGAGCAATGCTGACGGGCGCTGATAGCTATGGTTTCAGTAGCGGTCTGGGGACTCTGCAGCTGGGCAGCCGCGGAAGCGCTTCAGGCCGCTGGCACCACAGGCCGGACCAGCGCCTGCCCGGCCAGCCAGGCCTGCAGGCACTCCGTGACCCCTTCGGCAAAACGCCGGAACACCGGTTCGGTGACAAACCCCAGATGCGGCGTCAGCAGGACATTGGGTAGTTTGCGCAGCGGATCGTCCAGCGGCAGCGGCTCCGTGTCGAACACGTCCAGCGCGGCAAATCCGGGCCGGCCCAGCTTCAGGGCCTGGACCAGGGCCGGGGTGTCGATCAGCTCCGAGCGGGAGGTATTGACCAGCAGGCTGCCGGGCTGCATCAGGCCCAGGCATTCGGCATTCATCAGGTGCCGGGTCGTGGGCAGCACGACCAGGTGCAGGCTGACCACGCGCGAGGTGGCCAGCAGCTCCTCCAGCGGCAGAAAGCCGACGCCTTGTTCGGCGGCGCGTTCGGCCGTCATGCGCGGGCTCCAGGCCACGACGTCCATCCCGAGCGCCTTGCCGACTTTAGCGACGCGACCGCCAATTTCGCCCAGGCCTATCAGGCCCAGACGCTGGCCTGCCAGCGCGCCGGGCAGGGGCAGGGCGGCGTCGCTTCGCCACTGGCCGGCCCTGAGCCTGGCGATGTGGCTGTCCAGCTGCTTGGTGGCGGCGAGGATGGCGGTCCAGGTCAGTTCGCAGGTGCTGTCTTTCGAGGGCCCGAACTCGGTGCAGCTGACCGGAATGCCGCGCGCAGCCAGTGCCGCCAGGTCCAGCCTGGCATTGCGGGTGCCGGTGAAAACCAGGTAGCGCAGTTTCGGCAGCCGGGCCAGCAGGCCGGCGTCAAAGGGCGTGCGGTCGCGCATCAGCACGATGGCGTCGGCATCCTTCAGCGCATCGACCAGCGCCGCGCTGGCCAGCGGCGCGTGGTGGACGGTGACCTCGGCCTGGGCGTCAATGCCGCCCCAGTTGGCCAGGCGCCGCAGCGCGCGTTCCGTGTCGTCGAGGACGACGATGCGAGGCCTGGCTTTGCTCATGGCCGTGCCAGCGCCGTCAGTGTCCGCAGATCTGCGGCCTTGCCGACCGTCCAACAGGCCTGGATGAGCTCCGCGGTTCTGGCGGCGCCCAGCACCGCATCCGACAGGCCATGGAACTTGGCTTCCAGCATGGCATCCGTCATCGGGTTCTGCAGCGAGCCGATGGCGTGTTCGACAAACACGTGGACGCGGCGGCCGTTGGTGAGCACGGCAGTGACGTCGGCACTGGCTTCATCGATGGAGTCGTCCACCGTGGCCACCACCTTGCGGCGAAGCGCCACCATGTCGGCGCGGTTTACCACCTCGTCGGAGAATTCTTCCTCGGCGGCGCGCCCGAAGCTCAGGCCCGCGGCGCAGCCGTGGTAAACGCTGAACTTGGCCTGCAGGCCATCCACGGGTTCCTTCTTGCCGGTGAGTTCCAGCACCAGCGAATGCACCTTGAGCTCGATGCGTTCCACCTGCGCTGGCGTGACACCCTGGGTGCGCAGCTGGGCGCAGGCGTCGATGCTGGGGTGGATCACGATGCCGCAGGCAAAGGGCTTGTAGCTGTTGAACGATATTTCGAAACGCCGGCCCAGCTCGCCGGTGATCTCGTTCCAGTCGTTCTTCGTCGAGACCGTCTGCATCATGCCGCGCGGCGCCTCCAGCGCTTTCGGGCTGGCGGTGTAGCCGTGCTGCGCGAGCAGGGTCGACATCAGGCCGGCGCGGGCTGCGCCGCCGGGGTGGAAGGGCTTGGTCATGGTGCCGAACTGTTCGCGCATGCCGACGGGCTGCGAGGCGGCGATGCCGAGCGCCATCGCGGTTGTGTTTACGTCGAGCTTGAGCAGGCGCGCGCAGGCCGCTGCGGCGCCCAGCGTGCCGGTGGAGCCGGTGATGTGCCAGCCGCGATCGTAATGCTCGGGGTACATCGCGTTGCCGACGCGGCAGGACACGTCGATGCCCAGCACCAGCGCGTCGATCACATCACGACCGGACGCGCCGCTGTGTTCGGCCAGCGCCAGTACGGCACTGGCGACCGGACCCGCCGGGTGGATGATGGTTTTCAGGTGCGTGTCGTCGAAGTCGAAGGTGTGCGAGGTGATGCCGTTGATCAGAGCGGCGCTCGCCATGTCGACTTTTTCCGCGCGGCCCAGCACGCTGGCCTGGGCCGCGGGCTGCAGCACCTGCACCGCGGCCAGCGCTGCGTCGGCAGCCTCATGGCGGGCGGCTCCGACTGCACAACCCAGCCAGTTCATGAAGGTGCGGTGCGCTTCGTGATCGACGGCATCACTCCATCCGCGCGATGGGTGGGTGGCAACATGCTGCGCCAGGATCTGGGTGACGGGGGGAGCGTTGTGGTCGGCGGCGACCTGGGTATTGCGGGCCATGGTGTCTTTCGGCAGCAGACTGCCAGAGGGTGAAAAAAGCGATAGATGCTATCAATAAAGGAGCTGCTTGCGCCCGCTGTATAAGGGCTACAGGCATTTTTTATATATGGGACTCAGCTGTCGAGCTGGATGCCCCGCTCGCGCGCGAGTTTGGTCCAGCGGGCAATGTCGGCGCGCATGAACGTGCCGAACTGTTCGGGTGTCATGACAATGGGCTCGACCGCTTCCACCGAGAGCTTTTCGCGCAGGTCGGGCGCCTTGAGCACGGTGGCCAGAGTTTCGTTGAGCTGTTTGACAATCGCGGCCGGCATGCCGGCGGGGCCGACCACGCCGTACCACTGCTGGGCGTCAAAACCCTTGAAACCGGACTCGTCCAGCGTCGGCACATCCTTGAACTGCGGGTGGCGCTGCAGGCCGGTCACGGCCAGCGGCCGCACGCGGCCGGAGCGGATGTGCGGCACCGCCGCGGCCAAGCCGGGGAACATGGCTTGGGTCTGCCCGCCGATGAGGTCGGTGAAGGCCGGTGCAATGCCGCGGTAGGGAATGTGCACCATGAAGGAGTTGACCTGCTGCTTGAACAGCTCCATGGTCAGGTGGGTCAGCGAGCCGGCGCCGGCCGAGCCGTAGCTGACCTTGCCGGGGTTTTTCTTCAGGTAGTCGATGAACTCCCTGACGTTGCTGACCGGCAGGGCGGCGTTAACCACCAGCACATTCGGCGTGCCGCCGATCATGCCGATGGGCGTGAAGTCCTTGATGGCGTCGTACGGCAGCTTGCGTGTGGCCGGGCTGGTGCCGTGGGTGGCCACATAACCCTGCAGCAGGGTGTAGCCGTCGGGCGCGGCGCGGGCGGTGGCCTGGCAGGCGATCACGCCGCCGCCGCCGCTCTGGTTGTCAACGATGAAGCTTTGTTTGAGCAGGGCGCCCCAGCGTTCGGTCAGGGTGCGGCCCACCATGTCGCTGCCGCCGCCGGCAGACACCGGCACGATGTAGCGTATCGGTTTGGCCGGAAAGCCGGTTTGGGCCAGCAGCAGGCCGGGTGCGCCCAGCAGGGCGGGAGCTGCGTGAAGCAGGGTGCGTCGTTTCATGGGTTGTCTCCAGTGGATGTTTGTGGATCGGAAAGCTGAAATCAGGCGGCAGTGCCGGTCATGGCCGGTGTGGCATCCACCAGGCGCAGGTAGGCGTCGCCGACGTGGTGGGCCATCAGCGCTTCGCAGCGCACCGGGTCGCGCTCGCGCAGCGCCTGGACGATCTCCGCATGTTCGGCAATCGACGCCTGCATGCCGACGTCATGCGACAGGTTTTTCAGGCGCGACAGATGCAGCTTCTGCACGATGCCGCGGTAGGTCTCGGTCAGGGTCCGGTTGCCGGCGGCTTCGATGATGGCCCAGTGAAAACGCAGGTTCTCGCCGTAATAACGCTGCACTTCATGTTTGGCGGCGGCGTCTGTCATGGCATGGACGGAATCGTCAAGCAGTGCCAGCAACGCGGCCATGCGGCCCTCCGGCAGCAGCGCTGCCTGGCGGCCGGCAAAGCCGTCCAGCAAGCCGCGCATCTGGTACAGGTCGCGAATTTCGGGCGCGTCGAGCTGGCGTACAAACACGCCCGAATGTTTTCGTGCCACCACGAGACCGGAACTTTCCAGCTCGCGCAGGGCTTCACGTACCGGCACGCGTGACACGCCCAGGCGGGCGGCTACATCGGGCTCGTTGATGCGCTGGCCGGGCGCCAGTACGCCGCGCAGGATCAGCGCCAGCATGTCGCTTTTCACGAGCTTGGCCAGCGAGGTGTCGCGCACGTCGTTCAGGCGTTCGGCAGAAGATTCGGTGAGCCAGGGCAGCATATAGACTTCAAAAATGGAAGACGATATATCGTATACGAAAAGAAACAAAAAAGGGCCGGCGAGCCTGTAAAAGTTGCGTGTGGGGATGGGGGGAACGTGCCAAGCGGCGCAACTGCGTGCTCTGACCAAGCGCCGGCGGCGGATGTTCAGGAACGGGATTTGTCGTCGCGGATTTCGCGCACTTCTACGTCCACGACATCGCCGCTGCGGGTGGATGAGGCTTCGCGCGTGCTCGCTCCCGGCCAGGGAGGCTGAGAGGCAAAACGCTGGAAACGCCCAAACACGACAGGGTTGGGTTTCTGGCCGGTGAACAGCGAGCGCAGCAGGCCCAGCGCGAGCAGGATAAGGCTGGCCAACAGCAGGCTCACCGCAAAAATCGCGGCGAAAGTCCAGAGGACCAGGCGCAGGATGAAACGAAAAACGCGGCTAATGAAGCTGGGCACGTGGCAATTCCCGTAAGAGTCAGAACGACTTAGCTGCGGGCGAAGGCCGCCTATTCAACCGGGTGCGCCCAGATTTACCATCGGATGCCGAGCTTGACAAAAAGTTTACTCAGCACAAACAGCGGCCCCACCCAGAGATACTGGATGTCCTCGAAGAAAGAGGGTTTTTTGCCTTCCAGCTTGTGGCCCACAAACTGCAGGATCCACGCGCCGACAAAAATACCGACCGAGAGCGGCAACAGAAGCTCGCCCACGGCATGCACCAGCGCAAGCAAGATGGCCGACCAGAGGATCATGGCGCCGAAAAAAACCAACGACAGCCTCAGGTAATACACCATGCTGGCCGCGATAAAGGCGTAGGCCAGGTAGGGGTGCAGGGTCAACATCATGCCGAGCAGGCTGAGCATGATCAGCGGAATGGCGATGAAATGAATGAGTTCGTTTTTCGGATTCTGGTGGCTCTCGCTGTAGTGGGCGAGCAGGCGGTCAACCTGGCGTGTGCCGTCAGAAGCAGTAGGTGTGGTGGTGTGGTTCATGGTGCCTCCGGCATGGGAGTCGAAACACTCCCTGCCGAAGCACTTTACTGGATGGCGGTTGTTTACGAAAGCAGGGGAATTACCGCATCCCCATCCCCGCAAGTAGTACAAAAGCGCGAACCGGTTCCCGGTCAGGTGGCCGTGATTTTCGCGGTCCGGATGATGCGGCTCCAGCGCTCGATCTCGCTTTTGAGAAAAACAGCAAACTCGGTAGCACCCTTTGGCGTGACGCGAAACCCCTGCTGCTTGGCGCGCTCTTCCACCTCGGCGCTGAACATGATCTTGATCATTTCGCGCGAGTAACGGTCCACGATGGCATCCGGTGTCTGGGCCTGGATCATCGCCGCGGTCCAGTTTTCAACATACAGGCCGGGCATGCCGGATTCCATCGCGGTCGGCACGTCGGGCACCATGGGATGCCGGCTCAGGCCGCATATCGCCAGCGCGCGCAGCTTGCCGCCCTTGACGTGCGCAATCGATTCCGGGAAGTTTGAAAAAATAACATCCAGTTGCCCACCAATCAGGTCGGTCATGGAGGGCGCACCACCCTTGTAGGGGATATGCGTCATCTGCGTTTTGTTCAGATCGTTGAACAGCGCCATGGTCAGGTGCGGCGGCGTGCCGTTGCCGCTGGAGCCCGCGTTGAGTTGCTTGCTCTTCGCGATCGCCATCAAGTCCCTGAAGTCCTTGATCGGGCTGCCCGTGGGCACCACCACCAGCATGGGTGAGCCAGCCAGCAGCGCGACGGGGCGCAGGTCCCTGGTCAGGCTGTAAGGCGCTTTCGGAAACAGTGAAACATTCGCTGCATGCGTGAGGGTGATGGCCAGCAGGGTGTTGCCGTCGGGTGTCGATTTGGCCACCTGCTCGGCACCAATCTGCGCGTTGCCGCCGGCCTTGTTTTCCACGATGACCGAAACCTTCCAGGCCTCGGTGAGTTTTTGCGCCACGGTGCGGGCCATGACGTCCGTCAGACCTCCAGGTGCAAAGGGCACGACATATTTGATTGTGCTTCCCGGTTTTGGAAAGCTGGGGGCCTGGGCCCAGGCAGGTAGCGCGCTCAGGGTAGCGCCGGCGGAAGCCAATACGATGTCTCGACGTTTCATGTCTTTCTCCATGGTTGCGTTTTTCATCGAATCCGCCCTTGCCGCGTGGAACGACCCATGCAGCCCCGGCGGGTTATGCGACCAGCCTGTCGAGCTGGTCTTTCAGCGCATCCGGAATCGTCAGCCCTGAATTTCTTGCCTTTTCTTCCAGGCTTGTTCTTCGGGCGCCTGCCAGGCGCACCCCATCATCGATCAGCATTTCGCTGACCAGTGTTTCCATGCGTTCGTAATACACATCCTGGCCGGCCAGGGCGCCGGGGTCGATCACGATGAAAGCCTGGCCGATGCGCGGTGCATTGCCTTCATCGACAAAAAAGGAAGAGGCTTCGAAACCGAATTGCGCACCGATCACGGCGGTGACCAGCAGCTCGACGATCAGCGCCAGCATGGCGCCCTTGGGGCTGCTGGCGGCGCCCAGCGGCAGCATGGAGCCCGCCAGCCCGGCCTTGGGATCCGTGGTCGGCTGGCCCTGGCTGTCCAGCGCCCATCCCAGGGGAATGGCCTGGCCTTCCTTGGCTGCAACCATCAGCTTGCCGCGTGCGACTTCACTGAGCGAGAGGTCGATGAGCAGCGGGTCGGCGTTGCGCCGCGGGAAAGCGGCTGCGATGGGATTGGTGCCGAAGATGGGGTGTTTGCCGCCGGCTGCCGGCATGGCCGCCGGCGAATTGGCAAAACCGAGTCCGACCATGCCGGCATCGGCTACCGCACGCAAGTGGTCCACCAACACACCGCAGTGGTGGCTGTTGGTCACGCCGGCAAAACATACGGCCAGGGTCTGCGCTGTGGTGATGGCGGTCGAGATGGCAAGATCGCAGGCCGGGAACGCCAGGCCCTGGCCGGCATCGACCAGGATGGCCGCACCCTTGTGCCGTGTCACCGCTGGCAAGGCCCTGCCATTGGCCCTGCCATTGCGCAGATGCGTGGCATATTGCGCGACCCGGCTCAGGCCATGTGAGGCCAGTCCCTGTGCCTCGGCCCGGACCAGTGCCCGGGCGGTGCTGGCCGCCATGGCCTCACCGGCACCGGCCAGGCGCAGTGCAAGGGTTGCAAGGCGGGTGGCTTCTTCGAAGGTCAGTTGGGCCATTCAGTTCAGGCTCTCCAGCACTTTGTCAGCAATCATGAAAGACACACGCTCATTGGCTTCAAAAGTGACACCAGAGATGTGAGGGCTCAGAAGCAGGTTAGGGCAATTCTGCAGCGAGACATCAGCGGGCAAGGGTTCTGTATCAAAAACATCGATGGCCGCGCCCCCCAGATGGCCAGAACGTAGCGCCGTCGCGACAGCTTGCAGATCAACAATGTGTCCACGTGAGGTATTTATTAGTACAGCGCCCTTTTTCATGGCTGCAATTCGTGCAGCGTTGAAAAGACCGCGGGTGGTTTCCACCAGCGGGACATGCAGGGTGACCACGTCAGCCTGGCTTATCAGCGTGTCCAGGCTGGAAAATGCGATGCCCGTTTGCCTGAACACTGCAGCATCTGCCGTGAGCATGGCATCAAATGCGATGACTTTCATGCCGAGGCCGTGCGCCATGCGGGCCACGGTTTGCCCGATGGAGCCAAAGCCGATGATGCCCAGCGTCTTGCCAGCCGTTTCGCGGCCGTTGCTCAGCGCCGCGCGCGGCCACTGGCCGCTGGCAACCGCTTGTGTCGCTGTATAGGCGCCGCGCAGCAACAACATGGTGCTGGCTATCACGTATTCAGCAACGCTGAGCGCGTTGGCGCCCGTGGCCGGAATCACTTGAATGCCTTTGGCCTCACAGCCGCTGACATCAATGTTGTCCAGGCCCACTCCCAGCCGGCCCACGACCCGGCATTGGCCCAGAGCCGAAAGCAGGTCGTTGCGAACCTGGGTGCGGTTACGCACGATCAATACGTCGGCACTTGCGGCCTCTTTGATCAGGCGCGGTGCGTCGTCCACCAGCAGCGGGTCGTACAGGACATCATGCATAGCCGCCAGCTGCGCGACCGCGCGCTCGTCCATGAACTCGGTGATGACGATGCGTGCGCGGGTCGTCATGACGGACTGCGCCCATCAGTGTGCGAAGCGACAAGCGTGGGAGAACCTTCTTCACCAGCCGGGGCCGCGGAACCGGCTCTGCCGGGCCGCAGGCGCAGCGCCCCTCTTCTTTGTGCAAGGGGCAGCGCAGCACGCGAAGCGGCAAGCGTGGGGGACAAGGTTTTTCCGCCGGGCCGCCCCAAGGAAAAATGCGCCCCCCCGGGGGGTAGCGCAGTACGCGAAGCGACAAGCGTGGGGGCCATATTCAGGCGCTTTCGAACAGGCGAGTCAAAACGAATTCCCGGTGGCCCAGCGCCTCGGCGGCCGTTAACCGCCCATTGGCGGTGCGCAGCATGTTCTCCAGCAACTGGTCGCCGGCCTGGTCCAGCGTGATCTCGCGCTGCAGTAGCCCCGAGGTGTCCACGTCAATGTGTTCGCTCATCAGGCGAACGGTGCGCGGGTTGGAGCAGATCTTGATGACCGGCACTATCGCATTGCCGATCACATTGCCCTGGCCGGTGGGGAAGAAATGCACGGCGTAGCCGGAGGCGGCGCACAGCGTCACCATCTCGGCAGCGGCGCTCGACGAGTCCATGAACCAGAGGCCCGGATGTGTCGGCATCTCGGCCTTGTCGATGACACCATCGACTGTGCATTTCTTGCCGATTTTCTGGATGTTGCCGAGTGCTTTTTCCTCGATGGTGGTCAGGCCGCCGGCAATGTTGCCCTTGGTCGGCTGCGAGTCGGACAGGTCGCTGGTCTTGTGGCGGTCGATCACCGCCTGGTAGCGGTTGAACATGAACATGAACTGCTCGCGGATCGCATCGGTGGCGCAGCGGTCGGCGACGATTTTTTCGCCGCCGGTGAGTTCGGTGGTTTCACCGAAACACAGATAGGTGCCCAGGGGGTGCAGCTTGTCGAAGGCATTGCCGACCGTCGGGTTGGCGCCGCAGCCGGAAGTGGTGTCCGATTCGCCGCATTTGGTGGAGACCCACAGCTCGGAGATGGGACACACCTCGCGCTGCTTTTCACTGGCCCACTGCACATACTCGCGGGCTGCCTTGGAGGCCCGCATGATGGTTTCGTGGTCGCCATGTCCTTCAATGCCGAAACCCACCACGGGCTTGCCTGTGGTGGCGATGCCGTCCACCACTTTTTTGGTCCAGGCGTCTTCAATGCCGATGACGACAACAGCTGCAACATTGGGGTTGCAGCCCGCACCTATCAGGGTGCGAAAGTGCAGCTCGAGGTCAGCGCCAAACTGCAGGCGCCCATAAGGGTGTGGAATCGCCATCGCGCCCTTGATGTTGTGGGCGACGGCTTCGGCCGCAGCGTTGGACAAATCATCCAGCGGAAGAATGATCACGTGGTTGCGCACACCGACGCGGCCGTTTTCCCGGCGGTAGCCGAGGAAGGTGGTGTTTTTATCGATGACTGACATGAATGGGTCCTTGATGAATTATTTTTCAGCGATCGCCGTGGATCTGGCTCTGCCAGGCCACTGGCGATGCCCCTTGGGGGGAGGCGGCCGCAGGCTGCTTCGGGGGGTTACCACCTTTTGGTTTTAATGTTGTGCACGTGGGCGTGCTGGCCGGCCTTGATGTCGGCCACGACCTTGCCCATGTCGATGCCGTATTTCCAGACGGTCTCGCCGACAGCCATGTCCTTGAGCGCCACCTTGTGGCCGATCGGGATGTCCTGCATCGCCTTGACATTGATCATGCGGTCTTCGTCCATGATCCAGCCGGTCATGTCGGTGCCTGACTTCACACCTTCCACCACCACGACCGCCACGGTGTCTTTGGCGTCATGTAATACAAAATGAATCATTGGGTTTTCCAGAGGTCCGAAGTTGAATCGAACCGCCAGTCTAGAGACCGGCCATGGCTTGTCAATGAACTCCTGTATATGAGTTGTACGGCGCCCGCCCGCAGTGTTCCAATCAGGCGGTGAAGACAAAAACCAGACCGGGACCGCGCAAACTGCCGAAAGGCGGCGACTCCCTGCCGCTGTACCGTCAGGTCAAAAGGGATTTGCAGAAAATCATTGAGGCCGGGCGCTATGGCCCGGGCAAGGCGCTGCCCGGTGAATCGGCGCTGGCCCTGGAACTGCAGGTCAGCGTGGGCACCCTGCGCCATGCGGTGGACGAACTCGTGCACGAGCATGTGCTGGTCCGGCGCCAGGGCAAGGGTACTTTTGTCGCGCCGCACAACCGTGCCCGTTTCATGTTCCAGTTTTTTCATGTGGAGCCGCGTCCGGACCCCGAAGACGAGGGGCCGCCGCTGGAGCAGGAGTTTCCCGGCATCACCTGCATCGGTTTCATGCGTGACAAGGCCGATGCGGCTGAAGCCCGGGCCTTGCGCATCAAGCTGGAGGACCCGGTCTTTCGCGTGGAGAACAAGCTGACATTGGGCGGACGCGTGGTGGTGTATGACAGGCTGGTGCTGTCGTCCGCCATGTTTCGCAACCTCACCGAAAAGCGTTTTGTCGAACGGCCCAGCACGGTTTATGCGCTGTACCAGACCGATTTCGGCATTACCGTGCTGCGCGCCCAGGAGCGCGCCCGGGCTTCGGGCGCCGACAAGGCCGTGGCGCGGGTGCTGGGTGTTGCGCCGGGCACCCCGGTCATGGAGGTGCATCGTCTCGCGCTGACCTTTGGCGACAAGCCCGTGGAGTACAGGGTTTCATTCATCAACACCCAGGCACATGACTACGTGAGTGTGCTGTCCAAAAAAACCTGAAAGTGACCGGGATGCAATCATCGTGACGGCGCACTGGCGTGCCAGGCTGGCTTCGTATTTCCCCGGCGTGCTGGTGTGCCTGGTGATTGCGCTGGCGGCCACCTTTGTCTCCGAACACTACGGGGGGCCGCAGCTTCTGTACGCGCTGCTGATCGGCCTGGCCTTCCATTTCCTGAACGGCCATCCGAAGGCCGTTCAGGGCATCAATTTCTGTGGCCGCACGGTGCTGCGTGTCGGCGTTGCCCTGCTGGGCGCACGCATCACGTTTGCGCAGGTGGCCGAGCTTGGCGTGCAGACCGGCGTGCTGATGGTGCTGGCGGTGCTGCTGACGATTGTGTGCGGGCTGGTGCTGGCGCGCTGGCTGGGCTGCTCGCGCGACCAGGGCCTGCTCACCGGCAGCGCCGTGGCAATCTGCGGGGCCTCGGCGGCACTTGCCGTCTCGTCGGTGCTGCCGCAGACCCGCGAGAACGAGCGCTTTACCTTGCTGGCCGTGGTTGGCGTCACCGTGCTGTCGACCGTGGCCATGGTGGTCTACCCCTTCAGCCTGAATGCGATGGGACTGGCGCCGGCGCAGGCCGGCATCGTCCTGGGCGGCTCCATCCATGATGTGGCCCAGGTGGTGGCCGCGGGCATGATGCTGGGGCCGCAGGCGGGCGACACCGCCACGCTGGTCAAGCTGTTTCGCGTGATGCTGCTGATGCCGGTGGTGCTGGTGATTGCGGTGCTTTACCGCCATCACCCGGCCGTCAAGACACCGGAAACCGAAGTGCCGCTGGTTCCCGGCTTCCTGCTGGCCTTTGTGGTGCTGGTGATGCTGGCCAGCGTGGGAACCATCACGCCGCCGATGGCCCAGCTTGCCGGCGATGCCTCGCGCTGGATGCTGGTGACAGCAATTGCGGCGGCCGGCGTGAAGACCAGTTTCGAAGACCTGCTCAAACTCGGCTGGAAACCGGTCGCCATGCTCCTGGGCGAGACTGCCTTTATCGTGGCGTTCGTGGTGCTGGGCGTGTTGCTGCTGCGACTGGGCCTGGCTTGACCGGGCATCGGCCGCTCACGACAGCAGTGCCTGCGCGAATTCCCGGGCGTTGAAGGTTTCCAGGTCTTCCAGTTTTTCGCCGACGCCGATGAAATAGACCGGCACCGGCCGCAAGCCGGGCGAGGCTTTCGCGCGCTCCCGTGCCCACAGCGCTATGGCAGCCAGCACGCCGCCCTTGGCGGTGCCATCAAGCTTGGTCACGACCAGCCCGGTGAGCTGCAGCGTATCGTCAAAGGCCTTGACCTGGCTCAGCGCGTTCTGGCCGGTGTTGCCGTCGATCACCAGCAGTACTTCATGCGGCGCCGTGCTATCTGCCTTGGCGACCACACGCTTGATCTTGCGCAGCTCTTCCATCAGGTGCAGCTGGGTCGGCAGGCGGCCCGCGGTGTCCACCAGTACCACGTCCTTGCCGCGTGCCTTGCCGGCACTGACGGCGTCGAAGCTCACCGCTGCCGGATCGCCGCCTTCCTGGCTGACGATCTCCACCATGTTGCGGTCGGCCCAGACCTCGAGCTGCTCGCGTGCTGCGGCGCGGAAGGTGTCGGCCGCGGCCAGCAGCACCGAAGCGCCTTCGCTGGCAAGGTGCCGCGTGAGCTTGCCGATCGACGTGGTTTTGCCCGCACCGTTGACGCCGGCGACCATGATCACGGTCGGTTTGTACTCGCCTATCACCAGTGCCTGCTCCAGCGGCTTGAGCAGCTGGGCGAGAACCTCGGTCAGGATGTTCTTGACGGCCACCGGATGGGTCACACCGCTCTCCTTCACGCGGCGCTTGACTTCATCGAGCAGGTAAGTGGTGGCGCCGGTGCCGGCATCGGCCATCAGCAGGGCCGACTCCAAATCTTCATACAGCGCATCGTCAATGCGGGTACCGGTGAACACGCCGGAAATGCTGGCCCCGGTCTTGTGCAGACCCGAGCGGAGCTTGCTGACCCAGTGTTCACGCTCCGCGGGTATGGCGCCTGGCTCGGGAATCGCTATTGGCGTGACCAGCGCACTGCCGATCAGGCCTCCGCCGGGGCGCATCGGAGCTGCGGGGGGCAGGCCTTCCGGGCTGCCGGCAATGGGAGCCGCCGTGTCGGGCGGGGCAGGGTGCCCGATGGCGGCCGGAGCGGTTTCAGGCGCGGCAGCGGGCTTTTTTTTCTTGAAGAAACTGAACATTGATTGTGCTTTGGAGTCACACTATTCTATGAAACACAGCACACAGGATTTCATGGGTATTTTTTCCGCTTCTTCGACACTCCTTGGTCGCACAGTTCTTTTCCTCCTTCCCGGCTTTTTCCTGACGGCTCCCGTGTGGGCACAAAACACCGCTCCGGTGACCCAATTCCAGCTTGCCAACGGCATGACCGTCATTGTCAAGACCGACCGGCGCGCGCCCACCGCAGCCCACATGCTCTGGGTGCGGGTCGGTTCCATGGACGAGGTGGATGGCAGCACCGGTGTGGCTCACGTGCTGGAACACATGCTGTTCAAGGGAACACCCGACATGAAGCCGGGCGAGTTTTCACGCCGCGTTGCTGCGCTGGGGGGGCGCGAAAACGCGTTCACCACCCGCGACGCGACCGGTTATTACCAGCAGATACCCTCGGACAAGCTTGAGGACGTGATACGCCTGGAGGCCGACCGCTTTGCGCGCAACCAGTGGGTCGACGATGAGTTCAAACGCGAGCTGGAGGTTGTCAAGGAAGAACGGCGCCTGCGCACCGAAGACTCGCCGCGTGCCCTGCTGTATGAAGCCGCGAATGCCATGACCTTCATGGCTTCGCCCTACCGCCGACCGGTTGTCGGCTGGATGAACGACCTCGAAGCCATGACACCCGATGATGCGCGAGCGTTTTACCGGCGCTGGTATGTGCCGGCCAATGCGGTGGTGGTGGTGGCCGGCGATGTGAATGTGGATCAGGTGCGGCGCCTGGCTGAAAAATACTATGGCCGCATTGCAGCGCGCCCGGTACCGGAGCGCAAGCCGCGCATCGAGCCCGCGCAAAGCGGTTTGCGCCAGCTCGATTTCAAGGCCCCGGCGAGCCAGGCTTATGTGAGCCTGCTCTACAAGGTACCGGGGCTGCAGCCACCGGGAGGTGGCCAGGACGCAGCCGGGGGTTTTAACCGCGATGCATTGGCGCTGACGGTGCTGGCGGCGGTGCTGGACGGCTACAGCGGTGCGCGGCTGGACCGGGCCCTGACCCAGGGCGAGCAGCGCTTGGCAGACAGCGCCGGCGCGGGCAATGGGCTGATCGGCCGCGGGCCGCAGGTGTTCGTGCTTGACGGCGCGCCTGCTGACGGAAAAACGGCAGCGCAGGTGGCTGATGCCTTGCGCCAGCAGGTTGCGCTGATCGCGCGCGAGGGGGTTAGCGAGGCCGAACTCAAACGCGTCAAAACCCAGTGGATCGCCAGCGAAACCTACAAGCTTGATGCGTTGTTCAGCCAGGCAAGCCAGCTGGGTTCCTATTGGATCAACGGGCTGCCGCTTGACACGGATTCGCGCTTGGTCAGCCAGTTGCGCAGCATCAGCAGCGCCGAGGTGCAGGCGGTGGCCGCGCGGTATTTCAGCGACGACCAGCTGACGCTGGCCACCTTGCTGCCGCAGCCTCCCGATCCGGGCCGCGCCAGGCGGGTGCTCGCTGCGGGGCTCAGGCATTGAGCGCCTCCCGTTTGGCCGGGTGCTTTTCCCAACACATTTTCCTGGGGAAACTCACGTGACAATTGCTATCAAAAAAAGAGCTATCGGCGCAATACTGGCAGGGGCTGCAGGCATTTTTTGCCCTTTACTCTCGCTGGCGGCGATTCCCATCCAGCAGTGGGCACAACCCGGTGGTGCCAGGGTCTACCTGATCGAGAGCCCGGCCATTGCCATGGTCGATGTACAGCTCGATTTCGACGCCGGCAGCCGGCGCGTGGCGGCAGCGCAGGCCGGCCTGGCCGGCGCCACCGCCTCCCTGCTCTCCAAGGGCGTCGCTGCGCGTGGCAATGAACCTGCGCTCGATGAAAATGCGCTCGGCGAAGCCTGGGCCGACCTGGGGGCGCAGTTCGGGGCTTCTGCGGGGACTGATCGCTTCAGTTTTTCATTGCGCAGCCTGACTGAGTCGGACCTGCTGGACCAGGCCATGCGGCTGGCGGCCCGGCAGGTGGCCGAGCCGGCTTTCCCGGACCACATCTGGCAGCGCGACCGGCAGCGGCTGGTGGCCCAGCTCAAGGAGGCCCATACCCGGCCGGCGTATCTGGCCGGCCGCGCATTTGCTGCAGCGGTGTATGGCGACCACCCCTATGGCCATGAGACCACTGAAGCCAGCCTGGGCCGCATCAGCGTCGCCGACATGCGGGCTTTTCACGCGGCTTACATCACGCCTTGCCACGCCCGTGTCAGCATCGTGGGCGCGCTGAACCGTGTGCAGGCCGATGCCCTGGTGACGGGCCTGCTCGCGCGCTTGCCGCAAGTTGACTGCGCCGCTGCGCCGCCCTTGCCGGCGGTGGCGGAGGTGCTGCCGCTGGAGCGTGCACAGGCCCTGAACATTCCCTTCGATTCGGCACAGGCGCATGTGCTGATGGGCCAGCCCGGTTACAAACGCAACGATCCTGACTTCTTTGCCCTGACGCTGGGCAACTACGTTCTCGGCGGCGGGGGATTCGTTTCGCGGCTGACCCAGGAGGTGCGCGAAAAACGCGGCCTGAGCTACAGCGTCTCAAGCTATTTCTCGCCGGGCCGGCATGCCGGGGCGTTCACCGTCGGGCTGCAGACGCGTCCTGACCAGGCGGCGCAGGCGACAGCGGTGGCGCAGCAGGTGCTTGCGAAATTTGTTGCCGAAGGACCCACCGAGGCTGAACTCAAGGCGGCCAAGGGTTACCTGATTGGCGGCTTTCCCCTGCTGATCGACAGCAACGGCAAACTTCTGGGCAACCTGGCCAACATCGCCTGGAACGACTTGCCGCTGGATTATCTGGACACCTGGACCGCCCGGATTGCCAAAGTGAGCGTCACCGACGTGCGGGCCGCTTTTGCCCGCAAGCTGCAGCCGGAGAAAATGGTGACTGTTATCCTCGGGTCTGTTCCCGCTTCGGCGGGAGATGCGACCCCAGGAACCAAACCATGAAGTACACGCCAGCCACTGCAGGCAAGGCCCCGCCAGGCACCGCGCCACGACCGAAATCAGGCAAGGTCGTGGCCCGCAAGTCCGTGCCCCCGGGCGAGATCCGCATCATCGGCGGCCAGTACAAGCGCAGCAAACTGCCCGTGCCCAACAAGCTCGGCCTGCGCCCCACGCCTGACCGCGTGCGCGAGACCCTGTTCAACTGGCTGGGCCAGGACTTGACGGGCTGGCGCTGCATGGACGTGTTTGCCGGCACCGGCGCGCTGGGGCTGGAGGCCGCTTCGCGCGGCGCCGCCGAGGTGTTGCTGTGCGAGCAGGACCCCGGCCTGGTGGACCAGCTCAAGGCATTGCAGGCAAAACTGCATGCGGACATGGTGAAGGTCGAGCGCGGCGATGGCCTGGCTGGCCTGAGACGGGCGTCACCCGCCAGCATGCAGCTGGTGTTCCTGGATCCGCCCTTTGATTCGCCGCTGTTCGAGCCGGCGCTCAGGGCGGCGGCTCAAGTGGTGGCCGAGCCCGGTTATGTCTACCTGGAAGCGCCGCAGGCCTGGTCTGACGATGCGCTGGCCGAGTATGGCTTGCAGCTGCATCGCAGCGGCAAGGCCGGGGCGGTGCACTTTCACCTGCTGGTGCGCAAGGGCGCTGCGGCGTAGCCCTGAGGGCGGCAGGGACACGCGGCTCCACGGGCAGGCGGGCATAATTGGCCCATGGCTACCAGCACCCGCATCGCGGTTTATTCCGGAACTTTTGACCCCTTCACGCTTGGGCACCAGGACATCGTGCGCCGCGCGGCAGGGCTGTTTGACCGGCTTGTTATCGGCGTTGCAATGGCGCACCACAAGAAGACCCTGTTCAGCCTGGACACGCGCCTGCAGCAGGTGCAGGACGAAACGCAGGGCATGGCCAATGTCAGCGTGCTGCCTTTCGACGGACTGATCATGGACTTTTGCGCAGCGCAGCAAGCCGTGGCGGTTGTGCGCGGTGTGCGCAACCTCACCGATTTTGATTACGAAGCCCAGATGGCGGCCATGAACCGCAAACTGCGTCCCCAGGTAGAGACCGTGTTCCTGCTGCCCGACGCACCGGTGCAATGCATCAGCAGCACGCTGGTGCGTGAGATCAGCAAGCTGGGCGGCGACGTGAGCCAGATGGTGAGCAGCGGCGTTGCGTCTGCGTTGCGGCTGGCACACACCGCGGGTGCACAGAAAGGCATCTGAGCATGGCCTTGCTGATCACCGACGAATGCATCAACTGCGACGTGTGTGAGCCGGAGTGCCCGAACCAGGCGATTTACCTGGGCAAGGAAATCTACGAGATCGACCCGCAGCGCTGCACCGAATGTGTCGGGCATTTCGATGAGCCGCAGTGTGTGCAGGTCTGTCCTGTGGCCTGCATTCCGCTCAATCCCGACTTCATCGAAAGCCGTGAAACGCTTTGGCAGAAGTACCAGCGCTTGCAGGCGGAGTCGGCTGCAGCTGTCGTGCAGGCTCGGGTTTTATAAGTCGTTCGTCGCTCCAGCCCTTGTACGACGGGCGCGAGAAGCTATTGAATTCATAGCGAAAACTTTTCCAGCCTGGTCATCTCGGACTTGATTCTGGATCCAGGGTTGTTAACTTCCGGCGTTGCACCTCAGACAATCGCTTGCCCTGACCCGGCTGGACCTGTGCTCCTCGCGCATACAGGAGGGGGGAATGCGGCGGGAAAGGGTGCGGACAGACCGCAGTCGTAGCGTGATGCCTCTAATCGTTTTCGGAATTTTCCGCTTCGGGCTTGCGCGGCGGCTTCGGCCGGGGCGGCGTGCTGGTGTGGATCAGCATGGTGGCCTTTTCCATCTCGCCGGCCAGCAGGTCCGGCACGGCTTTCAATGCACGGGCAATGCTGTCCTCGATCGCTGCGCGGTGTTCCTGCGAGGGCTTTTTCAGCACCCAGTTGATGACTTCGGACTTCACGCCCGGGTGTCCGACACCGATGCGCAGGCGCCAGTAGTCGTCGGTGCCAAGCTGGGCATGGATGTCGCGCAGGCCGTTGTGGCCGGCGTGGCTGCCGCCGAACTTGAGCTTGACCTGGCCGGGAACGATATCGAGCTCGTCGTGGGCCACCAGGATCTCTTCAGGTGCAATCTTGAAAAAACGCGCGAGGGCCGCCACCGATTTGCCTGACAGGTTCATGAAAGTCAGGGGCTCGAGCAGCCAGACGGTTTGCCCTTTGATCGTGGTCCGGGCGACGCGGCCATGGTAGTTTTTGTCGAGTGCCAGCGTCAGCTTGAGCTCGCGCGCCAGCGCCTCGGTCCACCAGAAACCGGCGTTGTGGCGTGTCGCCTCGTATTCCGGGCCCGGGTTGCCCAGGCCAACAAAAAGTTTGATCATGCTGTGTGGTGAGGGGAGAAAAAGTCTGCGGGCGGGCCCGCAACCGGATTATCAGCGCAGCAGGAGCTTTCCCCAAGAAAAAGGCCCTTGGCCTCCAGGGAGGACAAGGGCCGCCGGCCCTTTCAGGCCGATGCCGTCATGAATTACTTCTTGGCGGCAGGCTTGACAGCGTCAGCCTTGGCGCCGGCTTTGGCTTCCTTGGCGGCAGCGGCTTTGGCTGCCTTGGGATCCACAGGCACGGCCGCGGCGGCTGCTGCAGCTGCATCGGCTTCGGCTTCTTCCGAGACGGCAGAGACCGACACCAGGACCGGGTTGTCCTGGCCACCCTTGGCGACAAACTTCACGCCCTTGGGCAGTGTGATGTCCTTGACGTGCAGCGAGGTGCCTTTTTTCAGGCCGCTCAGATCGATGGCGATGAATTCAGGCAGGTCTTTCGGCAGGCAGGAGATGCTCAGCTCGGTCAGCACGTGGTTGACCAGGCAGTTTTCGGCCTTGACCGCAGGCGACTCTTCTTCGCCGCTGTAGTGCAGGGGCACTTTCATGGTCAGGCGGGTCTTCGCGTCAACGCGCTGGAAGTCGATGTGCAGGACCAGTTGCTTGAACGGGTGCATCTGCAGATCGCGAAGCAAGACCTTTTGTGTCTTGCCGCCCAGTTCCATCTCGAGGACGGAAGCGTGGAAAGCTTCTTTCTTGATGGCGTGCCACAGTGCGTTGTGATCGAGTTCGATCAGCGACGGTTCACCGGTGCCACCGTAAACGATACCGGGCGTGCGGCCCGTGATGCGGAGACGGCGGCTCGCACCCGTGCCCTGCTTGGCGCGCTCAAAAGCGACGAATTTCATAATATTCTCCAAAAGAGGTGGGCCGCGACCAGCTCACCCCGACATAAAAAGGCTGCACAAACATGCAGCCGGCTTTTCGCTCCGGATCAGAACAGGTTGTCCTGGTCCGAGAACAAACTCATGACCGACTCACCACTGGCGATGCGCTGGATTGTTTCGGCAATCAGCGGGGCCACGGAGAGCTGGCGAATTTTCTTGCAGTCCTGGGCCGCCTGGCTCAGGGGGATGGTGTTGGTGATGACCACTTCGTCCAGCGCTTCGCCCTGGGCGATGCGCTCGATGGCCGGGCCGGAAAAAATCGGATGCGTGCAATACGCATAGACCTTCTTGGCTCCGCGCTCTTTCAGCACTTCAGCAGCCTTGACCAGCGTGCCGGCGGTATCGATCATGTCGTCCATGATGACGCAGTTGCGTCCGTCAATGTCGCCGATGACGTGCATCACTTCCGACACATTGGCCTTGGGCCGGCGTTTGTCGATGATGGCCATGTCGCAGCCGAGCTGCTTGGCCAGCGCGCGTGCGCGGACCACGCCGCCGACGTCAGGCGACACCACCATCAGGTCGTTGTAATTTTTCTGGCGAAGGTCGCCCAGCAGCACCGGCGAGGCATAGATGTTGTCGACCGGGATGTCAAAGAAGCCCTGGATCTGGTCGGCATGCAGGTCCATGGTCAGTACGCGTGAGACGCCCACGGCCTGTAGCATGTTGGCCACCACCTTGGCGCTGATGGGCACCCGTGCCGAACGCGGGCGCCTGTCCTGGCGGGCATAACCAAAGTAGGGAATGACGGCGGAAATGCGTTCGGCCGAAGCGCGCTTGAGCGCATCGACCATGATCAGCAGTTCCATGATGTTTTCGTTGGTCGGCGCGCAGGTGGACTGCACCACAAACACGTCACGCGCGCGCACATTCTGCTGGATCTCGACCGTGACTTCACCGTCCGAAAAACGCCCCACATGGGCCGCACCCAGTGAAATGCCCAGATGCTGGGCAATTTCGGAGGCCATGCTCGGATTGGCATTGCCGGTGAAAAGCATGAAGTCGGAATGGTGCGGTTGCATGTGTGGCCCAGCGGGTGTCTAGGAAGGGGAGCGGTGCTGAATGGGTAAAGGCAATAAACGCACTGAAAACACGAACGCCCTGTGTCCGTTCCATGCCCATGCGGCTTGGGGCCGTTTTCCGCCTGGCACATTCAGCTTCTGAATGTTGCCAGGCAGGGCCTGAACCGGAGACACTCAACAGTCAGCGAGCACCGGCCCCCGTTATCGGGGGCCTAAAAGCACGGGCCCCACAAGGGACCCGAAAATTTTGGCAGGGGTGGAAGGATTCGAACCTGCGAATGCCGGAATCAAAATCCGGTGCCTTAACCAACTTGGCGACACCCCTACACAGGTAGATTGTCAGGCCTGAACACTGTCAAAAAGACAATCTGCAGGCACCGCCAACCAACCCTTTAATCGTTGTTCTGGAAACACATTCCATGGCCTTTATCTTACCAACCGGCCAGAGGATGTGCATCCAGGTTGCTGCATTTGCGGACCTGCCAGTCGCCTGGGGCGACCGCGAGTTCCATCTCGTGCGGCATATGCGCAAACACAGCACTTCCAGAGCCAGTCATGCGGCCTTGCAAATGTTGCATGGACAGCCAACCGAGGGATTGGCCAACCTGCGGACACAAGGCCTGCGCGACTGGCTGCAAGTCGTTATGGCCGAATTCGTAAACGGAGCCATCTGAGTTTGCAGCAAAGCCTTGGATTGTAGCAGTTTCTGTGTCGCGTTTGAGCGCGGGCGCGCGGAAAATGGCGTCGGTTGGCAAGCCCGCGGGAGGTTTGACCACGACAAAACGGGCGGCGGGCAGGCGCAGGGGTGTGATCTTCTCGCCGACACCTTCGACCCAGGCATGGCCGCCGCCGAGAAAAAATGGAACATCCGCGCCGAGGCCGAGTGCGATGGTCTGCAACTGGCTGGTCGGCAGGCGCAACCCCCACAAACGCTGCAGGGCCAGCAGGCAACTGGCCGCGTCGGATGAGCCGCCGCCCATGCCGGCCTGCGAGGGAATGCGTTTTTCCAGGCCGATGTGTACACCCAGCGTGGTGCCGGTGGCGCGTTGCAGGGCGCGCGCGGCGCGCACCACGAGATCTTCAGCCGGGAGTACTTCGCCGGCTTCGCTACCCAGGTCGGTGCGCGTGATCTGGCCGTCATGGCGCAGCTCGAAGTGCAGGGTGTCGCACCAATCGATCAGCATGAACACCGATTGAAGCAGGTGGTAGCCGTCCGGACGGCGCCCGGTGATGTGCAAAAACAGATTGAGCTTTGCCGGCGCCGCGACATCGTAGATGGCTTTCAGCGGCTGGTTGGTAGCGGTGTGCAGCAGGTCGAAAGGCATCAGGGGGCCGCAAGCACGATGCGCAGGTCCGAGCGCGGTTGCGGCGTCGTCCGGCTGGCTGAAATCTTCCCCTCGGCCTGTTGTGAAAGGTCGGCGCTCCAGCCGTGCGCGGCGGTATTTTTGCCGCCCAGCCAGTCGAACAGCGCGGGCAGCGGCACGGCGGCGCCGGTGGCTTTTTCCATCAGCTCGTCGACGGATGCAAAGCGCTGGATCTGGTTGCCGGAATCGAGCACGGCTTCCTGCGGCGACCAGCGCAGCACGGCCAGGCTGTTGCCCAGCGGGCTGTTCAGGGTCAGTTCGCCCTGAACGGGATTGCCCTTGAGCTCGAAGCCGGCAAAAAAAGCCTGGGGAGGCTCGCTTTGCACCTGCAGGCTGATGCGGCCAGCCCAGAATGAATTCTTCTCATCATTTTGGCCTGCAGCCCTTGGTGGACTTGCGCAACCAGCTATGAAAAACGTAGCAAATAGAAGGCTCGCCAGCAGGGCGGCCGACCGGCGCAGCGGCGCGTCAATCAGGGTCATGGCGGTCTACAGCCTGACGCGAAGGCGTTTGAGTGTCTGGAGCAGGGTTTCATTGTCTGCGTTGAGCAGCATGCCTTCCTTCCAGATGGCCATGGCCTTGTCGCGCTGGCCCAGGCTCCACAGGACCTCGCCGAAATGGGCCGCGATCTCCGGGTCGGGCTTGGCCTTGTAGGCAGCCTCGAAGATTTTCAGGGCCTCGGCCTTGTTGCCGAGGCGAAATTCAGCCCAGCCCAGGCTGTCGCGAATGAAGGGGTCTTCGGGCGCGTACTCCAGTGCCTTCAGGATCAATTGTTTGGCTTCAGGCAAGCGCACATTGCGATCGGCCAGCGAGTAGCCCAGTGCGTTGTAGGCATGGTGGTAGTCCGGCTTGCGTTGTACTACTTCGCGCAGCAGGCGTTCCATTTCCGGCAAGGCATTGAGTTTCTCGGCCATCATGGCCTGGTCGTATAGAAGCTCGGGTTCATCGGGAAATTGCGCGACGGCCTGCGCCAGCAGCTCGTAGGCACCGCGGTATTCCTTTTGTTCGCGCAACAGGTTGACTTCCGCCATCAGCTTGATACGTTTGTCATCGGGGTTGCGCTCGGGCAGTTGCCGGATCAGCTGGCGGGCTTCTGCCAGCTTGCCTTGTTTGGCCAGCAGCGAGGCGCGTCTTGCCTGGGCCTGGACCAGTTCCTGCGCATCGGGAATCCTGCTCAGCCAGTTTTCTGCTTCGGCAAAATCCTTGCGTTTTTCGGCCAGCTGCGCCATCGACAGGTAGGCCTGGGACAGGCCGCGGCTGGTTTGTGCCTGGGGAGCGTCACCCTGGCCGGCCAGTTCGATATAACGCAGCAGGGAAGTCTGCGCCTGCGCCAGCTGGTTGTCCTGCAACTGCAGGGATCCCAGCACCAGCCAGCCCTCGGGGTAGTCGGGCTTGTCGCGCGTGACCACCTGCAACTGCGCGCTGGCTTCGGCATAACGCTGGCCATCGAGCAGGGCGCGGGCATAGGCCATGCGGATTTCCGGCAAGGCCTTGGGATTGCCTTCCAGGTATTTTTGAACCAGGGCCTCCGCGCGCGGCAGTTTGGAGTCCATCAGCTCCAGCGCCAGCAGGGCCGGCGCTTCGGAAATGGGGTCCAGCGCCTGTGCGCGGTCTGCAGCCTCGAGCGCGGCGGGCAGGTCGCCCGCTGCCAGGCGCATGCGGCCCACGGCAGTCCAGGCGGCCGGGCCGGTGGCCGGTGTCTTGAGTTCATCGGCCAGTGCGCTTTCAAGCACGCTTGTAGCGAGTTTTTTATCGCTGACACGGGCAAAGAAGCGGGGCAGGTTGGTGATGGTCACCGGGCGTTCGGCCAGGGGCGCCAGCCGCACTTCGGTTTTCAGGGGTTCTGCGGTCTCGGTGATGCGGTTGAGAGCCACCAGGATCTGCAGCACATAGCGGTTGGCCTCGCGCGATGCCGGCTGCGCCTGCCGCCAGGCCTGAGCTGCCTGCAATGCCGCATCGCCGGAGCGCGATTGCAGGGCAATGTCGGCCGCGCGCTGGTACAGCTGGGCGTCGTTGGTTTTGCGGGCGGCATCCAGCATCAGCGAAAAACCGGTGGGCGCGTCGCCTTCGCGTGCCGTGAGTTCGCCGATCAGCACCTGATAAAACAGCTCACCGTCCAGGCTGGAGGGTGGAGGCGTGACGGCCTGGGCTGCGGCCGGCGCTTCGGGAAGGGCGGCGGGAGGCAGGCCGGGGGCGGCTGGGGCGGGCTGCGCCCACAAACCGGGAACCGCCAGGCAAAGTGCACTGAAAACGCTGATAAGTTGCTTCATCGGGCCATGATAATTGAAGCAATGTTCCGATGTAGGCGTTTCCGCCGATTGTCCCGAGCTCCCTATGCCTGAATTGCCTGAAGTTGAAGTGACCCGCCTGAGTTTCGCCGGACGCATTGCGGGCGCAAAAATCCTGGACCTGCAGATGGGCAAGCCGCTGCGCTGGCCCCTGGGCTGCGAGCCTGCACGTTTGCGGGGGCATACCGTGCTTGAGGTACGCAGGAGGGGCAAATACCTGTTGCTCGACACCACAGGCGGTCTGTTGCTGATCCACCTGGGCATGTCGGGTAGTCTGGGTTTTGGCGGCGATCTGCCGCCGCCCGGCAAACATGATCACTTCGACATGCACACCACCGCAGGCACCCTGCGGTTGCATGATCCGCGCCGCTTTGGTGCCGTGGTGTACGCGCCTGCCGAGCACGATGCTGCCGCGCAGAAGCTTCTGGGCCGGCTTGGCGTGGAACCGCTGACCGACGCCTTTGACGCGCTGGTCTTTCATCGTGCGCTGCAAGGCAGGCAGACGGCGATCAAGCAGGTGCTGCTGGCAGGGGAGATCGTTGTCGGCGTCGGCAACATCTATGCATCCGAAGCGCTGTTCATGGCCGGAATTCGCCCAACCGTGCGCGCCGCGCGGCTGAGCAAGCCGCGTGCGGCCAGGCTGCATGCCGCCATCCGCACCGTGTTGTCACAAGCCCTTACAAAGGGCGGCAGCACACTCAGGGACTTTTCCAATGCCATGGGCGAGAGCGGATATTTCCAGCTCGAGGCCATGGTTTATGACCGGACCGGCCTGCCCTGCAAGGTGTGTGCGGCGCCGATCCGGACGCTTCGGCAAGGGCAGCGCTCTACTTTTTTCTGTGTCAACTGCCAGAAACCCTGAAGGCCAGCCGCGACCGGGGCTGACCGTTTCCGGGATGCGATGCTATATTGATTGACCTATGTTCCCGGCGCACCATGTCTTTTAACGAACAATTTGACCAGCACGGCGCCTGGCGGCGCGAGTTTGCCCTGCGCCTGAAACTTTTATCCGAATGGATGAAAGACCACGACCTGCTCAATGCGGCGGTGGAAGAACGCCTGCAGCGGCTCGAGTCGCAGGTGCGTTCCGACAAGGTCATGGTGGCCTTTGTTGCCGAATTTTCCCGCGGCAAATCGGAGCTGATCAACGCCATCTTTTTTGCCGGCTACGGCAGGCGCATCATGCCGGCCAGTGCCGGCCGCACGACCATGTGCCCGACCGAGCTGGGCTACGACGCTGACGTTCCGCCCTGCCTGCGCCTGCTGCCGATTGAGACGCGGCTCAAGCCCCAGGCCCTGATGGAATGGCGCATGGTCCCGGAAAAATGGACGCGGGTCGACCTTGACGTGAACGATCCGGTGCAACTGGCCAAGGCCCTGGAAAAGGTGGCCGAGGTCCGGCGCGTCACGAAGGAGGAAGCCCGCGCGCTGGGTTTCTGGCACGACGAAACGCCCGAGGACAATCCGCGCATCGATGCCGACGGCATGATCGAGGTGCCCAAGTGGCGCCATGCGCTGATCAACATTGCCCATCCGCTGCTCAAGCAGGGCCTGGTCATCCTGGACACACCGGGGCTCAATGCGATCGGTGCCGAGCCGGAGCTGACGGTCAGCCTGATCCCGCAGGCGCACGCGGTGGTGTTCATCCTGGCGGCGGACACCGGTGTGACCAAATCCGACCTGGCGATCTGGCGTGAACACCTGATCACCGAGGGCGACGACAACGACGCCCGCCTGGTGGTGCTCAACAAGATCGACACCTTGTGGGATGCCCTGAGTTCCCCCGCGCAGATCCAGGCCCAGATTGACCGCCAGCGTGCGACGTCTGCGGAAATCCTCGGTCTGCCGATGGCCCAGGTGATTCCGGTCTCGGCCCAAAAAGGCTTGGTGGCCAAAGTCACCGGCGACGACAAGCTGCTCAAGGCCAGCTGCCTGCCGGGCCTGGAGCTGGCGCTGGCCCAGGGCGTGATGGGGCAGCGGCAAAAGATATTGCGTTCCGCTGTGGCTGCAGGCATTGTCGAGCTGCGTGCCGAGGCCGGACGTGTCATCCACATCCGCCGCCGCGACCTGGCTGAGCAGATGATCGAGCTGCGCGGCCTGCGCGGCAAGAACGACTCGGTCATCAAACACATGCGCTCGCGCATCGAACAGGAGCATGGCGAGTTCAACACCAGCGGTGCCAAGATACAGGCTGTGCGGTCCATCCACCTGAAGCTGCTCAGGGAAGTGTTTCACCTGCTGGGTACCCCGACGCTCAAGACGGAGCTGGCCGAACTGACCGAGGCGCTCAAACAGCCCGGCATCAAGCTGGGCGTCAAGAAGGCGTATGGCCAGACTTTTTCGCGCCTGCGCGAAGGCCTGCAAAAAGCCCGAAGCACCAGCGCGGAAATCCAGACCATGCTCAGCGGGTCTTTCAAGCAGCTCAATTCCGAATTCGGTTTTTCCCTGCAGGCTCCCAAAGAGCCCCAGATGGACCGCTTCATGGAGGACCTCGAGCAGATCGAACGCAGCCATCTGCAATACCTGGGCGTGGCCAACATCCTCAAGCTTGCGCAGCCGGAATTTTCCGAGCGGCTGGTGCGCGCCCTGGCCACGCGGCTGCGCGTGGTCTATGAAACCGCGCTGGGAGAAGTCGAGCTGTGGAACAAGTCGGCGGCTTCTCAGCTGGATGCCCAACTCAAGGAACGCCGCAAGAATTTCAGCCGCCGCATCGAGGCGATCGAACGCATCCAGCAGGCTGCGACAGGCCTGGATGAACGCATCGCGGAAATTGACGCCCATGAGCAGGCACTCACCGAGCTGGACGGCAAGCTCGATGAACTGACGGACCAACTGGTCAGCGCGCCGGCCAGCCCGCACGAGCCCGTTCCTGCCGCGGCGCTGACCCAGGCCGCCTGAGCGCACGGATGGCCCGGGCTCCTCTGGCTGGCGCTGGCGTGCCCTCGCGGCGCCATGCGGACGCCGAGCCCGCTTCGCACGCCAGGGCACTGGAAGAGGACTTTTCCTCGCACATCGTGCGCTGGCAAAAAAGCCATGGCCGCCACAGCCTGCCTTGGCAGAACACGCGCGATCCCTACCGCGTCTGGCTGTCCGAAATCATGCTGCAGCAAACCCAGGTGGCCACGGTACTGGACTACTACACGCGGTTTTTGCAGCGCTTTCCTGCGGTAGCCGACCTGGCCGCGGCGCCGCTGGATGATGTGCTGGGCTTGTGGAGCGGGCTGGGCTACTACAGCCGGGCGCGCAACCTGCACCGCTGCGCGCAGGAGGTGGTGCGATTGCACGGCGGGCAGTTTCCACAAAATGCGGAACTGCTGCAGACGCTGTCCGGCATCGGCCCCTCGACGGCGGCGGCGATTGCCTCCTTCTGCTTTTCCGAACGTGTGGCCATCCTGGACGGCAATGTCAAACGGGTATTGACGCGGGTCACGGCATTTTCAGGCGATCTGGCATCCAGCGCCCAGGAACGTGCTTTGTGGGAGATCGCCACCACGCTGCTGCCGAGTCGCAACCTGGCTGACAACATGCCGCGCTACACCCAGGGCGTGATGGACCTGGGCGCGACGATCTGCACGACACGCCAGCCCTCCTGCCTGTTGTGCCCGGTGCAGGCGATGTGCCGGGGCAGGGCAGGCGGCACGCCGGAAACCTACCCGGTCAAGACTCGCAAGCTCAAGCGCAGTGCACAGTCCCTGTCGCTGCTGTGGGCCGAAAGACGCGACGGATCCGTGTGGCTGGAGCGCCGCGCCGCGCCCGGCATCTGGGGTGGGCTGTATTGTTTTCCGGTGTTCGGTAGCGAAGAAGATTTGCTGGCGGCCCTGCCGGTGCCATGGCAGAGACGCCTGGCAGCGATCCAGCCTTTTGTGCACGTGTTGACCCACAAGGACTTGCGTCTGTCGCCCATGGTGCTGGCCTTGTCGGCGCGTGAGGCCAAAACTGCCGGCTTGCCGGGGGCCGGGGCCTGGTTTGCGCGGGATGCCTGGGAAGGGCTGGGGCTGCCCGCACCGATCAGGAAGCTGCTGCTGCAGCGCCAGAGTTAAAAGCCGAGTTCTTTGAGAAAAAAGGCCTCTGGCCCTTTATTGGTGGACGCAAGCAGCTATCAAAACAATAGTGATTCCTTGCCCGCTAGCTAGAGGGCGGCGTCGAGTTCACGGTGGCGCTTGAGTGTGACCCAGTGCTTGCTGAAAACCTGCGCCAGCCGCTCGACGAGATACACCGAGCGATGCTGCCCGCCGGTGCAGCCGATGGCCACCGTCACATAGCTGCGGTGGTCGCGCGCCAGCGCCTGCAGCCAGTGCGCCAGGAACTGTTCAACGTGGTGGAACATGTCGCCCACATCGGCATGGGCCTGCAGGTAGTTCACCACGGCTTCGTCCTTGCCGGTCAGGTGGCGCAATCCCGGCTCGTAATGCGGATTGGGCAGCATGCGCACGTCAAACACGTAGTCGGCATCGACCGGTACGCCGCGCTTGAAGGCGAAGGATTCAAACACCAGCGTCAGCTGCGTGGCGGGCGAGGAAATCAGGGCCTTCACATAGCCCTGCAACTGCGACGCCCGGATCATGCTGGTATCGATGACATGGGCATGTTCGCGCATGTCGCCAAGCAGTTCGCGCTCTTCGTCAATCGCATCGACCAGCGCGCGCTGCTGGTCGGAGTCGTCGCGCCGCGACAGGGGATGCAGGCGCCGGGTTTCCGAATAGCGCCGCACCAGCGTGTCGGTGCTGGCATCGAGAAAGATGGATTGCACGGCCACGCCTTGCTCCCTCATCTGCGCAAGCTGCAGCGGTACCAGCGGCAGGGAAGTGGCGCTGCGCACGTCCATCGCGATGGCCACCTTGCTGGCGCCATGCTGTTTTTCCAGCGCGACAAAGGGCAGCAGCAGCTCCGGCGGCAGGTTGTCCACGCAGTAATAGCCCGCGTCCTCCAGCGCATGCAGCGCAACGGATTTTCCCGAACCGGACATGCCGGTGATCAGCACCATGTCCAGGTCGGGCGCGGGGCCGGTGGCGGCGTTCATTGCCCCAGCATCTCCTTGGCATGGGCCAATGTAGTGCCGGAGAGTTTTTCGCCGCCCAGCATGCGCGCTACCTCGGCAACCCGCTGTTCGCTGTGGACCAGCTCGACCGTGCTGATCGTCTGGCCCTTGTCCGGGCGTTTGGCCACCACCAGGTGATGGTCGGCACAGGAAGCGACCTGCGGCAGGTGGGTGACGGCCATGACCTGGCGGTCCTTGCCGAGCTGCTTCATCAGGCGCCCCACGGTTTCGGCAACGGCACCACCCACGCCCGAGTCCACCTCGTCAAAAATCAGGGTCTGCGCCTGTCCAAGCTGGCTGGTGGTGACTGCAATGGCCAGCGCAATACGCGACAGCTCGCCACCCGAAGCCACCTTGCCGACCGGCCGCGGCGTGCTGCCGCTGTGGCCGGCCACCAGGAATTCCGCCTGCTCGAGCCCATGCTGCGCGGGCTGCTCCAGCTTGCCCAGTGCCACTTCAAATTTTCCACCTTGCATGCCCAGGCCCTGCATCGCTTCGGTGATGGCTTTGGCCAGCAAGGGAGCCGCTTTGGTCCGGGCTTTGGTCACGGCGCGGGCCGCATCCATATAAGCGGCCTTGGCCACCTGCTCGGTTTTCTCCAGACCCTCGAGGTCCGCCGCAGCATCAAGTTTTTGCAGTTCGCTGCGCCACGCGGCCAGCAGTTCCGGCAACTCGGCCGGCGTACGCTTGTAGCGGCGTGCCAGGCTGACCCAGAGCGAGAGGCGCTCGTCCAGTTCGGCGAGGCGCTGCGGCTCCAGCTCGGCATGCCGAGCGTAGCCATGCAGTGTATGCACGGCATCTTCAACCTGCGCCAGGGCACTGCTCAAAACCTCGGTCAGCCCTTTGAATTCGGGTTCAATGTGCTCCTGATTTTGTAGCGCTGTGAGGGCGCGACCCAGCAGGGCCGTGGCGTTGTCGTCGGCCTCCTGCAGCGCATCGACCGCGGTTTGCACTGCATCGCGCAGGGACTGCACATTGGACAGCCGGCTGTGCTGGGTATTGAGATCGTCCCATTCGTGCTCGCCCGGGGCCAGCTTGTCCAGCTCGCCGATCTGCCAGGCCAGGCGCTCGCGTTCGCGTTGCAGGCTGTCCTGCGCTTCACGCGCATCAAGCAGGGCCTTGTGCGCGTTGCGCCAGGCCTGCCAGGGTTGCGCGAGGGTCTGGGCCGGGAGTCCGGCATAGGCATCCAGCAGGCCACGCACCGCATCGGGACGGGTCAGGCTTTGCCAGGCATGCTGACCATGAATATCGACCAGCAGGTCGGCGATCTCGCGCAGCTGCGTGGCTGTGGCCGGGCTGCCATTGATCCAGGCTCGGCTTTTCCCCTGGGCATCGATGGTACGGCGCAGGAGCAGATCATCTTCGGCGGCAAAGCCGGCCTGGTCCAGCCAGCCCGCCAGCTGGGGCGGGGCGTCGAAAGTGACGCTGATCTCGCAGCGCTGCGCGCCTTCGCGCACCACGCCGGCATCGGCGCGCGCGCCCAATGCCAGTTGCAGCGCATCGATCAGGATGGATTTGCCGGCGCCGGTTTCACCGGTGAGCACGGTGAACCCGCGTTCCAGGTCCAGCGCGAGCTCGCGCACGATGACAAAGTCGCGCAGGGCGATGCTTTTAAGGCTCATGCCACACCTTCATTCCAGTGGAGTTTTTTCCGCAGGGTATCGAAATAGCTCCAGCCCTTGGGATGCAAAAAGCGCATCTGGTATTGCGAACGCCGCACCGTGATGCGGTCGCCGTGCAGCAGGGTGGCCAGCGACTGCATGTCGAAATTGGCACTGGCATCGCGGCCGGCAACAATTTCCACGGTGATCTCACCGGTATCGGGCAGCACGATGGGCCGGTTCGACAGCGTGTGCGGCGCAATCGGCACCATCACCCAGCCGGAAATCGAAGGATGCAGCAGGGGGCCGCCTGCCGACAGGGCATAGGCGGTGGAGCCGGTCGGCGTGGCGATGATCAGGCCATCGGCACGCTGGTTGGCCACAAAACGCCCATCGACCTCGACCCGCAGTTCCACCATGCCGGCCGTGGCGCCGCGGTTCACAACCACGTCGTTCATCGCGGTGGCGCTGAAGACACAGCGGCCGTCACGCACCACCTCGGCCTGCATCATCCAGCGCCGGTCTTCCTCGTATTCGCCGCGCAGCATGGGTTCGAGCGCCGTCTGGAAATCTTCGAAGGCAATGTCGGTGATGAAGCCCAGGCGTCCCTGGTTGATGCCGACCAGCGGCACGCCGAACTGGGCCAGCTGCCGGCCTATGCCCAGCATGGTGCCGTCACCGCCGACGACCAGCGCCAGGTCGCAGTGCGTACCGACGCCGGCCACATCGAGCACCGGGTGCCGGGTCAGGCCGGTGTTGCTGGCCGTGTCTTTCTCCAGCGCAACCTCACAACCCTGCGTGTGCAGGAAGTTGGCAATTTCTTCCAGCGCCGAGCGGGAACCCTGCGCGTGGTACTTCCCGATCAGGGCGACGTGACGAAATTGCGACTTCATCGTCAAATTACATCACAACATCCGTGGCAAGCTTCGTAGAATGGCTTCATGCTTGATGAACGTGCCCGACTGTTGTTAAAAGCGCTTGTAGAGCGCTACATCGCCGACGGTCAACCGGTCGGCTCGCGCACCTTGTCCAAGGCTTCCGGACTGGACCTGTCGCCGGCGACCATACGCAACGTCATGAGTGACCTGGAAGACCTGGGCCTGATCGTCAGCCCGCACACCTCGGCCGGCCGCATCCCGACGGCCCGGGGTTACCGCCTCTTCGTCGACACCATGCTGACCATGCAGCGCGACCAGTATTCGGCGCTCAATTCGCTGGGCGCGCCCCGCCTGGCACCGGACCAGCCGCAAAAAGTCTTCAGCAATGCCGCCAACATCCTGTCGAGCCTGTCGCAGTTTGTCGGTGTGGTGATGGCTCCGCGCCGCACTTCGGTGTTTCGCCACATCGAGTTTCTGCGCCTGTCGGAAAAGCGCATCCTGGTCATCATCGTTTCGCCCGATGGCGACGTGCAGAACCGGGTCATTTTCACCGAGACCGACTACACCCAGACCCAGCTCATCGAAGCGGCCAACTTTCTCAACTCGCACTATGCGGGCATGGCCATCGAAGAGGTGCGCGAACGCCTGCAAAACGAAGTCGAAGCCCTGCGCGGCGAGATCGCCAGCCTGATGCAGGCGGCGGTGCAGGTGAGTTCGGAGGCAATCGAGTCGCGCGACGAGGTGGTGATCTCCGGCGAGCGCAACCTGCTCGCCGTGAGCGACTTTTCCAGCGACATGGGCAACCTGCGCAAGCTGTTCGACCTGTTCGAGCAGAAAGCCCAGCTCATGCGCCTGCTCGATGTGTCCAGCCGGGCCGAAGGCGTGCGCATCTACATCGGCGGGGAAAGCCAGGTGGTGCCCTACCAGGAGCTGTCCATCGTGACCGCGCCCTATGAGGTGGACGGCAAAGTGGTGGGCACCCTGGGCGTCATCGGGCCCATGCGCATGCCCTATGAAAAAATGATCCAGATCGTTGACATCACCGCCAAGATGGTCAGCAGCGCGCTGAGCCACAGCAAGTAGGGCCGGTACAATCTGCACTGGCGACGTGGGGCGTTAGCTCAGTTGGTTAGAGCAGAGGACTCATAATCCTTTGGTCCACAGTTCAAGTCTGTGACGCCCTACCACCCTCCAAATAGGCTATAATTCGAGGCTTAGCGGCTGTAGCTCAGTTGGATAGAGTACTTGGCTACGAACCAAGGGGTCGTGGGTTCAATTCCTGCCAGCCGCACCAAACGTCAAGCCCTGGAACCGCAAGGTTCCAGGGCTTTTTCGTTACGATGTCCTGATTTGGAACCCGTTTTCACTGTTGCAGGCTCATCATGAGCAAAGCTTTCACCAAAGAAACCGACGCGGAAGACGACGAAGACCTGTCGCTCCCGCCTTTGCCCGCGGGCGGCAAAAACTACATCACCCCGAATGGTTATGCGCGGCTCAAGACCGAACTGCTGGACCTCATCGACAACGAGCGTCCCAAGGTGGTTGAAGTGGTGCACTGGGCGGCCAGCAACGGCGACCGTTCGGAAAACGGGGACTACCACTATGGCAAGAAGCGCCTGCGCGAAATTGACCGGCGCATCCGCTTTTTGACCAAGCGCCTCGAAATTGCCGAGATTTCAGACCCCGCTGTGCACTTTGGCAACGACCAGGTGTTTTTCGGTGCCGCGGTCACCTACGCCGACGACAGCGGTCTGGAGCAGACAGTCACCATCCTGGGTATCGATGAAGCAGACAGTGCGCAGAACCAGGTCAGCTGGATTTCGCCGATTGCCCGCGCGCTGCTCAAGGCCCGGGTGGGCGACGAAGTCAAACTGGCGACGCCCGGCGGGCTCAAGGACATCGAAGTGGTGGAAGTCAGCTACCCGGCGCCGGTCAGCGCCGGATCGCCGCCCTAGACGCCCGGCTTGGC
Organism: Polaromonas sp.; assembly: GCF_049790275.1. Classification (GTDB taxonomy): domain Bacteria; phylum Pseudomonadota; class Gammaproteobacteria; order Burkholderiales; family Burkholderiaceae_C; genus Polaromonas. Next base: position 51,829 of record NZ_JBAQYR010000116.1, read on the forward strand.
GCGTTGCACGCGCAGCACCGGCGCAGTGCGTTTGACGCTGCGCATGACGGCCGCCAGATGGATGCGGTCGCGCACCAGCACATCAAAGCGCAGGTCGGTTGCGTCCTGTGCGGGGTCCTGCCCCATGTCCACATGAGTGATGTCGGCCTCTGCGCTCGCCAGGGCCGAGGCAACTTTGGCCAGCACGCCCTTGCCGTTGGATACGGTGACCAGCAAACCGGCCTCAAAGGCCCGAGTGGGCTCGTCAGACCAGTCGACTGCAATGAAGCGTTCGCTATCGCGCTGCTGCAATTTTTTGGCAACCGCGCAGTCTTCCGTGTGCACCACAAGCCCTTCGCCGCGCCCCAGGTAGCCGACAATGCCATCGCCGGGAATGGGGCGGCAGCAGGTGGCAAATTGAACCGAGGCGCCTTCGCTGCCGTCGAGTACCAGGGCGCCCTGCGAGATTGATTCGTGCGCCGTATAACGCTCACGGCTCATCAGCAGCTGGTCCGGTTTTTCGCCGGTTTCAGCCAGCAGGCTGACAATGCGTTTGGCCACCATGCTGGCGATGCGCTTGCCCAGGCCAATGTCGGTCAGCAGATCGGCGCGTGAACGGTTGCCGGAAAAGCGCAGTATTTTTTCCCAGGTTGCATGGTGCTGCTCGTTGTCCTCGGGCAGGCGTTCTATGCCTTCGGCCCGCAGCGCCTGCGCCAGCATTTTCTCGCCGAGCTCCTGCGATTCGGTGAGCGCCATGGTCTTGAGGTGATGGCGTATCTTGGACCTGGCCTTGCCGGTGCGCACAAACCCCAGCCAGGCCGGGTTGGGGCTGGAGACCGAGGCGGTGATGATTTCGATCACGTCGCCATTGCGCAGTTCGGAGCGCAGTGGAACTTGCTCGCCGTTGACCTTGGCTGCAACGGCCCGATGCCCGACATCGCTGTGGATGGCGTAGGCGAAGTCGACAATCGTGGCCCCACGCGGCATGGCCATGATCTGGCTTTTGGGCGTGAACACGTACACAGCATCGGGGAAAAGGTCGATCTTGACGTGGTCCCAGAACTCGGCAGCGTCGCGGGTTTCATGCTGGATGTCCAGCAGGGACTGCAGCCACTGGGTGCCCAGCCGCTGTGACGCGTCGCTTTCCGGGTCGGTGGCTTTGTACAGCCAGTGTGCAGCAACGCCGGATTCGGCCACGATGTGCATGGCCTCGGTGCGCATCTGGAACTCGATATTGGTGCCAAAGGGACCGACCATCGTCGTGTGCAGCGACTGGTAGCCATTGACCTTGGGAATGGCGATGTAGTCCTTGAATTTCCCCGGCAGAGGCTTGTAGAGCTGGTGCAGCACGCCCATGGCGGTGTAACACGCAGTGACGTTCGCGACAATGATGCGAAAGCCATAGATGTCGGTCACCTGCGCGAAGGACAGGTGTTTTTCGTCCATTTTGCGGTAGACCGAATAGAGTGCTTTTTCGCGTCCGTAGATATGCACCTGGATGCCGGCGCTGGCAAAGGCGGCTTCCACTTCCGCCTGGACACGCTTGATCACGTCGCGCCGGCGGCCGCGTGCCCTGGCCAGCGCTTTGGTCAGCGTGGCGTAGCGCCAGGGATACAGGTGCTGGAAAGCCAGGTCCTGCAGTTCGCGGTAGGTCGCATTCAGGCCGAGGCGGTGTGCAATGGGTGCGTAGATGTCCAGCGTTTCGCGCGAAATGCGTGTCCATTTGCTGCGCGGCACGTCGCTGAGCGTGCGCATGTTGTGGCTGCGGTCGGCCAGCTTGATCAGGATGACGCGCACATCGCGGGCCATGGCCAGCAGCATTTTGCGAAACGATTCCGCCTGGTTTTCTTCGCGGGTGTTGAATTCCAGCTTTTCCAGCTTGGTCAACCCGTCTACCAGTTCGGCCACGGGTGCGCCAAACCGCTCGATCAGCTCGGGCTTGGTGACGCCGCAGTCCTCGATTGCGTCATGCAGCAGCGCTGCCATGAGGGCTTGCGCGTCCAGCTTCCATTCGGCACATTGCTGGGCCACGGCGATCGGGTGGGTGATATAGGGCAGGCCGCCATTGCGGATCTGGCCCAGATGCGCTTCATCGGCAAAGCGGTAGGCGCGCCGGACATTGTCGACGTCCTCGGCGCTCATGTAGTCCAGTTTGGCGGTGAGCGCTGCAAAACTCGCCGCAGCCGCGTTGGCGGCAGCCGGGCTCGACTTGGCGTTAGCGATGGGGAAATCCAGGGCGCTCATGCCTTAAATGTATCGCGGTGCCAATAAAACATGCAAAAAACGGGCTTTGGACCGGTTCGGGGAAATAAAAAAGCACCGCAGGCGGTGCTTTTTTGATTCGGCGGGGTGGCCTCAGGAGGGGACTTTTTTCAGCATTTCCAGGCCGATTTTGCCTTCGGCAATTTCGCGCAAGGCCGTTACGCCGGGTTTGTTCTTGCTCTCGATTTTTGGCGCATGGCCCTGGCTGAGCATGCGGGCGCGGTAGGTAGCTGCCAGAACGAGCTGAAAGCGGTTGGGGATTTTTTCCAGGCAGTCTTCAACAGTGATGCGGGCCATGATGATCTCCGGGTTAAATGGGGAAATAGGGAAACGAGGTAGCAGGTCAGGCAATATGCAGGGCCTTGAAGGTCTCGGCGCGGGCACGTCGTTGGGCTGCAAACTTGAGCCGCTGGGCATGAACAATGGTTTTCAGGTCGAAAACCGCTCGTTCAAATAACTCGTTGATTATAACGAAGTCGAATTCATGGGCTTGGGCCATCTCGACGGCGGCGTTTTTCAGCCGCAGTTCAATCACCTCGGGCGTGTCCTCACCGCGCCGTTCCAGCCGCGAACGCAATTCTTCCCAACTGGGCGGCAGGATGAAGATCAGCACCGCGTTGCTGAAAATACGCTTGATGTTGATGGCGCCCTGAAAATCGATCTCCAGGATGACGTCGGCGCCATGCGCCACGCGCTCTTCGATGGTTTGCCGGGAAGTACCGTAACGCTGGCCATGCACATGCGCCCATTCAAGAAAAGAATCCCGCAGCACCATGCCGTCAAACTCTTCGGGCGAAATAAAGAAGTACTCGCGCCCATGCTTTTCCTGCCCGCGGGGTGGCCTGGTGGTGTGCGATACCGCCGGCTGCACCCGCGCGTCGAGTTCCATCAGCGCCTTGACCAGGCTGGATTTTCCGGCCCCGCTGGGTGCGGCAACAACAAACAGGTTTCCGGGGTAATCCATCAGTGATCCTTTGTTCTGAGCACGCGGCCGCCGCGAAGGGCCGCCCCGAGCAAGGCCAGCCCCCTCGGGGGGCAGCGACCCACACGGAGTGGGGGAGCGTGGGGGCCCTGTTTCATTCGATGTTCTGGACCTGCTCGCGGATCTGCTCGATCAGCACTTTCATGTCCACAGAAACGTGGGTCAGTTCCAGCGATCCTGATTTGGACCCCAGCGTATTGGCTTCGCGGTGCAGCTCCTGGATCAGGAAGTCCAGCCGTTTGCCCACCTCGCCGCCTCCGGCCAGCAGCCGGTCGATTTCATCCAGATGGGAGGACAAGCGTGTGATTTCCTCCGCCACGTCAATACGTATCGCGAAGGACGTGGCTTCCGTCAGGGCCCGGTCTTGCGCCGCTTCGGGCAGGGTGCTCCCGCCTCCCAATGCCATCGCCTCTTTCCAGCGCTCCATGAAACGGATTTTCTGCTGCTCCACCAGTTTGGGCACTATGGGAACCGCCGAGGCAGCGAGCGCCCGCAGCTGGGCCGTGCGGTCCAACAGCATTTGCGCCAGGCGGGCGCCTTCGCGTTCCCGGGCCGCCAGCAGCTCCTTGAGCGCCTTTTTGGCGAGTTTCAGGAGTTCGTCGCTGTAGTCATGGGCGGTTTTGTCTTCGCCTGCCGCCATGCGCAGGATATCGGCGACGCTCAGGGCTGTCGCGCCGGGAAGCCAGGACCGCACGGTGTCTTCCATGGAGCCCAGGCGCTGCAGGGTGGAGGTGGCCGGGGCTCGCAGGCTGCTGCCGGTATTGCTTTCCAGCGAAACGCGCATTTCGATCTTGCCGCGCTTGAGTTTGGCGGTCAGCAACTCCCGAAGTGCCGGCTCGGTCTGACGCAATTCATCGGGCAACCGGAAGGCCAGATCCAGGAAACGGCTGTTCACCGAGCGTATTTCCACCCCAAGGCGGGCGTTGGTGTCCGTGCCGGTGTCCACTTCCTGGGTATTTCGCACAGGTGTGGACTGAACGGCTGCATAGCCAGTCATGCTGTAAACTGACATTTAGTTATACGCTTTTCTTAGAGAAACAGGACTTGGTGATCCCGTCACCTTGCTTAATCCCGAATTATGTCAAAGGTCAAGCCAGCGCCACTTCCACCCGACACCGTCATTGGCGGTTATCGCGTCGTGCGCAAGCTGTCGGCCGGCGGGTTTGGGGTAGTTTACTTGGCTGTTGATAACGAGGGCCAGCAGGTTGCCATCAAGGAGTACCTGCCGTCTTCGCTGGCCAGCCGCTTGCCGGGCGAGTTGCTGCCCCAGGTGCAACCTGAAAAGCTGTCGTTGTACCGGCTCGGCCTGAAGAGTTTTTTCGAGGAAGGCCGCTCGCTGGCGCAGATCTCCCACGCGTCCGTGGTGAGTGTGCTGAACTTCTTTCGCGAAAACGAGACCGTTTACATGGTGATGAATTATCTGGAGGGCGGCACCCTGCAGGATTTCATCATCACCGCACGCGAGCTCAAGAAGCAGAAGGTGTTTCGTGAGTCGACCATCCGTTCGCTGTTCGACGAGATCCTGCGCGGTTTGCGCATTGTTCACCAGCACAAGATGCTGCATCTGGACATCAAACCGGCCAACATCTTCGTCACCGACGACAACAAGGCCGTGATGATCGACTTTGGCGCCGCACGCGAGGTGCTGAGCAAAGAGGGCAACTTCATCCGGCCCATGTACACACCGGGGTTTGCCGCGCCTGAAATGTACCGGCGTGATTCGTCGATGGGTCCGTGGACCGACATTTATGCGATTGGCGCCTGCATTTACGCGACCATGCAGGGCTACCCGCCCAATGACGCGCCGCAGCGTCTGGAAAAAGACCGTCTGTCGCTTGCACTCTCCCGCTTGCGCGGTGTGTATTCGGACAACCTCATTGAAGTGGTTGAATGGTGCATGTCACTCGATCCCTTGTCGCGGCCGCAGTCGGTCTTTGCCCTGCAGAAAGAACTTAGCCGCGAGGGTGAACGGCGGTACACCAAGTTGACGGTCGGCGAAAAAATGCGGCTGCAGTTTGACAACATGGTGTCAGACACCAAGAAAACCGCGCGCAAAGCCACCGGCTTTGCGACGAAATTCAAATGAAATTCTCAGTCTTTCAGGTCAGCCGCAAAGGCGGTCGCGAGAAAAACGAAGACCGCATGGGGTATTGCTACACCCGTGAGTCGGGCCTGTTTGTGCTGGCCGATGGCATGGGCGGCCACCCCGAAGGCGAGGTGGCGGCCCAGCTGGCGCTGCAGACCATTTCTGCGCTCTACCAGAAGGAAGCCCGGCCACTGGTCCGGGACACCACCGAATTTTTGTCGTCTGCCCTGATGGCGGCGCATCACCAGATCATCCGTTATGCCAGCGAAAAGGGCATGCTCGACACACCGCGTACCACGCTGGTGGCCGCCATATTGCAGGGCACGGGTGCTACCTGGGTTCACTGCGGCGATTCGCGCCTGTATGTGGTGCGCGACGGCGAGCTGCTGACCCGTACGCGTGACCACTCCTACCTGGAGCAGCAAAACGCCGGCATCATCAAGCTGGAGCGCTTGAACCGCAACATCCTGTTCACCTGCCTGGGTTCCCCTTCCAAGCCGGTGTTTGACATCACCGGTCCGGTGGTCCTGCAACAGGGCGACAAACTGATGCTCTGCTCGGACGGCCTGTGGGGCACGCTGACCGACGCTGAAATTGTGCGGCACATGGCTGGCAACAGCGTGTCTGACGCTGTGCCTGAAATGGTCGAACACGCGCTGCGCAACGGGGGCGAGCACAGCGACAACGTCACCGTGCTGGCCATGGAGTGGGAAACACCCGACGCTTTCGAGTCGACGCGCGGTGTCTCGACCGACAGCATCATGGACGGTGTTTTTGCATCGACCATCCAGGCGGGCGTGCTCGACTCCAGCGTCGAAGACCTCGACGATGCGGCGATTGAACGCTCCATTGCCGAAATCAACGAAGCCATACGCCGCTCCGCAGCCAAAAAAGCCTGAGGTCCCGGCCAGCTCTTTCGCCCTGCAGGTGCTGCGTTGCTCCTGACTTTCCTTTTCTTCTCTTTCATATCCCTCGGGTGCGACCCCGCCAGAAAGCCCTGACCATGAGTTCATTTTCGCGAAGCAGCGCCCGTGCGGCCAACCAGCTGCGCCCGGTGCGCATCACCCGTGCCTACACCGCCTATGCCGAAGGTTCGGTCCTGATCGAGTTTGGGGCAACCCGGGTGCTGTGTACGGCCTCGGTCGAGGAGAAAGTGCCTGGCCACAAAAAGGGCAGCGGCGAGGGCTGGGTCACGGCCGAATACGGCATGCTGCCACGCGCCACCCATACCCGCAGCGACCGAGAGGCGGCGCGCGGCAAGCAGAGCGGCCGCACGCAGGAAATCCAGCGCCTGATCGGCCGCTCGATGCGAGCGGTGTTCGACCTGAAAAAATTGGGTGAACGCACCATCCATCTCGACTGCGACGTGATCCAGGCCGACGGCGGCACACGTACGGCCAGCATCACCGGCGCGTTTGTTGCGGCGCAGGACGCCGTCAACAAGCTGCTGGCCGAGGGCAAGCTCAAGGAAACGCCGATCATCGGTCACGTCGCCGCCATCTCGGTGGGTATCGTGCAGGGTACGCCCCTGCTGGACCTGGAGTACATCGAGGATGTGAGTTGCGACACCGACATGAACGTGGTGATGACCGGCGCCGGCCACTATGTGGAGGTGCAGGGAACGGCAGAAGGCGCTGCCTTTTCACGCAAGGAAATGGATGCGTTGCTGCTGCTGGCCGAAAAAGGCATCAACGAACTGGTTGCGCTGCAGCAGCAGTCGCTACTGAATTAATAGCTGCTTACGCCCAACCCTATTGGGCTGGAGGCATATTTTTCTTATGAAAATCGTACTGGCATCGAACAATCCCGGCAAACTGGCCGAACTGCAGGCCATGCTGGCACCGCTGGATGTGACGCTTGTCCGGCAGGCAGCGCTGGGCATTTCCGAGGCTGAAGAGCCTTTCCGCACCTTTGTCGAAAACGCCCTGGCCAAGGCGCGCCATGCATCACGCCTGAGCGGGCTGCCCGCATTGGCTGACGATGCCGGCCTGTGCGTCGATGCTTTTGGTGGCCTGCCGGGCGTGGACACGGCTTTTTACGCCACGCAGTTTGGCTATGAGAAAGGCGACGACAACAACGTGCGCGCGCTGCTGGAGCAGATGGCCGGACTCGACCAGCGCCGTGCTGCGATGGTCAGCACGCTGGTGGCCGTGCGTTCCGCCGACGATCCCGAACCCTTGATTTCCGTAGGCCGTGTGACCGGTGAAATTGCCAGGGAGCCGGCAGGCAGCAACGGATTCGGATTCGATCCGGTGATGTACATCCCCGCGTTCGGCAAAACTTTTGCGCAACTGCCGGTCGAGGTTAAAAACGCCAACAGCCACCGCGGCATGGCGGTACGCCAGATGATGGACCTGATGCGCGAGCGCTGGCTGTAGCGACGGGCCATGACCTTCCCCATTCCCGTTGTCAGCGCGCCGCCGGTGGAAGAAACCGGCGCCGGGCTCAAGGACATCCGGCACTATATGCGGGACGGCACACTGCAGCTGGCCGCCTTGCCGCCGCTGTCGCTGTACGTACACCTGCCCTGGTGCCTGAAGAAATGCCCCTACTGCGATTTCAACTCGCATGAAGCCCAGGGTGCGTTGCCCGAGCAGCGTTACCTCGACGCGCTGATGGCCGACCTCGAAGCCTCGCTGCCGCTGGTATGGGGCCGCACGGTGCACAGCATCTTCATCGGCGGTGGTACACCCAGCTTGTTTTCCCCGCAGGCCATCGACCGGCTGCTGGGTGATATTCGCGCACGGCTTCGACTCGAGCCAGATTGTGAAATCACGCTGGAAGCCAATCCCGGTACGTTTGAAAAAGATCGCTTCAGGGCCTTTCGCAGCGCGGGTGTGACGCGGTTGTCGGTGGGGGTGCAGAGTTTTGACGACAGACATCTCAAAGCGCTCGGCCGTGTGCACGACCGCGCCCAGGCGATTGCCGCTGTTGAGGAAGCCGCACAGGCCTTCGACACCTTCAACCTCGACATCATGTACGCCTTGCCGGGCCAGACGCTGGCAAACCTGGAGCAGGACATGGCGCAGGCGCTGGCGCTGCAGCCACCGCACATTTCGATTTACCACCTTACTGTCGAGCCCAACACCTGGTTCGCCAAATATCCCCCGGCATTGCCGGAAGATGACGACGCCTACGCCATGCTGGACCGGATCACCGAATTGACCGGTCTTGCCGGCATGGACCGTTATGAGGTCTCGGCCTACTCCAGACTTGGCCACCGTTGCCTGCACAACCTGAACTACTGGAAGTTCGGCGACTACCTTGGCCTCGGCGCTGGTGCCCACAGCAAGCTCAGCTTTGCGCATCGCGTGGTTCGCCAGGTGCGGTTTCGAGAGCCGAAGCTGTACATGGACAAAGCGCTGGCTGGCACCGCGGTGGCGCAAGACAACGAAGTCGGCCGCGCTGACCTGCCATTCGAATTCATGCTCAATGCCCTGCGTTTGCGCGAAGGGTTCAAGCTGCAGGACTTTTCAGAGAAGACCGGGTTGCCGCTGACAGCGATCCAGGCCGGCCTGGACGAGGCCGAGCGCAAGGGTTTGATTGAACGCGACTTTGCCTGTGTCAGGCCGACTGCGCGCGGGTTTGATTTTCTCAACGATTTGCAGACCCTGTTTCTGGCTGACTGAGGCACCGGGGGAGCCATCTGCTGCCTAGCGACAAGAGGTGAAGGCCATGACGCCTTTTATCGCTGCTTTGCTTCGCGTGCCGCATAAAAAAAGCCATCAACAACTGTTGATGGCTTTTTTCAGGTTTGGCGGAAGCGGTGGCTTTCGAACCAAATGATGACCGGCCTAGGCCGGTTTTTTACTTGTAAAGCAAAAGTTTGCCTGTCATTTTTTACAGGCTACAGGTCTCGCGCTGGCTTGCCGTTGAGTTACTACGCTATGAAAAGCGTAGCTAACTAAAAGGAGGTCGGTTTGATTTACGGATACGCTCGGGTTTCCACCACCGAGCAGGAAACAACGCTGCAGCTGGATGCGCTGCGGCGATCTGGCGTTGAAACAATCCTGCAGGAGAAACGAAGTTCAGTCGGCCAACGGCCAAAGTTAATGGAGATGCTGGAATCGCTGGAGCCAGGCGACATGGTCAAGGTTTACAAGATTGACCGCCTGGCGCGCTCCCTGATGGATCTGCTTTCGATCCTGGACAGGATCCAGAAAGCCGGTGCAACGTTCCAAAGCCTGACGGAGCCTGTGGACACGAGCACCTCGGCTGGCCGGATGATGACGCACATGCTGGGGGCATTCGCAGAGTTCGAGCGCGGCATCATTCGGGAGCGGTCTATTGCAGGCCAGACCGCGGCGATGATGCGCGGCATTCACTGCGGCAGGCCGAGATCAATTTCCCCAAGTGACGAACAAGAAATTGTCCGACTGTGGAAGTCCAATCAGTACACGATGGATTCACTGGCAGCGCTTTTCAATGTTCACCCGTCGAGCGTGAAGCGGTCGATTTATCGGGTTCTCAAGCCAGGGCATTCGAGCTTGCGATAACGTGAAAGTTAGAGTGCACAGCCCGCACGCGATTTCTACAATGCACTCGCACCTCCTCCTCGACTGCGCCCCTTCCTCGAACTTGAGCCCGTCGATTTCAAAGGAACGGCAAGCAGTGTCATTCCGGCGCGTATGCCCATTTGCTCCACGGTCGCGCCGCTATCTGCAAGCGCATAGTTATCCCTCCAGTTGACATCAGGAGGCAAAATCTGATTGCCGGAATCTCGGTCTTGGAGCGCCCACGATTTCCCATAAGTAAATGGACGGACGTGATCACTTATCTGGTAATACACGGCACTTAGCAGAGTAAACGCTTCCTGTTCACCATCATATGGAAATACCAATTCTGGAATAACTTCCGAACCTTCGAACGCACTGACGTTCACCGTGAGAACCGCGCGATGAAGGCGATCAACAGCCTGCGCAGAAAGTACCTCTGAGGCCGCATTGAGGGCTTCTGCTGCACGCGCCTCTCCACCGACTGCCACATTGGAAATGGCAATCTGAGCTTCATGTGATCTGAGCGTCTCAGTAATCGTAGTTTTGACTAGGCTATGAAGCTCCTGATTTCCTACGGCCTGATGGCGCATTGCATCGACGTAGTGTTTGACGTCAACTTCACTCCCAAAATCCTGCGGAGGGTAGAAAACGTACGCACGCTTCCAAAGGATAAAGAAGAAGGCGCAGGCGATGAGAATCGGAAATATGACCGCGAAACAAGCGAAGATAAACTGCACCGAACCTGTAGTCTTAATGGCTGCGAGCCCAGCGACAGTTTCCGACAGCGCAACGAATGTCGCAATGATGCCCAGGGGAGTGATGCTCGAACTCTTGGAGCGTGGCAGAAGCGTATTTTTTGGTGTTTGCATAAGTGGTTTTTGTTCTGCGCTCAAACGTTTGAATTCACGGCGTTGCGCGGTTTCATCGCACCGGGTCCAGTGGAATGATGAGTTAGGTTACTCACACCACACCTCGCATTTCTCGCGCGTTCGGAGGTTGAGGAGCGTTGCGCTCGCGCATGCGCCATACGGGCTAACGTCGGAGTTAGCCCGCAGACCCTTGATCCGCGAGTTCGATCTATTCAGTTGACTTCGCCCCACGGGTGCCGCTTCCTCGGCCAGCGTCACTTGGCGGCACCGTATGGGAGCGGCGATAGTTTTGCTCTTCGCGCAATCTGCTACTGTCTCCCTCGTTTCTCTCCTTCTTATCCAACTGCCGTTCTACCTGAGACTCATGGATGCGCTGTCCCCGTTCCTCAATGGGTACTCCGACGCCAGGGCCATACATTTTTGCCAGTCCCGAATCGAGAGGGCCCAAACGTCGTTCCGGTTGCGCATTTGAACTGCCTGCACACACGACGGCCATTACAAGAAGGCAGACACGAAGATTCATGACACTCTCCTTAGTTCCTTGAACCCTAACTTTGATATATCCCGCAAAACTGCGGAATAACATGGCGCCCTGTCAGATAACATGGCACAGAAAAATTGAAAAAGATGTTTGTAGTCATGTAGCTAGCTGGATGGACTGCGTGTCTATACAGGTATATTGAATCTGACAAACCTCGCAACTGACTCTAGGACGAAGCTCCTCAGTTTGCATCCTCTAAATAGAGTAGATCGCCAAGGCCGCCGATCCGGTTGATTACTGTCGCGTCTTCGAACCCGGCCAGGCTGCACCCTTTGGTGCCAGTCGCTGCGCTTTGTGTCACGTCGGCTGCGGGCGCCTGGCCTACCGTCTGAAAAAACCGGCCCGTCCCGGCGGTCGCTGGATCCCCCCACAAGACCCCGTCCCGGTGCGAGGGGCACTTGTGGGGGGATCTTGAATACAGCGACACCGGGCCAGCCCGGTTTTTTCTTGTGGCACCACCAGCACCCCCCTCCGCCCCCTGCTCGGGGGAACGAGGAAGCCCGAGCGAGAGGATCTTTTTCGAAGTCCTCTTGTTCATCAACTTCCCAGGAGTAAAGCCATGACCACCGACACCCTTGTTTCCGATTCCGCTGTTTCCTATAT
>NZ_JBAQYR010000117.1:0-247769 GCF_049790275.1 Polaromonas sp.
GCCATGCGCGCGGCACGCACGCCGCCGCTGCCACCGCCTATGACAAACAGGTCAAAGTCAAAAGTTTGCATATGTGTTTTCTTCTCTGGAGTTGCTGGCTGAAGCATGCCTCTAGGGCCTGTTCACACTATTTATACAAGTGCGAACGTGGTTAAAACAGCGCGAATCTAGGCGCGCGACGACGCTCAGCCCGGGCGGCTGGGCTAGGAGTGCAACGACGAGTGGTGCTGGTTTAACCACGTTCCCTCCGGGTTGCGGCCAAAAAGGCCATGCGCAGCGTTGCAAAGCCTTGCCGGGCGCTAGCCCGGCTGCATTTTGCGCCTCGCGCATGACCTTTTTGACTCGCAACGCATCTTGCATAAATAGTGTGAACAGGCCCTAGTGGCTTGAACCCATATTGTGCAGGGTTTTGTTATAAAAATGATAGCTGCTTGCGCGCGGTGTATAAGGGCTGGAGGCCAATTTGATGTTCAGCGGCGTGCTGGCCGATTTTCTGGTCGGTTTTCTGCTCCAGCAGCCAAGCCGCCATTGCGGCCAGAATAGGCGCATGCCCGAAGCTGTTCTGACCTACATGCGCCAGCCGTCCGCACCCCGGCTGCTGCTGCCGCCCGGTGCCTGCGATGCTCACGTGCATGTGTTCGGCCCGGCCGCGACTTTTCCTTTTTCTCCTGACAGTGCGATCACGCCGGCCGATGCGCCCAAGGAAACGCTGTTTGCATTGCACCGGCTGCTGGGTATCACGCGCTGCGTGATCGTGCAGTCGCTGGTGCATGGCTTTGACAACCGGGTGGTCGAGGACGCGATACGCGCGGGCGGTGGCCGTTACCTCGGCGTGGCGCTGGTGCCGCACCAGGTGAGCGATGCCGAACTGCAGCGGCTCGAGGCGGCCGGCTTTCGCGGCGTGCGCTTCAACTTCATGCAACACCAGGCGCAGGGCGCCACGGTGCAGCAAGTGGTGGCGCTGACGCAGCGCCTGGCGCCGCTGGGCCTGCACCTGCAGGTGCATTTCGAAAGCAGCCTGATCCACGAGCTGGCGCCGGTGCTCAGGCAATCGGCCGTGCCGGTGGTGATCGACCACATGGCGAGGGTCGATGCAACGCAGGGTGAGAACCATGCCGATTTCCGTGCGCTGTGCGCGCTACTCGAAGACCCGCGTTTTCATGTGAAGGTCAGCGGGGTGGACCGTGTCTCACCGGGTGCGCCGTATGCCGAGGGCGTGGCGCTGGCGCGCCGCCTGCTGCAGGAGTTTCCGGAGCGCTGTTTCTGGGGCACCGACTGGCCGCACCCCAACCACCACCATGTGCCCGACGACGGCCAGCTGGTGGACCTGCTGGCGATGATCGTGCCGACCTTGCCAGCGCTCGAAGCGCTGCTGGTGCACAACCCGCAGCGTTTTTACAGGTTCGGCGCCTGAGTTGCATGTCCGCGCCCGGGGGCTGGAGTAGCTATTAAGAAGATAGCTGCTTGCGCCCATGGATAAAGGGCTGGTGGCCTTTTTTATATATAAACAAAGGCTTCATCCCTGGAAAGGCCGGAGCTCCTCCTTGATCCACTCGATGAACACCCGGGTGCGTTTGGGCAGCAGGCGGGCGTGCGGGTACACCACGTGTATGGGACGGGGTGGCGGTTCGAAATCTTCCAGCACGCAACGCAGCTGCTTGGTCTTGAGGAAGGGCGCCACCTGGTACGAGAAAAACATGCCCAGGCCCGCGCCGGCCGCGCAGGCCGCCACAGCCGGCGCGATCTGGTTGAACTCCAGGTTGCCGCTGACGGCCAGGCGTAGTTGCCGGCCCTTGTCGTTGAAAGGGCCCCAGGCGGTGGCGTGATCGGTCACGCGCACGCAGTTGGCCTTGAGCAGGTCCCTGGGATGCTGTGGCACGCCATGTCGCCGCAGCCAAGCCGGGCTGGCCACCACCAGGCGCCGGATATGGCCCACGGGCTGTGCCACCAGGCTGGAGTCGTCCAGCATGCCGATGCGTATGCCTACGTCGATGCCTTCTTCCAGCAGGTTGACTACGCGGTCCAGCAGCACCATGCTGCAGCGCATCTTGTCGTACTTCTGCACGAACCGCGTGACTGCGGGCGCCACATGCATCTGGCCGAACAGCATGGGCGCGGTGATGGTGAGGTGGCCGGCCGGTTCGCCAGCGTCTGCGGTCAGCGCCGCCTCGGCGTCTTCCAGAGTGGCCAGCAATTGCCGGCAGCTTTCCAGATGCCGCCGGCCTTCTTCGGTCAGTGAAATGCGGCGCGTGCTGCGGTTGAACAGGCGCACGCCCAGCTGCGCTTCGAAAGCGGCCAGCGTGCGCACCATGGCCGGCAACGAAGACTCCATGACGCGTGCCGCGGCCGTCAGGCTGCCTTCGTCGGCAATATGAATAAAGGCCTGCATGGCCCGGAGCTTGTCCATAGCCCGAATGGTAATTCATCCAATTATCGGAGCAGTTAAATCCACTTTGATCCATTTATTCATTCAAGTGGATCAAACAGAATGGCGCTCATTCCCTTACTTCCTGTCCACTTCCTGAAAGACCTCCATGTCCACAGCCACCCTGTCCAAGCCCCAAACCCCCGTCCGCCCCATCCGGCTGTACCGCTACGCACTGTCCGGCCATTGCCACCGGGTGGAGCTGTTTTTGTCCCTGCTTGGCCTGCCGATGGAGGCGGTCGAGGTGGACCTGGCGGCCGGGGCGCACAAGACGCCTGCCTTCCTGGCCATGAATGCCTTTGGCCAGGTGCCGGTGATCCAGGACGGTGAATGCATGCTGGCCGATGCCAATGCCATCCTGGTGTACCTGGCCAAGCGCTACGCGGAGCGGCCGGAGCAATGGCTGCCGCAGGAGCCGCAGGCCGCCGCTGCCGTGCAGCGCTGGTTGTCCGTCGCCGCGGGCCAGCTCGCTTTCGGCCCGGCGGCAGCGCGCGTGACCCAGCTGTTCAAGCGGCCGGACAACCCTGAGGCGATCACGCGCGCCCACACGCTGTTCGCGGTGATGGAGCAGCAGCTGGGCCAGTCCGCCTTTCTGGCAGGCAGCACGCCCACTCTCGCCGACATCGCCAACTACAGCTATGTGGCACACGCTCCCGAGGGCAATGTGTCGCTCGAGCCCTATCCAGCGCTGCGCGCCTGGCTGGCCCGCATCGAGGCGCTGCCGCGCTTTGTGCCCATGGTCAAAACCCCGATCGGGCTGGCGGCATGAAACGACGAACGGTTTCCGGGGTGACTGCTGCAGGGGTGATGTCATGAGCCCGCCCGCGTTTCACGAAGGCGAACGCGCAGTGCAGGCGCGCCTGGGTGTGCAGGAACGGCTGGCGCAGATCGGCCCGCAGGTGATCCGCGACTTCATGCCGGACCAGCACCGCAGTTTTTTTGAACAATTGCCCTTTGTGATCGCTGGCACTGTGGATGCGGGCGGCCAGCCCTGGGCTTCGGTGCTGGCGCAGCCACCCGGCTTCATTCGTTCGCCTGACCCGAAGCACCTGGTGGTGCGGGCGCAGCCGCTGGAAGGTGATCCCCTGAAGGAGACGTTGGCCGACGATGCACCCATTGGCCTGCTGGGCATCGAGCCGCAGACACGGCGGCGCAACCGCATGAATGGTGTGTTGCGCGAGGTGGGCGTAACTGGGTTCACGGTGGAACTGAGCCAGAGTTTTGGCAACTGCCCCAAATACATCCAGGCGCGCGAACCGGTGTATGTGGAAAGTCCGCCATTTGCGCGCGCCGTCGTGCACGAGGCCGCACAACTCGATGCAGCCGCGCGCCGCATGGTGGCCGGGGCCGACACCCTGTTCATTGCCACAGCCTATGCCGGAGACGGCGCGCAGGCGGGCCGGGCCGGCGGCGCGGATGTGTCGCACCGCGGCGGCAAGCCCGGTTTTGTGCGGGTGAACGATGACGGCACCCTCACCATGCCGGACTATGCCGGAAATTTCTTCTTCAACACCCTCGGCAACATTGCCGTCAATCCGCGTGCCGGCCTGCTGTTCATCGATTTCGACAATGGCGACCTGCTGTACCTGGCTGTGGCTGCAGAAATAGTCTGGGACGGCCCCGAGCTGGCGGCGCTGGAGGGCGCGCAGCGTCTGCTTCGCTTCACGCTGCTGTCCATGAAACGGGTGGAGGCGTCTTTGCCTTTGCGCTGGGGCGAGGCGCAGCTGTCGCCTTATCTGTAACGGGTTCAGGCGTGGGGCCGGCCATAGTGACGGCTGAGCTCGATGCTGGCCACACACACCGCCAGCCAGGCGGTGCCGGAGGCAAAACCGGCCAACACGTCCGTGGCGAAGTGCACCTGAAGAAAAATGCGGCTGCAGCCAACCGAAAACGCCAGGGTGGCAGCCAGCAGCACCAGCGGCAGGCTGGCGCGCCGCGCCAAGGCCGGCGGCAGGCTGTGCATCAGCACATAGGCCAACATGCCGTAGACCACCACTGAGCCTGAGCTGTGACCGCTCGGAAAACTCCAGCCGTCCGCGTGCACCAGCCCGGCTTCATGGACAGGCCGCGTCCTTTCAAACAAGGCCTTGAGCGTGGGGTTCAGGAGGGCGTGGCCGCTGATCGCAAGCGACCAGCCCAGGGCCAGCCAGCGGCGTCCACGCACAAGCAGTACCAGCGCCACGGCGACGCCCAGCACGCTCAGGCTTGCCGTGTCGCCAAGCCGCGTGATCCAGGCGAAGATCTGCAGGGCAGCCTGCGGTGTGTTGTCGCGTACGGCGTCTGAAAAGAGTTGGTCCAGCTCGCCCGCGCGTTCGCCGTCGCCCAGCTCTTCGGCAATTTCCGCAAAAACCGCTGCGGCACCCACCAACACCGCAAACCCCGCGGCAAGACGGATCAGCAGGTAGCCGCCTGCCGGCAGGGCGCTGGTTTCGGTGCGAACGGCGTAACGTTGCGCCAGCCACCACAGTGTTGTGGCCAGCGGCAGCAGCAATGCCAGCAGTGCCAGGAAGAGCAGCAGGCCATGGGTGCCGAGCGCGTGCACGGCTGCGGCGGAAAAGTCGTCAGGGGGCATTGGGCCTGGGCGAAACGATGGAAAAGTTCAGGAAATGCGGCGTCACAAGCTTAAGCCTTGTAGTGCTGGGTTGAAACTTGCTATCAATAACAGAGCTTCTTGCGCCCGCCGGATAAGGGCTCATGCCAATTTTCGTTCAATATCTCCATGCACAGGCCGCTGAGCGGCACATGGCGCGGGGAAGGGCCTCTGCCTGCGTGCGGAAGGTTTAAAAAACACAGCGTCGATAATCAGGGCATGACTTCTTCCTCCCCGACTTCCAGCGCAGCAAGTACTGACTTCAGCACGCTGCCGCTGAATCCTGCCATGCAGGCCAACCTCAAAACCCTGGGCTACCTGGCCATGACGCCGATTCAGGCGGCCAGCCTGCCGCTGGCGCTGGCTGGCAAGGACCTGATTGCGCAGGCCAAAACCGGCAGCGGCAAGACTGCTGCGTTTGCCATTCCACTGCTGGTCAATCTCAATGCGCGCCGTTTCGCCATACAGGCCATGGTGCTGTGCCCGACGCGCGAGCTGGCTGACCAGGTCGCCACGGAAATCCGCCGCCTGGCGCGGGCCGAGGAAAACATCAAGGTGGTGGTGCTGTGCGGCGGCGTGCCGCTGCGCAACCAGACCGCCAGCCTGGAAAACGGCGCGCACATCGTCGTCGGCACACCAGGCCGCATCATGGACCACCTGGCGCGGGGCAACCTGACGCTGGAGGCGATGAACACGCTGGTGCTCGACGAAGCCGACCGCATGCTGGACATGGGCTTTTTCGACGATATCGCCACGGTGGTCAAACAGTGCCCCAAAGAACGGCAAACCCTGCTGTTCTCGGCCACTTACCCGGAAGGCATCGCCAAGATCAGTCAGCAGTTCATGAAGACGCCGCAAACCATCACGGTGCAGGCGCAGCATGAGAAAACCAAAATCCAGCAGCGCTGGTACCAAGTGCCGGACAGCGACCATGACGAAGCCCGCCTGGGCGCAGTGGCGCAAGTGCTGCGCCATTTCCGCCCGGCCAGCACGCTGGCTTTCTGCAACACCAAATCGCAGTGCCGCGCGCTGGTGGCCTATTTGAAAGAGCAGGGCTTCAGCGCGCTGGCGCTGTTTGGTGAGCTGGAGCAGCGCGAACGCGACCAGGTGCTGGTGCAGTTTTCCAACCGCAGTTGCTCGGTGCTCGTGGCTACCGACGTGGCCGCGCGCGGCCTGGACATAGCGCAGCTTGCGATGGTCATCAACGTGGACGTGACGCCGGATGCCGAGGTGCACATCCACCGCATCGGCCGCACCGGCCGCGCCGACGAAGAAGGCTGGGCCATCAGCCTGGCGAGCATGGACGAGATGGGTTACGTCGGCAAGATCGAGCAACTGCAGAAGGCCGAGTCCGAATGGCACAAACTCAGTGAGCTGACGCCGGCCAGCAACGAACCGTTGTTGCCGCCCATGGTGACGCTGCAGATCGTCGGCGGCCGCAAGGAAAAAATCCGCGCCGGCGACGTGCTGGGAGCGCTGACCGGCGAGGCCGGCAATGTGCCGCCCTTCACGCGTGAGCAGGTCGGCAAGATCAATGTCAACGAATTCTCCACCTATGTTGCGGTGGACCGCACCATTGCCAGCCAGGCCCAGCAAAAACTGGCCAATGGCGGCGTCAAGGGAAAAAGTATCAAGGTGCGCTTCATGGACGAAGCCTGACAGCCGGCCATGCGTGCGCTCCTTGCAACTTGCCTTGTGTCCGCGCTTGCACTGACTCCGGCGTCGGCACCTCTGGCGATGGAGTTCAACCTCGTAGGTGACACGCTGGTCATGTCCGGGCCGGTGGTGGGTGACGACTTGAGCCGCCTGAGGAACCACTTCGCAACTGATCGGGTCAAGCTGGTTCTGCTCCATAACAGCCCCGGTGGTGATCTCTGGAACGGGCTGCAACTTGCGCAGCGGATTCGTGACCGGGGCCTTCCCACGGCGGTATCCGGAAAATGTGAATCGGCGTGCGGCTTGATCTTCCTTGGAGGTGTCCAGCGCTCGTTCAGCAACGGCATGCCTCTTGCGGGGACCATGGTTGGTCTTCATGGGGCGCACAACGTTGAAACGAAGCGGGCCATGCCGGAGATGGGTGCAAAAATGGCTTATCTCATTCGCACCATGACCGGCGGGAAGTTTCCGGGGGAGCTTCTTGACCGGACGGTCTATCCCACGGATCCTTCCAACTTCATCTACGCCTTTCATCCGCTACGTTTTCCGGTGGATGGTGTTCCAAGGGGCGTGATGGAGTGCCTGAAGCAGCCCGATGCCAAGTTCAAGTGCACCATGATCGGTGGCCTGGACGCCATGGCCATCGGCGTCGTGACCAACCCGCAAGTTCTCTCTTTGGGGGAAGACGTCAAAGAGCTGCTGGCCCGGCTCTGAGTCCAGCGGTCTTCTTGCTCTTCCTGTTGCAAAAGAGACGGCAACGATGGTCCCGGTCGTGCCACAAAATTACTTCGAGGCAAGCGCAGCCTGATTCGACGCCAGGATATTGCCCTTCCTGACTGCACGGTCTGCCTGCACAGCATTGATCCATTCGTCGGTGGAAGCGACGGCCGCAAAACCTGTGTGGAACACCACGCTGAATACCCGGTGAATCTCTTCCGCCGTCGCGCTGCCTGCCGTGTTGGCGTAGGGCAGTGCGCCGGTGGCGTCCTGCAAAAATTCCACTTGCAGGCCGCGGTGCATGGCTTCAAAAATGGTCGAGGCGTCACAGTTGTGCGTCATGTAGCCGGCCACCGTCAAGGTGTCGATCTGCTTTTCTTTCAGCCAGTCTGCAAAGCCGGTGCCGGTGAAGACGCTGGGCCAGGCTTTTTCGATGTAGTGGTCACGTGGTCGGCCTCCCACCACTTCGTTGAGTTCCCAGGTGGGCGAGCCCTTGGCGAACAGCGGTGCGCTGGCTGCCGCGCTGTGTTGCACCACCACCACCGGGATGCCGGCCGCGCGGGCGGCATCCATGGCGCGGCCGATATTGGGCAGGGATTGCTGCACCGGCGGATGCTCGATGAGCAGATTGCCGGTGAAGTATTCGTTTTGCACGTCGATCACGACGAGGGCGCGGCGAGGGGTAACAGGGGTCATGGAAGTTCTCCTTGAAGCAAGTGGTTGATGAGCTGGATTGTTCGTTTCGGGGCGCTTTGGCGAAAGTGGCCCGATAGCCATAAATCGATAGAATCAGGCCATGCGTGCTTCTTCCCGAAAAGCCGGCCGGGTGCAGACCGTCGCGGTGGTTGCTTTCGACGGCATCAGTCCCTTTCATCTGTCCGTGCCCTGTCTGGTGTTTGGCCAGGAGATGGGCGGCCCGCACATGCCTCACTTCAAGCTGCTGGTGTGCGCGGCCGAGCCCGGGCCGTTGCGCACGCCGGCCGGTTTCTCCGTGGATGTTGTGCACAAGCTCTCGGCCATGGCGCGGGCCGACATCGTCATCGTGCCCTCATGGCACAGCCCGAACGATAAGAACTACCGGGCGCCGCCCGAGGCCTTGCTGAAGGCACTGCGTGCAGCCCACAAGCGCGGCGCGCGCATCGTGGGCTTGTGCGTGGGGGCTTTTGTGCTGGCCGAAGCGGGCCTGCTCGACGGCCGGCCCGCCACCACGCACTGGGCAGTGGTCCCCGCTTTCGCGCAGCGTTACCCGCAGGTTGAGCTGCGGCCCGACGTGCTTTATGTGGACGATGGTGATGTGCTGACATCGGCCGGAACTGCCGCAGGCATCGACTGTTGCCTGCACCTGCTGCGCACCGATCATGGCGCCGAGGTGGCCAACCACATGGCGCGGCGCATGGTGGTGGCGCCTCACCGGCAGGGCGGGCAGGCGCAGTATGTGGAGCAGCCGCTGCCTGCCTCCGGCGCCGACCATCGCCTGGCCGATGTGCTGGGCTGGGTGCAAAAACACCTGAACCGGCCGCACAGCCTGGACGATCTCGCGCGCCGTGCGCTGCTTTCAAGGCGTACGTTCACGCGGCATTTCCGGCAGGTCACCGGGACCACGGTGGGCCAGTGGCTGTTGAACCAGCGGCTGGCGCTGGCACAGCGGCAACTGGAATCCACCAGCCGCAGCATCGAGCAGATCGCGGCAGACGCAGGCTTTGGCACCGCCGTGTCGATGCGCCAGCACTTTGCCGCCTCGCTGAACACGTCGCCTTCCACCTATCGACGTGAGTTTCGGGGTTGATTGCGAATCTACCAGCGAAAAATAGCCACAGCCCTTGATGGGCATGCGCAGACAGCTCTTAAAAAGATAGCGCTACGGCCGCCCGCCAGACTTTCTGCAAGCTGACCCCGGTGGTTTGTGTGCCGTCTGTAGGAAAACGTCCGCTCCCGGAGTCAGGTCTGACCGTGGCGCAGCATGGCCGCTTGGCCCGAGTTGCCGCCAGGGTCGTTTTTGAGGTTCACAATCATCTTCAGTTGCGCCATGACGCGCCAGCTGCCATACCGGCAGACCATCCGCTTCAGCTTCAGCCGCGCCATGTCGCAGCACACGCAGCAGCCTTCAACGGGCCGCGTCCCCACTTCAGGAAGACAACATATGGTCAGGCTCGGATTTTCGATTGAACTGAATTACCAGGTGGCTGACGCCGGCTGTGATTTCATTTTCAACATTCATGCGGCGCAAACGCGCCAGCAAAACGTGATCGGCGAAACCCTGGGCATCAGCCAGATACTGCAGCCTGACCTGTACACCGATCCGGTCAGCCACAACCGCTACCTGAAGTTCAGGGCCACGCCTGGGCCGCTGACCGTCAGCTATGGCGCCACGGTGGATATACAGCATCACCAGGAACAGCCCGAGAACCTGGGCGAGGTCGGTGTGCTGCAGTTGCCCGGCCAGGTGCTGGCTTACCTTTACCCCAGCCGGTACTGCCAGTCGGATCGGCTGCATCGCCTGGCCGTCAAGGAGTTCGGCCATTTGCGCCAGGGCTACAGCCGGGTGCAGGCGATCCGCGACTGGGTCAACCAGCGTGTGACCTTCACTTCCAACAGCTCGACCGGCTACACCACGGCGGTGGACACGCTGATCGACGAGGCCGGCGTCTGCCGCGACTTTGCGCACCTGATGATTGCGCTGTGCCGAGCGGTCAATATCCCGGCGCGTTTTGTCAGCGGCATCGACTACGGTGCCGACCCGGCCCTGGGCCCGACCGATTTCCATGCCTATGTCGAGGTGTATGTGGGCCACCGCTGGTACATGTTCGACCCGTCGGGCACGGCGATCCCCATGGGCTTCGTGCGTTTTGCCACGGGCCGCGACGCGGCGGACGCTGCGTTTGCGACGATGTTTGGCGGCGTGAGTTCCTCCGCACCGCTGATCCGCATCGAAGCGCTGCCGGACGCGCAGGGCCAGCTGGTGCTGCCGCAACACGTGCCCGAGGCCTTGTCGACGTCCGGCGCGGACGACTGACTACTGGCGCGTCGGGCGCCCCAGCTCAGCGTGCGTGTGTCACGCCGCCGTCAACCACCAGGGTCGAGCCGACCACATAGTCACCGGCGCGCGAGGCCAGGTAGATGGCCGCGCCTGCCATGTCGGCATCCGTACCCACGCGTCCCGCGGGGATGCGCGCCGCCACCGCGTCGCCATGGTCCCTGGCATCCTTGTTCATGTCGGAGGCAAACGCACCCGGTGCGATGGCGCTGACCACGATGTTGTCCTTGACCAGCTGCAGGGCCATGCGCCGCGTCAGCTGGATCAGGCCGGCTTTGCTGGCGGCATAGGAATAGGTTTCCATCGGGTTGACGGAAATCCCGTCGATCGAGGCAATGTTGATGACCTTGGCCGGACGCTGCTTGGCCGATGTGCGCAAGGCGCCGATCAGGGCTTGCGTCAGGAAGAAAGGGGTTTTGAGGTTCAGGTCCATCACCTTGTCCCAGCCGCTTTCCGGAAACTCGTCAAACGGCGCGCCCCAAGCCGCCCCTGCGTTGTTCACGAGGATGTCCAGCTGCGGCTCGTGCGCGCTGTAGGCCGCGGCCAGGGCGCGTGCGCCCTCGACCGTGGAGACATCGGCCGGCAGCGAAACGCAGTGCCCAAGGCTGGAGAGCTCTTTGGCGGTCTGGTCGCAGGCGGCGGCCTTGCGCGCCGAGATGTAGACGCGTGCGCCCTGCGCCAGAAAGCCGGCGGCAATCATGCGGCCAATGCCGCGTGAACCGCCGGTGATCAGCGCCGTGCGGCCCTGGAGGGAAAAAAGATCGTTCATGGGAATGGCTCCGGTCAGGTTGGCGGAAGGAATTGCCGGCCAGCTTAGCGCGCAGGGTGCAGCCCCGGCGTCACCTGGGTGTCAGGGTTTGATGCCAAATTGGCCTCAGCCCTTATGGTGCGGGCGCAAGAGGCTATCAAAACGGAAGCAATCCGGAAAGCCGTCCCAGGCATGCGCTTGACCACGGAGCCCGCATGGCCGTGCCAGGAGAGGGGTTTCTCCTACAAGGAAAAACCGGGGTGGCGTTAAGGTAGATGAACCGCAGTTGTAAAGGAGAAACCATGCGTGTGGATATTTATCGCCGAGCCGAATCCAACGATCAATTTTCTTACCTCGCGGTGCCCGCGGGACGGGTGATTCCCGAGGAAGCCACCAACACGGATTGGGAAACCGAAGTGCGGGCCGTGGAAATGGGGGAGCAGGCCGAGCAGGTCCGCCATTACGCGATTCCCCAGCCGGAGGAGCAAATCGCCGAAAAAGGTTATGCCATCACCCGCGTCAACGGCGCTGCCAACGGTTCCCGACGCAAACCTTAGACGAGGGGCCAGACTCAAACCTCGCGGTTTGCTGCGGCCCTGAGTTTGTCTTTCTTGCTGGGGCGCTTGCCCTTGATGCCGCCGGTTGAAGGGGGGTTCGCACCTCCCTCGGTGGCTGCCGCCTGTTGCGGCTCGAATCCTTCCACCTGTTCCAGCGGGAGTTTCAGGTGCTGGCGTTTTTCGATCAGGCGCCAGTGCGCCTGTGTGTCCGGGCTGACAAAGCTCAGGGCCAGCCCGCTTTCACCGGCGCGCCCGGTGCGGCCGATACGGTGGATGTAGTCCACTGCTGAGCGCGGCAGGTCGTAGTTCACCACCACCGGCAACTGCGCAATGTCGATGCCCCGCGCCGCAACGTCGGTGGCCACCACCACCTTGAGCCGCGAGGCCTTGAAGTCGGCCAGCACCTGGGTGCGTTTGCCCTGGCTCAGTTCGCCATGGAAAGGCTCGGCATAAATGCGGGCCTTGCGCAATTTGTCGGCCACGATTTCGGCCGCATGTTTGGTGGCCACAAACACCAGCACCCGGTGCCAGCCGTTTTGCGCGATCAAATGCCGCAGCAGCTGGGTGCGGCGGCCTGCATCCACCGCCACGGCGCGCTGCACGATGTCAGGCGCCTGCGCCGGTTCGGACAGGACTTCGATCCGGACGGGCTCACGAAGCAGCGTTT
This sequence comes from Polaromonas sp., assembly GCF_049790275.1. Classification (GTDB taxonomy): domain Bacteria; phylum Pseudomonadota; class Gammaproteobacteria; order Burkholderiales; family Burkholderiaceae_C; genus Polaromonas. The sequence continues at coordinate 12,395 of NZ_JBAQYR010000117.1, forward strand.
GCGCCAGGGCCTGCACGGCGGGTGGAAAGGTGGCGGAAAAAAACAGGTTCTGGCGCTGCGCTGGAAGCAGCGCGAGGATGCGGCCGAGCTCTTCGGCAAACCCCAGGTCGAACAGCCGGTCCGCTTCATCGAGCACCAGCGTACCGACGGCGGACAGCCTGATCGCATTGTGGTCTGCCAAGTCCAGCAGGCGGCCGGGCGTGGCGACCACGATGTCGGCTCCGCCGCGCAGATTCATCATCTGCGGATTGATGGAGACGCCGCCGAACACAACAGCAACCTTGGGGGCGTGGGGCAGGTGCTGCGAGAGGCTGCGGATTTCTTCGCCCACCTGGGCGGCGAGTTCGCGTGTCGGCACCAGGACCAGGCCGCGAACCCTGCGGGGTTTTTCGTGCGGGCCCAGCTGCAGTTGCTGCAGCAGCGGCAGCACAAAGGCTGCGGTTTTGCCGGAGCCGGTTTGCGCCGAGCCCAGCACGTCGCGGCCCTGCAGGACGGCGGGAATGGTTGCCGCCTGAATGGGCGTGGGCACCAGGTAGCCGCGAAGGCCGACAGCACGCAGCAGGGCAGGGGACAGGCCCAGGGAAGAAAATGGCATGGGGAGGGCTTTGTGAAGAGGCGGCGGCAAAGGCCCAGTTTAAGCTGTTGCGCCACAAGGGGCTGCCGCCGGGCCGCATAATCGAAGGCTTGCGAATCACGTCCGTCCGGGCTGATACAGACCCCCGAAAGGCAACCGTGAAAAAGACATTCAAACTCGCCGTCGAAGGCAAGAACCGTGACCGTGTGCTGGACGCCGTCAAGCACGACATCCGCAAGTACGTCAAACGCCAGCGCAGGGTACCCCTGCCAGAAGGTGCTGATTTCTGGGATTTTGACTGCCGCTTCGGCCTGAGCGAAGCGCAGGCAGAGCCCGTGCACTTCGCAACCATCATTGCGCTGGTGGACGCGGCTGCCAAAGACGGGGCCGATTCCTTTTATCTTGAGCTGCTGGCCAAAACCGGCCACCGCACCGCCAGGCCCCGGCCGGTGGGCGAAGCCGGCGGCGAGGCGGACGCGCAGCCATCTGAACCCAACGCCTGAAATTGCGCTTTCTGGATTTCGATTACAGCGAGGACCCGCAAGGCGGCGGCACGTTTGACACCATGGCGTCTGTGCGGTCCGACCAGGTCGCTGCCGTCCGCGCCGAGATGGCGCAGGTGCTGGACTGGGCGCATGCGGCCTTTCCAGGTCTGCAGGCCCCGCTGGAAGAGGGTGGTGAGTGGGATTTCGACCTGCAGGAACAGCAGGACGGCACGGCTTCGCCGTGGCATACGCTGACCCTCGCGGTCAGCGGCAGCCCGCAGTTCTGCGCCGCCTTCAGGCAGCGCTTCGGGATGTTCTAGGCCGCCGGCGAGCCGAGCGCTTCAAACACCTGCAGCGCCGCCCAGGCGTCGTTGGCCGCATAAACCAGCTGGCTCTCCGTCAGGTGGCGGTTGGCCCAGTTGGAGGTCGTGGCTTTTCTGGATTTCAGGAAACGCCGGTTGAACAGCACGGCCACGGCGCCGCGAACACCGATCTCCTTGGCATAACCCCTTTTCCTGAAAACCACATTCAGGTCCAGCACATTGCGTGGTTCCACCCCCAGCGTGCGGCGGATCTGCTGGTGATCGCCGGCCAGGCCGAAGCCGACCTTGATGATGGTTTCCGACTCCAGCAGGGCCGCCACCACCTCGCGGCAGCGCGCCTCAAACAGCTGGAAGACATAAGCCTTGTGCGGTGTAGACAACTGCACCACGTGTGGGCCTTCGGAGACCTGGTCACGGAAAAAGGTCGGTTTGGACTCGGTGTCAAAACCCAGCACGATGCAGGCGGCCAGTGCCTCGAAGGCGTCGTCGGCCTGCCGCGCCGTGGCGACCAGTACGATGTTGTGCAGCGCCAGCCGGTCCAGGGGTTCAAGCGCCGAAAGCTCTTCCTTGGTCGGCGAGGGAAATTGCGGCATGTGTCAGCGTGTGCAAAAGCCGCTCAATGGGCGAGCACGCTGGGAATGGTGGTGGCGGGCGGCGTGTTGCGGCTGCGGCCGCAGCGCACGATGCCGTCAATCATGACCATGCCCACGCCGGGAATATCGCCGCGCTGCACGCTGTCGAGCAGGTTCAGGCCGGACGAATGCTGGGCCTTGTCCATGAACACGAAGTCAGCATCGCGGCCGGGCGCGATCAGCCCGCAGTTGAGCTGGCGTATGCGCGCGGTGTTGCCGGTGGCAAAACAGAAGGCCAGTTCGGCCGGAATGTTGCCCAGGCTGGACAGCAGCGAAATAAGCCGCAACATGCCCAACGGCTGAACGCCCGAACCGGCCGGGCCGTCCGTGCCCAGAATCACGCGGTGCGGGCACTTGAGCTGCAGCGCGGCCTGGGCCGCGGCAATCGCCACTTTTTCATTGCCGTTGTGCACGATTTCAATGGCACGCGAAGACTTTTCACAGAGTTCGCAGACATGTTGCTCCGACAGCGCCGTGTGGCCGCCGTTGATGTGGCCGATGACGTCGGCGTCGGCCTCCAGCACCACATCCTTGTCGATCAGGCCGGAGCCAGGGATCGAGGGGCCGCCGGTGTGGATGGTGCTCTGGATGCCGTACTTGCGTGCCCAGGCCACCATTTCCTTGGCCTCGTAACCGGCCTTGACCGATCCCAGGCCGACTTCGCCGAGCAGGGTCACGCCGGCCTCGGCCAGCTCCTTGAAGTCCTGCTCGACCATGCCTTTTTCGATGATGGGCGCGCCGGCAAGCACCTTGACGCCGCCGGGACGGAAATTGTCAAACGCGCGCTGCGCGGTGATGGCGAGGGCTTTCAGCCCGACGATGTCCTTGGGGCGGCCGGGCAGGTGCACTTCGCCGGCCGAGATCATGCTGGTGACCCCGCCATGCATGGTGGAATCTATCCAGCCGATCTGGTTCTGGCGTGGTGTCCAGTCACCGAACACGGGGTGGACATGGCTGTCGATCAGGCCCGGGCAGACACAGGTCTGGTGCGCATCAATCACGGTGTGCGCGCCCTCGGTGTCGCAGTCTTTGGCTTTGCCGACAGCCACGATCAGGCCATCGTTCACGACAACCGTGTCGGCGTCCAGGATGGGGTTGTCGATATCGCCGGACAGCAGCAGGCCGATGTTCCTGATCACGACTTTTCCGGATTTTCCGGTCGATACAGCTTCTGCCATGTTGTTTGCCCTCTCAAAGGTCGTGGGTGGGAATGTTCGTCGGCGGCGCGGAGGTGTCAGGGGTTTTTCATCACGGTGCGCAGCACGGTGGTAGTGATGAAGGCCTGCCACTCGGTCATCGCTTCGGGCGTCTGCAGGTCCTCACCGAGGAAGGCCGACAGCGTGTGGCGGTTGGAAATATAGAAATAGCCTGTCGCGGCAATCAGGAGGTAGACATTGCGTGCCGACACATCAGCGCGAAACACATTCTTCTTGACGCCGCTTTCGAGCAGCTGGCGAATGATGGCAATGGCGGGCGATGAGTATTCGCGCGCGCGCATCGATTTGGAAATGTGTTTGCCGCGGTGCAGGTTTTCCGTGTTGAGCAGCGTGATGAACTCGGGGTTTTTGCTGTAGTAGGTCACGACAAAACGGATGACTTCCTTGAGCGAGTCCACCGGCTGCTCCAGGTCGAGATCGAGTTCCAGTTCCGCATCGTTCATCCGGCGGTACATGTCCTCCAGCACTTCGATGAACAGGCCTTCCTTGCTCCCGAAGTAGTAGTAAATCATCCGGTCGAATGACTTGGCCGACTGCGAGATTTTTTCCACGCTGCCGCCTTCATAGCCATACCGCGCGAAAACCTTGGTGGCGGCGCGCAGGATGTTGTCGCGCGTGGTCTGCGCGGCCTGCTCCCGCACGCCAGTCCGCTTTGCTGAGGCGAGCCTGGCGGTCGCCGAGCGTGGGGATGTGGTTTTGGTGGCCATGGCGTCAGCTAGCAAGTGAGAAGCATGGGGTCTTCTCTTCACCAGCGGGGGCCGCGGAACCGGCTTTGCCGGGCCGCAGGCGCAGCGCCCCCCCGGGGGGCAGCGCACTACGCGAAGCGAGAAGCGTGGGGATCTTCTCTTCATCAGCCGGGGCCGCGGAACCGGCTTTGCCGGGCCGCAGGCGCAGCGCCCCCTCGGGGGGCAGCGTACTACGCGAAGCGAGAAGCGTGGGGGCCATATTACTGTTCAGCAAAAGCGCGCTCGATGACGAAGTCGCCGGGCTTGGACGTGTTGCCTTCAGCAAAGCCGCGTTTTTCCAGCATGTGCTTGAGGTCTTTCAGCATGCCCGGGCTGCCGCAGATCATCACGCGATCAGTGGCCGGATCGAGTGCGGGCAGCTTCAGGTCCTCGAACATCTTGCCGGTTTCCATCAGGTCGGTGACGCGGCCCATGTTGCGGTAGCTCTCGCGGGTCACTGTCGGGTAATACAGCAACTGCTTGGAGACGAGTTCGCCGAGGAACTCATGCTGCGGGAGGTGCTCAACCACCAAGTCGTGGTAGGCGAGTTCGTCGGCCTGGCGCACTCCGTGCACCAGTACCACCTGCTCGAAACGCTCGTAAGTCTCCGGGTCGCGGATGATGCTCATGAAGGGCGCCAGGCCGGTGCCGGTGGACAGCAGGTACAGCCGCTTGCCCGGCAGTAGGTAATCGATCACCAGGGTTCCGGTGGGTTTGCGCCCGACGATGATCTTGTCGCCGACCTTCATGTGCTGCAGGCGCGAGGTCAGCGGGCCGTCAGGTACCTTGATGCTCAGGAACTCCAGGTGTTCCTCGTGGTTCGGGCTCACGATGCTGTAGGCGCGCAGCAGGGGTTTTTCATTGACCCGCAGGCCGATCATGGTGAAGTGGCCGTTGCTGAACCGCAGCGAGGTGTCCCGGGTGGTGGTAAACGTGAACAGCTTGTCGGTCCAGTGGTGGACGGACAAAACGGTCTCTTCGTTGAAAGCGCTCATGGTGATGAAGGGATGGGAAGTTGGTAATCAGTTGGGATGTGCCAGCAGCGCGGGATCCAGGCCCGCCAGCTTGTTGGTTTTACCCTGCCATTGTGCCGCCTCCGGAGCAGGGTCCGTGCGTCTGGTGATGGCGGGCCATTGCCTTGACAGCCGGGCGTTGAGTTCCAGAAAGGCATGGAACGCGTCGGGGGTGTCTTCGTCGGCATAAATCGCGTTGACCGGGCACTCCGGAATGCAGACGGCACAGTCAATACACTCGTCAGGGTCGATGACCAGGAAATCGGGGCCTTCCCGGAAGCAGTCAACGGGGCAGACATCGACACAATCCGTGTATTTGCATTTGATGCAAGGGTCGGTTACGACATGGGTCACAGCGGTCCTTTGGCGGCGGGTGCCGGATGAACAAGGTCCGGAACAGTTCTCAATGTGCCATACAAATGTAGTGAATGCAACATGAAAATTAAGCGATCACCACATTTTTGAAATAATTTCCTGCATGTCGTGGAAATACTATTGCTTTGGAAATTCCTATGCGCTACATTGATTTCAAATGTAGCAAATGCAACATATAAATTAAGCATGCACTACATTGGTAGTAATGCACCACCACGGTCAGCCTGATGCGAAAAAGGCAAACACGATGACGGAACACACCAAGACGGACGGCTTGCCAGGCATGGATTCCCCGGGACTGCCCCAGGTTCTGGAGAAAGCCCGGCCGCGCAGCGAGCGGATGAACAGCGAAAAGATCGAGTGCAATGCCTGTCCGGTGCTGTGCCAGATTTCCGACGGCCGCAGCGGAGCCTGCGACAGGTACGCCAACCAGGGCGGCACGCTGATCCGTGTCGATCCCGTGCTGTTGCTGCGCCGCACCCTGGACAAGGGTGAACCGGTGCTTGTGCCTTTTTCCGGCCGTGCCGCTGTGGCGGGTGTTGCAGATTCCGCCATGCCGGTAGATGCGCCGGAAGCCGCGCCGTGGAGCGGCGACCTTCTGCTGGCCGACGAGGTCTTCGTCACCGGTGTGGGCTCTTCAACAACTTACCCGGACTACAAGCCGGCCCCTTTCATTGTTTCTTCCAAAGCCGCAGGTGTGGACCTGGTGACGGTGGTGACGGAAGGCATCTTCAGCTACTGCAGCCTCAAGGTGAAGATAGATACGGACCGTTTCCTCGGGGCCGAGCAGGCCAATGTGCGCTGCAAGGGTGAGGTCGTCGGGCATGTGACCACGGCGGAATACGGCTCCCAGATGCTTTCGCTCGGTGGCGTTCATCACCTGACCGGCGGTAGCAAGAAAGAGGGCCGTGTCACGGTCGAGATGATGAAGGCCCTAGGCAACAAGGAGCCGGCCGAACTCACGATTGACGGCGGCTCCCAGATCGTGATCCAGGCGGGCCGCGCACCCATCGTCAACGGGGTGGAAGAAAAGCGCATGCGGGTCGGCTGCGGTTCGGCCACCATCGGCATTTTTGCGAAGCAGTTTTTTGGCAAGCTTGATGAGGTCGTGGTGGTTGACGACCACATCACCGGTGTGTTGACCGAGCACCAGGCGGGGCGTTGCCTGGACATGCGTGCCTCGGGTATCAGGATGCGGGGGCGCAAATCAACACCGGGCCGCTACTTCCAGGTGGCCAATCCGGGAACGGGCTGGGGCGGAACGGACATCGCCGATCCCCTGTCCATCATTGAGGGATGGGACCCCGAGGCGGCGTGGCCCGGACAGCGCCTGCTCATGACATCGACCACCGGAGAGCATGCCAGCTGGTACGTTCTGAATGAAGAGCTGTGTCCCGTCGAGCAGGACATGCCCGACGAGGTGCGCCGCATTGTCGAGCGCATCGGCGAGAACTGCGAGCCTTCGCTGACGACCGTCCTGTTTCTCGGCGGTGCCGGCGGCAGCCTGCGCGCCGGGGTCACGGAGAATCCCGTGCTGCTGACCCGCGCGATCAAGAGCGCTCTCGTCAATGTCACCTGCGGCGGCGCGCCAGCCTACATCTGGCCCGGTGGCGGCATCACCGTGATGGCCGATGTCATGCGCATGCCTGACAACAGCTTCGGCACCGTGCCGACACCGGCCATCGTCGCACCGATTGAATTCAGCATGAAGCTCGACGACTACCGCGCCCTGGGAGGCCACATGGACCATGTGCGCAGTCTTGAAGATGCACTGCGCCGGGGTGCATGGCACAACGAAGGTGCGCCCACTGCCCGGGCGTGGGCACCGCTCCCGGCGGCCAACCCCTGGCCGCTTGCGCGGCCTCCCCTGCTTGGCTGAGGCAAAACGCATGAACGCCCAACGCACCTTGCTGTCTGACGGTCGCTGGCATTTCCAGCATGGCCCGATGGACATCATCATCGGTGCGAGCGGTAACACTGACGCGCTGGAGCTGGCGCATGCCGACGCCTGGCTGCGTTTTCGCGGCATCCTGGATGAGCTGGTGCAGGAGCTGGCGTTGCTGCGGCTTCCTGTGGGTGGTGAATGTCCTGTGCGGGGACCGATCGCCAGGCGCATGTGGCATGCCTGCCGGCCCTACAAAAGCAGTTTCATCACGCCGATGGCCGCTGTTGCCGGCGCCGTGGCGCAGGAGTTAGTGGCCTGTTACGCCGCGGATGGCATCACGCGCGCATGGATCAACAACGGCGGTGACATCGCCTTGCACCTGACACCCTCCCAGTCCGTCCGGATCGGCCTTTATGCAGATCTTGCGCGGCTGAGTACAAGCGAGATTGTGGAGGGCGTCCGGACCGATGGGCAGTTTGAAGTGTCTAGCGTGCAGCCTGTACGCGGCGTCGCCACCAGTGGCTGGCGTGGCCGCAGCTTCTCACTCGGGATCGCCGACAGCGTCACGGTTCTGGCGCGCACCGCGGCCGAAGCCGATGCGGCGGCGACCGTGATTGCCAATGCAGTCGATGTGCGTGACACGCGTATCCTGCGCAGGCCCGCGTGCGAACTGAAGGACGACACCGATCTGGGAACCATTCCGGTCACAGCGGATGTTCCGCCGCTGGAGCCGGCGCTGGTGCAGCAGGCGTTGCGCGCAGGCCTCAAGCGTGCGCAGGCTTTGCGTGCCGCGGGCCTGATCTGGTCTGCCGCGCTGGTTTGCCAGAATCAGCTGGTGACCACCGATGCGGCAACTGCGGGGGCACCGGAAAACCGGCATGCCGACAACCCGGCCATGCAAGTTGGTTCAGTATTTGCTTAATGAAACGGATGGACCTCACCCCATGATTGACCATGATTGAAATACGACGCATCTTCACGCATGTGGAGCAGATCCGGCATGAGTTCGGTCCGGTTGCCAAAGTGCCTTTGCTGCGCGGCACCATTGCCGTCGTGCTGACCAACCCGTTTGCGGGCCGTTATGAGCCCGACATCCTGCCCATGATGGATGAGCTGCAGCCTGTCGGTATCGACATGGCCGAACGTCTGCGCGCGGCGATGGGGGTGCCGGCAGAGCGGATCGAGGGTTACGGCAAGGGTGCGATCATCGGTGCGGCGGGTGAGCTGGAGCACGGCGCGCTCTGGCATGTGCCGGGAGGCTATGCCATGCGTGAACTGCTGGGCTGGAAGGGTGACAGGCAGGCCTATGCCAAGGGCCAGGCCGAAGAAAAAACCGGGCAGCCGGGTAATGCGTTGTCCATCGTGCCTTCCACCAAAAAAGTGGGCGGGCCGGGCGCTGCGCTGGATGTGCCGATAACCCATGTCAATGCCAGTTATGTACGCAGCCATTTCGATGCCATCGAGGTGCGTGTCCCCGGCGCGCCGCTGGCTGATGAAATTGTCTTTATTCTTGCGATGAGCACCGGCCCCCGTGTTCACGCGCGGGTCGGTGGGCTGGCGGCGCAAGCCATCAGCAAGTGGGACGGTTTGCGCTGAGCCACTGCAGGCACCCTGACAATACACAAGGAAAAATCATGACAGCCGCAATCAGGAAAATCATTGTTCAGGTGGACGAGGTCCGCATGGAAATGGGAAAGGCGGTGAACCCTCCCACGCGCCGGGCCCTGGCCATGGCGGTGATCGCCAACCCCTTCGCCGGCAGGTATGTCGAGAACCTCGACGAGCTGGTTGCCATCGGTGAAGAACTCGGCGGCCTGCTGGGCAACAAATGCGTGGAGGCCCTGGGTATTTCGCCCGGCCAGGCGCAGAGTTATGGCAAGGCCGCGATTGTGGGCGAAGCCGGTGAGCTGGAGCACGCTGCAGCCATCCTGCATCCCAAGCTGGGGGCGCCGTTGCGCCTGGCGGTAGAAAAAGGCGCTGCCCTCGTGCCCTCCAGCAAAAAGCGGGGTGGCCTCGGAACGGCGATCGACGTTCCGCTCGGACACAAGGATGCCGCCTTTGTGCGCAGCCATTTTGATGCCATGGAGGCACGGGTGGCCGATGCGCCGCGTGCCGACGAAATTGTGGTTGCTGTCGTTGTGACAGACAGCGGCCGACCGCTACCGCGCGTGGGCGGCTTGCAGATCCACGATATCAAAGGTGAAGACGGGCTTCGCTGACCGGCCGTTTCACCACCCCTTCGATCCACGACAAGCAGGAGTTTTTTTATGAAGATGCAATACAAGATGCTGGGTGCCATGACTCTTCTGGGTCTGGCCTCGATGGGGGCCGCCCACGCGCAAGGGGTCATCAAGATAGGCGAGATCAACAGCTACAAGGCCCAACCCGCCTTTCTCGAGCCCTACAAAAAAGGCATGGAGCTGGCTGTCGAGGAGATCAACGCCAGCGGCGGCATCAATGGCAAGAAAGTCGAGCTGATTGTCCGTGACGACAATGCCAACCCCGGCGACGCGGTGCGTGCTGCCGAGGAACTGGTGTCGCGCGAGAAGGTGGATGTGCTGACGGGTTCCTTTCTCTCGCACATTGGCCTGGCGCTGACGGATTTTGCGAAGCAGAAGAAGTTCTTCTTTCTCGCTGCCGAACCTTTGACCGACAAGATCGTCTGGCAAAACGGCAACCGCTACACCTTCCGCCTGCGTGCCTCCACCTACATGCAGGTGGCGATGCTGGTGCCTGATGCCGCCGCGATGAAGAAAAAGCGCTGGGCTGTCGTGTATCCCAACTATGAATACGGCCAGTCCGCGGCAGCCAGCTTCAAGAAGCTGCTCAAGGAAGCCCAGCCTGATGTGGAGTTTGTGGCCGAACAAGCGCCGCCGCTGGGCAAGGTTGACTCCGGCAGCGTGGTGCAGGCTCTGGCAGACGCCAAACCCGACGCCATCTTCAATGTGCTGTTCGGCGCCGATCTGTCCAAGTTCGTCCGCGAGGGCAACACGCGCGGCCTGTTCCAGGGCCGTGAAGTGGTGAGCCTGCTGACCGGCGAGCCTGAATACCTCGATCCGCTGAAGGACGAAACACCCAACGGCTGGCTGGTCACCGGTTACCCCTGGTACGGCATCCAGACGCCCGAGCACAAAGCCTTCTTCCTGGCCTATCACGGCAAGTACAAGGACTATCCGCGCCTCGGCTCCGTCGTCGGTTACAGCGCTATCAAGTCGCTGGCAGAGGGCATGAAAAAAGCCAAATCCACAGAGACAGAAAAAATGATCGCTGCCTTCCGCGGCCTGAAGGTCAGCACGCCTTTTGGTCCCGTGGTCTACCGCGCCGAAGATCACCAGTCCACCATGGGTGCCTATGTCGGGCGCACGAAGAACGACGGCGGCAAGGGCGTGATGGTTGACTACCGCTACATGGACGGTGCGAAGTTCCAGCCGACGGCCGCAGAGGTCAAGAAGTTGCGCGCCGCCGAATAACAGGGCCGGCGTACTGCGAAACCTCGTTCAGTCCCGCGTTTTGATGGCGCGGGTGCCGGGGTTTTTCCGACAGGGGGACCCCCGCACGGCTTCCATGCTCGCCATGGTGCCTGCGGGTGGTCTGTTGCATCCGAAAAAGGGTAATTCATGAGCTTTTCAGGCTTTGTCGTTCAGTTGCTCAATGGCTTGGCCGGTGCATCGTCGCTGTTTCTGGTAGCGGCCGGGCTGTCGCTGATCTTTGGCGTGACGCGCATCGTCAACTTCGCGCATGGCTCATTTTTCATGGTCGGCATCTATGTGGCCTATTCCCTGGTGGCCACCCTGGGCGGCACGATCGGCTTCTGGCCGGCTTTGTTGCTTGCCGCCCTGGCCGTCGGTGTGCTGGGTGCGCTGGTCGAAGTCCTGTTGCTGCGCCGGATTTACCGTGCCCCCGAGCTGTTTCAGCTGCTTGCCACTTTTGCGCTGGGCCTCGTGATCAAGGACGGGGTGTTGTGGTTCTGGGGGCCTGAAGAGCTGCTCGGCCCGCGGGCACCCGGGCTGACGGGTTCGGTGTCCATCCTTGGTCGGCAATTTCCGTCCTACGACCTGTTCCTGATCGTGGCCGGTCCGGTGGTGCTCGGTTTGCTCTGGCTGCTGCTGACCAAAACCCGCTGGGGCACGCTGGTGCGCGCTGCCACGCAGGACCGGGAGATGGTCAGCGCACTAGGTGTCAACCAGGCCTGGCTGTTTACTGCGGTGTTCGCACTGGGCGCGCTGCTGGCGGGACTGGGCGGAGCGCTGCAATTGCCGCGCGAACCGGCCAACCTCGAGATGGACCTCAACATCATCGGCGCGGCTTTTGTGGTGGTGGTGGTCGGCGGCATGGGCTCCATCCCCGGCGCTTATGTGGCGGCGCTGCTGATTGCCGAACTGAAGGCCATCTGTATCTGGCTGGGCCTGGTGGAAATCTGGGGTATCAGCATTTCGTTCTCCAAGCTCACCCTGGTGGTCGAGTTTCTTGTCATGGCCGTTGTGCTGGTTGCACGGCCATGGGGCTTGTTCGGCCGCCCGCAGGCGGTCAGCCGCCATGGTGGTACGGCCGAGGAACCCCTGCGTCCGCCGGACCGCTTGTACATCTATGGGGGCGCCGCCGTGCTGGCCGTGCTGGCCCTGGTGCCTGTGCTGGCTGCGCAGTCGCCCTATGTGACGGTGTTGCTGATTGATCTGCTGGTGGCGGTGCTGTTCGCTGCCAGCCTGCACTTCATCATGGGGCCGGCCGGCATGCACTCCTTCGGCCATGCGGCTTACTTTGGCCTGGGTGCCTACGGCGCCGCCTTGCTGGTACGCAGCCTGAACCTGCCGATGGAAGTGGCGCTGGTGGTCGCGCCTGCGCTCGCGGCGCTGGGAGCTTTCATCTACGGCTGGTTCTGTGTCCGTCTTTCGGGGGTCTACCTTGCCATGCTGACCCTGGCCTTTGCGCAGATCACCTGGGCGATCTGTTACCAGTGGGATGCTTTCACCGGCGGCAGCAATGGGCTGACCGGCGTCTGGCCCTCCGAATGGCTGGCCGACAAGAAGATGTACTACTACCTGACGCTGGCGCTGGTGGCCGGTGCGGTGCTGATGATGCACCGCATGCTGTATTCACCCTTCGGCTATGCCATGCGCGCTGCGCGTGATTCCGTGCTGCGTTCAGACGCGATCGGCATCGACGTCAAGCGCGTGCAATGGGTGGCCTTTGTCATTGCCGGCACCTTCGCGGGCCTGGCCGGCGCGCTGTATGCGTTTTCCAAGGGCAGCATTTCCCCGGAAAGCCTACACGTGAGCAAGTCCATTGACGGTCTGGTGATGGTTCTGCTGGGCGGCGTGCAGACGCTGGTCGGGCCCATCGTCGGCGCAGTCACCTTCACCTGGCTGCACGACACGGTGGCGCGCAACACCGACTACTGGCGCGCCATGCTGGGTGCCATCATCCTGATCCTGGTGCTCCTGTTTCCGCAAGGCATCGCCGGCTTTGCCAAACAGCTGTTGTCGCGCCTGCGCGGCGTGAAAGAGGGGCAGTCATGAGTTTGCTCAAAGTGTCCGGCCTGGGCAAATCCTTCGGCGGCGTCAAGGCCGTCGACGGTATCAGTTTCGAGTTGGCAGCCGGTGAGCTGCTGGCGCTGATCGGCCCCAATGGTGCCGGCAAGTCAACCACCTTCAACATGGTCAATGGCCAGTTGCGGGCCGACGCCGGTTCCATCCAGCTGAACGAGCAGGAATTGATCGGGCTTGCGCCACGCGACATCTGGCGGCTGGGTGTCAGCCGGACGTTCCAGATTGCCGAGACTTTTTCGTCGCTGACCGTCGTGGAGAACGTCCAGATGGCGCTACTGTCCTCGGACCGCAAGCTGTTTTCGATGTGGCGCCGCGCGGCCGGCCACAAGCGCGAGGAGGCGCTGGTGCTGCTCGAGCAGGTCAACATGAAAGCCCAGGCTGACCGGCCCTGCAGCGTGCTGGCTTACGGGGATGTCAAGCGGGTGGAACTCGCCATGGCCATGGCCAACAACCCGAAGCTGCTGCTGATGGACGAGCCCACGGCCGGCATGGCGCCCAAGGAGCGCAACGACCTGATGGCCCTGACCAAGCAGCTGGTGATCGACCGCGGCATGGCGGTGCTGTTCACCGAACACAGCATGGATGTGGTGTTTGCCTATGCCGACCGCATGATTGTGCTGGCACGCGGCAGGCTGATTGCAGAAGGCAAGCCGTTGGAGATACGCGATCACCCCAAAGTCCAGGAGGTCTATTTCGGCAGCGGCAAGACTTTCGAGAAAAAGACACTGGAAAAGGATGCCGCCTCATGAGCGCCGTGAAAGAAGTTTTGCTGGAAGCCAGGGGCCTGTGCGCCTGGTATGGCGCCGCCCAGATCCTCTATGACGTGGGCATCGAAGTGCGGCGCGGTGAAGTGGTGGCTCTGATGGGGCGCAACGGTGCCGGAAAGTCCACGACGCTCAAAACGCTGATCGGCATGCTGGACAAGCGGCGCGGCAGTGTTTCGTTTCTGGGCACCGACATTTCAAAAAGCGAACCCCATCATGCGGCGCGCATGGGCCTGGGCTTTGTGCCGGAAGACAGGCGCATCTTCACCGACCTGACGGTGTTGGAGAACCTGGAAGTGGGGCGGCAGCCGCCACGCCGCTGGCCGGACGGCAGCGAGGCGCCGGTCTGGACGCCCGAGCGGCTGTTCAAGCTGTTTCCCAACCTCGGCGAGATGCCGGACCGCCAGGGTGGCCGTATGAGCGGCGGTGAGCAGCAGATGCTGACCGTCGCGCGCACCCTGATGGGCAACCCCTACCTGGTCCTGCTCGACGAACCTTCGGAAGGTGTGGCGCCGGTGATCGTCGAGCAGATGGCGCACATGATCCTGGAGCTGAAGACACAAGGCGTGAGTATTTTGCTGTCGGAACAGAACATACATTTCGCGGAGCTGGTGTCGGACCGGGCTTATGTGCTCGAAAAAGGCCAGATCCGCTACGAGGGTTCGATGGTCGAGTTGTCGGCCAATGAAGAGGTGCGGCGCGCTTACCTCAGTGTTTAGTGCGCTAGCTGTTGTCAACGTCATTCAACCCGTTTCAAGGAGATCTCATCATGCATCCCGCCACCCGCAGAACCTTGTTGAAAACCCTGTCCAGCGCCGGACTTGTGGCGGCTGCCGGCCTGGCAGGCCGCGTTGCCTTTGCCGCCGGCATCAAGCCCGACGCCAAAAGCGCGCTGATTGTTGTCGATGTGCAGAACTGTTTTGTGACCGGGGGTACCTTGCCGGTCAAGGGCGGCGAAGAAGTGGTGCCGGTCATCAACAAGCTCGCCGCGGCTTTCGAGAACATCGTGATCACGCAGGACTGGCACACCAAGGGCCATGCGTCCTTTGCCAGCACCCATGCGGGCAAGAAACCCTTCGAAGTCAAAAAACTGGCCTACGGCAACCAGGTGCTGTGGCCTGACCACTGCGTGCAGGGCACGGACGACGCGGCCCTCCACAAGGACCTGGCGCTGCCCACGGCCCAGGTCATTGTGCGCAAGGGCTACCACCAGGAGGTGGACAGCTATTCGGCCTTCACCGAAGCCGACGGCAAGACGCCGACCGGCCTGGGCGGTTATCTCAAGCAGCGCGGCATCAAACGCGTTTTCGTGACCGGGCTGGCGACCGACTTCTGTGTCGCCTGGACGGCGATGGATGCACGCAAGGCGGGCTTCGAGGTGTACGTGATCGAAGATGCCACCCGCGCCATTGACCTGAACGGATCGCTGGCTGCTGCATGGAAACAGATGGCTGCCCGCGGTGTCAAGCGGATCCAGTCCAAAGACCTGGCTTAAACCCTGATTTGTCCTCACGCAAGGCCGCGTTGACGCGGCTTTGCGGGTCGTCCTTGAGCGGATGACGGGACATCTTTTGCCTGAATCTCCAAAAAACATGGAAAGTTGATGAACATGATGTCTCGATGGATGTGCGTGAAGGGCGTTTTTCTCGTCACGGCCCTGATTGCTTTTTCAATGGCTCGCGCCGAAACCGGCGTGACCGATACCGTGATCACGGTCGGACAGTCCGCTGTTTTCAGCGGACCGGTCGCCGCGACCGGAAACAACTACCGGCGCGGCATCGAGCTTTATTTTGAGCAGGTCAACAAGGCTGGCGGCGTGAACGGTCGCAAGCTGCAGCTGACTGCGCTGGACGATGCCTACGACCCCAAACGCACCGTCGAGAACACCCGGCGTCTGATCGATGAAAACAAGGTGTTCGCGCTCATCGGTTATGTCGCAACGGCCAATCTGATCGCTGCGATGCCGGTGGCCGAGGAGGCCAGGGTGCCGATGTTTGCACCGCTGGTGGGCACGACCTCGATCCGGCTCAAACACAACCATTATCTTTTCCATGTGAGGGCGAGTTACGAAGCCGAGCTGGCGCGTATCACCCAGCAGCTTGCGGTGGTGGGGACCAGCAAGGTTGCCGTGGTTTACCAGGACAGCGTGTTTGGCAAGTCAAACCTGGAAACCCTGCTGGAGCTTGCCAAGGAAGAAAAGCTGGAGGTTGTGAAGACGCTCCCCATGGCCATCACGGCGGCCAGTGCCACCGATATCGCAGCCCAGCTCAAGCAGGCGGCGCCGAACGCCGTTGTCATGATCATGGCAGGAACCATGTCCGAGGTGCTGATCCGCGACATGCGCGCTTCCGGTCTCGGCACACCGCTTTACACCATCTCCGTCGGCCTGGCCGATGCCAAGGCGTCGGCGACACGGCTGAACGGCGCCCTGCGTGGCGTGATCACCGCCAGCATCGTTCCGTCCCCAACGCTGGAGCGTTACGGCATCGTCAAGGAGTACCGCAAGACACTGGGCGCATCCGCCGGGTCTGGCGACAATTACACGGTGCTGGAAGGTTATATTGTGGCGAGAACCTTTGTCGAGGGCCTGCGCCGCGCCGGCCGGAACCTGACGCGGGAGAATTTCATCGCTGCACTCGAAGGTGTGGGCAGCCTGGACCTGGGGGATTTCCGGGTGGACTATGGACCGAAAAATCACAACGGCTCCAACTTTGTGGAGCTCGAGATGTACACAGCAACGGGCAGCCTGATTCGATGACACTTCCTGCCGTGACACTCACTGTCAACCAGGTTGAGCGAACGCTGGCAGTTCCAGCGCAGGCGAGCCTGTTGACGGCGTTGCGTAACGATCTGGAACTCAACAGTCCCAAATATGGCTGCGGCCTGGGTGAATGCGGCGCCTGCACGGTGCTGGTCGATGGCGTGGCAGCCCGTGCCTGTGTGATCCCGGCTCGCGGCGTGGCCGGTAGAACCGTCACCACGCTGGAAGGTCTGGGCTCGCTGGCAGACCTGCATCCGGTCCAGCAGGCTTTCATCGAGGAACAGGCCGCCCAGTGCGGTTATTGCCTGAGCGGCATGATCATGATGACGGTGGCGCTACTGGCGCGCAACCCGGACCCGACGGACGATGAGATACGCCGCGAGTTGTCCGGCAACCTGTGCCGTTGCGGCACACATCTGGAAATCCTCAAGGCGGTCAGGCGCGCGGCCCGACTGATGCGCCCGGTTCCGGCAGAGGCAGGCAAGTCATGATGCGCCGCGCGGATACCCCGCTCACACGCGCCGATTTTCACGCAGCAGGCGGCGTGCTGCTGGTCACACGCGAGCCGCCGCCCGCCCCGCCGCCAGCCCAGGGTCAGCCCGCGCTGGTGAGTGGCAACCCGCTGGAAGGCGTGGAGATCCTGCTGGCGGTCTGGGATGACGGCAGCGTCACGGCCCTGAACGGGCATGTGGACCTGGGCACCGGCATTCGCACCGCGTTGGGCCAGATCGTCGCGGAAGAACTCGATGTTTCGCTGGCCAGTGTCAACATGGTCCTGGGCGACACCACCCGCGCGCCCAACCAGGGCGCAACCATTGCCAGCGCGTCGATACAGATTCACGCCGTGCCCTTGCGAGCGGCTGCCGCCCAGGCGCGCGCCTGGCTGGTGAACCAGGCCGCCGATGTGTTGCAGGTGGACAAGGCGCTGCTGGTGGTGCGCGACGGTGTGGTGTCGGTGATCGGCAGCGACAGCCGGACGGTGGGCTACGGCGCGCTGGTGGCACAGCAGCATGTGGAACTTTCGCTGGCACTGGATTCACCGCTGAAATCCCCGGAGGACTACCGCCTCGTCGGCACCAGCGCGTTGCGGGTCGACATTCCGGCCAAGGCCACCGGTGCATTGACCTTTGTGCACGACATGCGCGTGCCGGGCATGCTGCATGGCCGCGTCGTGCGGCCACCCTACGCCGGTGCCGACCACGGTGACTTCATCGGCAACACGCTGGAATCGGTCGATGAGTCCTCGATTGCGCATATTCCGGGCATTCGTGCGGTCGTCGTCATCCGCGATTTCATCGGCATCGTCGCTGAGCGCGAGGAACACGCCGAGCAGGCGCTGCGGGAGTTGCGCGTCCAATGGAAACCCTGGCCGGGGCTGACCAATCTTGATGACCTGGAAAGCGCCATCCGCGCCAACCCGGCGACGCAGCGCAAGCTCATTGACGAAGGTGATGTGGATGCAGCGATGGCGGGCGCCGCAGAGCGCATGCCGCGCAACTACGTCTGGCCTTATCAAATGCACGGGTCCATCGGTCCCTCCTGTGCGCTGGCCGACTGGCAGGCTAAAAAGCCCCTTGGGAACGGCCCGGCGGCGGAACACCGCCTGACGGTGTGGGCCGGCAGCCAGAACCCGCACGTGCTGCGCGCCGACCTGTCGCGACTCATGGGGCTGGCGGACATGGACATCGACGTGATCCGCATGGAGGCGGCCGGCTGTTACGGACGCAATTGCGCCGACGATGTGGCGGCCGATGCGGCCCTGCTGTCGCGCGCAGTGGGCGCACCGGTGCGGGTGCAGCTCACGCGCGAGCAGGAGCATGCCTGGGAGCCCAAGGGTGCGGCCCAGCTCATGCAGGTCAATGGCGGACTGAATGCCGACGGCTCGGTGGCCGCGTATGACTTCCAGACCTCCTACCCGTCCAACGGCGCGCCGACGCTGGCGCTGCTGCTCACGCGCACTGTCGAGCCCGTGGCGCGCGCCTACGAAATGGGCGACCGCAGTGCCCGCCCGCCTTACGACTACGAGAACCTGCGTGTATCGGTCAACGACATGCCGCCCATGCTGCGCGCCTCCTGGCTGCGCGGCGTGTCTGCCCTGCCCAACTCCTTTGCCCACGAGTCCTACATCGACGAGCTGGCCACGGCGGCCGGCGTGGACCCGGTCGAGTTCCGCCTGCGTTACCTGAGCGAGCCGCGCGCGGCGGAGTTGCTGCGCGCCACAGCTGATCGCGCCGGCTGGAAAGTCCACACGCAGCCGCAGCAGGCCGGAGAGCAAAGCAGGGCCTCCGACATCGTGCACGGCCAGGGCGTGGCTTACGCGCGTTACGTGCACAGCAAGTGGCCGGGGTACGGCGCGGCCTGGGCTGCCTGGGTGGCAGACGTCGAGGTCAACCGCAAAACCGGTGAAGTACAGGTCCGGCGTGTGGTGGTCGGCCACGATGCCGGCACGCTGATCAACCCCGCCGGTGTGCAGCACCAGATCCACGGCAACGTGGTGCAGACCACCAGCCGGGCGCTGACCGAGCAGGTCAGCCTGAACCTGGCAACGAACACCGTGGCCAGCCTGGAGTGGGGCAGCTATCCCATCCTGAGCTTCAGGGATGTGCCGGTGATCGAAGTGGTGACCATGGCACGGCCCGGCGAGCCGCCACTGGGCGCGGGCGAGTCGTCGTCGGTGCCGGGCACAGCCGCCATTGCGAATGCGATATTCGATGCGACCGGCGTGCGCTTTCGCCAGCCGCCTTTCACCGCGGAGGTGGTGCGGGCCGCGTTGCAACCGGCGCCGGACAATGTCACGTCTTCGTCGCCAGCCCTGGCCGCCCCAACTCCTTTAGCTCGCCCGCCCGACAACGCGTCCTGGCCCCAAAGCCTGGGCCGCTGGTCCCGCACCGGCGCGATGCTGGCCGGCGTGTTCGGGGTGGCCGCGGCCCTGCTGGGCTGGCGGCCCGCAATTGCACCGGTGGTGTCCGGTGGTTCATCGATCTACACCGCGGCGACGATTGAACGCGGCCGGCAACTGGCTGCGGCTGGCGACTGTGTGGTGTGCCACACCGCGCCCGGCGGCATCCCGAATGCCGGCGGCCGGGCCATGGAAACGCCCTTCGGAAAAGTCATCACGACCAACCTCACGCCCGATGCGCAGACAGGCATCGGCCTGTGGTCCTTCAGCGCCTTCCAGCGTGCTATGCGTGAAGGCATCTCGCGCGACGGCCACCACCTGTACCCGGCTTTTCCCTACACGGCCTTTGCCAAGACCAGCGACGATGACCTGACCGCGCTGTACGCCTGGCTGATGGCCCAGCCGGCCGTGCGCTCGGAAACGCCGGCCACACGGCTCGCTTTTCCCTTCAATGTGCGGCCCCTCATGGCGGCATGGAATGCGATGTTTCATGACCCGGCGCCGTACCGCACGGACCCGACACAAACCGTGGAATGGAACCGCGGCGCCTACCTGGTCAATGGCCTGGGCCATTGCGGCGCCTGCCATACGCCGCGCAATGCACTGGGTGCCGAACGTGGCGGCCCGGCCTTCCTGTCCGGCGCGGTAGTTGATGGCTGGGAGGCGCCTGCGCTGACAGCCTTGTCGCGCGCGCCCATGCCCTGGACCTCCGGCGAGTTGTACCGTTACCTGCGCAACGGCTACAGCCTGCAGCATGGTGCTGCCGCCGGACCCATGGGCCCTGTGGTCAAGGAACTCGGTGCCTTGCCCGACGACGATATCCGGGCCATGGCCAGCTACCTGACCTCGTTCAACCAGCCCCTGGCCGAGCCCGAGAGCGCCGAACGCGCCAGGCAGGTGGTGCTGGCGGCGCAGCAAAGTGGCTCTGCATTGCCCGGCCCCGGCCAGCGCCTGTTCAACGGCGCCTGCGCCTCCTGTCACCATGATGGTGACGGACCGAAGCTGCTGGGTGTCAACGCGCCGCTGGCCCTGAACAGCAAGCTGCACAGCGAACGGCCCGACAACCTGGTGCGTGTGATCCTGGACGGCATTCGCGTGCCCGCGGCAAAAGACATCGGCTTCATGCCGGCCTTCCGCCACAGCCTGGACGACGACCAGATCGCGACGCTGGCGAGCTACATGCGCAGCCGGTATGCGCCGGATCAGCCGGCATGGAAAGACCTGCCGGCCGTTGTGTCGCGTCTGCGCGCCACGGAGGGAAGCCATGAAGGCGTGGCTGAATTGCTATCAAATAAGTAGCTGTTGCCGACCGATGGTATTGGGCTGGAGGCCTATTTCATTGACAGGAGGACGCAGGGCGAGTGCTACGCCGGCTCTTGAACACCCAGCCATTGCGCCAGCACCTCGGCCGTGTGCTGCCCCAGCATGGGCGGCGGCCGCTGGTAAGCCACCGGTGAGCCCGACAGGCGAATCGGGTTGGCCACCAAGGGCACGTCGCCGGCCAGCGCATGCGGCATGTTGATGTGCAGGCCGCGTGCGCGCACCTGCGGGTCGGCAAACACTTCATCGATGCGGTTGATCGGACCGCAGGGCACGCCGGCGGCTTCGAGCGCAGCAATCCAGTCGGCCGAAGTCCGCATCACGGTGGCCTGGCGCAGCAGGGGCACGAGCACGGCGCGGTTCGCCACACGCTGCGCGTTGGTGGTAAAGCGCGCGTCGGCCGACCACTCGGGGTGGTCCGCGACCTTGCAGAATTTTGCAAACTGCTCGTCGTTGCCCACCGCGAGGATGATGTCGCCGTCGGCCGTCGGAAAGTCCTGGTAGGGCACGATGTTCGGATGCGCATTGCCCATGCGGCGTGGCACCAGTCCGCCCGCCAGGTAGTTGGACGCCTGGTTCGCCAGGCAGGCGATCTGCACGTCCAGCAGTGCCAGGTCGATGTGTTGGCCCAAGCCTGACTTCTCGCGCTCGGCCAGGGCGGCCTGCACGGCAATCGTGGCGTACAGGCCGGTCATGATGTCGGTCAGCGCCACACCCACTTTTTGCGGGCCGGCGCCGGCCTCGCCATCAGGCCGGCCGGTCACACTCATCAGCCCGCCCATGCCCTGGATCAGGAAGTCGTAACCCGCGCGCGCCGCGTAAGGACCGGTCTGGCCGAAGCCGGTGATTGAGCAGTAGACAAGGCGCGGGTTGGCCGCGCTCAGGCTCGCATAGTCGAGGCCGTAACGCTTGAGCCCGCCGACCTTGAAGTTCTCCAGCACCACGTCGGCCTGTTGCGCCAGCGCGCGCACCTGCGCCTGCCCTTCGGGTGTGGCGATGTCGATGGCGACCGAGCGCTTGTTGCGGTTGGCGCAGAGAAAGTAGGCGGCCTCGGTGGTGTCACGGCCCGAAGCGTCCTTCAGGTAGGGCGGGCCCCAGGCGCGGGTGTCGTCGCCACCCTGCGGTTTTTCGACTTTCACCACGTCGGCGCCCAGGTCGGCGAGCAACTGCCCGGCCCACGGGCCGGCGAGCACACGCGACAGATCCAGCACCCGCACGCCAGTCAGCGGCGGCGGGCGAACAGCGGGGGCTGTCATGGCTTCAGGAAAACGCGGAAATGCCGGTGATGGCGCGGCCCAGGATCAGCGCATGCACATCGTGTGTGCCTTCGTAGGTGTTGACCACTTCGAGATTGACCAGGTGCCGCGCCACGCCGAATTCGTCGCTGATGCCGTTGCCGCCCAGCATGTCGCGCGCCATGCGGGCAATGTCGAGGGCCTTGCCGCAGGAGTTGCGCTTCATGATGGAGGTGACTTCCACAGAGGCCGTGCCTTCGTCCTTCATGCGGCCCAGGCGCAGGCAGCCCTGCAGGCCGAGTGCGATTTCGGTTTCCATGTCGGCGAGTTTTTTCTGGATCAGCTGGTTGGCGGCCAGCGGCCGGCCGAACTGCTTGCGGTCCAGCGTGTACTGGCGTGCCTTGTGGAAGCAGTCTTCGGCCGCGCCCAGGGCACCCCAGGCAATGCCGTAGCGGGCCGAGTTGAGGCAGGTGAACGGGCCCTTGAGGCCACGCACCTCGGGGAAGGCGTTTTCCTCGGGGCAGAAGACTTCGTCCATGACGATCTCGCCGGTGATGGAGGCGCGCAGGCCGACCTTGCCGTGCACGGCCGGGGTGCTCAGGCCTTTCCAGCCTTTTTCCAGCACAAAGCCGCGGATCGCACCTTCGTCGTCTTTGGCCCAGACCACAAACACGTCGGCGATCGGGCTGTTGGTGATCCACATCTTGGCGCCCGAGAGCTTGTAGCCGCCATCCACCTTTTTGGCGCGCGTGATCATGCTGCCGGGGTCGGAGCCGTGGTTGGGCTCGGTCAGGCCGAAGCAGCCAATCCATTCTCCGGTGGCTAGTTTCGGCAGGTATTTCTGTTTCGTGGCTTCGTTGCCGAACTCGTTGATGGGCACCATCACCAGCGAGGACTGCACACTCATCATGGAGCGGTAGCCGGAATCGACACGCTCGACTTCGCGCGCAACCAGGCCGTAACAGACGTAGTTCAGGCCGGCGCCGCCGTAGGCTTCGGGAATCGTGCTGCCGAGCAGGCCCAGCGAACCCATCTCGCGAAAGATCGAGGCATCGGTTTTTTCGTGGCGGAAGGCTTCCAGCACGCGCGGTGCCAGCTGCTCTTGGCAGTAGGCGCTGGCGGTGTCGCGCACCATGCGTTCGTCTTCGCTCAGCTGCTGGTCGAGCAGCAGGGGGTCGGCCCAGTGGAAGCTGGCTTTGTGGGGGCTGGGGCTCATGGGGATGTCTCCAAAGGAAGTTGAAGCCTCACTGTGTGCTGAAATTGCAACTCAGGAGGTGGGTGAAGCAAGGAATGGCACAAGCATACGCCTAGCCTGGCCTGGCGCGCAACAGACGATTTGGAACTGAATTGTGCAAAAATGGAACTCCAAACCAGCGCAAACTGCAGGAGCCCACCATGCGACGGAAAATTCCCTCCACCACGGCGCTGGCGCTGTTTGAGTCAGCCGCCCGGCACCAGAGTTTCACCCATGCCGCGCAGGAACACGCGGTCACGCAGAGCGCCGTCTGCCGGCAGATTGCCGGGCTCGAGGACTTCCTGAAGGTCAAGCTGTTCAGGCGCACCAAACGCGGCGTGCTGCTGACTGAAGCGGGCACCAACTATGCCCGCAATGTGCGCGCCCGCCTGGACGACGTGGAGCGTGACACCCTGGCCCTGATGGCCAAGGGCGGCGCGGGCGGGGCGCTGGAGCTCGGTGTGGTGCCGACTTTTGCCGCCAAGTGGCTGGTGCCGCGGCTGGGCGGGTTTCAGCGCCTGTACCCTGACATTGCGGTGCACCTTTCTTCGCGCACGCGGCCCTTCCTGTTTGCCGATACGGCGCTGGACGCGGCCATTTTTGCGGGTGAAGCCGGCTGGCCCGGCACCGAGTCCTGCTTCCTCATGGACGAGCGCCTCGTCGCTGTCGGCAGCCCGGCGCTGGTCAAGACGCGGCGCACCCTCAAGGCCGCGGACCTGGCGAACCTGCCGCTGTTGCAGATGAGCACGCGGCCCTATGCCTGGCGGCAGTGGTTTGAATCGCTGGGATTGAGTGTAGTGAATGACCTGGCCGGTGCACGCATGGAGCTGTTTTCCATAACCACCGAAGCCGCCATCCATGGCCAGGGCCTGGCCCTGATCCCGCGTTTCCTGATTGAAGACCACCTGAAACAGGGCCGGCTGGTGCCGCTGATCGAGCACGAGTTTCTCAGCGACCGGCGTTATTACTTCATCTATCCGGAACAGAAGTCCGACAACGCGGTGCTGGCGCTGTTTCGCGGCTGGCTGGAGCAGGAGGCCGAACGCTACCGCAGCGCGCAGGCCAGCTAACGCCGGTTGCTCGGGAGGCTTCCCTCGCTGCGATGTTTCTGGGCCTGCTCGCGCAGGGCGCGTTGGCCGATCGATTCTTCGCTCTGCCTCGCGCGCTGGTCGTCCTGGCGCGTCAGGTCTCGCTGTTGCCGCCATTGCTCGCGCTGCAGGTGCTGCTGTTCCCGCCAGGCCAGTTCCTGGTCGCTGAGGCCGGGCCGTTCAGGCACCCAGGTGCCGTTGCGCTGGGCCTGTTCGCGCAGGGCGCGCTGGCCCAGCGACTCCTGGCTTTGGCGGATCTGCTGGTCCTGCTGGCGTGTCAGCTCACGCTGGCGGCGCTCGTGTTCGCGCTGCTGCCGCTGCCATTCCCAGCGGTCCCGTTCATACGCGTTGTAGTCGGGTGGCGGGCCGTTGCCCGTCCAGGTCTCGGTGCGGGTGGTCACGGTGGGCAGTTGCGCCCAGGCCGGCAGGCCCAGCGTCAGCAGGACCATTGCCAGCAAGGCGGTGCGAGCGCCTGAATAACCAGGCAGTTTCGTCATGGGGTTCATGGGATGTCTCCGTCGGCTGCGCCAATGAACGTGTCAAACAGCTCTACTGTACGCAAAGCCGAAAAACACCGGCGCCAACCCTGACACCTGCGCTTCTTCCTGTCGCGGTGTGCCACCTCAAACCGGGGTTTCAGCCCTGGATGACAAACGAAATAGGACTCCGGCCCTTATGTAGCGGTCGCAAGCAGCTATCAAAACAGGAGTAAACGGGTGCAGAAGGCGTGCACCGCCCAATGTGAGAGGATGGCCACCATGCAAAATTTCTGGCCTTCCAGCGGGTTTATCCAGCTCCAGCGCAATGCCCGGGGCTGGCTGCTGCCCACCGACGACTACCTGCGCCTGTTCCTGGACCGCCCGGAGCTGGCGCTGCTGCCCGAGTCCTGCCACGCCGAGCAGGCCTTGCACGCTGCCTTGCGGGCCGCGCCAGCCCGGCCTGTGGCCGACGCCGAGCTGCAGGCCTTGCAGGACGAAGACGCGCGTGAAAGTTACGGCCTGTTCCTGCGCTTTCGCGATGGGCTGCTAGCTGCGGGCAGCCTGGAGGCGTATTACCTCGGCTTGTTTCGCAGCGGCAGCATCAGCATCCCGCCGCTGTTCGTTGATCTCCTGGCCCAGGCCATTCTGCGCAATATTCTTGACGACGCTGGCGACGTGTATGAAGTGCGTGCCGCCGAAATGCTGTTTCGCAGCCAGCGTATTTCCACGCAGGACGGCCAGGTGCTGACGGGCGACCGCGAGGTGCTGGACATGCTGAACGAAACCGGCGGGCTTGGCGACTTCGGGCGTTTTCTGGCGGAAGCCCAGGCGCCCCTGCGCAGCATTGACATGCAGGTGCTCACCGACGAGAACGCGCCCGGCTACTGGCAAGCCAGCGGCAGGCACAACTTCCTGCTTGATTTGACGCACGAGATCAGCAACGACCTGAGCCACGGCCTGGTGTTCACCATGACACGCGCCCGCTCCGGCCTGAAAGCGCTGGCACGCGTGCTGGAAAAGTGGGTGGCCCATTTTCTGGGTGTGGCGGTCGACATCAAGCCCCTGCAGAAGATAAACGACGAAGCCTGGCGCTGGCACGTGGGCCTGGACGTGGAGGCGACGGCTCTGCTCAATGACCTCTACGAGGGCAGGGACGTGGAGCCCGAGCGCATGCAGCGCTTGCTCAGCCTCTTCAGGCTCGACTTTGCCGATCCGCAGGAAATGCGCGCTGACGTGATGGGCAAACCGGTCTATCTGGGCCTGATGATGAGTGCTGGCAAGGTCGTGAAACTGAAGCCCCAGAATTTGCTGCTGAATTTGCCCCTGCGCCAGGCGCTGTAGCTCCTGCAGCGCCACAATGTTGCGATGAAAAACGTTCCATTGCCTTCTGGTGAAGTCGTCAGCGCCCTGGGCATGGGCACCTGGTGCATAGGCGAAACACCGGCGCGGCGCGCGCAGGAAATCGCCACGCTGCGCCTGGGCTTGGACCTGGGCTGCACGCTGATAGACACCGCGGAGATGTATGGCGAAGGCCTCGCGGAGACGCTGGTTGGCGAGGCCATTCAGGGGCGGCGCGATGAAGCGTTTCTGGTGACCAAGGTGTACCCGCATAACGCCACGCGGGCCGGCACCGTGGCCGCCTGCGAGCGCAGCCTGCGCCGCCTGCAGACCGACCGCATCGATCTCTACCTCCTGCACTGGCGCGGGTCCGTGCCACTGGCCGAAACCATGGCTGCTTTTGCGGCGCTGCAGAAAGCCGGTAAGATTCGCCACTACGGCGTGAGCAACCTGGACCTGTCCGACATGCAGGAGCTGTGGACGGTGCCCGGCGGGCGTGATGTGCAGACCAACCAGCTGCTCTACAACCTGACGCGCCGCGGCATCGAATGGGACCTGTTGCCCTGGATGCGGGAGCGCCGCCTGCCGGTGATGGCTTACTCGCCGATTGAGCAGGCCCGGCTCCTGCAACACCGCGGGCTCTCCGGCTTCGCGCAGCGCCACGGCATGCTGGCCAGCCGGGCGGCGCTGGCATGGCTGCTGGCGCGTGACGGTGTCATCGCCATTCCCAAGACCAGCCATCCGGACCGGCTGAGGGAAAACTTTGCAGCTGCGGAGATCACGCTCAGCACCGCGCAGCTTGCGGAACTTGATGCGCTTTTTCATCCACCAGCCGGCCCTGTTGCGCTGGAAATGATTTAGCCTTTTTGAATCCTTCGCCATCGCCAGGCGAGAGGTCACCACTCGTGCATTGCGGCGTGGCCGCCGGTTCTTTTTTAGAGTCCGGCCATAAAATGCAGGCCCATCAGGCTGGGGTTGTGGCATGGCCGCTTCCATTCAAGCCTGCAAATAAAACCTCCCAGGAGACTCCATCCATGTTTCGGACATTTTTGTCTTTCACCTGTCTCGTGCTCGTGATGCTGACCGCGCAGGCCCAGCCTCAAGCCCCGGCCTTTCCCAACAAGCCCGTGCGCCTGATCGTGCCTTTCCCGCCCGGCGGCGGTACCGACATCCTGTCGCGTCTGGTGGCGAACAAGCTCACTGAAGTGAGCAAATGGAATGTGGTGCCGGACAACCGTGCCGGCGCCGGCGGCACCATCGGAATTGCCGAACTCGTGCGCGCCGCGCCCACCGGCTACGACATGGTGATGGGGCAAAAGGACAACCTGGTGGTGGCGCCCTGGCTGTACAAAAACCTGAGCTACGACCCGACCAAGGACCTGGTGGCGGTGGCCCATGTGGCCTACACACCGGTGGTGATCGTGACCGGCACCGGTTCGCGCTTCAAGTCGCTGGCCGATGTCGTCGCCGCGGCAAAGGCTGCGCCCGATTCGGTGACCTACGGCTCTCCCGGCAACGGCACAACGATTCATCTGGCGGGCGAGATTTTCAAGACGGCCGCAAACATCAAGATCCGGCACATCCCCTACAAGGGTTCGAACCCCGCCCTGATGGATGTGCTGGCGGGCAATGTGGATCTGATGGTGTCGTCCCTGCCTTCGGCCATGGCCCAGATCAAGGCCGGCAAGCTGCGGCCATTGGCAGTGACATCCGCCCGGCGCAGCACCTCGTTGCCCGACGTGCCCACAGTGGCGGAGCTGGGCTACAAGGATTTTGATGTGAGCACCTGGTACGGGCTCTTCATGCCGGCCGGTACACCCAAGCCGGTGGTGGACACAGTCCACGCCGAGGTCAACAAGCTGCTGGCCATGCCGGAAATGAAGGCGGCCATCCAGGCGCAAGGCGCTGAAACGCAGACCATGACCGCCGAGCAGTTTTCGGCCCTGCTGAAAGCCGACTATCTGAAATGGCGCGGCATTGTGCAGGCGTCCGGCGCAAGCATCGAATAAAAGAACCCGAGCCTCTCCCGCCCCATGGCCTGGATGTCCTGAAGCCCGCGTCCTGTCGGCAGCACAAAAGCAGGCCTGGGAGCAGAGCCTCGCTGCGCTTTGCGCCTGAGAAACCCCCTGCGCGGTGGTTGGCGGCGGCGGGGCGGGCGAGGTAGCTTAAAATCACAGGTTCTGCCAATTTCTAATCCGGAGTCTTCCATGTCCAAAAAAATCAGAGTCGAAGCCGACATCTGCGCCCCCAAGCCCGTTCCCGCCCCCGGCATGACCCGCACAGCCGGCCGCGGCCAGAAGATCAGCCTCGAGCGTGGCACCTGGACCCGCAGCAAAAAGAACCCCGGCAAGCGCCCACACAAAGGCGGCTAAGCCCTCTGGCTACTGTCCCCCGTCCACCGGCCTGATTTGTCGGGCGTGTGACAACCATGGCCTCCCACGCGCTTGTGCTGCTGGCGGGCCTTTTTGCCGGCTGTGTCAGCGGAATCATCGGCACCGGTTCATCCATCATTCTCATGCCCGTCCTGGTCGCCGCTTTCGGCCCCAGGCAGGCGATTCCCATCATGGCGGTCGCAGCCGTGATGGCCAATCTGGCGCGTGTGCTGGCCTGGTGGCGCGAGGTGGACTGGAAAGCCGTCGCAGCCTACTCGGTCACCGCCGTGCCTGCTGCTGCGCTGGGCGCCCGGACGCTACTGGTACTGCCGCCCAGGGTTGTTGAAATCGCGCTGGGCCTGTTTTTCATCTGCATGATCCCGGCCCGGCGCTGGTTCGCCCGGCTGGATTTCCGGATTCAGCTGTGGCAGCTTGCCGCGGCGGGCGCAGCCGTCGGATTCCTGACCGGTATCGTGCTTTCGACAGGCCCGCTCAGCGTGCCGGTTTTCACCTCTTATGGATTGCTGAAGGGCGCGTTTCTCGCCACCGAAGCTGCCAGCTCGCTGCTGGTTTATGTCAGCAAGGTGGTGACCTTCCACGAGTTCGGGGCCTTGCCGTCCAGCATCCTGCTGCAGGGCCTTGTGGTGGGCGCTTCGCTGATGGCCGGCACCTTTGCAGGAAAGGCCGTGGTGCTGCGAATGAGCGCCGGCACCTTCCAGCATCTTCTCGACGGACTCCTGCTTTGTTCGGGGCTTGCCCTGCTCTGGACAGCGATGTATTGACGGCGTGGGATGACCGGTACCCGGCCGGATCTCGATGTCGGGTAGCCCATTCAAAAGTAAAACAGGGTCATAGCCCTTTGTGGGCGGGCGATGACAGCTATTGAAAAGATAGCATTTCGATGATGCAACCCACCATGCGGCTCAGCGCCGCAATGTCTTTCGGGCATCAAGGTTCTGGGCGCCTGACAGGGGTTCCGGTTCAATGGTGCGGGCCCCAGGGGCCTTCCCAAAGCGGCATGGCCGGGTTCGTCCCCAGTGTGCGCTTTGGCTTCGTTCTGGTTTTGACCGGCTTGACGGTATTTTCCTGCACATGCGGGGGCTGGGCTTTGCTGGCGGGAGGGGTCGGTGGCGCGCCGGTAACGCTGGATGCGTGGAGACTGGTGGTTGTGAAAGCGGCCCATGCCAGACCGGCCGAGGCAAGGTGCCGAAAAACTCTGCTTACCATTTTGAAACCTCCCCCAGAGAAGCATCTTCATTCAAGACAGCGCTTGCCAGGGCACCCAGCGTCAACCGCTGTCCGTAGAGCGCTCTCTTCCGCACGGAACTGGGCAGCATGCAAAGGACGTGCCAGAACTCGGAGTTCTGCCTGCGGCCGCTTTACGGCATGCCGGGCACACCGCGAGACTTATTCCCGTAGGGACGGTGTCGTGGCTGTTTCGCGGGAAGGAGAGGGGCCTACATATTCCGCCGGTACTGCCCACCGACTTCAAACAGCGCGTGGGTGATCTGCCCGAGCGAGCAAACGCGTACCGCGTCCATCAGCACCTCGAACACGTTGTTATTGGCAATCACGGCCTGCTGCAGGCGCTTGAGCATGGCCGGGGATTCCTTGGCATGGCGTTGGTGGAAGTCCTGCAGGCGCTTGAGTTGTCCCTGTTTTTCCTCGTCGGTGGAGCGCGCCAGTTCCAGCTTGTCCTGCACGGCGTCGCCATGCGGGTTGCGGAAGGTGTTGACGCCGATGATGGGCAGCTCACCCGTGTGTTTGAGCATTTCGTAATGCATGGACTCGTCCTGGATGCGGCCGCGCTGGTAGCCGGTTTCCATCGCGCCCAGCACGCCGCCGCGCTCGGCGATGCGCTCGAACTCGCTGAGCACCGCTTCTTCCAGCAGCTCGGTGAGTTCCTCGATGATGAACGCGCCCTGTGACGGGTTTTCGTTTTTCGCCAGCCCCCACTCTCGGTTGATGATGAGCTGGATCGCCATCGCGCGGCGCACCGACTCCTCGGTCGGTGTGGTGATGGCTTCGTCAAAGGCGTTGGTATGCAGCGAGTTGCAGTTGTCGTAAATCGCAATCAGCGCCTGCAGCGTGGTGCGGATGTCGTTGAACTGGATCTCCTGCGCGTGCAGGCTGCGGCCCGAGGTCTGGATGTGATACTTGAGCTTCTGGCTGCGTTCGTTGGCACCGTATTTTTCCTTCATCGCCACGGCCCAGATGCGACGCGCCACGCGGCCCATCACCGTGTATTCCGGGTCCATGCCGTTGGAAAAGAAAAAGCTCAGATTCGGTGCGAAGTCGTCGATGTGCATGCCGCGCGCCAGGTAGGCTTCGACAAAGGTGAATCCGTTGGACAGCGTGAAGGCCAGTTGCGAAATCGGGTTGGCGCCGGCTTCGGCGATGTGGTAACCGCTGATGGAGACACTGTAGAAATTGCGCACGCGGTTGTGCACAAAATATTCGGCGATGTCGCCCATCACCTTGAGGCTGAATTCGGTCGAGAAGATGCAGGTGTTCTGGCCCTGGTCTTCTTTCAGGATGTCGGCCTGCACCGTGCCGCGCACATTTTCCTGCACCCATTCGCGGATTTTTTCGGTTTCGGTGTCCGTCGGTTCACGGCCGTTGTCGGCCCTGAATTTTTCGAGGTTCTGGTCGATGGCGGTGTTCATGAACATCGCCAGAATCGTGGGCGCCGGGCCGTTGATGGTCATGCTGACCGAGGTGCTGGGGCTGCACAGGTCAAAGCCGTCGTACAGCACCTTCATGTCGTCGAGCGTGGCAATCGACACGCCGCTGTTGCCGACCTTGCCGTAAATGTCGGGCCGCAGGTCGGGGTCGTTGCCGTACAGCGTGACCGAGTCGAAGGCCGTGCTCAGGCGTTTGGCCGCCATGCCCTGGCTCAGCAGCTTGAAACGCGTGTTGGTGCGGAAGGCGTCGCCTTCGCCGGCAAACATGCGGGTCGGGTCTTCGCCCTCGCGCTTGAAGGCAAAGGTACCGGCGGTGTAGGGGTAGCTGCCCGGCACGTTGTCCAGCATCAGCCACTTGAGGATTTCGCCATGGTCTTCGTACTGCGGCAGTGCCACCTTGCGGATGGTAGTGCCCGAGAGGGACTTCGTGGTCAGCGCCGTGCGGATTTCCTTGTCGCGGATTTTCACCACATACTCTTCGCCGGCGTAGGCCTGCTGCATGGCGGGCCACTGGATCAACAGCTTGCGTGCGGCCGGGTCCTGGACCTGCTCGCGCTGCACCGCCAGGTCAATGGCTGCTTCCGCGGCCCTGGCCTTGTCGGGCTTGCCCACGGTGAGCATGTCGGCAGCGGCGCGCAGTTGCTGGATCTCGCGTGCCAGCTGGGCCTGTTCCCGGCCGCGTTTCTTGTA
Organism: Polaromonas sp.; assembly: GCF_049790275.1. Classification (GTDB taxonomy): domain Bacteria; phylum Pseudomonadota; class Gammaproteobacteria; order Burkholderiales; family Burkholderiaceae_C; genus Polaromonas. The sequence continues at coordinate 44,034 of NZ_JBAQYR010000117.1, forward strand.
GCTGCGCACCGTGTCGGCGATTTCAGCCAGGTAGCGCGTGCGGGCCGCGGGCACCACCGGTGTCTGGTTGGTGCTGTGGCGCACATCGACGACGGGCAGGGTACCTTCAGAGAGTTTCAGGCCGAGGCCGGCCAGGCGAGGCTTCAATGCCTGGTACAGCGCAGTGACGCCGTCGTCGTTGAAGCGAGCGGCCATGGTACCGAACACCGGCATCTTGTCGGGCGCGGTGCCCCAGGCTTCCTTGTTGCGCTGAACCTGCTTGGCCACATCGCGCAGTGCGTCGAGCGAGCCCTTTCGGTCGAACTTGTTGATGGCGACAAACTCGGCGAAGTCCAGCATGTCGATTTTCTCGAGCTGACTGGCGGCGCCGAACTCCGGCGTCATCACATACATGGGCACATCCACCAGCGGCACGATGGCGGCATCGCCCTGGCCGATGCCCGAGGTTTCGACCACAATCAGGTCAAAGCCGGCTACCTTGCAGGCGGCAATCACTTCGGGCAGCGCCTTGCTGATCTCGCTGCCGAATTCGCGTGTGGCCAGTGAGCGCATGAAAACGCGAGGACCCTGCTGCCAGGGGCTGATGGCGTTCATCCGGATGCGGTCACCGAGCAGGGCGCCGCCGCTCTTGCGCCGTGAGGGGTCGATGCTGATGACGGCCACGCGCAGCTGGTCGTTCTGGTCCAGCCGCAGGCGCCGTATCAACTCGTCGGTCAACGACGACTTGCCGGCGCCGCCGGTGCCGGTGATACCCAGCACCGGTATCTTTTTGATAGCAGCCTGCGCCCGCAACGTCTCGACCAATGCCGGATTTGCCCTGTCGTTCTCGAGCGCCGTGATAAGTTGTGCCAGCGCCCGCCAGGCCATCTCGCCATGGCCTTCAATGGCTTTGGCGTCTGCAGGTGCAAAACCGGTCAGGTCCTTGTCGCAGCGCATGACCATCTCACCGATCATGCCGGCCAGGCCCATTTTCTGGCCGTCTTCGGGACTGTAGATGCGCGTGACGCCATAGGCGTGCAGCTCACGGATTTCCGGCGGAACAATCACGCCGCCGCCGCCGCCAAACACCTGGATGTGCTCGCCCCCACGGCTCTTGAGCAGGTCCACCATGTACTTGAAATACTCGACATGCCCGCCCTGGTAGGAACTGATGGCAATGCCCTGCGCGTCTTCCTGCAGTGCGGCGGTGACGACTTCATCGACACTGCGGTTGTGGCCCAGGTGAATCACCTCGGCCCCCATGCCCTGCAGGATGCGCCGCATGATGTTGATGGCGGCGTCATGGCCGTCAAACAGGCTGGCGGCGGTGACGAATCGCACCTTGTGCGTGGGGCGGTAGCTGGCAAGGGCCTTGAATTCGGCGGACAGGTCGGTCATGGCTGCACTCTCTGGAGGGTAGTCTCGTGGGGATTATTTGATCTTCAATCCGGCCAGCGCCGGATCGTCAGGCGGGTAACGCAGGTCCAGCGACTTCAGTTTGTCGCGCACCAGCGTGGCCACCATCAGGTTGCGGTGGGTCTTGGAGTCGGCAGGCACCACCGTCCAGGGCGCCCAGGGGGTGCTGGTGGCCCCCAGCAGCGCCTCGTAGGCCTGCTGGTAGTCGGCCCACTGCTTGCGTACCTCCAGGTCGCCCATGGCGAACTTCCAGCGTTTGGTCGGATCGTCCACCCGCTCCTGCAGGCGCTGGCCCTGTTCTTCAAAACTGATGTGCAGCATGAACTTGAGGATCACCGTGCCGGTTTCTGCAAGCAGGTGTTCGAACGCGTTGATGTGGGCAAAGCGCTGCGCGGTCTGCTCGGGGGTGATCCAACCCTTGACCACCGGGACCAGCACGTCTTCGTAGTGGCTGCGATTGAAAATCATGGTTTCGCCGGCCCCCGGCATCTGGCGGTGGATGCGCCACAGGTAGTCGTGCGCCCGCTCCTCCTCGCTCGGTGCTTTCCAGCCCACGGTGTGCACGCCCAGCGGGCTGGTTCGGCTGAACACGGCGCGGATCGTGCCGTCCTTGCCGGAGGTGTCAGTGCCCTGCAGCAGGACCAGCAGCTTGTAGCGCTTGTCGGCGTAAAACAGGTCCTGCAGGCCGTCAAGCTCCATCGCCAGAGCGTCCACGGCCGCCTTGTCGTTGCTTTTGTCCCCAGTGGAGAAGGGCTTGGCCGACGCCTTGAGTCCAGACAGTCCAAACGGCCGGCCCCGCCCGGTGGTGGGCGGTTGCCAGGGTGCCAGCAGGGCCGTGCGCTTGCTGTTGCCGTTGGGCATGGCTGTCTCCGTGTGGGAAGTTGACGTTTACGTAAACGTCAATCTTACCGTTTTTTCATGAAAAAAGGCACCCAAAGGCGCCCCTTTTGTAGGCAGCCGCTGCGCGCGGCGACCTGTGTTTGTCGCTCAACCCCCGCCATAGAGGTAGTTGGGCAGCCACAAGGTCAGGCCCGGCCAGATGTACATGAACACCATGCACAGGATCACGATCAGCATGTAGGGCATCATGCCCGCGAAGATCTGGTTGATCGTGACATGTGCCGGCGACACCCCTTTCAGATAGAAGGCGGACATGGCCACGGGCGGCGACAGGAAGGCTGCCTGCAGGTTGACGAAGACCAGCACACCCCACAGGATGGGGTCGATCTGGAAATGCTGCAGCAAGGGCAGGAAAATGGGCACAAAGATCACGATGATCTCGGTCCATTCCAACGGCCAGCCCAGCACAAAAATGATGGCCTGCGACAGCAGCAGGAACTGCAGTGGCGAGAGGTTCATGGAGAGCACCCATTCCTCCACCACCCGCTGGCCGCCGAGCAGGGCGAACACGGCCGAGAAGAGGGCCGAGCCGACAAACAGCCAGCACACCATGGAGGTGGTCTTGGCAGTCAGAAACACGGCTTCCTTGATGCGCTGGAAATTCAGGGTGCGCGCGTGCCAGGCCATCAGGAAGGCACCCGCCGCACCCACCGCCGCTGATTCGGTGGCCGTGGTGATGCCGAACAGGATGACCGCCAGCACCAGAAAGGTCAGGATGGCTAGCGGCATCACCGACGACACCAGCATGCGCAGGATCTCGAACTGCTCGCCGTCAAAGCGCCAGTAATACCAGGCCAGCAGCAGCAGGGTCAGGGCGCAGGCGATCCAGAAGCCGGTGTAGAAGACGGGCGGAACGGCGGCGGTTTGAGGCCCCTGGGCTGACGGGTCCCCGAACTGTTCCATGGCCGGCGCGGCCCCACCTTTGCCGCCGGCCGGTGGTTCCTGCACGTCGCTGGAGCCCGGGGGCGCCTGCAGGCCGCCCTCGCTGGGCGGCTCACGGAGACCGCCTTCATTGGTGGGCTCCTGCAAGCCGCCCGCCGCGGGCGACGCGGCGGTGGCAGCTGCACCGGCCTTGGCGATCTCCGTGACCTGCGGCGTGCTGGCGGCGTTGTTGTCTTCCTGGGAATGAATCACCACGTACCACCAGACCGCACCCAGCGTCACCGCCGCCAGTGCCACCGGTACCAGCGACATCCCCAGACTTTTGACCAGCAGGCCACGGGTGATGCGCATGCCTTCGACGCTGCCACGCAGGGCCTTGCCTGGCGCCGCCACCGCGGCAGCCAGGGCGGGCAGCATGCGGCGGGAATAGGCGCTGGAAACATGGGCCACCCAGGGCGACACCGGCACCTGCAGTTGCTCGGGCGGAAGTTTCGGGGCAATTTTCGGATTGATCAGCACCCAGCCGATGATGTAGATCAGATACAGCAGCGCCAGGAAGAAGCCGGGGAACATGGCCGCGGCATAAAGCTTGACCACCGACTGGCCAGCGACCGCAGCGTACACGATGATCATCACCGACGGCGGGATCAGGATGCCCAGCGTGCCGCCGGCGGTGATCACGCCCGCAGCCAGCCGCGTGTCGTAACCGGCATTGAGCATGGGCCGCATCGCGATCACGCCCATCAGCACCACCACCGCGCCCACCAGGCCGCTGGCAATGCCCCAGAAGGTGCAGATGATCAGCGTGGTGACCGCGAGTGAGCCGGGCACACTGCGAAACGCGAGCTGGACACTGTGGAACATCTTGTCCACCAGCGCGCCGCGTTCCATGACATAACCCATCAGCACAAACAGCGGTATCGACAACAAGGTTTCGTTGGTCATGGCGCCAAAAGCGCGCTGCACCATGAGGTCGAAGATCCGGTTGTCCAGCCAGGATGCGGCGGGATCGTAAAAGGCGGCGTAGCCGAACAACATGCCCAGACCCATCAGAGTGAAAGCTGTCGGAAAACCCATCATGATGACAACCACGATGAGGCAAAGCATGGTCATGCCGAGTGCTGCATTGCTCATGACTTAACCCTTCATCCCTTTGGACTTCTCGATGGCCAGCTGCTTGGCTTCCTCGTCGACATATTCGCTACCGGCCAACTGCTGCGCGACCACATCGGACTCTTCGGCATCCTGCAGTCGCGGCGTCCAGGCGCCAGTGCGGATGCAGACAAGACAACGAAGCATTTCCGAAATACCCTGCATCAGCACAATCGAACCGGCCAGCGGAATGATGAACTTGAAAGGGTAGACCGGAATCGGGTCGGCGTTGAAGGTCTGCTCGTGGATGGCCAGCGAGTCCTGGAAATAAGTCCAGCCGGCCCAGGTCAGTGCCGCGATGCCGGGGATGAAAAATACCAGGTAAAGCACGAAATCCAGCGTTGCCTGGGTGCGGGGCTTGAGGCTGCCGTAAAAAAAATCTCCGCGGACATGGCCGTCATGCGCCAGGGCGTAGGCCCCGCCCAGCATGAATAGCGTGCCGTACAGCATGTTGTTGGCGTCATAAATCCAGGCCGTCGGGGCATTGAGCGCATAGCGCTTGAAAACCTCGGCGCAAACCAGAAGCATCAGCACCACGATCAGCCAGGCCGCCGCCTTGCCGACCCAGGTGCTGATGTGGTCAGCGGTGTGAATAAGTTTTTGTACGTTCATGGAGCTACTCGTTGACCCGGACACTAGGTGCGGGACGTCACAAAACAAAACCAGCCATCCAGAACGACCGGATGGCTGGCGTACTCAGGCAAAACCCGGGATCAGGCTTTTTTCTTGTTGAAATAATGGTTGTAGGCCATTTTGAAATCGACCGTGTAGTCGTTGTGCCACTGGCCGGCGCGCTGGGCAAAGGCGCGTTGCGAGTCGAGCACCTTCTTGAACACTGGATTTTCAGTGGCCTTCTTGGCAATGGTGGCGTCCCACGCAGCGAGCTGCGCGCGCAGCACCGCATCCGGCGTCTTGTAGAACTTGATGCCCTGCTTTTTCATGGCTTCGTAGTCCTGGGAATTGCGGTCGATCGCTTTCCAGCTCATGTCGGCGCTGGCGGCCTGGACTGCGTAGTCGATGATGGAGCGCAACTCTTGCGGAAGGGCGTTGTACTTGCCCTTGTTGAACAGGATTTCGAATTGCTCGCCGCTCTGGTGGAAGCTCTGCAGCATGCAGTTCTTGACCACGTCGGGGAAGCCCAGGACGCGATCACTCGAGGCATTGTTGAACTCGGCCGCATCGATCAGGCCACGGTCCAGCGCGGGCACGATCTCGCCGCCGGGCAGCGGATTCACGGCAGTCCCCATCACCGTGAACATGTCAACAGCCAGGCCGACGGTACGGAATTTCAGGCCTTTCATGTCTTCCACTTTGGCGATCGGTTTCTTGAACCAGCCCAGCGGCTGCGTGGTCATGGGGCCATACAGGTAGGACACCACGTCCATGTTGATGGTCTTGTAGATTTCTTCCAGCAGTGCCTTGCCGCCACCGTAGTTGTGCCAGGCCAGCACCATGTTGGCATCCATGCCATAGCCGGGGCCTGAACCCCACAGCGCCAGGGCGGAGTTTTTGCCATAGTGATAAGCGACCACACCATGACCGCCGTCCAGCGTGCCCTTGTTGACGGCTTCCAGCAACTGGAAGGGCGGAACAACCGCGCCTGCTGGCAGCACTTCGATCTTGAGCTTGCCACCAGCCATGTCGTTGACCTTCTTGGCGAAGTCATTGGCATATTCATGGAAGATGTCTTTGGCCGGCCACGTGCTCTGGAAGCGCAGCGTGGTGGCGGTTTGCGCGGTCGCCAGCATCGGTGCGGACATGGCACCGGCGCCCGCGGCGACGGCTACGCCCTTGAGCAGGCTGCGCCGGCGAGGGGTCTTGATCTCGTTCATGGTTTTTGTCTCCGGTTGTGAAAAGGTTAGCGCACTATCTTTTGCCATCACTGCTGTGCCTGTGAGAGGGTTTTTACCAACGGGGCCGCCAGGATTGGGGCTAATTGGGGTGAAACTGTTTTTCAGACTCTGGCCGTGTGGGTGTCGTCAGCTTTTGCCAAATTTCCAAGCAGTCGTGAATCTGCTGCGGTGCGCCAGGCCGGTGCACGAAAGTCTTAAACTTCCCCCGGGGGGCACGGTGCGATGTTCGCGCCCTGTTTTGCGACCAACCGGAATCGATGACGATGAACCACTCTCAGCTTCCAGAACCTGCGGGCAAAGGCTCCGATCCCCCGAGCGCCGGCCATGGCGCCGGGCAGCCCGGGACGCTGCAGGTACAGCCTGCTCCCGGTTATGCCGGCAATGTGTCGCCAGAACTGGCCTTCCAGTGGTGGCAAGCAGGCCAGGCCGTGCTGATTGATGTGCGCACCGATGCGGAGCGTGAGTGGGTCGGGTTTGTGCCGGGTGCGGTGGCGCTGGCCTGGAAGCAGTGGCCTGGAATGGCCATGAACCCGGCGTTTGACCAGAACCTGCAAGCCGCGGTGCCGGCGGGCATGAAAGCCCTGATGTTGTGCCGCAGTGGTGTGCGATCGGTAGCCGCTGCCAGGCGCGCAGCCGAGCTGGGCATCGAGGCTTACAACATCCTGGAGGGTTTCGAGGGGGACCCCGACGCGCAGGCTCACCGCGGCATGCTCGGAGGCTGGCGCCGCCGTGGCTTGCCGTGGAAGCAGAACTAGAGCCCCCACGTTCGCTCACTTCGTGTAGCTCTCTCTGCCCCCCGAGGGGGCCGCTGCGCCTGCGGCCCGGCGAAGCCGGTTCCGCGGCCCCGGCTTGGAAAGGCAACTCCCGCGGTCGCTCATTTCGTGTAACTCCCCGCTCTCCAGGGCCGTGCAGTATCCGGACCGGTTCGCTAAACTGGCTGGCATGAACAACGACAGCCTGCTCAAACGCATCGAATCAAAACGCGCCGAAGTGGTGGCACTGACGCAAGACCTGGTTCGCATTCCCACCATCAATCCGCCCGGCGACGCCTACGAAGCCTGCGCGCATCTGCTCGGGGAGAGGCTGGAAAAACGCGGTTTTGCAGTCGAATACATCCGTGCCGAGGGAGCGCCCGGCGACCATGATTCCCACCCGCGGGTCAACGTGGTGGCCCGCTACGAAGGAAAGTCGGCTGGCGAGTGTGTGCATTTCAACAGCCATATCGATGTGGTCGAGGCCGGTTCCGGCTGGACCACCGATCCTTTTGGCGGCGAGGTCAGGGATGGCAAGGTCTATGGCCGCGGCACCTGCGACATGAAAGGCGGGCTGGCATCCAGCGTGATCGCCTGCGAAGCCATCCTGGAAGAGGGGCTGGATTTTCCGGGCGCCCTGGAAATTTCGGGCACGGTCGATGAAGAGTCGGGTGGTTTTGCCGGCGTGGGTTACCTGGCGGAACGCGGCTACTTCACGAAGCCCCGCGTGCACCACGTGATCATCCCCGAGCCGCTGGGGGTGGACCGCATCTGCCTGGGCCACCGCGGTGTGTGGTGGGGCGAGGTCGAGACCCGCGGCCGGATTGCCCACGGCTCCATGCCTTTCCTGGGCGACAGTGCCATCAATCATATGAGCGCCTTTATCCATTTGCTGGAAACGCAGTTGCAGCCCAGGCTGTCGCAGCGCCATACCAGCGAGCCGGTGGAGCCTCCCGGGGCAAGGGTCAGCACGCTCAATATCAACAGCCTGCACGGCGGGCAGGTCGAGCAGCTGTTTTCGCTGGATGCGCGCGGCCGGCCGGCTGGTGATCTGCCGGCGCCCGTGGTGGCGCACTCGTGCCGCGCTGTGCTGGACCGCCGGTTTATTGCCGAAGAGAACCTGGAGGCCGTGAAAGCTGAAATCGTGGCCATGCTGGAGGAGCTCAAACGCAGCCGGCCCGGCTTCGACTACGGCGTCAAGGACATCATGAGTTTTGTGCCGACGGCCACGCCCAGGGATGCGCCAGTTGTGCTGGCCACGGCCCGGGCCATTGCGCGCGTGCTGGGCCGCGAAGCCAGCTACATCTCCAGCCCGGGCACTTATGACCAGAAACACATCGTGCGCACCGGCAAGCTGGATGCCTGCATCGCCTACGGCCCCGGCATCCTGGATCTGGCGCACCAGCCCGATGAATATGTGGGCATCCAGGAACTGGTGGACAGCGCAAAAATCATGGCCCTGGCAGCCTTGAGCCTGACGGGCGCTTACCGGGCGACCTGAACAAGTAATACCAAGGTAGTGATTTAAGTTAGTCACTACACCTAAACGCGTTTTTTGGGCTTGGACCCCTGTCAATCTTGACAGGGGTGGCGGCTTCTAAATTGTTAAATTCAATTTCAATGGTGGTACTTTTTCACAAGGATCACCATGCAAGCCCAACTTCTCCAGCAATCCCCAGCGCTTTCTGTAACAAAACCTGCTGCCAATCCTGGTCTGTCTTCCCATTTGCGGCAGCGCATTGCACGCGAATTCACGCCGCGCTGGCAACAGCAATGGGGAGGAAAGTTTGTTCTTCATGGCAGAACCGCCGGTCCCGATGCCGTCCGGCTGGATGGCAATGACTATCTCAGCGTGACCGGTCATCCGGACATCGTGGGCGCCCAGGTGGCGGCTTTGCGAAATGACCGCGAATTCGTGATCCAGTCAGGCGTCTTCGTGCATGGCGAACATCCGGCGCGTGCGCTTGAAAAATCCCTGGCTCAATGGGTCGGGAAAGAAGACGGTTTTGTCTGTCAGTCCGGCTATGCCGCCAACGTGGGCCTGTTGCAGGCCATTGCCGACGCGCAGACACCGGTTTACCTCGACACGCTGGCGCACACTTCGTTGTGGGAGGGTGCGCATGCGGCGCGTGCGCCCGCCCATCCCTTCCGGCACAACGACCCGGAACACCTGGATCGGGTGTTGTCGCGGCACGGCGCCGGAGTGGTGGTGGTCGACTCGGTCTACAGCACCACCGGCGCCCTGTGTCCGTTGCGCGAAATGGTGGAAGTGGCCGAACGCCACGGCTGCATGATTCTGGTGGATGAGTCGCACTCCCTGGGCACCCACGGCCCGGGTGGCGCAGGCCTGTGCGCCGAACTTGGCCTGACGGACAGGGTGCACTTCATCACGGCCAGCCTCGCCAAGGCTTTTGCCGGGCGTGGCGGTTTTTTTACCGCACCTGCCGAGCTTCGTTACTACATCCTGAGTTCCAGCTATCCGAATATCTTCAGCTCCTGCCTCCTGCCCCATGAGATCGCCGGCCTGGGCGCCACGCTTGCCGTGATCGGCAAGCGTGATGAGCAAAGGCAGCGCTTGCATGCGCACACCTTGCGGTTGCGCAGCAGCCTGTCGGACATGGGCTACCCGATCCACCAGGGGACGGAGCAGATCATTGCCCTGGAGGCCGGCACCGAGCCCGACACCATGGTGCTCCGCGACCACCTGGAGGAACGTGGCGTTTTTGGCGCGGTCTTTTGCGCGCCCGCCACCAGCCGTAACCGGGCCATGGTGCGCCTGACCCTGCACGCCGCCCTTACCGAGGCGGAACTCTGCCATGTGGAGGCCGTCGCGCGCGAAGTGGCGCCCCGTGTCAAGCCCTGGGAATGGCCGATTGCCCGGCGCGCGCGGGCCGCTGAAGCGGCCTAGCATCAATCCTGCACTGTGCGTTGGCCGTGTTTTTTGAGCCAGTGGCTATAACCTGTCAATCCCGGTGGACTGGCGGCCAGCTCGACCGGAAACAGGGCGGCCAGCAGCGTGCCTTCGTGGCCGATGGAAAACGCCGGGATCAACCGTGCCGCGCCGGTTTGGCCCAGCGCCTGCTGGAGTTCCAGGTCCACCAGGGTGCGGCCGGACCGGATATCGTCGGCCGCCGCCGTCTTCATGCCCTGGGATTCAGCCAGCTCTGCCAGGTCCGCCAGCCCTGAGGCAAATTCCAGTTGCAGCCAGCTGACACGCCCGTCTGCGTCCATGCCCAGGATGCCGAAGGGCTGGCCGATGACCACGTGTTCGATCCAGTGGTTGCTGGCCAGGCTGGCGAGCTGCCGGCCGACCGACGGCACCTGCAGCAGGGCATGCTGCGGCTGGGTCAGCGCGCTGCGCCATATCTGTGAATGGCGCACCTGCGGCTGCGTCAGCATGCGCTGGACAACCGAGACCAGGTGCTGGGAGATGTCGGGGGTCTGCTTGGCGATGAACTGGTCGATCAGTCCCCGGTTGAATGCGCTGACCGCCACATGTTCATCGGCCTGCCCGGTCAGCAGTATGCGGCCGCCCTGCCAGTCGGTCAGCTCGCTCAGCGCCTGCAGGCCATCCATGCCCGGCATGGCGTAGTCGAACACACAGACGCGGGTCAGTCCAAAGCGTTCGGTATGGGTGGCCCAGTAACGCAGGATTTGCGGGATCAGCGGACTGCCGGCGCGCCAGCGTTCAATCATCTCCTGCTGGGCCCAGGCATCGGCTTCCCACAGTGGCGGTTCCTGCTGCAGGTGGTTGATGCAGGTCTGGGGCCGCAGGTACAGCTTCACGTTCCATTGGCGCGGCAACACCATGGCCAGCATCTCCAGATATGCCGGATCATCATCCAGAAAAACAATCGCGCCGGGGCGATGGAAGAGGGGGAAACTCATGGGCAGCGTGACGTTGACGTTAACCGATTGGCGGGAGTTCGATGATGAAGACGGCACCGCGCCCGGGCTCCGACTGGACCCGAATGCTGCCGCCGGCGCTTTCCACCACCTGCTGGCAAAAAGCCAGACCCAGGCCATGGCCCGTTCCCCGGTCGGTCGAGAAAAAGGGTTCGAAGATGCGTGCCTGCAACTCGGGCGCGATACCGGTTCCCTGGTCGGTGACGACAATGCGCCCACAGCCGTTGAGCACGCCGACTTCAATGCGCAGGTCCCCGGGCTTGGGTGCCGAACTGGTGGCTGCCAGCGAACGGAAGGCATTTTTGAGCAGGTTGTTGATGACCTGCGCGAACAGCCGGTAGGACGATTCGAAGGAAAAATCCTTGCGCAGCACCAGCGCGACACTCTCGCGTTCCCGCGAGTTGCGGTAGGGGTAGTCCTTGACCACATTGCGCAGAAGCGCTGCGGCGCCCACGGTTTCCTTGTGCGTCGGCAGGCGCAGCAGTCGTGCATTGGCAATCTGCGTGTCGATCTGCTGGTTCATGTTGCGCACCAGCGTGTGTAGCCGCACCACCAGTTGCTCCAGGCGCTGGGCATGGGCGATCTCCTTGAACTGCTGGCTTTCATTGCGCACCGCATCGCCGATCAGCGACATCGTGGCCAGCGGCGTGCGCAACTCGTGGGCCATGATGCCCATGGTGGTCAGTGTGTGCTGCAGGTGCTCGCGCCGCAGGTTCGCCGACGACAGCCCCAGCACCACGGCGCTGGCCCAGCTGAAGGCGATGACCACCGCGTTGATGGCGAATTGCTCCTCGCTCAGGGGCACCACGGCCGGACCGAACCAGCGAAACAGCATCCAGGCCAGCAAGGCGCCGCTGAGCGTGCCCAGGGTCGCCGCGCGCCAGTCGGTCACGTGGTAATAAATAAGTACCATCGCGCAAAAACTGGCCAGCCAGACTGTGTTGCCGTTGTTGCAAAGATACATCCAGCTGAAAAATAGCGGCAGCTGCAGCCAGAAAACGAGGGTGAAAATGCGCGCAGACAACTTGCTGGAGGGGTCGTTGACAATGCTTTCCCAGATCAGCAGAAGTCCCAGCGTGCCCATGACGGCCCGCAACGCGGGGCTTTCGTAGGGTTGTGGCAACCAGTGTCCCCAGATCCACCCAAACAGCGGATGCCCCACGACCGTGAACAAGCCTAGCCAGCGCAGGCGCCACCGGGACGGGTGCAGAATAAGGTCTAGCTGCTCCTGAAACAGTTCAGCCTTGATTCGCGCCCGCAGCCGGCCGCCCATGCCGGGGCGGCCCCACAGCGCGCGAATCTGTTGTTTGATCCTGGCGGGCACTACGGAAGTCATGAATAGAACTTGGAACATATCACAGCACATTGTCACAGCTCCGGAGCAAAACTGAGCATGCGACCCCCTGTCAACTTTGACAGTGTTGCGCTGGACAGCATGCTCAGTGACTGGATCTCCGCGCTGCGCGAATTCTCTGTTGAGGCGGTGGTTGTCCTGGGCCCTGACCCGTTTGGCCAGCGGCAGGACCGGAGGGTGGCGGCCGTTCATCCCCCCCGTTTCCTGGACGCGGCGCTCGCACTGGCTGAAAGCGAGGATTTTGGCGCCCCGTGGCGGGAATCGGATGCGCCGCTGGTGGCCTGGCAACATATTGCCAAATCGGATCAGGCGAAAGTCCATGCCGATGGAAGCCGCTGGCGCCTGCTGTGCCGGGCCCACGGCTTCCAGAGTGTGGTGCGGGTCGAATTTCCCCTGCCCTCAGGACGGGCCTTTGAATGCTTCATCTTCAGCCCGCGCGAGTTCCACGACCGTGCCGAAGCTGCGGCCCTGGTCTGGTCGGCCCTCAACATCTGGCCGCTGTTCAAGCGCACCATGGCCGAGGCCAGCAGTCCCCTGAGCCCGCGCGAGGGCGAGTGCCTGGCGTTGGCTTTCGAGGGGCTCACCGCACGCCAGACCGCCGAGCGTCTGCACTGTGCCGACCGCACCGTCAACTACCACCTTTCCAATGCCATGGCCAAACTCAAGGTGGACAACAAGATGTCGGCGATCCAGCGCGCCTGTTGGCTGGGCGTGATCTGACACCGGCCCCAGGGCTTGCGCCCGAGGCTGCGCCGCGGGCGGGCCGGGCATGAGGGTCTCCGGGCTCCTGCCGTTTCCATGGATGGCTTGAATATTGCATCCGATGTATGGTTACATTACGAAGCCCCTTCAAGGGGCCTGCCAGACTGTTCCAACTCTTGTTCCAAGGAAAATTTGTCATGAAACGTCGCTCCCTTTTCACCATGGCCGCTTCGGTGGCCCTGGTTTTCGGTTTGTTGTTGCCGCCGGCTGTGCTGGCACAGGCCAAAACGCTCAAGGTCGTGCCGCACTCGAACATCACCATCCTGGACCCGATCTGGACCACGGCGTTTGTGACCCGCAACCATGGGTACATGATTTACGACACATTGTTCGGGACGGACCTGGCAGGCAAGGTCAAGCCGCAGATGGTGGATACCTGGAGTGCCTCCAAGGACAACAAGGTCTGGACTTTCACCCTGCGCGACGGGCTGGAGTTTCACGATGGCAAACCCGTGACCAGCGAGGACGTGGTGGCATCACTCAAGCGCTGGGCCAGCCGCGACAGCTTTGGCGGGGTCATGGCCAAGAGCCTGGCCAGTTATGAAACGCCCAATGCGAAAACTTTTGTCATCAAGTTCAACCAGCCCTTTGGCGTGATGCTCGAAGCCCTGGGCAAGCCTTCGTCGAATGTGCCTTTCATCATGCCCGCGCGTATTGCCGCCACGCCCGGCAGCGAGCAGATCAAGGAAAACATCGGTTCCGGCCCCTACAAGTTTGTTGCGGCCGAATACAAGCCGGGTGAAAAACTGGTGTACGTCAAGAATGAAAAATACAAGCCCCGCGCCGAGGCGCCGGATGGCACCACCGGCGGAAAAAACGTTTACCTGGACCGCGTCGAATGGATCATCATCCGTGACCCGCAAACCCAGTTCAATGCCTTGCTGGCCGGCGAGGTGGACATCATCGAGCAACCCGCCTTTGAGCAGTACGCCTCGCTCAAGGCAGCCAAGGACGTGCAGATCGTTGACGCCCAGCCGGCGGGCCTGCAGTACATCTTCCGCTTCAACCACCTGCATGCACCATTTGACAACGTGAAGATCAGGCAGGCGGCCATGGTGGCCATGGGTCAGGAAGCCTTCCTGAAAACCCAGGTCGGTGCGCCCGGCATGTACAAGTTCTGCAAGAGCATTTTTCCCTGCGGCACACCTTATGCCAGCGAAAACACCGGCATTTACACCGGCATGGCCAACCCTGCCAAAGCCAAGCAGATGCTGGCCGAGGCCGGCTACAAGGGCGAGCCCATCGTTCTGATGCGGCCTACCGATCTGGCCTCCATTGCAAAACTTCCGCTGGTGGCCAAGCAGCAGCTCGAAGCCGCGGGCTTCAAGGTCGACATGCAGCAGTCCGACTGGGCGACTCTGCTGGCCCGCCGCGCCAAGAAGGACGCACCGGACAAGGGCGGCTGGAACGCCTTCATGACTGCCTGGACGGCCGGTGACATCCAGAACCCGCTGACCATGGCCATGCTCAACGCCACCGGCGACAAGGGCTGGTTCGGCTGGCAGGACGACAAGACCATTGAAGAACTCAAGGTCAAGTTCGCCCAGGCCGGTACCGAAGCGGAAAAGAAAAAACTTGCCGAGCAGCTGCAATTGCGCGCCATCGAGACGGCTTCGCACGTGCATCTGGGCCAGTACAACAACCCCGCGGCGCTGCGCAAAAACATTTCCGGCCTGGTCCCTGGCGGTGCGCAGGTGTACTGGAACATCAAAAAAGATTAAGGCCCCCACGCTTGTCACTGCGCGAGCCTTCGGCACTTCGCTGCCCCTTGCACCAAGAAGAGGGGCGCTGCGCCTGCGGACCGGCGGAGCCGGACCCGCGGCCCCTGCTGGTAAATGCGGGCTGCGCTGAGGCTCGCCGGGGTTTGGTAGGACTGGCAGTGCTGTTCCCTCGGAAATTTCCATGCTGAGATTTCTGCTGCAACGCCTGCTGGCGACCATCCCCGTCCTGCTGGTGGTGGCCGTCGTGGTGTTCCTGATCCTGCGGTTGACGCCGGGCGACCCCGCGGCGGTGATCGCCGGTAACAACTCGACCAACGAAGACATCGAGAAGATCCGGGAAACACTGGGCCTGAGCAAACCCCTGCTGGTCCAGTTCTGGATCTGGTTCACCAACGTGCTGCAGGGTGACCTGGGGTATTCCTTCTACCTGAACAAGCCGGTGACCGAACTGATCGCCCAGCGCCTGGAGCCGACGCTCAGCCTGGCGCTGGGCACGCTGGTGCTCGCGGTGCTGGTGGCGGTGCCCCTGGGTACCCTGGCCGCCTGGCGCATGGGAGGTTGGCTGGACCGGATACTGTCGGGGTTTTCGGTTGCGGGCTTCTCGATCCCGGTGTTTGTCACCGCCTACCTGCTGATCTACGTGTTCGCCGTCCAGCTTGAATGGTTTCCGGTGCAGGGCTACCGGCGCCTGTTCAGCGCTGACGGCCAGGGCCTCTGGCCCTGGGCGCGCCAGCTTGTACTGCCCTGGCTTACGCTGGCCATGATTTATGTGGCCCTGATTGCCCGTGTCACCCGCGCCAGTGTGTCCGAGGCGCTGACCGAGGACTACATCCGCACAGCTCGCGCCAAGGGACTGGCTGAGTCCGCGGTGCTGATGCGCCATGCGCTGGCGAATGCGGCGGTGCCCATCGTCACCGTGATTGGTATCGGCGTCGCGCTGCTGATCGGCGGTGTGGTGGTGACGGAAACCGTCTACGCCATTCCCGGTCTCGGTTCGCTGACGGTGGATGCGGTGCTGAACCGCGACTTTCCCGTGATCCAGGGCCTCGTGCTGTTTTTCAGCTTGCTGTATGTGGGCGTCAACCTGTTGGTGGATGTCAGCTACCTGTTTCTGGACCCGAGGATTCGTTACTGATGCAGGTCTGGCAACTTCTTTCGCAGCGGCTCTGGCGCAACAGCGCTTTCCGGTTCGGTGTTCTGGTTCTGGGTGTGCTCTTGCTGCTGGCCGGGCTGGCGCCTTTACTCGGCACGGTGGACCCGGCGGCCATGGATTCGGCCCATATCAACACCGCAGCCGGCGTGCGCGGCGAATTTGCGCAGCTCGACGGGACGGTGGTGATGCATACCTTCTGGATGGGGGCCGACAATTTCGGGCGTGACATTTTCAGCCGGGTGCTGTACGGAACGCGCACCTCGCTGCTGGTGGCGGCATTCACCGCTGCCGTGGCGATTGGCATGGGCGCACTGCTGGGCATGCTGGCGGGCTACTTTCGCATCGTTGATGCCGTGCTGATGCGTTTCATGGACGGGCTGATGGCCATTCCCGCCATCCTGCTGGCGATTGCACTGGTTGCGGCGCTGGGCGCGCAGCTGTGGACAGTGGTGGTGGCCATTGCCATTCCCGAAATTCCGCGCGTGACGCGCCTGGTGCGGGCCATGGTGCTGACCCTGCGCGAGGAGCCTTTTGTCGAAGCGGCGCGGGCACTGGCCACACCCACGCCGGTGATCCTCTGGCGCCACATCCTGCCCAATGCCATGGCGCCGCTGATCGTGCAGGGCACTTTTGTGGCCGCGTCCGCTGTGCTGACGGAAGCCATCCTGAGTTTTCTGGGCCTGGGCCTGCCGGCCGACATCCCGACCTGGGGCAACATCATGGCCGAGGGCCGGGTGCAGTTCACCCAGTACCCGGGCAATGTGCTGTTTCCCGCGCTCTTCCTGGTGCCCACGGTGCTGGCGATCAACCTGCTGGGTGACGGGCTGCGCGATGTGCTGGACCCGAAATTTTCCAAGCGAACCCCATGACCGACGAGCTGCCTCCCGTATTGGTCATCGACAAGCTGCATGTGGCCTTGCCCCCTGGCAGCGACCGGTCCTATGCCATCGAGGACATCAGCCTGAGCATTCGTCCGGGTAAGACACTCTGCGTGGTGGGGGAGTCCGGTTCCGGAAAATCGGTCATGGCCACCGCGGTCATGGGGCTGCTGGCCCGCGAACTCAAGCCCGGCCCGGGCAGTGTTGTGCTGCAGGGCGAGTCGCTTCTGGTGGCCTCTGACCAGCGCCTGCGCGCTTTGCGTGGCCAGGCCATGGGCATGGTGTTCCAGGAGCCGATGACAGCGCTGAACCCGGTCATGACCTGCGGTGACCAGATTGACGAGCTGCTCAGGCAGCACACGGATTGGGGCGCGAAGCGGCGCAGCGAGGTAGTGCTGGATATCCTGCGGCGCGTCAAGCTGCCGGAGCCCGAACGCATGATGCGCAGCTATCCGCATCAGCTTTCTGGCGGGCAGCGCCAGCGCATCGTGATTGCCATGGCCGTCATATTGCAGCCGGCCCTGCTGATTTGCGACGAGCCGACCACTGCGCTCGACGTCACCACCCAGAAAGAAATTCTTCGCCTGATTGAAGAGCTGCAGGCCGACTTGTCCGGTGGCCACCGGTGTGCTGTGCTGTTCATCACGCACGACATGGGCGTCGTCGCCGAGATTGCCGACGAGGTGCTGGTCATGAACCAGGGCCGGGCAGTGGAGTATGGAGCGCGCGATGCGGTGTTGAAGAATCCCCAGGCGGACTACACAAAGATGTTGCTGGCCGCAGTGCCCAGCATGACGCCGCCACCTGCCCGGCCGGCGCCCCAGGGTTCGCCGCTGCTGCGCGGCCACGAAGTTAGCAAAACCTACGGTGCCCGCGACTGGCTCGGCCGCAGCCGTTTCACCCATGCCCTGAAGGCGGCATCGGTGGCCGTGTCTGCCGGGGAAACAGTGGGCATTGTCGGCGAATCCGGGTCGGGCAAGTCAACGCTGGCGCGCTGCCTGATCCGCCTGATCGACCCGACGGGCGGCCAGGTATGGTGGAAGCAGCGGGCGCAGAACGGGGACAGCAGTCCGCTGGTCGATGTCGCCCAATTCAGCGAAGGCCGGCTCCGTCCTTTGCGCAGCCAGGTGCAGGTGGTCTTCCAGGACCCCAACCGCTCGCTCAACCCGCGCCGCAAGGTCGGTGATTCCATCATCGAAGGCGCTATTAATTTCGGAGCTACCCGCATAGAAGCTACGGCGCTTGCAGCCAGTTTGATGGACAAGGTCCGGCTGCCGGCCGAAGGCCTGCAGCGTTACCCCAGCCAGTTCTCGGGCGGGCAGCGCCAGCGCATTGCGATAGCCCGTGCGCTGGCCTGCAGGCCGCGCGTGCTGGTGGCCGACGAAGCCGTCAGCGCGCTCGATGTGAGTGTGCAGGCACAGATCCTGAAGCTGCTGCGTGAGATCCAGGCGGAATTCGGCCTGGGCATGCTGTTCATCACCCATGACCTGCGTGTCGCGGCCCAGCTGTGCGACCGCGTCATCGTCATGCACCAGGGGGAAATTGTGGAGCAAGGCGCAACCGCCGAACTCTATGCACACCCGCAGCATGACTACACCAGGCGGCTGCTTGCCGCCGCCCCCGGAGCCCTGTCTTGAAAAGCCTGAAAGTCCTTGTTGCTGGCTACCAGCATGAAACCAACACCTTCGCTCCCACCAGGGCCGACTGGGCGGCGTTCAACCGGGGCGACTCGTTTCCTGCCTTCATTCATGGCCAGGCCATGCTGGACAAGCTCGCCGGCATCAACATCCCCATAGGCGGCTTCATCGAAGCGGCGCGGACCATGGGGTGGCAGCTTGTGCCCAGCAGCTGGTGCGGCGCGATTCCCTCCTCCTATGTGACCGAAGACGCGTTCGAACGCATCAGCGCTTCCATCCTGGAGGACGTGGCCAGGGGTGGCTTTGACGCGGTCTACCTCGACCTGCACGGCGCGGCCGTGGCCGAACATGTGGACGATACAGAGGGCGAATTGCTCGCGCGCATACGCCGCGTGGTGGGTGCCGACCTGCCCATCGTGGCCAGCCTGGACCTGCATGCCAATGTCACGCGGCGCATGCTGCAGGAAGCGGATGCGCTGGTGTCTTACCGTAGCTACCCCCACGTTGACATGGCTGCCACCGGAGAACTCGCAGCGCAGTTGCTGGCGCGCCGGCTCAAGCTCGGGCGGCGCGAGCCGCTGCATTTCCGGCGCCTGCCCTTCCTGATCCCGCTCAATGCCCAAAGCACCTGGATGGAACCGGCCAAAAGCGTTTACGAAGAACTCCTGGACCTGGACCGCGACTTCGGTTCGGTGCTGAGTTTTTGTATGGCCTTCCCGGCCGCAGATTTTGCGGAGTGTGCGCCCATGGTCTGGGGCTACGGCGAACATGCGGAGCAGGCCGTGCAGCGCCTGGGTGAGCGCGTGTCCGAGCCCTCGCAATGGCGACTCAGCACGCTGGAGGCTCTTGACGCCGTGGCCCATGCCATGGCGCTGGCTTCGAACCGCAACAAACCGGTGGTGATGGCCGACACCCAGGACAACCCCGGCGCCGGTGGCGACAGCAACACGACCGGCCTGCTGCACGCATTGCTGCAGCAGGGCGCCGGCCGGCGCTTTCCGGGCCAGGTCGCGCTGGGCCTGATGTTCGACCCCGATGCGGCAGCGATGGCTGTGGCGGCAGGCGTGGGTGCGACGATTTCCACGACCCTTGGCAAAGCTGTTCCCACCTTCACCGGGCAACTGAGCGATCCGCCGGTCAGCGGCCGTTTCACCGTGCGTGCCGTTCACGACGGCAAGGTCACCCTCAAGGGGCTGATGATGACCGGGCTGACCGTGCACCTGGGGCCCTGCGCCTGCCTCGAGATTGACGGCGTGCTGGTGGCCGTGGCCAGCGGCAAGAAGCAGATGCTGGACCGCGAGCTGTTCCGCATGGTTGGCATCACACCCGAGGCGATGAAAATCATCGTCGTCAAAAGCTCCAACCACTTCCGCGCGGACTTCACGCCGCTGGTGGAAAATGCGGCGACCGACATCCTGGTTGCCAAAGCCGCGGGGCCGATGGCGGCGGACCCGGCCGATCTGCCCTGGAAAAACCTGCCCGATTCGATCCGGCGCCGGCCTTGAGGGACGGGGCGCCCGGACCAAGCAACGACTGGAGTAGCCGATGACCCCTTCCCCCACTTTGACCGATCTGGCTGACTGCACCGCGACGGAGCTGCTGCAGCTTTATAAAAGCGGCCAGGCCTCGCCGGTAGAAGCCACACGCGCCGTGCTCGCACGCATTGCTGCGCTCAATCCCGTCCTCAACGCTTTTTGCCTGGTGGCGCAGGAGTCCGCGCTGCAAAGTGCCAGTGACAGCGAAGCGCGCTGGCAAAAGTTTCGCCAGGGCGGCGCGCCTTGCGGCGAGCTTGACGGCGTGCCGGTCTCGATCAAGGATCTGATTCTCACGCGCGGCATGCCGACCCTGCGCGGCAGCCACACGGTGGACGCCAGCCAGCCCTGGGAGGTGGATGCGCCGGCGACAGCGCGGCTGCGCCAGGCCGGTGCCGTGATCCTTGGCAAAACAAACACGCCAGAATTCGGCTGCAAGGGCGAAACCAACTCTCCGCGTACCGGCATCACGCGCAACCCGTGGGATGTCAGCAAAACCCCTGGCGGTTCCTCCGGCGGCGCGGCGGCGGCCGTGGCCTCGGGCATGGGGCCGCTGGCCGTGGGAACGGACGGCGCCGGTTCGGTGCGTATTCCGGCAGCGTTTTGCGGCAACTTCGGCCTCAAGCCCAGCTTCGGCCGCGTGCCGGCCTATCCCTTGTCGCCTTTCGGCTCGGTCGCCCACCTGGGGCCGCACAGCCGCAGCGTGCGTGATGCGGCGCTCATGATGAATGTGCTGAAAAAGCCGGATGCCCGGGACTGGACATCCCTGCCGCCTGACAGCAGCGACTATCTGCAGGGGCTCGAAGACGGCATACGCGGCCTGCGCATCGCCTGGTCGCCGGCGCTGGGTTATGCGCGCAATGTGCATCCCGAAGTCGCCCGGTCGGTGGCGCAGGCGGTTGCGCTGCTGGCAGAGCTTGGCGCGCATGTCGAGCAGATCGACCCGGGCTTTGAAGACCCGCTGGAGATCACCACCGGCCTGTGGTTTGCCGGTGCATGGACGGTATGGAACACGCTCACACCCGCGCAGCAGGCGCTGACCGACCCCGACTTCCGCGCCGAGGCGCTGCTCGGCGAAAAACTCAGCCTGCTCGATATCCAGCGCCTGCACCTGCAGCGCGGCGCGCTGGGCAGCCACATGCGCCAATTCATGCAGCGCTTCGACCTGCTGGTCACCCCCAGCGTGGCCGTGCCCGCCTTCGAGGCGCGGCCCGCCGGCCACACCCCCATGGACCCGGCCGCCATGTTGGGCTGGACGCCATTTTCCTATCCCTTCAACCTGACCCAGCAGCCCGCCAGCACCGTGCCCTGCGGCCTGACAGCGGCGGGCCTGCCCATTGGTCTGCAGTTTGTCGGGCCGATGTTTGGTGATGCACTGGTGCTGCGCGCCTCGCGCGCCTATGAAGCGGCACGGCCGGCCGGTGTGGACTTCAAGCGGCCTGTCATACCGCCGCTCTGAGCGCACCGGCACTCCTCCGGCGCTTTCCGGGGGAAAACCTCTAGGCCTGCCAGCTCTCCGGGTGCCAGAAGCTGTACATAATCGGGTGGCATGACTCTTTTAGCACTCGACGTGGGCAACACCCGGCTGAAGTGGGCGCATTACGCGGCCCCCGCGGCCGGTTCCCCCTTGCTGGCCCATGGCGCGGTCTTTCTGGAAAACATCGACAAACTCGCCGATGAAGAATGGTGTGACCTGCCCGCGCCCTCGCTGATTCTGGGCTGCATCGTGGCCGGCGACGCCGTCAAGCGCCGCGTCGAAGAGCAGATGGAGTTCTGGGATGTGGCACCGCGCTGGGTCGTGCCCAGCGCCCAGGAAGCCGGCGTGACCAACGGCTACGACCACCCGGCCCGCCTCGGCGCCGACCGCTGGGTGGCGATGATAGGCGCGCGGCAGCGGCTGCTGGCGCGCGGCCTCAGAAAACCCTGTGTGGTGGTGATGGTCGGCACGGCAGTCACGGTCGAAGCGATCGACGCCTCCGGAAAATTCCTCGGCGGCATCATTCTCCCGGGCCACGGCATCATGCTGCGCGCCCTGGAGTCCGGCACGGCCGGCCTGCATGTGCCCACAGGCGAAGTGAAAGACTTTCCCACCAACACCAGCGACGCCCTCACCAGCGGCGGCACCTTTGCGATTGCCGGTGCGGTGCAGCGCATGGTGGAAAACACCACGCGGCATTGCGGCGAAGCGCCCGAATGCATCATGACGGGCGGTGCAGGGTGGAAGATGGGGCCGAGCATGTCAGTCAAGTTCGAACTGGTTGAAGGGCTGATCTTTGACGGTTTGCTGGAGATTGCTTCGCGGCGGTTTCCGGTGGAAGTCTGATCTTCCGGGTTGTTTGCGCTGCGCGTGGCCAGGGGTCGAAGCTGCTTTCACTCAGCGGTCAGCGGTCTGCTAACAAGCCGGGGGTTGCCCGGCGGCAAGTAACTTTCTTTTGCGTCGCCAAAAGCAAGTCACCAAAGAAAAGGCGACCCGATGGTCTGGGTCCCTCCGCTTCGCTGCGGGCAACCTCCGGTGCTCTGCAAAAGCGGGGTCTCGCTCGAACTCGCCTTTGGCTCAGACAATCGCGAGCCCTGATCCGCTTTTGCCTGCGCTCCTCGGCCCAGCCCGACGGGTGGGGGAAAGACAAATTCGGGGAAGCAAGGACGCGCAAAGCGCGCCTTTGCCGGAGCCCGATCCCGATTGCGTTTCCGCTTCCCACCCCTTCTGACTGCGCCGAGGAGCGGAGGTCCAGCCGGATCAGGGCGAGCGATTGTCTGAGCGTAGCGAGTTCGAGCTCGACCCCGGCTGGACCGAGCACCGCAGGCTGCCCGTAGCGAAGCGAAGGGACGCAGGCAGCGGGGTCGCCTTTTCTTTGCTTACTTTATTTTGGCGACGCAAAAGAAAGTGAGTAGCCGCCGGGCTACCCCTGGCTTGTTCGAAGCAATTGCAATGTGTGAACTGGCAAAACTTGAATCAGAAGTTGCTACAGATTCAATAGCTACCTGCGCCCATATCCAAAGGGCTGAAGGCCTAAAACGCTTGCAAGATAAGCGTCATTCACCCCAGGGCAACATCAAGGTCACGATGGAGAGCTTGGCGAATTCCGGCACGAACTCGTCGATGATGCGCTGCGGCTCCGGGCACAGTGTGCTGTCGGTGATCACGCCGAACTGCACGCCGCCGCCGTAGCTCAGGATGGAAACCCCGAGGCCGACATCACCCGACTGCGGCACCCAGAACATGCTTTGCTCCAGCGTGGCGCCGCAGAACTTGAGCTTTTCGCGCGGGCCCGGCACGTTGGTCATGACGGCCGTGGTCTTCTTGGAGAACAGGTTGAGCATCGCGTCCTGCGCGGGCTTGATCAGCAGCCCGGCAACCGCCAGCAGGCTGAAGGCCAGCAGCGGCTGGTAGCTGCCCTTGAGGGCTGCCATGCGGCGCCGCACCTCGTAAACGCGTTCGACCGGGTTGTCGACGCCGATGGGCAGCACCAGTGGCACCAGGCCGAAACGGTTGCCCAGTTTGTAGGCCTGCTCGATGGGCCGCAGGTTCACCGGCACCATGGCGCGGATTTCCTGGCCCTTCACGTCGTCGCCGTGTGACTTGAGGTACTCGCCAATGGCACCGGCCACACAACTCAGCAGCACGTCGTTGATCGAGCAGTTCAGCGCCTTGCCGACCGCCTTGACTTCATCGAGCGGAATCGGCTGGCACCAGGCGACCTTTTTGGCCAGGCCCGGTTTGCCCTTGAGCCGGGTTTTGGAGTCGTCCGGCATCAGCGCCAGCGCGGCGCTGTCCTTGAGCACCTGGAGCATCACCTTGGCCATGTCCAGCGAACCGGCCATGCCTTTTTGCGGGTCGCTCAGCAGGTTCAGCGAGCGAGCGGCGCCTTCGCCGGCGGCGCCCAGGGCCTTGACCGTGAGGTCGGTGAAGGGTTTGAGCAGGGTCTCGGCGATCCAGTCTTCGGCACCGCCGCCACTGGCTTCTTTCTTCTTGCGTTCGGGGGGCGCCGCGCCGCCATCGACCAGCGACATGGTCACGGAAATCAGCGCAATGCCGTCGGCGATGCAGTGGTGGATGCGCACGATCATGGCACTACCCTTCACGCCGTCCGGCCCGGTGTAGTCCTCGACCAGGTGGATCTGCCAGAGCGGGCGCTTGCGGTCCAGCGGCTGCATGGCGAGGTGCGCCACGCGGTCTTGCAGAGCTTCCTGCTCTTTGCCCCTGGCCACTTTCGGCAGCTTCTCGGCAACGACGTGGTTCTGAAGGTTGAAGTAGCGGTCTTCCACCCAGGTGGCGCCGGCGGCGTCTTCCATCACGCGCTGGCGGAAGCGGGCGTATTTGAGCAGGCTGTTCTCGATGCGCTCACACACCGCCGCGTGGCTGACGCCGGGTGTCAATTGCCACACGCCGACAATCATCATCAGGTTGGAGGGGGTGTCCATGCGCAGCCAGGCGGTGTCCACCTTGCTCATGCGCTCGCCCGACAGGCCCAGCGTGCCCGAGACGGCGCGGGTGACATTTTTCTGAACGTTCTTCGCGACTTTTTTGCCCGCTGCCTGGGCCGAAACGCGTGTGACCATGAAAACTCCGTGAGCCAACCGCCCCAGGATGGGGGGAATTCCCTATTTTGCAGGCAAGGCTGTGGCTAAGATACCGGGCAGTTACCCGAATTCATCCAGACTTTCAACCCCAACGGAGCACCCCCATGGCAGACATCAAAGCAGCCTTCGACAAGGCAATGGCCGATTCCAAAAACCTCAGCGAGCGCCCCGACAACGCCACCCTGCTGAAAATTTACGCACTGTACAAGCAGGGCAGTACGGGCGACAACACCGACAAGAAGCCCGGCTTCGGCGACATGGTCGCCCGCGCCAAGTGGGACGCCTGGAACAGCCTGAAGGGCACGTCGCAGGAAGATGCGATGCAGCAGTATGTGGATTTGATTGAGTCGCTGAGCTGATTGAGCATCGGACGGTGGTCGGCTGGGCCGTCCGTGCCGACTGTCGTAGATGCTGTGCACATGAGCGGACTGTAGGTGGGTCAGCTTGATGGGCAGTTGAGTATCGGTCCAGCCATGGCGAACATCATTCCAGATGCCCCTCTGCTTCTAAAGCCTGGGCCGTCAATACAAATCCTTCGAAGAACGTCTCCGCCACTTCGATCATGCGATTCAGCGTCTCGTCAGTGATGTCTAAGTGATAGAGCTTCTTCTTGAACGGTGCGCTGAATGTGTGCCCTTCACGAAATCCCTTTAGTGCGAACACACCATCAGATGCATGGTCCTCCGGATGCGCATCGAACTCACCGGCATGCGCGATCGCGTCTCGCAATTCGTTGATTTTTGGGAAGTAATCATTGAGCAACTTGGCGGATTGCCTAAGATGTCTAGTGTCGATTAGAGTGCTCAAAGAAGGACACTTTTTAACCTTGACTCCACGAATCTTTTCAATCCGCTTCTTTAAGTTGTGAAGCTGGAAAACACACTCGTTTGCAGCGACGAACCGCCATCGAAGAGCAATATCACGCCTGACCTGCGCCGGTGCTTTCAGGGCCAACTTGTAAAGTTGAAGCCCGGCGTCCCATGCTTCGATGTTGTACTTCAAGGCAGTCAGATGCGCGTAAAGATCTTTTACCGCCTCGCGCTCCGCATGCGGTGTTGCAACTGAAGGCCAGACCAAGGGTGGTTGGAGCATTCCGTAGACTTAATGTCGGAGTTGACCAGTGGCCGGAAGGTGCGAGGCGCGCGGAAGAATCTGGGCGTCCGTGTCGAACGACTTGTTAAAGGGCACGCTTCCCGCTCCTTTGGATCCACAGGCTGTGGACGATCGTGAAGAGAACAAGCTGTACCAAAAACCAGCCGCCAAAGACGAAAGAAATTTCCCCCCACTTGACATTGCAGGGCGATCCTTGCGATGTGTAGTTGCCGGTGCCCCCAGAGGACAGGTATGCGCAAAACTCCTCTTGGGGGTTGTGAGACAAGGCGGCGAAACACATGAAGAGGGCGAGAGGGATAGCCAACGTCGCCGGAATGACGCCCCAGGTAAGCAGCCGCCGATGTGCAATTCGCATTGTCTGTGCCTTAACTCAATGCATACCGCAGAGCCAGCCGCATAACTTGGCCGCTGCGATACAACTCCGTCCACTGGTGGTCCGCTAAGTCCTTGTCGCCCCAAGCTTTTTGATGCATGAACGTTCCTCGTCAATAGTTAAACCGTACACCAAACGCTTCCCGATTCTAGGTGGGGCGTGTTGCATAGAAAAATGTGCTCCTAGCCCTTATTCCATGGGCGAAAGTAGCTACCAATAGCGTAGCGCTTAGCCGCTTACCCACAATACCCCGCTCCCTCAGCGCACAGATCTGACCCTCCGTCAACCCCACCTCACGCAGCACCGCATCGGTGCCCTGACCCAACGCGGGCGCATTACGCAGCTGGCTGCCGGGCGTAGCTGAGAGCTTGGGTATAAAGCCTATCACGGCCAGATTTGAGCCATCGCTCATCTGCACTTTTGCAGCATACCTCTCCTACCGACTGGCGCATCGGTGACGCAGATTCCATGTCGGCTCGGGCCCCAGCAGAGTCCACCATAGATGCCGGATATACGACTGCAGGCGCTTCCCCAATAGCCAATCTACCAGTCAGTTTTTTTGCCCTTGTGGGGAGTCCATATAGGAAGGGTTCGGCGTCATTTCGTGCCCACAGACAATGTTGAAGGGGGTGGACTTTCCTCGAACTGAGGAGCGTCCCCACCAATTTGGTCCCACGGTGCTTTTGATCCGACAAACGTATGCATTTCAATCTGAACACCGGGATCACCATCGACGGTTCCGAGTGTTACGCCATGTACCTTCCCGTCGAAAATACCGCACAGCGTTGAACCACAAGTACGGCAGAACGCGAGCCCCCAACCTTGCGCAGAGGTGTATGTACAAAGTTCATCTTTGCCGGTGGTCCAACGGAACTCACTGCCATCTGCCATTTCGGCATAGGCCGATGATGCGCCGCTAAAAGCCTTGCGACAGCGCGAGCAATGACAGGCCTGCGCACCTTTTAGTGCGCCGTCTATTCGGAAGCGGACTGCGCCGCAAAAGCATCCACCCTCAATCATTGCTTATCGCTCCTGATGACGTCCAACGTGAAGGTGACCGGACCACAACACACAGCGGCGAAGCCGCCTTCTGCTGTTGTGGGGGAGTCCATATATGACGAGTTAGGCGGTAACGAAAGCGTAGCGCAATAGCCCTTGAGGGTTTCGTACAGCGCAGCAGAAGACACTTCAAAATGCACCCTCCCATCGAGACTTGGTACGCGAGAGAACCCAAGCTTCTGGTGCAGTCGGATTGATTTTTCATTCGACGCGTGCACGCGTGTGCGGAGCGTGGCAGTCGGCCAAGTCTTTATGCATGCCGCGGCCTGCGCGAGGAGCGGGCGAAGAATGGAGGTGCCTTTGTACTGCGGGTGAATCTGAAGCGAGGGGACGTAGAACCTGCCATCCACGGGGGGGACGTATTCAAGATAGGCAACGAGCCTCGCGTCCCTTCTTACCCCTAGGAGCTTTGCGCCGTTCGCAATTTCTCGTCGCAGCCTTTCGAGTCGAATCGATGGTTCGAACACGCTGTTTGCCGCAACAAAGTTAGCAGCCATGTTCAGGCGATCCAGTTCAACGATCTCTTCTTCAAGTTCCGAGAACGTCATCGCAAGTCGTTTAACTCAATATATACCGCACAGCTTGCGGCATAACCCGGCCGTTGCGGTATAACTCCGACCGCTGAATTGCTGCCAAGTCCTTGCCGGGCCAAGAAATTTTATGCATTGCCGCTCCCCGTCAAGTAGTTAAACCTCACACCACAAACGCTTCTCCATTCTAGGCGGGGCGTGTTCTATAACAAAATGTGCCACTAGCCCTTATTTTACGGGCGTCAGCAGCTATGAATAACGTAGCATCCAGCCCCTCACCCCACGACACCGCGCTGCCTCAACGCACCGATCTGCGCCTCCGTCAGCCCTACCTATGGCAGCACCGCATCGGTGTCCTGTCCCAGCTCGGGCGCATTGCGGCGCTGGCCGTCAATCATCGCTGACCACCAAGATTGAGCATCACGACGCCCGCAACTACGCAAACAAGACCTAGCGCCTTGATGCAGCCCATCTGCTCCCCGTAGAACGCGATGCCGACAAGGGCGGTTGCTGCAGTGCCGCTTGCGGCCCAGACTGCATAGGTAATGCCCATCTCGAGTTGCCGCATGGCAACTGCCATGAGCCAGATGGCAAGCGCGTAGCACGCTGCCGCCGCTCCAGAAGGGACGAGTTTGGAAAAACCATCCGAGTGCTTGAGCGCAACTGTTCCGACGACTTCTGCGATGACGCTGACTGCGATGAGCAGCCAGGCCGACAGGCTGGATTTCATTTGGCACCTCTGCCGAACTTGCCCGTTTGTCACTTGTACCGAGTGACACGAGCAGTGCGGTTGAGCGGTACCTGTAGAAGGCCGACAGTGTATCAAGGCCCAAGTCGGTTGCATTGCGGCGCTGGTTGCCGGGGTGGTTGAGAGCTTGGGCACAAAGCCGGCGCGGCCAGATCCGACCCGTCGTCCATCTGCACCTTTTGAAGCCTGCCGCTCGTACCGACTGACGCGCTGGTGATGCAGATTCCATGTCGGCACGGGACAAATACGATCCCACCTCAGATGCCGAATATACGACTGCAGGCACTTCCCCAAAAGCCAACTATCGGTCAGTTTCTTGCCGTTGAGAGGGAGTCCATATACGACATGCTAGGCGTCACTGTCGGGCGCTTGAGCAACCGGATGGAGCCATTGCTCGGCGCTTGAGTTCGATGTGGGTGAGAGCAAGCGAAACTTCGACTTCTGCAGCACTCGACGTGAGGCGACGTTCTTGGGATTGATGAAGGCCACCACTTCGATACCAGCGGCAGCCAACGTGCCTGAGACTTGAGTCGTGGACTCAGTCGCGAAGCCGTTGCTTCGGAGCTCGTGGCGCACGGCGTAGATGAGCTCGAGCTGCCCGTCAAGTACCTTGGCCGTTGCCTTGCACTCGACATGGCCGACGAGGCGTCCAGAGGCTAGTTCCTTGACCGCCCATGCAAGGTGCCGGTGGTTGGCGTCCGCGCGGAGCGTTGTGAACGCCTCGAACAGAGCGCTACCGCGCGGTGATCCCGGGAACGATCTGCTCAGAAAGGCTTCAACTGAATCTTCCGCCATCCAGTCAAGGAATTCAACGCGCTGCGCCGGCGCGTACGGTTCTAGCGCCAAGCGACAGGTGTGAAGACTCTGCATCACGAGGGGTTAGACCTTGGCTTCATTGAGGCCTGCCAATAAAAGCAACGGTGGTGTAGCGAACGGCCAAACGACCATCTTTCGCGAATCGTCGGAAGATTTGACGAACCTGTTGACATGCCTCCTGACCAAGCGATGAGTTTCTGTCTGGCATGTATGACCGGGAGAACACCAAGCTGAGTATTCCAGCCTCATCCAGGCAATGTTCATGCGGCCAGCTCAGCTGGATAGGTGTTGCCGCCCCGAAAAACGCTGGGACATTGCTCCGTTCCTCATGAGCGACGAGTGCACCGCGCTTGGCGCCACCGTAGTACGCAAAGATCTCGTCCAAGGCGACATGTAGAGGGTCGGTTAGCACTCGGTCATTCCAGATCAGCGCCACCTTCCCGTGGGGGCGGAGAACACGGAAGAACTCGACCCTTGCCCTTTCGATTTCGAACCAGTGGAATGCCTGAGCGGCAGTGATCAAGTCAACAGATGACGAGGAGACCGGTATAGCTTCTGCGGCTCCATCTGCGCTGCGGTAACCCTGAAGGCCTGCGAGCAGTTGATCGGCGGCAGCGCGCATGCCGGCGCTCGGCTCAATGGCAGTCACGCTGTAGCCGCGAGCAAGAAGTCCTTGCGTAAGCAGGCCGGTACCAGCGCCGATGTCAGCAATCATTGCGCCTGGGCGCAAGTTGCATTGAACACGAAGCGACTCAAACAATGGTGCCGGATAGT
This sequence comes from Polaromonas sp., assembly GCF_049790275.1. Taxonomy (GTDB): domain Bacteria; phylum Pseudomonadota; class Gammaproteobacteria; order Burkholderiales; family Burkholderiaceae_C; genus Polaromonas. The sequence continues at coordinate 73,905 of NZ_JBAQYR010000117.1, forward strand.
CTGGTCGCGATACTACGTAGTCGGTGACCTTGGACGAAAAGACTTCCCCCACACCTCCTTGGAGCTCGTAGAGTGATCGCAGTTGAGCACCTGTGTCGATGGACATTGTGAGCTTCCAAGGTCTAACGCGCCGTTAACCGGCGCATCCATATTCGTGAACGTCTCCAGAAGCCGCGAGTACCGCCCGGCAGCTACGCTTTGATCACCGTGGCGTCAATTTCCACAAGTTGGTCCACATGACCTAAAGTTGCAACCCCGAGCAAGGTAGCTGGTGGCACGCCGTTTCCAAATTGCTCTACCACGGCTGCCCATGCATTTGAGAGGTTTGTTTGTTCGCCAACAACGTACACGACCAACCTCCGAATATCTTCCTTTGCGAAATCGTGTATTTCTAACAACTTCCCTAAATTCACAAGGCACTGGTGTGATTGTACGTAGGGATCATTTAAGCCAACCAGCAGACCATCGCTGTTGTGGGGTACCTGACCGGCAACGAATAACTGCTTCCCCATCTTTTCGACATAGCGGTACCCCGGTGTCTGTGCGAGACCTGCTTTCGTTTCTTCTTCGTTCATTCTCGTTTTTCTTCGGCGGTTCGATTAGTCTGCGTCGTTCGGTACGGCAAGGTACGGCGCGCCAGCTAACGTTCGACATGAGCGGCAGACGCAGGTCGGCGAAGGCCGCCTGTGACTGTCCGCTCGATAGAGAGGTTATGCCCCTCCGACATTCGGCGCCTGTGCCGCCTAGCTTCAATCCCCCCGAGATCGGCTTTGTAGCCACAGTAGCTACCTTCCGAACTCCCCCACTGTTTTTCGTACTCCACCCTGATACTCTCGTTTGAGATTGCGAGGGCGACTGGTTCAGAGATGCCCTCAGGCGATTCAGGCTTCACCAGTACGAGTCTCGAGCCTTCAAGCTTGGCTATTCCGGTGACGTCGCAGGAGTACGCCTCAGTGGCTGAAAACTTAACAAGACTGTTCAGAGAGACTCGTGCGGTGTCAACGGAGAGACGCTTAACCGACATGGACCACGACTCGTCTGAGGAGGCACACACTGATTTGCTGTGACAAGAGGCGTACTTGCCTTCGATTTCCCAAAGCAAATCCGTCGCACTCGCTGGACCGAACTGCACGGCAACAAATACGGCGATGACATAACGGAAGCGCATGTTACAAAGGGGCATAACTCAATGTATACCGCAAAGCCTGCGGTATAACTTGGCCGCTGCGGTATAACTCGGCCCGCTGATTTGTTGCCAAGTCCTTGTTGTACCAAGAGTTTTTATGCATGGACGCTCCCTGTCATGTAGTTAAACCGCACACCAAACACCGCATGATTCTGGGATCGGCAGGGTCTTATAGCCAAATCTGCCTCAGGCCCTTATCCCACAAGCGCCACCAGCTATCAATAACGTAGCGTATGGTCGCTCACCCCACAACCCCACGTTGCCTCAGCGCATCAATCTGCGCCTCCGTCAACCCCACCTCACGCAGCACTGCATCGGTGTCCTGACCCAGCGCAGGAGCATTACGCCGCTGGCTGCCAGGAGTTACTGAGAGCTTGGGCACAAAGCCCGGCACCGCCAGTTCCGAGCCGTCGTCCATCAGCATCTTCTGCAGCATGCCGCGCGCGGCGTAGTGCGGGTCGGCGGCGATGTCGGCCACGGTGTAGATTTTTCCTGCGGGTACTTCGGCGCTTTCCAGCGCTGCCAGAACTTCTTCCACCGTCAGTCCGGCTGCCCATTGGCCAATCGCGTCGTCAAGCTCCTGCACGCGCGTCACGCGGCCGTCGTTGCTGGCTAGTGCGGCGTCGGCGGCCAGGTCGGGCCGGCCTATGCACTGCATCAGGCGTTTGAAGATGCTGTCGCCGTTGCCTGCAATCAACGCGTACGCGCCATCGCTGCACCGGTAGGCATTGCTGGGCGCAATGCCGGGCAGGGCGCTGCCGGCCGGGCCGCGCACGGCGCCGAAGGCACTGTATTCGGGCAGCAGGCTTTCCATGCAGTTGAAGACCGCCTCGTACAGCGCCACGTCAACGACCTGACCTTTTCCCGAGGCATGGCGGTGTTGCAGCGCCAGCAAAATGCCGATGACGCCATGCAGCGCGGCCAGCGTGTCGCCGATGCTCACGCCGACACGCACTGGTACGCGGCCTGGCTCGCCGGTCAGGTGGCGCAGGCCGCTCATGGCTTCGGCCACCACGCCAAAGCCCGGGCGGTCGCGGTAGGGGCCGGTCTGGCCGTAGCCGCTGATGCGCAGCATGATGAGCCGGGGGTTGAGCTGGAGCAGTTCGTTGGGGCCCAGGCCCCAGCCCTCCATGGCGCCGGGCCGGAAGTTTTCAATCAGCACGTCGGCGTCAAGCGCGAGTTTGCGCACAATGTCTTGCGCTTCAGCCTGTCGCAAATCGAGCGCCACGGAGCGCTTGTTGCGCGACTGGACTTGCCACCAGACCGAGGTGCCGTCTTTCAGCAGCCGCCACTTGCGCAGCGGGTCACCGGTGCGCGGGGCTTCGATCTTGATGACGTCGGCGCCAAAGTCGGCCAGCGTCTTGGCGGCAAAGGGTCCGGCGATGAGCTGGCCCAGTTCCACCACCTTCAGGCCGGTCAGCGGGCCCGGCTGGGCCGTGGTCGTCATTTCGCCGCGGGCTTCTTTTTGGCGACAGGCTTTTTCTGCGCCAGCAGCGCATCGAGGTTCTTGACGATTTCGCCCTCGATCTTGTCCTTGAAGGCGCCGAGCAGGAAACCCAGTTTGGCGTCGAGTTCGAACAGGTCTTCGGTCACCTTGAGCGTGCCGCTGACGCCCGAACGCGTGAAGCTGACTTCGTCCTCGCTGGTGCCTTCTTCATAGGTGCAGCTCATGTCGAATTTTTCCTCGACCTGCTCGGCCCATTTGAAAGCGATCTTGCGCGCCTGGGCGAGGCCCAGGGTGTGCTCGCGCTCGATATGGATGTCAGCCATCGGGTGTCTCCTTGTTCTGGTTGGCCATGAAGGTGTGGAGCAGGGCGTGCCGCTCCTGTTTGGGCAGGGTTGTCAGCCGCTTGACCGCGGCGTAAAACCGCCGCCAGTCCTTGCCTTCGCGCACAAACAGCGCTTCGAAGCCCGGGACCATTTCATCATAGGCAGCCAGTGCGCCGAGCGAGGCGTTGTTGGTGCTGGCCACCCAGCGGTCATAACCCGCATAGCCGTCCCAGGCGGCCTTGAGCTCGGCATAACGCGCGTGGAAGGCCTGCATTGCTACGTTTTTCATAGCTACTTGCGCCCGCCGGTCAAGGGCTGAGGCCGTATTTTGCTTGTAAATCTCACTGAGTTCGCGGCGCAGGCCCAGGGTCAGCGTACGGAACTGCAGGCGGCGCTCGCTGTACAGCTCGTATTCCTTGCGGGCGGCGGGGCTACCGTGCTGGCTCAGCCAGCGTGTGCTGCCCAGGCGTTCGACGGCAGTGGCAAAAGATTCGTTGAAATCCATGTCGTCGGTGGCATACACCACCTGGTGCGCCAGCTCATGGAAGATCAGCCGCGCAAGCTCGCCTTCGGGGTAGCCGATGAAGGTGTTCAGCAGCGGGTCGCCGCCGGCCCAGTTCATCCAGCCCAGCGTGGAATAGGCCGGCACACCATAGACGCTGACTTCCAGTCCTTCTGCACCCAGCTTTTTTGCTTCGGCGCGTGCTTCGGCTTCCTCGAAAAAGCCCTTGTAGCCGACGCAGCCGGTGACCGGGAAACACCAGGTATGCAGGGCCAGCGAAAACTCGGGCGCGGCGGACACATTCCACACCACGGCCTTGCGGCGCAGGTCGGCATAACGCTGGTAACTGGCGTTGTCGGGCAGCTGGAGCTCGCTCACGGCAAAGCGCCGGATCTTCTGCGACAGGGCGAGGCGGGTCTTGAGCTTTTCGGGGGTCTCGCTGTCCTGCAGCCAGTCGTCCACCGGCCGGGCGGCATTGATCAGCTGCAGGTGGCCGCTGACCGACTGCCAGTAATAACCCAGGCTGGCGCAACCGGGCAGACCCAGCAGCAGGGTGCCTGCAAGCAGGGCAGCTGTTCGGGGTGATATCCGCAGGGAAACCATGGGTCGTGTCAGCTTGCTGGCGCAGTGTCCGCCTGCACTTCGACCAGGCAGTCGTAAAACACCGGGCCATGGCCCAGGTCGGTCAGGTGCTGGCTGGTCAGCTGGTTGACGTTGGTGCCGTCCATCCCGAGCTTGCGCCACCAGATGCCCAGGCCATGGACCACCCCCGGCCGGGCGCGTGCGGACACCTCGGCCTTGACCCGGTAGTCGCCGCGCTGGTTGAACACCTTCACGACGGTGCCGGTGCTGATGCCGCGTGCCAGCGCATCGTCTGCGTGTATCTCCAGCACCGGCTCGCTTTCGATGTCGCGCAGGCTTTTGACGTTGACGAAGCTGGAGTTCAGGAAGTTGCGCGCCGGCGGCGAGATCATCGCCAGCGGGAAGCTGACCGAGGTGCCGGCGGCTTCGTGGTTGGGCACATGGTCGGGCAGGCCGTCCAGTCCCTGCGCGGCAAGGCGCGCGCTGAAAAACTCGCATTTGCCCGAAGGCGTGGGGAAGCGGCCCTCGGCAAACGGTGCATCGGGCACCGGCAGCGTGGCAAACCCCTTGTCCAGCAGCTCATTGAAATCAACCCGGTCGCCGTCCGGGTGGCTGAAGGCGGTGCGGCACAGGGTTTCGTCGTCGTCGGCAAAGCAGGGTTCGGTCCAGCCCATGCGGGCGGCGAGGCCGCGAAAAATTTCAGTGTTGGGCCGGGCCTGGCCCACGGGTGCAATCGCCGGTCGGTTCAGCAGCACATCGGTGTGGCCATAGGCGCCGTGCACGTCCCAGTGTTCGAGCTGCGTGGTGGCCGGCAGGATGAAGTCGGCATAGTCGGCGGTGTCGGTCTGGAAGTGCTCCAGCACCACGGTGAAGAGGTCCTCCCGCGCAAAGCCCTGCACCACCTTGCCCGACTCCGGGGCCACGGCCACGGGGTTGCTGTTGTAGACAATCAGCGCCTCGATCTTCGGGCCGAAAGCTGCAGAACTGTCCCGGAGCAGGTCGTCGCCGATGCTGATCATGTTGAGCAGGCGCGGCTGCCTGCCGGCGAGCAGGTCGGGCCGCTGCAGTGCCGCACGGTTGACCGGAACCGAGCCCGAGCTTGACAGCAGCATGCCGCCGGCGCGGTACCGCCAGGCACCAGTCAGCGCCGGCAGGCAGGCCACCGCGCGGGTGGCGTTGCCGCCGCCGTGCACGCGCTGCATGCCGTAGTTCAGGCGTATCGCCGCAGGCTCCCCGTTGACGAAACACTGGCCATAGTCGCGCGCCAGCGACCGGACCTGCTCCGCCGGAACACCGCAAACCTCTGCGACGCGCTCCGGATTCCATAGCAGTGCACGCTCGCGCAGCAAGGGCCAGCCGACGGTATGGTTCTCAATGTAGGCGTGGTCCAGCCAGTTATTGACGATCAGCTCATGCATCAGGCCCAGGGCCAGCGCGGCGTCGGTGCCAGGCCGCAGGGCGATGTGCTCGTGGCATTTCTCGGCGGTTTCGGTTTTGCGCGGATCGATGCAGATGATTTTTGCGCCCTGACGCTTGGCCTCCTGCACATAGCGCCAGAAGTGCAGGTTGCTGGCAATCGAATTGCTGCCCCAGATCAGGATGAGTCTGGCCTCGGCAAAAAATTCGACCTTCATGCCGACCTTGCCGCCCAGTGTCTGCACCAGGCCTTCGCCGCCGGCGGCCGAGCAGATGGTGCGCTCCAGCAGCGAAGCGCCCAGCTTGTTGAAAAAGCGCGCGGCCATGCTTTCGCTTTGCACCAGGCCCATGGTGCCGGCGTAGCTGTAGGGCACGATCGCCTCCGAGTTGCGCTGCGCGATGGCTTGCAGCCGGCCGGCAATTTCGCCGAGTGCCGCGTTCCAGCTGACGGGCTCGAATTGCCCCGAGCCCTTGGGCCCCACCCGCTTGAGCGGCTGCAGGATGCGCTCGGGGTGGTAGCTGCGCTCGGTGTAGCGCGACACCTTGGTACAGAGCACACCGCCGGTCTGCGGGTGTTCCGGATTGCCCTGGACCTTGACCGCCACACCGTCCTCCACCGTGGTCAGCAGGGAGCAGGTGTCCGGACAGTCATGCGGGCAGGCGCCGCGCACTTTGACCGAAGCTTTCGCCAAACTGACACTAGGGGAGATGCGGATGGAGGAAGTCATAAATAAGAACTACATTTTCTTACAAGGAATCGTTCTTGGCTGGACGGCCAAGGAAAACCATCATGAAGACATTTCACACTCTGGGGCGAGCCCTCATCGTAGCGGCTCTGCTGCTGGCAAGTACATCGGGGCGTACCCAGGACGGCGTCAGTAAAACAGGCATTGTGCTTGGGCAATCCCTGGCGCTGACCGGACCGGGCTCCGCGCTGGCCCAGCCTTTTTACCAGGGGGCCAAGCTCTACTTCGACAGCGTGAATGCCGCCGGTGGCATCCATGGCCGCAAGATCGAGCTGGTCACGCTGGACGACCAGGGCAATCCGGCCAACACCGTGGCCGCCACGAAGAAACTGCTTGAGCAGGGTGTGCTGTCGCTGTTCGGTTTTTACGGCTCGCCGCAAGTGACGGCCGCCTACCCCTTGATCAAGGACAGCGATGTCCTGCTGTTTGCACCGATGGCGGCGGCCGACGAGTTTCGCGGCGCGCTGTATGGCAACGTTTACTCCCTGCGTCCCGGTTATTCGGAAGAGGCGGCGGCCATCACCAGGCACGCCGCCACGCTGGGTGCGCGCAAGCTTGCCATCCTGCATGCGAGCGACGGCGAATCCATGGCCGCGCTGGATTCGGCCCAACGGACCATGACGAGCATGGGGGCCAACCTGATTGCCACCGCGCCTTTTGCCGGCGCCAGCCTGGCCGGTAGCGTGAGCAAGGCGCTGGCCGCGGCTCCGGAGTCTGTCCTGGTGATCAGCGACTCCCAGGGTGCTGCCGCAGTGGTGCGCGAGCTGCGGGCCAAAGGTTTTCGCGGGCCGATTTACGGTTTTTCCAATACCGGCGAGAGCCTGCTGGCCGAGCAACTGGGCAAGGCCGGTGCCGGCGTGGTGGTTGCCCGCGTGGTACCCAAGAGCGACAGCAGCAAGGTACCGCTGGTGCGCGAGCTGCAGGCCGAAGCCGCTGCCGCCAAGCTGGGCAAGCCCAATGTGTACATGCTCGAGGGCTACATCGCCGCCCGGGTCTATGCCGAAGCCTTGCGGCGCGCCGGCAAGGACCTGACACGCGCCAAACTCCAGAAAGCCATCGATACGCTGGACGACGTCAGCGTCGGCGGTTTTCGGGTTCATTTCATTGACGACCACGTCGGGTCCCGGCTGGTCGAGCTGGGCTTGATCGACTCGCAGGGGCGGGTGCGCGAATAGAAGGTATCACCGCAGGATTCAGGCGTGAATCTGGCGCCATGGTTTCGTTCAATGGAGGCAACCGCCGCCATGAACCACTTTTCAGGGAAACACCAATGACAACATCTCATCCCCTGAGGCAAACCCTGGCTGCGGCGGCTTTGCTGCTGGCCAGCGCCCTTAGCTTTTGCCAGGACGGCGTGAGCAAGACCCATATCGTGTTGGGGCAGTCCCTGCCTCTGACCGGTCCGGGCTCGTCGCTGGCCAAGCCCTTCCATCAGGGCGCCAAGATGTACTTTGACCGCGTCAACGCGGCCGGCGGCATCCATGGCCGCCAGATCGAACTCGTCACTCTGGATGACGAAGGCTACGCGGCGACCACGGCGGCAAACACGCAAAAACTGCTTGCGCAGGGTGTGTTTTCCCTCTTTGGCTTTTATGGCTCCCCCCAGGTCACCACGGTTTACCCGTTCATCAAGAACGGCGAAACAGTCCTGTTCGCCCCCATGGCTGCCGCCGATGAATTCAGGGGCCCTCAGTACCCCAACGTTTATTTGCTGCGTCCCGGCTATTCGGAAGAGGCCGCAGCGGTGGCAAAACATGCCGAAACCCTGGGGGCCCGAAAATTCTTCATTCTTTACGCTGGCGACAGCGAATCCCAGGCGGCGCTGGATTCCGCAACACGGGTCTTCACCAGTCTTGGCGTCAATTTGCTGGGCAAGGACACCCTGGGTTCGGCCGGGCTCGCGGCCACGGTCGACAAGGTGCTTGCGGCCCGGCCTGAATCGGTTCTCCTGATCAGTGATTCCGTTGCCGCCGCTCCTGCGGTGCGCGCCCTGCGTGCCAAGGGTTTCCGTGGGGCTATTTACGGCTTTTCCAACACGGGTGAAAGCCTGCTGGCCGAGCAGCTTGGCCCGGCAGGGGCTGGCGTGGTGGTGGTACGGGCGGTGCCAAAAAGCGACGGCAACCGCGTGGCAGTGGTGCGCGAGTTGCAGGAGGACGCGGCGGCCGCCAAGCTGGGCAAACCCAATGTCTACATGCTGGAAGGCTATATTGCCGCGCGGGTGTATGCCGAGGCATTGCGGCGCGTCGGCAAAGACCCGACGCGGGTCAAACTCAGAAAGGCCATTGATGGGCTGAACGAGGTGAACATAGGCGGTTTTCGCGTTCACTTCACCGAAGACCGTGTGGGCTCCCGCCTGGTTGAGCTCAGCCTGATTGATTCGCAGGGGCGCGTGCGGGAGTAGTTGGTACGTCGCGACACATGTCTGACAAAAAGCTGACGAAAATTTAAGGGTTTACCCTTTATTTTGTTAATTTTGAGTACTAAAGCACGTATTTCCTTAAAGCAGTGACGGTGAGGTGAGTGGGCATTAACCTTCAAGCCGCTTGTTTGGCGAGAATGAACGCATGCATATCAATCGCCGAAAATTCTCCCTCACCGCTGGCGCTGCCATGCTCGCCGGTTTCAACATTGTCCGGGCCCAGTCCGACAGCAAAATCGTGCTGGGCCAGTCGGCTGCCTTCACCGGCCCGGCCGCACAGCTGGGCATCCAGTTCTACCAGGGCGCCAAAGTCTATTTTGACCAGGTTAACGCCCAGGGCGGCGTCGGCAAGCGCCTGATCGAAATCCGCAATCTCGATGACGGTTACGAGCCGGATCGCTGCGCCGAAAACACCCGCAAGCTGATTGCCGACGACGTGTTCGCGCTGTTCGGCTACATCGGCACCCCGACCAGCCTGGCGGCCTTGCCGCTGGCGACCAAGGAAAAGGTCCCGTTTATCGCGCCCTTCACCGGCGCCATGGGTTTGCGCGAGCCCTTCAACAAATACGCCTTTCATGTCCGGGCCTCCTACAACGACGAGACCGGACTGATCGTCAAGCAGCTGACCAGCCTCGGGCTGAAAAAAATCGCGGTGTTCTACCAGAACGACGCCTACGGCAAGGCGGGGCTCGATGGCGTGAACCTGGCCTTGAGCAGCCTGGGGCTGAAGACCGTGGCCCAAGCCACCGTGGAACGAAACTCCGTGGACGTAGCCGTCGCTGTTAAAACCCTGGTGGCAGCCGGCCCCGACGCTGTGGTGCAGATCAGTGCCTACAAATCCTGCGCCGCCTTCATTCGCGAAGCGCGCAAGGCCGGTTATGGCGGGACGTTTTACAACGTGTCTTTTGTCGGCACCCAGGCCCTGGCCGACGAGCTTGGCAAGGAGGGCGCTGGTGTGGTGGTGTCGCAAGTGATGCCTTCGCCTTACAACGCGGCGCGCCCGATTGCGCGCGAATTTGTAGACGCCGTGAAAGCGGCCGGCAAGGGCGCCCAGGCCAATTTTTCCAGTATGGAAGGCTATATCGCCGCCAGGCTGCTGGTGGACGGGCTCAAGCGCGCGGGTCCCAAGCTCACGCGCGAGTCCCTGATCGCCGGCCTGGAGGGCATAGGCAGCCAGTCACTGGGTGGCTTTTCTGTTTCGTTCTCTCCGAACGACCATGTGGCGTCGAGTTTCGTGGAGCTGTCCATGCTGACCGGCGATGGGCGCGTGCGCACCTGAGCCAGCGCCCGGACAGGCCTGCAGACGCTACTGTTTTGATAGCAGTCTGCGCACATGGATAAAGGGCTGGAGGTCTTTTTTTCATGTAAGAATTCCCGAAAACCAGGCGGGACATGACTGCAGGCCCGGGTGACGGGTGCAAAGCGCCGTCAGTTATGCTTGACGCCGACCGGATGTGCTCCATACGCCGGCGTCCACCACTGCACACACTGCCCATGCGCCTATTGCCCAGCCTCGCCGTCCTGATGCGGCCCCACCAGTGGCTTAAAAACGCCTTTGTGTTTGCCGGTCTGGTGTTCAGTGAGAGCTGGAGCAACGGGCCGCTGGCATTCAGGGTGCTCCAGGCCTTTGCCGCGTTTTGCTGCCTGTCCAGCATGGTCTACATCCTCAATGACTGGCTGGACCGGGCCAGCGATGCCCGCCATCCGGTCAAGCGCCACCGGCCGCTGGCCAGCGGTGCCGTGCCGCCCGCGGCGGCGCTGTTGCTGGCTGCGCTGCTGGCGGTCATCGGCCTGGCTTTTGCCTGGGGCAGCAAAGTCCTGCTGGTGTTGCTGGGCATCTATGTCCTGCTGAACTTGGCGTATTCATGGCGGCTCAAGCAGGTGCCGGTGGTTGATGTCTCCATCATCGCCTCGGGCTTCATGCTCAGGCTGCTGGCCGGCACGCTGGCGGTGGGTATTCCACCTTCGCGCTGGCTGCTGCTGGCCGGGCTGTTTGTGGCGCTGTTTCTGGGTTTTTCCAAACGCAAGGCGGAAAGTTTTCATGACGAGGCCGGCCAGCGGGCCGTGCTTGAGCATTACCCGCCCGCGCTGCTGGACATGTTCATGGCCGTGACCATGACGGCCAGCCTGATGACCTACGGCCTGTTTGCCACCAGCCCGGAAGCGCAGCTGCAGCACGGCGACCGCCTGGTCTACAGCGTGCCTATCGTTATTTTTGCCATGCTGCGTTATGCCTACCAAGTGCACCGGGGCCGCGGCGAGGACGTCTCGCGCGACTTGCTGCGCGACCCGTGGATCCTGCTGGCGCTGGTGGCCTGGCTAGCGGTCTTTCTGGGGCACCGCCTTTGACGCAGGAAGCGCCGCCGACCCGCCTGCCGCTCAAGTCCCTGCTGCTGGTGCTCGGTCTGGCGGCCACGGCCTATGCCGTCGCGCTCGCCGTATTCGGTGAAGGCCACCGGCTGGCCACCCTCCAGCGGCTGGTTTCCGTGGTCGGCCTGCAGGCTGCAGCGCTGTGCCTGCTGAATTACCTGCTGCGCGGCCTTCGCTGGCGCATGTGGATGGCCGCGTATGGGCGGCCGCTGGGGCTGCTGGAAGGCTTGCGCCTGTACCTGGCGGGCTATACCTTCACGCCGACGCCGGGCAACATCGGCGAGGCGGCGCGCGGGCTGATGCTGGCGCACCGGCCGCTGGGCGCGGCGCAGAGCCTGGCGATTTTTGGCGCCGAACGCCTGGCCGACCTGCTGTGCCTGCTGTTGATGTGCCTGCCGGTCGCTTGGTGGCTGGTGGCCTTGAACGAGCCGCTGGCCTGGCGCCTTGCCGTGCTTGGCGGCTTGCTGGTGCTGGGAATGGGGGCGCTTTTCTGGGGCTTCCGGCGGCGCCTGCTGGTCCGCCTTTCCTGGCTGCGTGATGCCTGGCATTGCCTGGCGACCCGGCCTGCTGTCTGGCTGGCACTGACCGGGGTGGCCTGGGCCGCCCAGGGCCTGGCCGTCTGGCTGTTGTGCCGTGATGCCGGGCTTTCCATCGGGATGTTGCAGGCCGCCGGGTTTTACGCGGTCGCCATGGTCGGCGGCGCGCTTTCGCTGTTGCCGGCGGGCCTGGGGGGCATGGAAGCCGTGCTGACGGGGCTGCTGGTGGTGCATGGCGCCAGCGCGGCCCAGGCGCTTGGCATCACGGTGCTGGTCAGGCTGCTGACCCTGTGGCTGGCGGTGGCCCTGGGCGCGCTGGCGCTGGTCTATAGTGCCGCCATTCGCGACATCAGTTTCAGATAGCCGTCCCACATGCTTGAACGCTCCGGCCCCTCGGCCGCCACTCTTCTTTCCCCGTCCCTCCTGCGCTGGCTGATGGCTGCCGGTGCGCTCTCGCTGGCCCTGCGGCTGTGGATTGCGACGACTTTTCCGATCACCGGCGACGAGGCTTTTTTCTACTGGTGGGGCGTGTACCCGGACTGGGGTTATTACGACCACCCACCCATGGTGGGCTGGCTGATCGCCGCGATGCGTGCAACGCTGGGCGACACGACCTGGGCGATACGCCTGCCGGTGGTCTTGCTGCCGCTGGCGCTGGGCGGTCTGGTCGGCTGGGCGCTGAGCCCGCTGGACCGCGTGCGTACTGCCTGGGCGGTGCTGTTTTTCTGGCTGGCGCCGATCAACTGGCTCAATGTGCTGATCACGACCGACACGCCGCTGATGTTCTGGTCGGTGCTGTCTGTGGCCCTGCTGCTGCGTGCCGAGCGGCGCGAACGCATGGACGGCACGGCCTGGCTTCAATATGCGCTGTCGGGGCTGTTCCTCGGTTGCGCCTTTCTGTCCAAGTACTTTTCCGTGGTGCTGGGCCTGACCTATGTCGTGTATTTCGCGCTGTACCGGCGGGAACGCTGGGCGGCGTTGGCGCTCCTCGTGCTCTGCGCGCTGCCCGGCCCGGCGATCAACATCGCCTACAACATGTCGCACGGCTGGTCGAACATCATGTTCAACCTGTACAACCGCAACGAAGGCGAGAGTTTTGCCTGGAACAAGCCGCTACTTTACCTGGCCATGATGGTTTACCTGGTCACGCCGGTGGCGGCCTGGCTGGCCTGGAAGCAGCGCGCGGCGCTTGCTGCCGCGTCGCGGCAGCAACGCCTGCTGGCGTGTGTGGTGGTCGTGCCGCTGCTGTTTTTTGCACTGCTGTCGCTGAAAAAGGTGGTGGGGCTGCACTGGGTGCTGTCGTTCTACCCCTTCGGTTTCGCGCTGCTGGCCTTTGCCCTGCCACGGGACAAACTCAAGACCTGTGCCGTGGGCATGGCCGTATTTGCCGCGCTGCATGTGCTGGTGGTGGCCGGCCTGTACGCCAGTTCGCTCGACAACTGGAAAAGCACCCGGCTTTATCCGCAGATCATCCGCAGCTACAAGACTGCCGAGATGCTCCAGCAGGTGGTGGTTCCCGGCACGGTGCTGATGGCCAGCGCCTACACGCCGGCGTCCATCTACGGATACGAGTTGCGCCGGTATGTGCCGGTGTTCGGGCCTGGCAACTTCCACGCGCGCCAGGACGACATGCTGGTTGACTTCTCGCTGTACCAGGGCAAAACCGTGCGCATCCTGCGCATGGACGCCCCGCGCATCGAGGAGTACCAGCCCTATTTCGACAGCGTGCAGGTGCTCAGCTTTTCACAGGACGGCGTACCCTTTTATGCAGTTGAGGGCAGGGGGTTCAACTACGCTGCCTACAGGGACGGTGTGCTGGCCACCATCTACAGCCGCTACTACAACATCCCGCGCTGGCTGCCCATGACCGGTTGCCCGTTTTGCGAACGTCTGTGTGGCCAGGTGCGATGCACGAAGTAGGCACCGACCAGGCGCCACCTGTCCAGGAAGTGGCTGCCTTTGATTTTGACGGCACGCTGACCCGGCGCGACTCCCTGCTTCCCTACCTGTGGCGCAGCCTGGGCTGGCCACGTTTTTTGCTGGCCTTGCTGCAGAGTGCCCCCTGGCTGGCGGCCTATGCCTGCCGCATGATCAGCAACCACCGGGCCAAGGCCCGGCTCCTGCAGGCCAGCCTGGGCGGGTGCAGTGCGGCGGACATCGAGCGCTGGACCGCTGATTTTGTGGGCCACTACCTGCCGCGGCAATGGAACGGGGAAACGCTGGCGCGGCTGCACTGGCACCAGCAGCAGGGACATTGCTGCGTGATGGTGAGTGCCTCGCCGGGTATTTATTTGCACCGTGCTGGTGAAGTTTTGCGTATGGATGCGGTGCTCTGCACCGAGTTGGAAACAAAAGGCTCAACGCTCACCGGCCGCATGTCGACACACAACTGCCACGGTGAGGAAAAGGTGTTACGCCTGCAGGCCTGGCTGGCCGGCCGTAGCCCTGTCGGCGCGCGGGTTATTTTGCACGCGTACGGTGATTCCAGCGGCGACGTTCCCTTGTTAAATCTGGCAGACTATGCGCACTACCAAGGCCAACCTTGGGCCCGCAAGTCCTCCGCCAACGAGGACAAACCGCGGGCCTGACCCAACAGAGGATTGCATGAAAGTCATTGATTCCATCGTTACGCAGGCCGCCGGCATTGCCGCCGTTCGCCGCGATATCCATGCCCACCCGGAGCTGTGTTTTGAAGAGGTGCGCACCGCCGATGTGGTGGCGCAAAAACTCACCGAATGGGGCATCCCGATTCACCGCGGCATGGGCACCACCGGCGTGGTCGGCATTGTCAAGAACGGCAATTCGAAACGTGCCATCGGCCTGCGCGCCGACATGGACGCATTGCCGATGCAGGAGTTCAACACCTTCGAACATGCCAGCAAGACCCAGGGCAAGATGCACGCCTGCGGCCACGACGGGCATACAGCCATGCTGCTGGCAGCGGCGCAGCACTTTGCCAAGAACCGCAATTTCGACGGCACGGTCTACCTGATTTTCCAGCCGGCCGAAGAGGGCGGCGGCGGCGCACGCGAGATGATCAAGGACGGCCTGTTCGACAAATTCCCCATGGACGCGGTGTTCGGCATGCACAACTGGCCCGGCACGCAGGTCGGCAAGTTTGCCGCCAGCGCCGGCCCGGTGATGGCATCGACCAACGAGTTCAAGATCACGATTCGCGGCAAGGGCGGCCATGCGGCGCTGCCGCACAACGGCATCGACCCGGTACCGGTGGCCTGCGAGATGGTGCAGGCTTTCCAGACCATCATCAGCCGCAACAAGAAGCCGGTGGACGCCGGCGTAATTTCGGTCACCATGATCCATGCGGGCGAAGCCACCAACGTGATTCCGGACAGCTGCGAGCTGCAGGGCACGGTGCGCACCTTCACGTTGGAAGTGCTGGACATGATCGAGAAACGCATGAAACAGGTCGCCGGGCACCTCTGCGCGGCGCATGACGCCGAATGCGAATTCGAGTTCGTGCGCAACTACCCGCCCACCATCAACCACGCCAAGGAAACCGAGTTTGCGCGCAAGGTGATGGCCGACATCGTCGGCGCCGACAACGTGATCGACCAGGAGCCGACCATGGGCGGAGAAGACTTCTCCTACATGCTGCAGGCCAAACCCGGCTGTTATGCCTTCATTGCCAACGGCGACGGCACCCACCGCGAGATCGGCCACGGCGGCGGCCTGTGCATGCTCCACAACCCGAGTTATGACTTCAATGACGACCTGATTCCGCTGGGTGCCACCTTCTGGGTGCGGTTGGCCGAAAGCTGGCTTGCCCAGGACGCAGCATGACCGGCGCTACTGGGGCTTTTTCCGGCAGCTATGCCGAGGCGCGTGGCAAATTCCTGCAGGCCGCCGCGGCCGCCGGCCTGAAACCTGTTTCGCATGTGCATCCCGAACTGGGCCGCGATGGTGAAGAGCTGGCAATGGATGTGGTGTTCGATGGCTCGCGAGACGCCCGTTCATTGCTGATTCTCACCAGTGCCTGCCACGGCGTGGAAGGCTACTGCGGCTCGGGTGTGCAGGTCTTTGCGCTGCGGGACGCCGAATGGCGCGCCAGGGCCAAAGCCGAAGGCGTGGCGGTGCTGTATGTGCATGCGCTCAATCCTTACGGTTTTTCGCATATCCGGCGCGCCACGCATGAAAACGTGGACCTGAACCGCAACTTTCATGACTTCTCCCGGCCGCTGCCCGTCAACGAAGCCTATCGGGAGCTGCAACCCCTGCTGTTGCCCGAGACCTGGCCGCCGACCGAAGCCAATACGGCGGCGACCGACCGCTACATCGAAACCCGTGGCATGGATGCTTACCAGGCGGCGATCACCCGTGGCCAGCATGAATTCCCCGAGGGTCTGTTTTTCGGCGGCACCGCGCCAACCTGGAGCAACCGCACCCTGCGCCGGGTGCTGCAGACCCATGCGCGCCAGGCCCGGCGCGTGGCGTGGATAGACATCCACACCGGCTTGGGGCCCAGCGGTGTGGGCGAACGCATTTGTGCCTGCCGGGACGACAAGGCGGCCCTGGCGCGTGCACGGGCCTGGTGGGACGAGGGCGGAGCGACACCGGTCACCTCGATTTACGACGGCTCGTCCTCTTCGGCTTTCCTGACCGGCCTGATGTGGACCTCGATTTACGACGAATGCCCGGACGCCGAATACACCGGCATCGCCATGGAGTACGGCACCTTGCCGCCTTTCGAGATGATGCAGGCCTTGCGCGCCGAGCACTGGCTCAACATCCACCGCGATGCGCCGACGGCGCTGGCGGCGCAGATCAAGCAGCAGATGCTGGACGCGTTCTACGTGAACACGGACGCATGGAAAGAGCAGATCATCAGCCAGGCGAGGCAGTCGCTGTTCCAGGCGGTGGACGGGCTGAATTCATAGCCTTTCAAGGCTCTGGCCCTTTGTGGACGGGCGCAGGGTGCTATTGATAATGTAGCGCTCAGCCTGCTCTAAGCCCGCTCAGTCTTCCAGTTCGGCCTTGGCCATCTCCACATCCAGCCGTTCCATGGCGTCCAGGGGTGTGCTGGCGGCCGCCTGCTCATACAGCTTGGTGGCCTCCTTCATTTTCTTGTCGCCTTCGAGCATGACCATGCCATTGGCGTATTCGATCATGGCGATGGCCGAGCCCGGGTTGAGCTTGAGCGACTCCTTGAACAGCGACAAGCCCACGTCTTTTTTGGCGCCATAGGTCATGCCGCCGATCAGCGAGCCGACCTTGTCGATCACCTCCGCATGGAAGGCCGCCAGCGCAATGTGCGCATCCGCATGTTTGGGGCAAAGCCGGATAGCCTGCTCCAGCGCATTTTTGACCTTGGTACCCAGACCCTGGGCCAGGGCCTTGGCGACGCTGATGCCCTGGCCATAACGGCCAAGGGCATAAGCCTGCCAATACCAGGCGTTGGCGTTTTTGGCGTCGGTGGCCTGCTGGGCCTCGGACCGCTGGGCGACCTCCAGGAACAGCTCCAGCTTGGTTTTTTCCTTGTTCTCAAGATAGTTGGCGTAAATGCTGGTGGCCTTGTTGGCCACCGTGATGCCGGCGTCGCCTGCCTTGAGCCCGGCCTCGGTGGCCTTCTGGAACTCGCCATTGTGAAACAGCACCCAGGCCTGCAATACGGCAGCTTCCTTGGGCAGGGGCTCGCAATCGCCCTGGTGCAGGCGCGCCCAGTTTTTCTTCAGGCTGGCCGCATCGAATGTGTAGTCGCCGGCGTGGGGAAAAGCAGTCCATTTGGCCATCA
Organism: Polaromonas sp.; assembly: GCF_049790275.1. Taxonomy (GTDB): domain Bacteria; phylum Pseudomonadota; class Gammaproteobacteria; order Burkholderiales; family Burkholderiaceae_C; genus Polaromonas. The sequence goes on from NZ_JBAQYR010000117.1 coordinate 91,181, forward strand.
GTGGTCTCCTTGCGATTGTTGTTGGCGGTTTGAAAGTGGGGGCTCAGGCGGCAGGATGGGTATAGGCACCCACCAGCGCCTGCAGGTGCATGCGCTGGCCCTGCTCGAGGTAGGGGATCAGTAAATTGAGGACATGGTGCGCCCCGCGCAGCAGGGCGGCCTGTGCGTTTGCGGGCTCCAGCGCGTTGCGCGGGTCGCGCACGTATTCGAAGCTCAGCCAGTAGGTCAGCACCACCACCATGCTGGTGGCAGTGGCTTCGACCTCGCGCGAGTCGATGCTGATCGTGTTGGCCCGGCTCATGCCGTCGAGCATGGCCTTGACCGAACGGGTCTTGTTTTTCAGCACCCACTGGAAATGGGTTTCCAGCCGCCGGTTCTTGCTGAGCAGGTCGTTGAGGTCGCGGTACAGGAAGCGGTATTGCCAGATCAGCTCGAACAGCGTGTGCATGAAAAACCAGGCGTCCTCGACATCGCGCACGCCGTCACTGGCATTGAGCAGCTCGCTCAGGGAGCGTTCGTAGCGGTCGAACAGGGAGTTGATCAGCTCGTCTTTGGCGGGGTAGTGGTAGTAGAGGTTGCCCGGACTGATGCCCAGTTCGGCCGAGATCAACGTGGTCGAGACGTTGGGTTCGCCGAAACGGTTGAACAGGTCAAGCGTCACTTCCAGGATGCGCTCGGCAGTCCGGCGCGGCGCTTTTTTCGCCATGGTGTCTACCTCGTATTTTGGTTCTGACTCTAACCCACTCATCCGGTCGTTGGAAGTAGGGAAGTCGAGCCCCGGCTGGCGCGGGCGGCCGGGGCGTGAAGAGCGTGACTCAGGTCCTCCATCATTTCTTCCAGTGAATTGATCGCACGTCCCAGCCGGGTGGCGGCGGGCCGTTCGCTGACCAGGTGGCGCCGCGTGTCTTCGAGTATGTCCAGATCGAGCGTGATGCCGTGCCGCGCAAACTTGGCCGACAGCGTGGTTTTCCGTGAGCGCAGCATCTCACGGGTCTTCTGGTAAGCATGTTCGGCGAGCTGGCGGCGCTGGGCGTAACTGAAGGTATTGGCCAGGAACAGGTCGGCGTCGCGGTGGTCCGGCTCAATCAGGACAATGTCGGTGTCGGGGTAGGCGTGTTCATAGTGCTTCATGCCCAGCTCCAGCCGGGAATGGATCATGGAGCGGAAGGTCTGGCTCAGCACGGCCGGCAGGCCGCCATCAACGATGCGCGGAATGGCCTGTCTTTCCCGAGGCAGGCCGCGCCGCATCACCCGCTGTGCCATCGACAGGCCGGGTGCCTCGGTGGCGTCAAACGGCACCAGCGGGTTGAGGCACAACATCAGGTCAATGCCTCCATCCATGGCCACGCCGGCGTGCAGGGTTTTCTTCAGCGCGCCGTCCACGTAGTAGCTGTTGTCGATCTCCACCGGCGGAAACAGTCCGGGCAGGGCTGAACTGGCCTGCACCGCCCTGGAAATCGGCACGTGGTCCCAACCGGGCTGGCCAAAAGGCGCAGCCTCCCCGCTGTCCAGGTTGGTCGCCACCAGCGTGAGCCGCGTCTTGAGCTCGCGAAAATCGTTGGTCCGGCCTTCTCTGGAAAACAAAAGACCCAGGCGTCTGTCGACTTCCTCGTTGGAGAAAATGCCTGTCGGCAAGGCGGGGCCGAGCTTTTCCAGCGCATTCAGCAAGGATTTGCGTCCCACTGTGGCGCGCCACAATGCGCTTGCTGCCAGCCCGGGCAACATGATGCTGCGGCGTAAAAACTCGCCATAGGCTGGCACCATCAACCACGCCGGGTCAAACACTTCGGATGTCTGGTGGTCGTTTTCAATGAAAGCGGCGCACAGTTCGCGCGGCGTCATGCCGTTGGCCAGGCCGGCGGCGATAAAACCACCGGCGGACACCCCCACGTAATGGTGAAGTTTGGTCAGCGAGAGGCCTTGCAGGGATTCGTCGAGTGCGCAGAGTGCGCCGATCTCATAGATGGCCCCTAAGGGACCACCGCCCGCGAGCGCCAGGGCAATACGCGGCTTGGCGGCGCTTCGTTTCGCCAGGGTGGTGCTGGCGGCTCGCTGCGGGTGTGTTGGATGCTTGGCTGAAGTCATACCCCAGAAGTGTAGGCGGCGGTTTCCATTGAATTTGCTGCTTTGCAGCAATCCTCCAGAAGGAGGCAGGCGTAAAAAAAGGACGCGTCAACGTCCTTTCTTTCGGCCAGGCTGGTCCGCGTCAGGCCGATTTGCGTGCCGGTGCACGTTTGGCGGCGGGTTTGCGCGCTGCAGTCTTGCCGGCGGCTCGCGGGGCTGTCTTCGATGCGGCCGCTGGTTTGGCGCCCATCTTCTGCACGTTTTTGTTGAGTTCATCAATGCGGGCGATGAGAGCTTCGACGTCCTTGGCGGAAGGCACGCCCAGCTTGTTCAGGGCTTTGGCAACGCGCTCTTCAAAAATGTTTTCCAGTTTGTCCCACTGGGTGCCGGCCTTGGAGGTGATGTCTGTTGCCATGGTGGCCATCCGGTTGGTGGCGGTGGAAATTTTCTCTTCGGCCACAGCCTGGGTTTTGCGCTGGATGGACAAGCCTTCCTTGACCAGGGTCTCGAACACCTTGCCGCCTTCTTCCTGCGCTTTGGAGAAGGCCCCGAGGCCGGCCAACCAGATCTGCTGGGCCGATTCCTTCACTGCGCCGGAGAGGTGGGGGGCTGATTTTTTGTCGGCGCTCATTTTTTGCAGTTTCTTGACCATGGGGACTCCTGACGAAGGTGTTGGTTGACACCGCATGGTTATGCGGCACATGGCCAAAATATAAGCCCAGTTGGGTGCCCAGGTTTAGGTGGGGGCTCCTAGAAGCCCGGGGTGCGCGGGTTTCTGCTGACCAGCAGGCAGCGGGGCTTGGGCAAGAATCGACGCTGGTTCAAACTTGTCTAGCGGAGAACACAATGCAGTATTTCGTCACCGGAGCCACCGGCTTCATCGGTAAACGGCTGGTCAAAAAGCTCCTGGAGCGCAAGGGCGCGACGGTGTATTTCCTCATCCGCAAGGAAAGCGCCGGCAAGGTCGACGGCTTGCGTGCCTACTGGGGTGCCAGCGCCGCCAGGGCCGTTCCTGTCCATGGCGACCTGACGATGAAGAAACTCGGCGTCTCGGCAGAGGACGTCAAAAAGCTCAAGGGTCAGATCGACCACTTCTACCACCTGGCAGCGGTTTATGACCTCGGCGCGGACGAAGAAAGCCAGATTGCCGTCAACGTTGACGGCACGCGCCATACCGTCGAGTTCGCCAAGGCCATCGATGCCGGGCATTTCCACCACGTGAGCTCCATCGCCGCGGCAGGGTTGTACGAAGGCGTGTTCCGCGAAGACATGTTCGAGGAGGCCGAAAACTACGAGCATCCCTATTTCATGACCAAGCATGAGAGCGAAAAAATCGTGCGCAAGGAGTGCAAGGTGCCATGGACCGTGTTCCGCCCCGCCATGGTGGTGGGCGACAGCACCACGGGCGAGATGGACAAGATCGATGGACCTTACTACTTCTTCAAGCTGATCCAGCGCATGCGGCAGCTGCTGCCGCCCTGGATGCCGGCGGTCGGCCTGGAGGGCGGCCGTATCAACATCGTGCCGGTCGATTTTGTGGTTGATGCGCTGGACGTCATCAGCCACAAGGCCAGCATTGCCAAAAAATGCTTCCATCTGGTGGACCCTGTGGGCTACCGCGTGGGTGATGTTCTCGATATTTTCAGCCGGGCTGCGCATGCGCCCAAGATGAACCTGTTTGTCAACGCGGCGCTGTTGGGGTTCATTCCGCGCGGCGTCAAGAAGAGCCTGATGGCATTGGCTCCTGTGCGCCGTGTGCGCAATGCAGTCATGGCCGACCTGGGCTTGCCCGAGGACATGCTGACCTTTGTCAATTACCCCACGCGCTTCGACTGCCGCGAAACGCTGGCTGCGCTCAAAGGCTCGGGTGTCGAATGCCCCAACCTGAAAGACTATGCCTGGCGCGTCTGGGACTACTGGGAGCGCCACCTGGATCCCGACCTGCACATCGACCGATCGCTCAGGGGCACGGTCAACGGCAAGGTGGTGCTGATCACCGGGGGGTCTTCGGGCATTGGCTTGGCGGCAGCGCACAAGTTTGCTGAAGCCGGCGCCATCACCGTCATCTGCGGCCGCGACCAGGACAAGCTGGACGAAGCCTGCAAGGAAGCCAAGGCCAAAGGCTACAACTTCATCGCCTACCCCGCCGACATCGCCGACATGGCCGATTGCGACCGCTTCGTGCAGACGCTGATTGCCAACCACGGGGGTGTCGATTTCCTCATCAACAACGCGGGCCGGTCCATCCGCCGCGCCATTGAAGCGAGTTACGACCGCTTCCATGACTTCGAGCGCACCATGCAGCTCAACTACTTTGGCTGCCTGCGCGTCACCATGGGCTTTCTGCCCGGCATGGTGGCCAAACGCAAAGGCCACGTGGTCAACATCAGCTCCATTGGTGTGTTGACCAATGCACCGCGCTTTTCTGCTTACGTTGCTTCCAAATCAGCGCTGGATGCCTGGACACGTTGTGCGTCCAGCGAATTTGCCGACCAGGGCATCACTTTCACCACCATCAACATGCCCCTGGTGCGCACGCCGATGATTGCGCCCACCAACCTGTACAACAATGTGCCCACCCTGAGTCCCGAGGAGGCTGCCGACCTGGTCGCCCAGGCCTGCATTTTCAAGTCGGTGCGTATCGCGACCCGCCTGGGCATCGCCGGCCAGGTGCTGCATGCGCTGCTGCCGCGCGTGGCCCAGATCGCCATGAACACCAGCTTCCGCATGTTCCCCGATTCGTCGGCCGCGAAGGGGGCCAAGCCGGGCGACAAACCGGTGAAACAGACTTTGTCGCCGGAAGCTGTGGCGTTGCAGCAGATGATGCAGGGCATTCATTTCTGAGCGTTTTACCTCCCTGAAAAAATCGCCTTTCGGGGCGATTTTTACTACCCGCTTCCTGTTTGCCTGCGAGAGCTTTCTGCCCGGTCGCCAGAGGCATAATGCCTGCAAGCGTCAAACGGCGCTGGCACGCAGAAGGATGGGTTCATGATCTTGGTTACCGGGGGCGCAGGTTTTATCGGCGCCAATTTTGTTCTTGACTGGCTGGCCAGGCACGACGAGCCGGTCATCAACCTGGACAAACTCACCTATGCTGGCAACATGGAAACGTTGGCCTCCCTGACGGAGGATTCGCGGCATGTGTTTGTCAAAGGTGATATTGGCGACAGCGCGCTGGTTGCCGACCTGCTGGGCCGGCACCAGCCACGCGCGGTGATCAATTTTGCGGCCGAATCGCATGTCGACCGGTCGATTTCGAGCCCGGAAGACTTCATCCAGACCAACATCGTGGGCACTTTCAGGTTGCTGGAGGCTGCCAGGAGTTATTGGGGTGGCCTGGGCGATGACGCCAAGGCAGACTTCCGTTTTGTACATGTGTCGACCGATGAGGTCTACGGTTCGCTCGCAGCTGCAGACCCTGCCTTTACAGAATCGCACCGCTACGAGCCCAACAGTCCTTACTCCGCCAGCAAGGCCGCCAGCGACCACCTTGTGCGCGCCTACCACCACACCTATGGTCTCCCGGTGCTTACCACCAACTGCAGCAACAACTATGGCCCGTATCACTTCCCCGAAAAACTGATTCCCCTGATGATCGTCAACGCGCTGGCGGGCAAGCCCCTGCCGGTCTATGGCGACGGCATGCAGGTGCGCGACTGGCTTTACGTCAAGGACCATTGCAGCGCCATCCGCCGCGTCCTCGAAGCCGGTGAAGCGGGTGAGGTTTACAACGTAGGCGGCTGGAACGAAAAGCCCAACATCGAGATCGTCCAGATGGTGTGTGCCTTGCTGGACGAACTGCAGCCCCGCGCCGACGGCAAGAACTACCACGAACAAATCAGCTACGTGAAAGACCGCCCTGGTCACGACAGGCGTTATGCGATAGACGCCAGCAAGATCCAGCGCGAGCTGGGATGGAAGCCCGCCGAGACTTTTGAGACCGGCATATGCAAGACGGTGCAGTGGTACCTGGCCAACCCGGAGTGGGTGGCACATGTGCAAAGCGGGGCCTACCGGGAATGGATGCAGACGCAGTATGCCGGCACAGCTGCGGCATGAAAATCCTTCTCTTTGGAAAAAACGGGCAGGTTGGCTGGGAATTGCAGCGCAGTCTGGCTCCGCTCGGCGAACTCATCGCGCTGGATCGCCACAGCACGGACCTGTGCGGCGACCTCGCTGATCCGGGTGGAATCGGCGCCACGGTGCGCAGCGTCCGGCCCGATGTCATCGTTAATGCCGCTGCATATACCGCTGTTGACAAAGCCGAGAGCGATGCGGCGGCGGCCCATGTGGTGAACGCGCAGGCACCGGGCGTTCTCGCCGAAGCCGCCAGTGCCGTGGGTGCATGGCTGGTTCACTATTCGACGGACTATGTTTTTGATGGCCACGGCAGCCAGCCGTGGAAAGAAGGCGACCCGACCGGCCCGCTTGGTGTCTATGGGCAGACCAAACTCGAGGGGGAGCAACGCATCACTGCCCTGTGTGCAAAACACCTTATTTTGCGCACCAGCTGGGTCTATGGCGCGCGCGGTGGCAACTTTGCCAAAACCATGCTGCGCCTGGCCAGGGAGCGGGATCGGCTGACGGTCATCAACGACCAGTTCGGTGCACCTACGGGTGCCGATTTGCTTGCTGACGTCACGGCCCACATGGTCCGCACAGCACTGCCTGGTGCTCCTGACCGCTTCGGCGGCATCTACCATGTGGCTGCCGCCGGCGAAACGTCCTGGCATGGCTATGCGCGCTTTGTGGTCGACTGGGCGCATACTGCGGGCCTGGCCCTCAAGACATCACCCGCCGGAGTGGATCCGGTGCCGACGAGCGCGTTTCCCACGCCGGCGGTACGTCCCCATAACTCCCGCCTGAACACCGCTAAACTGCGGGACAGCTTTGGTCTGCACCTTCCCGCGTGGCAGGTGGGCGTGGCCCGGATGCTGACCGAAATTACCTGACACCTAACTCATGACACAACGCAAAGGCATTGTCCTCGCCGGCGGCTCGGGCACCCGCTTGCATCCGGCTACGCTGGCCATCAGCAAGCAGCTGCTGCCGGTGTATGACAAACCCATGGTGTACTACCCGCTCAGCACGCTGATGGTTGCCGGCATTCGCGAGGTGCTGATCATCAGTACGCCGCAGGACACACCGCGGTTCGAGCAGCTTCTTGGCGACGGTTCGCAGTGGGGCATGAAGCTCCAGTATGCGGTGCAACCCAGTCCCGACGGATTGGCGCAGGCCTTCATCATTGGTGAAAAATTTCTGGACAGCGCACCCAGCGCGCTGGTGCTGGGCGATAACATTTTTTATGGTCATGACCTGCAGAAACTGCTGCTCCAGGCCGACGAGAGTGTCACGGGCGCAACGGTGTTTGCTTACCATGTTCAGGATCCTGAGCGGTATGGTGTGGTGGCCTTCGACGCGGCAGGCAAAGCCAGCAGCATTGAAGAAAAACCTTCCGCGCCAAAAAGCAGTTATGCAGTGACAGGACTGTACTTTTATGACGCTCAGGTCGTCGAGATAGCCAAAGCAATCCAACCGAGCCCGCGCGGCGAACTCGAAATCACCACCGTCAATCAGGCTTACATGGAACGCGGCCAGCTCAATGTGCAGATCATGCAGCGAGGTTATGCGTGGCTGGACACGGGTACCCATGACAGCTTGCTGGAAGCCGGGCAGTTCATTGCAGCGCTTGAGCGCCGCCAGGGACTCAAGATCGCGTGCCTGGAGGAAATCGCCTGGCGCCATGGCTTTATCGATGATCTCCAGCTTGCAAAACTGGCTGAGCCGCTTGCCAAAAATGGGTATGGACAGTACCTGCTGCGTTTGCTCAAGGAACGAGGCCAGCCATGAGGGTGACGCCTACGGTTATTGCTGACGTGCTGATCATCGAGCCCCGGGTGTTTGGCGATCCGCGCGGTTTCTTTTTCGAAAGCTTTAACCAGCGTGAGTTCAACGCCGCTACCGGTACCGATTTCACTTTCGTCCAGGATAACCACAGCCGATCAGAAAAAGGCGTTTTGCGCGGCCTGCATTTTCAGTTGGGACAACCGCAGGGAAAGCTGGTGCGAGCGGTGCGGGGAACAGTTTTCGATGTGGCGGTGGACATTCGACCGGCTTCACCCAGCTTCGGCAAGTGGTTTGGGCTGGAGCTCAACGAACACGATCACCGGCAGCTCTGGGTGCCGCCCGGACTGGCGCATGGCTTCCTGGTACTCAGCGACAGTGCGGATTTCCTGTACAAAACTACCGACTACTATGCGCCGGCGCTGGAGCGCTGCATCGCGTGGAATGACCCGACCCTGAACATCCGGTGGCCGTTGGACATCGAGCCCCTGCTTTCTGCCAAGGATCGTTTGGGCTTGCCGCTGGACGTTGCCCTGCTACCCATTTGACTGGCCGGCTATGTGCGTCGGCGCTGTATGTGCTTACAATGCGTTCAAGTCATGAACACATCAAAATAGACAATGGCACCTCAAGACCTGCCTTACTACCTTTTGTGCCAGCTCACCCAAGAGCCAGCGGCCAGCCAGCGTGGGCTGGCCGAGCGTTTTGGAGTCAGTTTGGGTAAGGTCAACTATTGCCTGCGGGCGCTGGTTGACAAGGGGCTGGTCAAGGCCAATAACTTCAGACGAAGCGACAACAAGCTCGCCTACGCTTATGTGCTGACGCCCGCTGGCTTGGAAGAAAAGAGGCGCCTGACGAAAGCGTTTCTGCAGCGAAAAATTGCCGAGTTCGAGCTTTTGCAGCAGGAAATAGAGATCCTCCAGAAGGAGTCACAGTAGCCATGACGGATGCTGTCGTCATTCTTCCTGTTGTCCTCTGCGGGGGCAGTGGGACGCGACTGTGGCCGCTGTCGCGAAAAGCGTTTCCCAAGCAATTCATTCCCCTGGTGGGCGGAAAATCGTTGTTCCAACTCACGCTTGAGCGCCTGGCGCCCTTGCTTGCTAACAGCGGTGAGAGTGTGACGTGTGTATCTTCGGAGGACCACCGCTTTCTGGTTGCCGATGCGGCCGATCAGGCAGGTGTTGCGGTGCGGCTAATTCTGGAACCGCAGGCAAAAAACACCGCGGCGGCCATCGCTCTGGCGGCTCTGGCCACTCCCGCGAATGCGTTGATGCTCTTTTGTCCAGCCGATCATCACATACCCAATATCACTGCTTTTATTGATATGGTGCGCGGCGCCGCAGCTTCGGCGCAGGCGGGGCAACTGGTTACTTTCGGTGTGCGGCCCAGCATGCCCAGCACGGCTTATGGATACATTCAAAAAGGTCGCCCAAGTGATACGGGTGGTTTTGAGGTCGCCCGTTTTGTGGAAAAGCCTGCCGTTGAGAAAGCGCTGGAGTTTCTGGCAAGCGGGCAATATCTCTGGAATGCAGGGATTTTTCTTGCGCGTGCGCAAGTCCTGCTGGACTCCCTGCAGCTCCACGCGCCGGATATCCTGAATGTTTGCCAGCGCGCCATGGCGCAACCAAAATGCGATGGATTATTCTTGCGTCCCGACGCGACCATCTTTGCCACCTGCCGGAGCCAGTCGATCGACTACGCCGTCATGGAACGGGCGACCAACGTCCGTATCTTCCTGTTCGATGGGGTGTGGAGCGACGTTGGCAGTTGGAACGCTGTCGCAGAACTGTCCCCCGCAGACGAGCAAAATAACCGCTCCGGGGGCGATGCGCGCAATGCGCACCACCTGTATTCCAGTCGCACCTACATCCACGCAGGCGGGAGCCGGCCGGTGGTGGCTCTGGGAACACAGGATTTACTCATCCTCGATACCCCTGATGCCCTGCTGGTGGCGCATACCGGTCATGCTGAAGCCGTCAAGGAGGTTGTCGCCAAGCTCGAGGCACTGGACACCTCTCAAGCCTTGCAGCACCGACGTGTGGCACGGCCCTGGGGGTGGTACGACAGCGTGGATGTAGGTGTTCGCCATCAAGTCAAACGCATCACTGTCAAGCCCGGAGCCACCTTGTCATTGCAAATGCATCACCACAGGGCTGAGCATTGGGTGGTGGTCAGCGGGACCGCCGAGGTGACCAACGGAGAAGAAATCATGGTTTTGAAAGAAAACCAGAGCACCTTTATTCCCGTTGGGCAGGTTCATCGCCTCGCAAATCGGGGAGATGTACCGCTTGAAATCATTGAGGTGCAAAGTGGTTCCTATTTGGGGGAGGATGACATTGTGCGGTTCGAAGATAGCTATGGAAGAAGCTGATTGCATCATGGCGATCACACCATTTCCGCCGGCAGGACGTCGCGTAAACTACTTCGTCGCCGGGGGGTGGGGGCAGAACAAGCCGGTCCTGGCTTGTTACGCCACCGTACACGACCTTCAGGTTTTTTGAGTTCCAGGCACCCTGGCTGCCCTTCCACACTTTAATGCCCATGAATTTAGATAACAAAAAAATCGCCATTGTTGGACTCGGTTACGTTGGCTTGCCCCTGGCGGTTGAATTCGGCAAGTTGCGTCCTGTTCTGGGCTTTGACATCAACGCCTCCCGTATCTCCGAACTGCAGTCAGGTCGGGACCACACGCTGGAGGTGAGTTCCGAAGAACTCCATGCGGCCCGTCAACTTCAATTTAGCTCCGACATTGAGGATTTGAAAGGCTGTCAGGTATTCATCGTTACGGTGCCGACACCTGTTGATCAGGCTAACCGGCCGGACATGACACCGCTGGTCAGGGCAAGTGAGGCTGTGGGTCGTGCCATGCCGCAAAGCTCCGTGGTCATCTATGAATCCACGGTATACCCCGGGGCAACTGAAGAAGTCTGTGTGCCTGTGCTGGAGAAGCACAGCGGCAAGAAATTCAACATTGATTTCTTCTGCGGCTACAGCCCCGAACGCATCAATCCCGGGGACAAAGAGCATCGCTTGCCGACTATTAAGAAAGTGACCAGCGGCAGCACACCGGAGGTGGCCGAGGCCGTGGATCAACTTTATAGACAGGTGATTGTTGCCGGGACCCATAAAACCAGCAGCATTAAAGTAGCGGAGGCCGCGAAAGTTATCGAGAACACGCAGCGCGATGTGAACATCGCATTGATGAACGAGCTCAGCCTCATTTTTCACAAGTTGGGGATCGACACGCTGGAGGTGTTACAGGCGGCTGGCAGCAAGTGGAATTTCTTGCCATTCCGGCCCGGCCTGGTAGGAGGCCACTGTATCGGCGTGGACCCGTATTACCTGACTCACAAGGCCCAGGAAGTGGGTTACCACCCCGAAGTGATTCTGGCGGGTCGCCGCATCAATGACCGCATGGCGTCTTATGTTGCGGACGAAACGGTCAAACTGATGCTGCGGAAAAATTTGCCCGTGCTGGGCGGCAAGGTGCTGGTTCTGGGGCTGACGTTCAAGGAAAACTGTCCTGATCTTCGCAATACAAAAGTGGTGGATATCGTCAAGGCGTTGAGGGAGTACAACACCCAGGTGGACATCTATGACCCGTGGATAGATATAAAACAGGCCGAGCATGAATATGGGCTGTGCTGCCTGGCCGAAGCGCCTCAAGCGGCTGAATATTCTGCCATCGTGCTTGCAGTGGGACACCACCAATTCCTTGCGCTGGGCGCGCAGGGCATCAAGGCCTTCGGCATTCCCAATGCTGTGATTTACGACGTAAAGAGCATCCTGCCGCAAGGTGCCGCAGACGGAAGGCTTTAAAAATGAAAATTCTTGTGACCGGAGCAGCCGGCTTTATAGGCATGCACACCATTTTGCGCCTGCTTGCGCGTGGTGACACGGTGGTCGGCATAGATAATCTCAACGACTACTATGATGTTCGATTGAAAGAGGCCCGGCTTGCGCGCCTTGTTCCGCATCCTGCCTTCCACTTTTACAAGCAGGACATCGTTGATCGCGAGGGCATGGCGCAACTCTTCCTTCGGGAAAAACCCCAGCGCGTCATTCACCTGGCTGCTCAGGCTGGCGTGCGCTACTCCCTGAGCAATCCCCACGCTTATATTGACGCCAACATTCAGGGCTTCATGAATATCCTGGAGGGGTGTCGCCACAATGAGGTAGAGCATCTGGCCTACGCCAGCAGCTCCAGTGTGTACGGAGGCAACACTGCATTGCCTTTTCATGAACATCAGAACATCGACCATCCGGTCAGTCTTTACGCCGCCACAAAAAAGGCGAACGAATTGATGGCTCATACCTATAGCCATCTGTTTCGATTGCCTACAACCGGGCTGCGCTTTTTTACGGTTTATGGGCCGTGGGGCCGGCCCGACATGGCGCTATTTTTGTTCACCAAAGCCATTCTTGGCGGTGAACTTATTGATGTGTTTAACCACGGAAAAATGGTGAGGGACTTCACTTACGTAGACGACATCGTGGAAGGTGTTATCCGTGTCGTGGACAAGCCGGCCGATTCGGACGCTGCCTTTGATTCCGCAAATCCTGATCCGGCAACCAGCAATGCGCCCTATCGGGTATTCAATATCGGCAACAACCAGCCGACGCCGTTGATGGAATACATCAATGCCCTGGAAGAGGCATTGGGCATGGAAGCAAAGAAGAACTTTCTGCCTATGCAGGCGGGAGACGTTCCTGCAACGGCGGCAAACACGCGTGAACTGGAGTCATGGGTTGGTTTCAAGCCCAATACAAAGGTCAGACAAGGGGTGGCCAATTTTGTCGCGTGGTACCTGGAGCACTACGGCGTCGTTTCACCTCGATGAAGGCGGTTCATTTCTGAGGACGACAAGCTGCTTCTACCGTCAATTGGCACCCACAATTTTGCCCATCCCAACACATGAAAAAAACTGCTCTTATTACCGGCATCACCGGCCAGGACGGCGCCTATCTCGCTGAGTTTTTAATCCGCAAGGGCTACACGGTGCATGGAATCCGTCGCCGCACCTCGCTATTCAATACAGCCCGCATCGATCATCTTTACGTTGACCCGCACGAGCACGAGGGAAACCTGGTTCTTCATTACGGCGACATGACTGACTCCAGCAGCCTGTTGCGGATTGTTGAGCAGGCGCGACCCGATGAGGTATACAACCTGGCGGCCCAGAGCCATGTGGCGGTGTCATTCGAAGAGCCCGAATACACGGCCAATTCTGACGCGGTTGGGGTGTTGAGGCTACTCGAGGCTATCCGTATCGTTGGCCTCAACAAGGCGCGCTTCTACCAGGCGTCCACCTCGGAGCTCTACGGCTTGGTGCAGGAAGTTCCGCAGCGGGAAACCACGCCGTTTTATCCGCGCTCACCGTATGCAGTTGCAAAATTGTATGGTTACTGGATCACTGTGAACTACCGTGAAGCGTACGGTATGTATGCATGCAATGGTATTTTGTTCAATCATGAATCGCCCATCCGCGGTGAAACCTTCGTGACACGCAAAATCACCCGTGCTTTGGCCAGAATCAAGCTTGGCACGCAGCAGAAGCTTTTTCTCGGCAACATGGACGCAAAGCGTGATTGGGGCCACGCCAAAGATTATGTGGAGATGCAATGGCTGATGCTCCAGCAAGACACTCCCGAGGACTATGTCATCGCAACCGGCCAGCAGTTCAGTGTCCGCGAGTTTGTGAGTTTGGCTGCAAAACGCCTGGGCATGGACATCAGTTGGTCCGGCCACGGCGTGGATGAAAAGGGGCACCTTTCTGACGGGCGTTGCGTGGTCGAAATTGATCCCGGTTATTTTCGGCCCACTGAAGTCGAAACGCTGCTCGGAGACGCGAGCAAGGCGCGGGCGAAGCTGGGCTGGACGCCAAAAATCAGTTTTTCGGAGCTGGTGGACGAGATGGTCGATGCCGACATGGCGGAGGCTGAGAGTGAGTTGCGCGCAGCAGGCTCGCGTCGAAAGTCTTTGTACTGAGTTCGGCGCATAGGCCAAAGTTCATAAGGAGTTGTCTTGAAAATCGTCGCATGTAGAATTTGCAAAGCCGAACACATAGAGAAAGTTGTTGACCTGGGTTACCACCCACTGGCCGACACCTTTCTATCTGAAGAACTGCTTTACGGTCCCGAAGTTTCCTATCCCCTGCAGTTGGGTTCTTGCAGATCCTGTGGCCATGTCTTCACGCTGTATTCAGTATCGGCCGTTGACCGATACCAAAAACAGGATTACAGCTATGACTCGTCCAATTCCAAGGTTTCCATTGCGCATTTCAAAGAATTTGCTGAGGCAGTGTTGGCGGAGAAAACGCTCGAACCCGGCGCGCTGATTGTTGACATTGGCAGCAATGTGGGAACTTTGCTGTCGCACTTCAAGGATATCGGCCATACCAACGTTCTGGGGGTAGAGCCGTCAGGGAACATTTCCCGGCTGGCTGTCGCTGCAGGTATCCCGACCATTAACGAATTTTTCAGCGCCGGCATTGTTGAAGAGTTACGCAATGCCGGGCCGGTGCAGGTGCTGTTAAGCGCGAATGTGTTGAATCATGCGGATGATCTGGGCGCGCTGCTCAAGACTGCCGGCGAAGTGCTTGCCACCGACGGCGTGTTCGTGTTTGAAGTGCCTTACTTGAGGGACCTTATCAAGGGAACGGCGTTCGACACGATCTACCACGAACATGTGCACTATTACGGCATCAAACCATTGGCCGCCTGCTTGCGAACGCACGGATTTTCGATCACCAAGGTTGAAAACCTGGATTACATGTGCGGTTCGATTCGCGTGCACACACGGCTTGGTGGAGATCACACGAAGTCTGTAGAGGAAATGATTGCCGCTGAAGACGCCTTTGGCCTTTACGACCTCGCGACCTATGCCCAATTCATGGAGCGGGTGCGAAAGGTCAAGATAACCGTGAATTTGCACCTTGCGCAGATTCGCGCAAAAGGCGGAAAAATCATTGGGATCGGCGCTGCCACCAAGGGCAATACCTTCATCAACTACTGCCGACTCGATGCAGACACTATCGCCTATATCGCCGATGCGTCGCCACTGAAAATAGGCAAGCTGACACCGGGTTCTCATATCCCCATCATCGCCGACCAGGACATTGACGCCTCGGCGACCCACGCACTGATCCTGCCCTGGAACATCGCGCCCATGCTGGTCAGCAAGCTCGGCCACTTGGGGCTCGAGTTCTACGTCCCGCAGGTCCAAACCCTGCAAGAAAATACCCACTGAAAAAGGAAGTCCCCATGGAACTCATCAAACTCATACCGGCATTCACCGACGCACGCGGAAGCATCACGGACCTGATTTCGGACGACACCATCAATGCAGTGACCCTGATCACTTTTGCCGAAGGTGCAGTGCGGGCCAATCACTATCATGAACGGACCATACAGTGGAACTATGTGATTTCTGGCGAGGTATTGCTTGCGACCCAAATGCCGGGGCAGGAAAAGGTTGAGCGCATCCTCAAGCCGGGTGACTTCGCGGTGACGCGTGAGCTTGAGCTGCATGCGCTCAAGGGGTTGACCGCATCCGAGGTCCTGATCCTGACTAAAGGGCCGCGCGCGGGCACGCAGTACGAAAACGACACCTTCCGTCTTTCCGAGCCTTTGATCACTCCCAGCGCCTAAGGAGGCAGCATGCAAGTACCCGTTTCAAGGCCCCATATGGGCGAAGCCGAGATCAGCTACGTCAATAAGGCGCTGCAGGCCAACGCCGTGTCCGGCGTGTATGGTGAATTTCTGGAGCGCTTTGAGACCGAATTTGCCGAATTTTGCGACGCAAAATATGCGGTTTCCTGCTCGAACGGGACGACAGCCCTGCATCTGGCGCTGGTCGCTGCGGGGGTCAAGGAGGGGGACGAGGTACTGGTTTCGACCTTGACGAATATGGCGTCATTTTTTGCCGTTCTGTATATCGGTGGCAAACCGGTGCCTGTCGACATTGATCTTGAAACACTCACGATGGATCCTGGCGATCTGGAGCGAAAGATCACAGCCAAAACCAAGGCCATCATGGTGGTTCACCTCTTTGGCCATCCGACAGACATGGACCCGGTCAACGAGCTCGCGCGCCAGCACAACCTCCTGGTATTTGAAGACTGCGCCGAAGCGCATGGCGCAACCTACAAGGGAAAGAAGGTGGGTAGCCTCTCGCATGCGAGCGGATTCAGCTTTTTTGCCAACAAGGTGCTCACCACGGGGGAGGGCGGCATGGTGACGACGGATGATCCGGAAATCGCAAAAAAAGCGAGAAGCCTGAAGGCGCTGGCCTTCGGCGCGACCAACAAGTACATGCACGACGACATCGGCTTCAATTACCGGATGACCAATCTGCAGGCGGCTATCGGGTGTGGCCAGATGCAGGTGGCCGACAAGCTGATCGAGCGCCGGCGCGAAATTGCCCATTTTTATGGCGCAGCGTTTGAAAAATATTCGGATCACCTCGCATTGCCGATCCAGAAACCCTGGGCCAAATCGGTCTACTGGATGTACCACATTGTGCTGCGCGAACACATGGTGTCAAAGCGTCGCGAAATCATGATGGCGCTGAAAGATGAGGGCATTGAAACCCGCGAAGGCTTCATCCCGTACAACCTGCAGGAAATCTTCCTGAGCCGTGGCTGGACGCGCGCTGAAGATTGCCCCAATGCCAACAAGGTGGCCTATGCCAGTTTTTACCTGCCGACCGGACCGGATATTTCGCAGGCTGAGCTTGACTACGTAGCCAGCAAGCTCAGTTCCATTCTGGACAAGGCCGTGTCCAGGTAAAGCGCAGCGGCGGCGCGCATATGAACATTCCCCTCCCTACGCAACTGCCGCCAGCTTGACCATTCTTCAATCCATTGGAACCCCTATGAGTGTCTTCAACTCCCTTTATGCCGGTCAATACGACCAACTTTATGCAGAGAAGAACTATCTGGGTGAGTGCGATCTGATCGAGGCTGCCGTCAAGCGCCATGCTGGCAGTCATCCCGCGACGCTTGTTGATATTGGTTGCGGGACAGGAGGCCATGCGATAGAGCTTGCCAAACGCGGTTACAAGGTCACTGGTGTCGATTTGTCGCCATCGATGATTGAGCAGGCGCGCCAGAAGGCTGCATTGCTCACAAGCGGGGAGCAGCCTGCCTGGCTATGTGGTGATGCGCGTGACTTTGATACCGGCATGACCTTTGACCTCGGCATCATGATGTTCGCGGTGATCGGCTATTTGACGACCAATGAGGATGTACTCAAAGGCTTGCGCAATATTCGCCGCCAACTCAAAACAGGTGCGCTGTTTGTCTGCGATTTTTGGTACGGGCCTTCGGTTCTTTCGGCAAGGCCGGCAGACCGGGTGCGTACTCTGCCGACGGAGGGCGGGCGCGTTATCCGTGCGTCCAGCACAACGCTCGATGTGGTCAACCATACTGCCGATGTAACCTTCAAACTGTGGACATTGGAAGGTGACCGACTGACCGGTGAGACTACCGAGACTCACCGGCTTCGCTACTATTTCCCACAGGAATTCGCTCTCCTGCTGTCTCAGGCCGGTTTCACACTTCAAAGCATGAGCGGCTTTCCTACGCTGGACGACCCTTTGACAGAGCAAACATGGAATGCTTTCGTTGTTGCAAAGGCCAGTTGATCCCGAAGATGCGGGGGATGTGTCGTTTTCGCCGGTGCGGGTCAAACAATTGCCTTCGGAAAAGAAGAATCGATGACAACCGGGATTTCACAAAAAGGAGCATTCCGGCGTAACGTCAAGTGGCAACTTGTCGGCAGTGCCAGCCAGGCTGTCCTAAGTGGCTTGCTTCTTTTGCTGATGGGCAGAGAGTTGGGAACGTCGGGATTCGGCGTTTTCTCAATCGTGATGGGCTACGTGTATGTTGCCAACCTCCTTTTTGAACCGCGCATGCAGGACGTCGCGGCGAGGCAGTTCTGGAATTTCAATCCGAAGTCAATCGACAGGAAGCAAAGCCAATACTTCATCGACTTGTTTGGAATGGAAGCCCTTGGTAAGTTGCTGCCCTGTGCCGGGCTCATTTTGCTGGCCCCCTATCTGGCTGATTTTGGAAAGCTCGCGCCAGATGGGGCGGCCCTTATCACCGTCGCGGCGATCGGAGTATATGTTTCGAAGGTAGGCAACGGGCTATCGGTTGGCTTGCTGCGTGTTCTTGGGCGAAGCGACTTCAATGCTTATTGCGCTACTGGCGAACTCCTTCTTCGGGTATTGCTGACTTTGGCGTTGATCAAGTTTTACACGCTGTCGGTCTTGGCGGGCATCCTTGTTCTATGCTTTTCGGGTTTTCTGAGTAACTTACTGCAGTGGATGCTGACCATGAAGCAATTGAAGAACATGCATTTCGCGCTGGGAGAGTGGCGGTTTTCTTCCGCGAGAGAAAGGTTTCGAGAAAATCGCCGTTTGTTGTATGCAAATTTGGGATTGTCGGCGTCTGATCTGATGAACAAGGATTTGGACGTCGCACTACTTTCGCCATTGTTGCCTTCCGACCAAATTGGTATCTACAAAATGGCCAAGAACATTGCCTTGCTGACGTGGCGTGCCGTTGATCCATTTTGTTTGGCGCTGATGCCGGAAGTCAATCGTCTTGTGTCACTGGGGGACCTGAATGGGGTCAAACGGCTGCTGGCTAAAAGTGCACTCGGGCTTCTTGGACTGGCTGCGGGGCTTGGTTTAATGTCCTACTTCGCTTTAAGTTTTTTCGGCGACTCGTTGCTGGGGCGCGATTTTTCGAACATCTCAAAGCTTATGCCGTGGATGCTGATTGGTATTGTCTCCAGTGCGCCGTTGGTATGGGGCCATGCTTTGGCTGTTGCTCTGAACCGGGCAGAATTTGCACTTATGGGGAGTCTGTTTGGATCGGCGGTGGGACTTTTCGCCTTCCTGACTTTGCCGTCGCTGTATGGCATGTATGGCGCGGGCATGGCCTGGACTCTCACTTTCCTGTTGAATTTTTCTTTTACTGCCGGGGTTTCCCACTATGTTCTTCGTAAACGCGCCCGATTTTCCATCGTGCGCTAACGGACCTTACGCATCCGGACATCGAGTGAAAACCGGTCCTCTTTTTGACAATGGGCTCTACGAACTTAGGGAGGGTACTTATGGCCGTCGAAAATCCTGCTCAAGGAGTTCATAGCGTTTACATCGTTGAGCCAGTTTCTCAAGGCTGGATCATCGAGCGTCTGATGAGCGATATAGCTCGGGAGTTGAACCGCCGCGGTATTGCGACTCGCATTGGTGCGGGTGAAGGGTACGCAGCCGAAGATGTTATTTTTAACTCGCGCTATCTGGTCCCGTTGGCTGATGCAGGAGCGAAGATCAATTCGTTATTCATCACGCATGTTGACGATGCGATCAAGGAGATGGAGCTCAAAGCCCGCTTGAAGGACTTCAATAGTTTTGTCTGCCTGTCTCCCCAAGACGCTGACTTCGTCACTGCGCTGAAAGGTAACAGAACTGGTGTCAAGGGGATAGAGCTTCCATCGCGTGACTCGACTGTTCGCCCTGTGCGTGTAGCAATGTTTTCTGCTTGCTATGAAGATGGCCGCAAGAATGAAGAATGGATTGCTGAGTACTTTAAAGATAAGTCCTGCGAGCAAAAACAAAGTTTTGTATTTTGCTTTATGGGGTGGGATTGGGAGAAGTTCTGCATGAGTCTGGCGCGGCTTGATATGAACTACGAAATTTACAGATACTCCCGTTCAATGGCTGGAGAGTACGCCTTGAACAAGGAAATCTTGGCAACCATGGACGCGCTCATTTATCTGGGCTTCGACGGTGGCGCCATGAGCGTTTACGATGGCATTAATGCCGGCATCGATGTGATAGCATCGAATATCAGCTATCACCAGGGCCTTGACGATTCCGTGATTCTGTTCAGCGACCGGCAGGGTTTCTTTCGGGAGTTAGACCGCTTGTACGCCAAGAACACTGGACGTAAAAATTCCCTGCAACAACGCTCTGTCATTACGTACGTCGACCATTTGTTGAAGCACTGGAATGACTTGTTGATGCCAAGCCCAGCGGTAGCGGCTGAGCGTCTCCAGGTTCCTAGCGCAGATGAGACAAAAACGCTAAAACTATTTCGCGCGCATTACAAAAACCTGAGCTTGTCGCGCCTCCGATCGGCTGCCATCAGATTTCTACAGGTCATGTTCTCGAGATGATTAATTCCAGGGCCGACTTGGGTGGGTATTTTTGAATCCTCCGAAGCCGATGAAAAACTCTTTACAACAACTCGCAGCGAGTATTTATGTCGAATAGCTTCTTGAAAAAATTGATTGCCAAGGCCCGGGACTTTATCAATCTGCCAATTCACGTCCGTGCAATGAACGATCTGATGTTGTTCCAGCAGACAAAACAACTTCAGATGTCACATCCCAACCCGCTTAACAGGTATGGACTGAAGTGCTTTTCCCAAACTGATGAAGACGGGATAACGCTTGAGATTCTGAAGAGAATCGGGGTCTCGACTCCGGGCGTGTTCGCTGAATTTGGGGTTGGAAACGGCACGGAGAACAACACGCTGATACTGGCTGCTTTAGGGTGGAAGGGATTCTGGGTTGGCGGACAGGACATACATTTCAACTGGAAGCAGGGCGACGCGCGCAAATTTACTTTTTTGCAGTCCTGGGTCACTCTCGACAATATTCTCGACCTCACCGCTAAAGGGTTGTCACTGATCGATGAAAAACACCCCGATGTTGTTTCGTTGGATCTGGATGGCAATGACCTGTTTTTTATTGAGAAGTTGTTGTCGAGTGGCATGCGTCCCAAATTATTCATTGCAGAGTACAACGCGAAATTCATTCCTCCCGTGGAATTTACGGTCGCCTACGATGCGAGGCACGTATGGCAGCACGATGACTACTTTGGGACATCTCTGAGTAGCCTCGACAAATTATTCACCAGGTTCGGCTACAAGCTTGTGTGTTGCAATTCGCATACTGGGGCGAACGCGTTCTTTGTCGATTCCAAATATGCGGAGCATTTCATGGATGTGCCGAGCGACATATCGCAAATTTTCGTGGAGCCGCGCTACCATCTTTATCTCAGCTACGGACACGCCAAATCATTCAAGACAGTGGAAAAGGTATTTCGCGACTTGAATGCAGGCGCTCCTTCTGCAGGCGCACCGGCCGCGACATTGGATCGCTGAAATGCGGCTTCGACACTTGTAGGCGTCCTCCTTTTGAAGAGGATGTACTTTTGGGCCGCGTGGTTCCAGGGATATGGAAATTTCCATCGATTGATAAACATAGTTAATCTTTGCTTGAGTTATGTTTTGGTGGCGTACGCTTTAATTTCGGCAGCCAAAAACTTCGCCCGAGTGAACCTTCAGGATTTTTGGGAAACGTGGGTATTATTTTTGACATTGTGTGCGTTCACGATTTTTCACAGCCTGCAGCAAATTGACTACGATCTGCGATACCGCCTTCCTCTTCTATGGCCTCTTTATACGCTTGCCGGGCTGGGGTTCTATCAAATCCGATCGCGTTATAGAAGTAACTAGCCGCCCCTTACGACACCATTCGTCGAGGAAAAAATTCACGGAGGATTTAACTGAGGCTCGTGCGCTGTCCTCGGGACTCAATTCGAGTTTCAGCATGGCGTGCTACCGGTTGTTTACCCATGCGCATTGTTCACATCATTGTCGGGCTTGAAGTCGGTGGGGCGGAGCTGATGCTGAAGCGACTTGTTTTGTCCTCTCAAAGTAACCCAGCGTGCCAACATTGCGTTATTTCGTTAACCGGAGTTGGCGTTGTTGGTATGGAAATGAAGGAAGCGGGTGTAGAGGTGCACGCGTTGGAATTGACTTCTGCCAGGGCATTTCCCAAAGCGATTTGGCGCCTTGCCTTGCTGATTCGAACCTTGCGGCCCGCTGTTGTTCAAACCTGGATGTACCACGCGGATTTTTTGGGCGGGTGGGTCGGGTGGTTTCTGGGTTGCAAAGTCGTATGGGGTATCCGTTCCACGGGCATTCCTCAGGGGCCCGCTTCCCTGACGTGGTGGCTGATTCGCGTCAACGCCATCTGCTCACACTTCCTGCCGCACAAAATTATTTGCTGTGCAGACTCCGCAAAAAAGGCCCACGCTGCCCTTGGATTTGCCGCCAGGAAAATGGTTGTCATTCCCAATGGTTATGACTTCTCGGACTTTTCTTACAACCAGGCTGACCGGCAACAGGTTCGCGAGCGCACCGGCTTTAGCGAGTCCGATATTGTCATTGGCGTCGTGGGCCGCTTTGATGCGCTGAAAGATTTTCAGAATTTCGTCCTGGCAGCGAAATTCACGGCCCTCGAGTGCCCCGAGGCCCGTTTTTTAATGGTCGGCCGCGGTCTGGACGTCAATAATTCAGTTTTGCGCGGATGGATCGCCGCTGAGGGCCTGGATGAAAAATTCAGCCTGGTCGGAGAGCAGGCTCGCGTACCTGTGTACCTCGCTGCCATGGATATCTTCTGTCTGTCGTCCAGGCAGGAGGCGTTTCCCAATGTGGTTGTCGAAGCCATGGCCGTAGGCTTGCCCTGCGTTGTGACGAATGCAGGCGATGCCGCGGCCATTGTGGGCGATTTGGGATGGGTAATCCCTGTAAAAAATTCCGTTGCGTTGGGCCGGGGATTGGTGCAAGCGTGTCGTCTGCCGGCGTCCAGGCGAGCCCTGATCGGACAAAAAAGCGCGCAGCAGGTGCGGGCCAGATACGATATCGACTCCATTCGCCACCAGTATGAATCCGTGTATGGCGAGCTTACGCAATGCGAGACCCAATAAAGTTTTGACACTATGAATGACAAGAAAAACTCCGATGCCAAGACGGTGGCCGGTTTCGGTGATGAGTGGACGCGGTTTGATCAAACCGGGATGGCGGAGGCGGAAACCCAGCGCTTGTTCGACAGTTATTTTTCCGTTTTTCCCTGGGACCGGCTTCCCGCCAATTCCGTAGGCTTCGACCTGGGATGCGGGAGTGGGCGATGGGCACGGCTGGCAGCGCGGCGCGTGGGCACACTGCATTGCATTGATCCCAGTTCGGCCATAGAGGTGGCGAGAAAAAATCTGGCAGGCCTGCCCAATTGCAAACTCCATCAGGCGGGCGTCGACGATATGCCTCTGGCGCAGAAGTCCATGGACTTTGGGTACAGCCTTGGCGTCCTGCATCACATTCCCGATACACAAGCCGCATTGACGGCGTGTGTAAGCAAGCTCAAATCAGGCGCCCCGTTTTTACTGTACCTTTACTACGCGCTCGACAACAAACCGTGGTGGTTCCGGGCCGCGTGGCGTTTGAGTGATCTGCTGCGCAAGCTGATTTCCAGCATGCCTCACGGATTGCGCTATGTGTCCAGTCAAATTCTTGCGGCAGTTATTTACTGGCCACTCGCCCGGTTGGCCTGGCTTGCAGAAAAACTCGGTGCAGGCGTGAGTAACTTCCCCCTTTCCGCATACCGGAACTGCAGCTTTTATGTCATGCGTACCGATGCGCTGGACCGATTCGGCACCAGCCTTGAGCAACGGTTTTCCCGGGCGCAGATACAGGCCATGATGCAAGCCGCCGGCTTGCGCGATATTTCATTTCGGGAGGCCACGCCTTATTGGTGCGCCGTCGGATTCACCCCCTTGGCTGAGCAGGAAAATCGCTGATAAGCCGTGGTGGAGAGGTTGTTGACGGATCAAATGAACCAGAGGGCTGATAAATATGTGTGGGCTTACGGGTTATTTGGGAAGCACCCCGCTTTGCGAGGCCGGCGACGGGGCTTGTGGCAGTGCGGGGACATTGCTCAACATGATGACGAATGCCATCGCTCACCGGGGCCCGGACTCTGACGGCTATTGGCAGGACCAGGATGCGGGCATCGCCCTGGGCCATCGTCGATTGGCGATCGTCGATGTGTCGCCTGCCGGCGCGCAACCCATGCAGTCTTCCGGCGGGCGTTATGTGATCGCCTACAACGGCGAGGTTTACAACCACAGGCTCCTGCGGCTCGAACTGGAGAAACAGCAAGGCCTGACGGCCTGGCGTGGGCACTCGGATACCGAGGTGCTGTTGGCGGGGTTTGAGGCCTGGGGCATTCAGGCCACGGTTGAGCGTGCGATCGGCATGTTTTCTTTTGCCGTATGGGACCGTCAAACGCGCACTCTCACGCTGGGTCGTGACAGGCTGGGTGAAAAACCCATGTACTACGGCTGGCAGAACAGCGGAAAGTCGGCAGTATTCCTGTTTGGCTCGGAACTCAAGGCGCTGCGGGTGCACCCGGCATTCGGTCGCAATATCAGCCGTGAAGCGCTCAGCCTCTATGTGAGGCACGGGAACGTAGGTGGCGCGCGATCGATTTATAAGGGAATCCACAAGTTGATGCCGGGCACGCTCCTGACGGTATCCAGGCAGGTGCCCGAGCCCGTGCTGCACACCTACTGGGATGGCGCGGCAGTGGCAAGGCGGGGTGTGGCAAATCCATTTGCCGGTTCGTCGAACGATGCCGTTGATGCCCTTGAGGTTTTGCTAAAGGATGCGGTTGGACAGCAAATGGTGGCCGATGTGCCACTCGGAGCCCTTCTGTCAGGTGGAGTGGACTCTTCTGCGGTGGTGGCGCTGATGCAGGCGCAGGCACAGCGGCCCGTGAATACCTTTTCCATCGGTTTCCACGAGGCGGGATACAACGAGGTGGAGCACGCGGGGGCGGTGGCGCGGCATTTGGGCACCAGCCATACCGAGATGTACGTGACGCCTGCTGAAGCGATGGCGGTTATTCCGCATCTGCCGACCTTGTATGACGAGCCGTTTGCAGATTCATCGCAGATACCTACGTTCCTGGTAAGCCAGTTGGCGAGGCAACATGTCACGGTGGCGCTTTCGGGTGACGCGGGTGACGAATTGTTCGGCGGTTATAGCCGTTACGAGTTGACGGCCAGTTTGTGGCCCAGATTGAGTTCTATACCGTTGCCGGTACGCCGTACGCTGGCGTGGGCTTTGACCCAGCTTTCACCGCAAACCTGGAACTCGCTGGCGCGTCATACACCGATGGCCAAACGCTGGTCGGATGTGGGCTACAAGTTGCACAAGGGCGCGGGGGTGATGGCCGCGCGTTCGACGGCGGAGTTGTATTCGGGCATGGTGTCGCAGTGGGCTGATCCTGCTGCGGTGGTTTTGGGAGGCGCAGAGCCGGCTGCTGGATTCAACGGAGATCAACCAAACCTGGCTGGGCTCAAGGACGTGGAGCGCATGATGGCGCTCGATATGCTGACGTATTTGCCAGATGACGTCTTGACCAAAGTGGACCGCGCTGCCATGGGCGTTAGCCTGGAAACGCGGGTGCCGTTTCTGGATCATCGTGTGGTGGAATTTGCCTGGCAACTCCCGCTCAATGACAAGCTGCGCCATGAAGGAGGCCGCTACACCAGCAAATGGGCATTGCGTCAGGTGTTATACCGTCATGTTCCCAAAAGCTTGATTGAGCGACCAAAAATGGGTTTTGGTGTGCCTATTGACAGCTGGTTGCGCGGGCCATTGCGCGCTTGGGCGGAGGACTTGTTGAGTGAGACACGCTTAAAACGGGAAGGCTATTTCAACCCCGTGCCGATCCGGCGCAAATGGATGGAGCACTTGAGCGGAAAACGGGACTGGCATCACCAGCTTTGGTGTGTCCTGATGTTCCAGGCATGGTTAGGAAACAGGGATGAAAGAAATCATGCAGGATAAACCCGCGAGCGACTTGTTGGTCAGGGCCAAGGCATTTGCTTTTAAGCCATTTGGGGTTTTTTCCCTGGCTTTTATCTGGGCATTGATGGCCGGGTTTGTTCTCCAATGGATGGTCTTGCCCGCATTGCCGGAGTTGCATGCGGGCAATGGGCTGTTGAAGGGCGGCGACTGGGTCAGATTTCACCGCGAGGCAGCGGAGCTGGCAGCATTGATGCAGCATCAAGGTTGGCGTGTGTGGGAGTTACGGCCACTTGGTAATGCGCCCATCGGTATCACAGCCGCGGTGTACTCTTTGACGGGTATTTTTGAACCGTGGGTGACCTTGCCCGTCAACGCTGCGATGTTCGGTCTGGCTGCTGTCTGCCTGTACACAATTTTCAAGGCGCTCGCGCCCGACCGCCTGGCGTTTGTCGCTATTTTTCCGTTTGTGCTGTTCCCAAGTGCTACCTTGATTTACGGTCAAATTCAGAAAGATGTTTTCTCCATTGCGGGGACATTCTTGATTGCCTTGGTATGGGTCCGGTTTGCAGAACGTGCCGAGATGGATTGGCGCAAGTTGGTAGCTCGCGGTGCTTCTGTCGCGGTGGGTTGTCTGCTGGTTTGGACCGTGCGGCCATATCTGATGCAATCACTCATTGCTATGTCGCTGCTGGTGATTGCGCTGTTGGCTGTTACGGCTGGTCGAGGAAGGGGGCGTCTGTGGTGGACTGGCCTCTTGCTGTGTATGCTTGTGCAGGTCGGATATACATCCTTATTCTCCGCATCTTCCGAGCCCACAGTGCCAGCATTGCCTTCGACGTCCGCGGCTTCCCTCCAAGGCTCTTATCTAGAGAGGATGGTCGCGAAATTGAATGCGGCGCGTGTTGGTTTTGCAGATGGTTATCCAAACGCCGGCAGCAATATCGATACTGAGGTCCGTTTTAACTCCCCGGCGCGGGTGGCTCCCTATGTGCCTCGCGCGCTTCAAGTTGGATTGCTGGCTCCGTTTCCGTCGATGTGGCTGGGCGATGGTGTTTCTCCTGGTGGCGGTGTAATGCGATTCATTTCAGGTATGGAAATGGCGGTTACCTATGTTTTGCTTGTTGGTGTTTTGGTGTTTTTGTACCGCTTCAAGGGCAATCGACCGACTTTGTTCACCGTAGTGCTGATCGCGCTGGTATTGACCCTTCTTCTGGCGCTGGTTGTTTCCAATGTAGGTACTCTTTATCGAATGCGCTACGGCAGTTGGCAAATCTTGAATGGCTTGGGAATATTGGGATGGTGTGTACTGTGGCGACAGTCAAGAACTACAAGGGACTGCCAATGATCGTGATGATCGATCTCACCGCCTTATGGATGAATGCCGCACGGCATTCCGGCGACCCGGTTTGAACATGCTGGTGTTCCACGCGAAGCTGCGGGCTGGCCACATATGAAGCACATATTGCTGTTTGTCGTGAATGTCGACTGGTTTTTTCTGTCTCACCGCCTTCCGATAGCGCTTGAGGCACAACGCAGGGGCTACCAGATCCACATTGCAACGGGGCTGACCGACAGGCTGGATGAGCTGCAGAGCTACGGGTTCGTGGTGCACCCTCTATTGAGGATGGATCGCAGCAGCGCTGGGCTCGACAACGCTTGGCATACCATTATAGAACTGTGGAGAATATATAAAGCTGTGCAGCCGAGTGTCGTACATTTGGTCACCATCAAACCTGTTTTGCTTGGCGGTATGGCGGCACGGATAGCTGGGGTGCCGGCGATGGTGGCTGCAATCTCCGGCTTGGGCTTTGTATTTGTGGCCTCTGGCGCCAAGGCGACGGTGCGTCGCTGGCTGGTGGAGATGTTGTATCGTCTGGCTTTCGGTCACCGCAACCTAAAGGTGATCTTTCAAAATCCAAGCGATCGAATCAGCTTGGCCCAGGTGACACATTTGAAGGATTGCAAAATAGAAATCATTCGAGGCTCCGGTGTCGACTTGGCCCAATTTAGCTACACGCCGATTCCACAGGGTACCCCTGTTGTGCTGCTGGCCGCGCGGCTGCTGATTGACAAAGGCGTGCGCGAATTTGCGGACGCCGCTCGATTGTTGAAACTGCGAGGGGTGGTCGCAAGGTTCTGCCTGGCGGGCACGGTCGACCCCGCCAATCCGGCTAGCCTCACAGACGCTGAGCTGGCGCAGTGGGCGGCTGCTGGTGTGATTGAACTATGGGGACACTGCGCGGATATGCAGAGTGCGCTGAGTTCGGCGCATCTCGTGGTGCTGCCATCCTACCGAGAAGGCTTGCCCAAGGTTCTCATGGAGGCTGCTGCTTGCGGTCGAGCCGTAATTACTACCGATGTACCCGGTTGTCGCGATGCCATAGACTCTGGAATTACTGGCATGCTGGTGCCTGTACGCAACGCTGAGGCGCTGGCCGACGCTCTTGAAGAGCTGCTCAATGATCCTGCACGCTGTCAGGCCATGGGCAATGCAGGCCGCGCCTTGGCTGAACGAGCGTTTGATGTGCGGCAGGTAGTTGCGTTGCACCTACAGATCTACAAAGAGTTGATCGAAAAATCATGAAGATGCCGAAATAGAGTTGATTTCTCGGGAAATCCGGACACATCGATCATGTTAGAGTGCCGCGCTTGTAACCCAATATTGGCGGTTGATGTTAAGCCGAGTAGGCTAATCTCTGCGATCCCTAATCTAACTTTTACATCTCACTATGTCCAGAATGATTTTTAAAAAAAGAACAGCGTGGTTGTGGGGCATCGGTGTTGGAATTCTGTTTCCGTTATTCTTTCAGCTTGGCAGTGGGATTTACAGAGATATCAATCCCATGACTGACTCTCAAGGTGCGCTGGCACGTTTGCCCCTTCCCGTTTCCATATTGGCTTGCCTATTGGGGCTTTGCTTGTTCGCTCGCGACCTGAGGAGATCTAAGCCTGCGCTTGCAATGATTCTCGGAACAATAGCAGTCAGCTTTTTATCTCTTTGGCTAGGTAGCGAGGTCACCACTCCACCCCTTCGCAAGTTGACAGCGATAGCGCAGCTACTCTTGCCCTTGTCAGGGTTGCTCCTCGGACAACTAATTGATGACAAGGAGAACATTGTTGGTCGGGCATTTTTAGTAGTTATTTCGATTGTGGTTCCGCTTCAATTACTGGCGACCTGGCTCCAGGGCGGTTTGATTTTGACGCATTACTTGTATGCATTCAGCATCTATTCCCACTTTCAATATGTCACTTTGATTTTTGTGTGTGCTTTTGCTTATTCGTTGACAACTTTATGGGAAGAATACAAGGTTTGGCTTTGTATTCTTGCTATACCGATGTTTATTTACATTACAGCAAGCCTGTCTTTCTTGACGATTTTTGCTTATTCGTCTCTTTTTCTTGCCTTTGTGACACATAAGCTGTGGATATATCGTGCAAATGCGATATGGGTGGCAGCTTCGGCAAGTTTGATCGCGGTGGCTGCTTTGGGTGGTGCTACTTATTTTGGAAAAATGGCCGGCCAGCGTACCTCTGTCGAAGGTGAGCAGGGTTCATTTTATGGAAAATTTAAAGGTTTATCGGAAGGAAAGATACCTACAAACGTTCAAGAGCGTCTGGATGATTGGACACTCTTTGGTTATGCGATTGTAGAGAGCAAAAAATCTATATTGGTAGGGCATCCTCAACCGATGCCTCGAGAGATAAAGTCGAGTCCCCACAACTGGTATTTGGATATAACTTATACATTTGGCTTGATTGGGTTATTTCCCATATTGGCTTTGATTGTCTACACAGCTAGTACGTGCTGGAGAAAGCGAAAGTCACTGACTGCACAAACTTGGTGGTTAAGCGCCATTGTGTTTTACTTGGTTATTGTGGATAGCAATTTCAAAGTAACATTGCGCCAACCTTATCCAGGAATTTTCGCCTATTTCCTCTGGGGCTTGCTTCTTTCGAAAATTTGTCAAGCACCGGTAATACCTAAGTCCGAAGTGCCGGGTCAGGCTTGAGTGTTTTCATGCGTGCATTTTCGACAAGACTGAAAAGCGGAGTTTTGGTCAGCGCAGCAGGCGTCTTCGGTTCAGCCTTTCTATGGCTTTTAAGTTTCAAGGCGATTGCTTATTGGGCGGGACCAGAAGGTGTTGGTTTATTTTCGCAGCTCCGACAGATAGCTCAAGCTGCCACTGTAGGTGCGACGTTTGGCGGAACTAATTCAGTTGTCCAGGGCCTCGCCGAGCGAGATGATGATTCTGCGCGCCGGCAATTTCGCACAACAGCGGCTCCTATCATTGGACTGACTGGTGCCACTCTTGCCTTGGCAATGCTCGCGGGAGCTCCTGAACTGACATGGTTTCTCCTGTCATCCAGCGCGCCCACTCTTGTTGCTACTGTGCGATGGATAGCGCTGGCTGTGCTGCTTAATGTTGGCGGCACTTATGCTCTTGCTGTGCTCAATGGCTATCGTTCTTATTCCTATCTTGCACTTGCACAAATGGCCGGGCCCGCGGCGATGATGGTGCTATTGATAGTGACCTCGTTATGGCATCTACCGCCAGAGCCACAAAAATTGGCAGGTGCTTTTGTGCTCTGTTTTGGTTTGACT
Organism: Polaromonas sp.; assembly: GCF_049790275.1. GTDB lineage: Bacteria > Pseudomonadota > Gammaproteobacteria > Burkholderiales > Burkholderiaceae_C > Polaromonas. The sequence continues at coordinate 121,367 of NZ_JBAQYR010000117.1, forward strand.
TTTCTTGTGGGTGCGTTCGGTGTATCACGGTTGCCCAAACTTTTGGATGGCTCGGCTATAAAGGCTCTACCAAAAGTGCAACGCCATGCATTTATTCAATTTGCAATGTCCAACCTCGTAGCAGCGTTATCAACGACCATTGCACTACTACTCATCCGCTCTTGGGTGATTGAGATCAAGGGCCTTGCCTTCGCAGGACTTTTCGACGCCGGTTGGACTTTGACTTTCAACTACACCACCCTATTTTTGACTGCTTGCAGTGCCATATATTTGCCAGTACTCACCGCTGCGACTCGCCTTGAAGCTCAAAAAGCTTGCATGCTCAAGATGGCATACTTTGTATTGGGTTCCAGTATCCTAATATGCTATGGAATGGTACTGCTTAGGGAGCCGCTGATAAATTTGCTTTATACCTCTCAATTTCAAGCCTCTAGCCAATTATTGGTTGTACTAGTCATTGCGGTAATCTTCAGAGGAGTCTCCTGGGTGTATGGAACCCTGATTCTCGCGACACGGAATTCGCGTGTGCTTCTGCTTTCTGATTTAGCGCTCAATTTATGCTTACTTGTGATGACCCGTTACGCGCTAAATAGCGATGCATCACTAGAGGCATTGGGCTGGGCTTTTGTACTACCCAATTTTCTGTATCTTATATTCGTGATCGAATATGCTCGCATGAAGAACCGGCTACTGCAACGGCGCAAGATTTGGCCGTTTTTAGTCGCGGGCACGCTGCCCTTGATTTATCTCGCTTTAGCCTTCGCTGAGCCACAGTGGGTTCGCTCTGGGCTTTTCGAGTGGTTGTGCATAGCTATCGGCCTAATCGTTGGCCTTATTACTCTTATTGTGTACAAGAAAGTAATTCTGTGAAAAAGTTGCGATTGGATATAGAGCGCTATTGCATGCTGAGGGGATATAGCGGGGTAGTTTCTTCGCCGATGCTGTTTTACACATGTTTTAATCCTCGAATGGCGCCGGTGGTACTTTTACGGCTCGCTGAGTTTTTCTATGAGCGACGCATGGGAATTTTGGCAAAGTTTTTCTCGATGCTCAATGTCCTTATTTTTGGCATTGAAGTATCCCCGCAAGTGCGCATAGGTGGAGGCTTGTTCCTTCCGCATACCGTTGGTACAGTCATTGGTGCGAGCCATATCGGTGACAACTGCACCATCATGCAAGGAGTAACTCTGGGAACCAGAGAGCCGGATATGGGCTTCACTGTGCTGGCGCGGCCTATTATTGGCAATCATGTACTCATAGGCGCGGGTGCCAAGGTGATAGGCCCTATCGTGATAGGCGACCATGTCAAAATTGGCGCTAACGCTGTGGTTTTGTGCGACGTGCCAGCTTACGCGTTGGCAGTGGGCGTGCCGGCAAAAACTTTGTCTCCACAGAAGCCTGATAGCGCTGAGAGTTGACATGACTCCATTGGTTATTAGTGCTTCGCTTGTTCTTTACAAACCTGACTTGCCGACAATCGAGCGAACACTTCTTGCGCTAGAAGAAGCCGGCCGACTAGCGAGACAGCAATATTCACTTCAATTCAGCCTCGTCCTGGTAGATAACTCGGGCGACGATGCTTTGCATCATAGTCTGACTGTTTGGCTGGAAGGCTTTCGAAGTTCAGTGCCGAGTTGGGCGTTGCAGCTGGAGCGTTCTCCCGGCAATGTGGGATATGGTCGAGGCAACAATTACGCTATTTTCAAGGCTGAATCTGTGTATCACCTTGTTATAAATCCTGATCTTTTTGTTGAACCTGACGCATTGCTTGAGGCCTTACGTTTTATGGAGGATCACGGCGACGTTGGATTACTCAGCCCTGCAGTTTATGGTGAAGATGGCGAGCGTCACTATCTTTGCAAGCGTAATCCAACCTTACTGATTATGTTCTTGCGAAGCTTTTCCCCGCGTTGGCTTCAATCAAAATTGAGATCCTTAATAGACGAATTTGAGATGCGCGATTGCGATTATGAAAAACTAATATACCCAGTAGAGTACCCGACGGGGTGTTTCATGTTCTTCCGAACTGCACCGCTCCAAGCTATTGGTGGTTTTGATTCAGACTTCTTTCTGCACTATGAAGACGCTGATGTCGGCAGGCGGATGCTTGGTGTCGCACGTGTCGTATATGTACCGACAGTCCGCGTTGTTCATCAATGGGCGCGTGACACGCATCGTTCGTTGCGGTCCAAGTTAGTCACGGTCAGGTCGGGATGGCTTTATTGGCGCAAGTGGGGTGGCGTTCTCAAGAGTAAGTCAGTGGTGGTATTGCCGGGTCATGGCCGACTCTCCTGTAGAAGCGCGGTTGCGAGTTCGAATTGGCGTGTGCTCGTTACTGGCGCCAATGGATTTGTCGGTCAAGCGCTTTGTGCTCGTTTGGTTATGGATAAATATTCTGTCTTGGCCGCTGTTCGCAGGAAGCCTGCTACCGCTCAACCTTTAGCTTTGGAATATCTTGCCATAGGAGATATGTGCGAGCACTCGGATTGGACGGCCGAATTTTCGAACGTGGACTGCGTAGTCCACTTGGCGGCTCGTGTGCATCTGATGCGCGAAACAGCGACTGACCCGCTTGCTGAGTTTCGCCGGACCAATGTCGCGCTTACCGAGAATTTGGCGCGTCAAGCGGCCAAAGCAGGGGTTCGGCGTTTTGTTTTTGTCAGCTCAATCAAGGTCAATGGAGAAACGACACCATTTGGGCAGCCGTTTACTGAGGATGATGTTCCAGAGCCGTTAGATCCCTATGGTGTGTCAAAGCTTGAGGCAGAGTTAGCTTTGATGGAATTGGCCAAGCACACAGATATGGAAATTGTGATCATTCGACCCGTGCTGGTATATGGACCAGGTGTAAAAGCCAACTTTCACACTATGATGCGCTGGGTGGTCAAAGGTGTGCCATTGCCACTTGGGGCTCTGGATAATCAGCGCAGCTTTGTCGCCATAGATAACCTGGTGGATCTAATCGTCACCTGCTTGGACCATCCTGCAGCCGCTAATCAAATATTCCTCGTGAGCGATGGCGAGGACTTGACCGTTACTGGCTTGCTGCAACGAACTGCTGCGGCTTTTCACAAGCCCGCTAGATTGCTGCCCGTACCGATATTTTTGCTAAGGGCGGCAGGACGACTATTTGGGAGGGAAGCGGTCATCAAGCGGCTTTGCGACACGCTACAGGTTGATATTTCCAAGGCGCGACGCTTGCTGGGATGGACTCCACCGATTTCCGTTGACGCCGCACTGCGGAAAACTTCACAGTATTTGCTAAATAAGTAAGACATGCTTCAAAGGCCGCGGAATTCTATTTTCTTGACTGGTGCAACAAGCACCGTAGCATCATTGCTGATTCCGATTTTGCAGAATAATGATCTGTCAGTTTTTGCTCTTGGACGCCGTCCGGCAGAGAACTCTATTGGAGTTTCATGGCATTTTGTCGATCTTTCAAATAAAACGAACGATTTACCAGCCTTGGAGGCTAACACTCTGATTCATGCTGCTAGTCTCTGGTTCCTGCCGGATTGGCTTGAAAAGTTTCATGCCCTGGGTGTTCGCCGCGTCATCGCTTTCAGCTCTACCAGTCGATTCACCAAATTGGCCTCGGCTAGTCCTTATGAGCAGGAAATCACCCATAAACTCATAACTGCAGAGGAGCGAGTAGTCTCCGAGTGCGAACGTCTAGGCATTGCGTGGACCATTTTCAGACCCACGCTGATCTACGGTGGCGCCGGTGGCGATCGCAATGTGGCGGACATTGCTCGCTTAATCCGCCGCTTCGGCTTTTTCCCGTTGTTGGGTACGGCCAGCGGACGCAGGCAGCCTGTTCATGCAAGAGACCTAGCGACTGCCTGCGTGCAAAGCCTGTCATCCCCGGCTAGCCACAACCGGGCTTACAACCTGAGCGGTGGTGAAATCTTGACTTACATCGACATGGTGAGACGCATCTTCGAGACTTTGGGCCGGCAGCCCAGGTTCGTCCGTATTCCCCTCGTGGCCTTCAGGCTGGCGGTGTCGTTGGCCCGTCTACATCCGCGCCTCGCACATCTAACGCCCGACATGGCCCTGCGAATGCAGGTCGACCTGGTTTTTGACCATGGCGATGCGACGCGCGACTTCGGCTATCGCCCTGGCCGCTTTGACCCAGCTTACCTGACTACGCTGCACTGATGTAAGCCCGGCGACGCCATACGGCACAATTGAAAAATTTCTGATTAGCACCTTATACTTCATTGCCATCGAATGTAAAAACCATGAAAAGAGCATTCGATCTGGCTTTGGGCCTTATGGCTGGCATTTTGCTGCTGCTGCCCCTTTTGCTGGTTGCGCTGTTGGTGCGCTTGACTTCCAAGGGCCCAGTGCTGTATTGGTCCGATCGGGTCGGGCGCAACAACCATATTTTTAGGATGCCAAAATTTCGCAGTATGCGAATAGGCACGCCGGCAGTGGCTACCCATTTACTGAGCAATCCGGACAGTTATCTCACACCAATAGGTAGTTTTTTGCGCAAGAGCAGTCTGGATGAATTGCCGCAGTTGTGGAGCATTCTGCGCGGCGACATGAGTTTTGTTGGGCCGCGCCCTGCTTTGTTCAATCAGGAGGATCTGATCGCGCTGCGAACGCAAAGCGGTGTTCACACCTTGTTGCCGGGCCTGACCGGGTGGGCTCAGGTCAATGGCCGGGATGAACTACCGATTCCTGATAAGGTCAGGCTCGATGTTGACTACCTGCGGCGGCGGTCATTTTGTCTGGACCTCCGCATAATCTGGTTGACGGTTCTGAAAGTCTTGCGCCGTGACGGGGTCGCGCATTGAGAGAGGCAAACCGGGTTGACGGCTTATGGGGCTGGGGCAGCTTCCGGCGATGGATATAAGAAGGAACTTAATGCAGCGCACTATTTTGGGCTGGCCGCGTTCAGCCAAGATAGCGGTGGTTATTGCGGTCGACGTGGTCCTGGCCTTGCTTGCCACCTGGGTAGCCTTTACGCTGCGCCTGGATGAATTGCACTACCCCGTGGGTGCGCAATGGTGGGTGTACATGCTTGCGCCGGTTCTGGCCATTCCTGTATTTGTCAAATTTGGTTTGTACAGGGCGATCTTCAGGTATACGGGACAGGCGGCGTTGAAAGCCACAGGGCAGGCCGTGGCGGTCCATTGCATGGCCCTGCTGGGTGTGTTGTTGTGGCAGCAATGGCCTGGCGTGCCTCGAAGCGTGGGTATCCTGCAGCCCCTGTTGTTTCTGTTGCTTGTCGGTTCGAGCCGCGCTCTCGCGCGATTCTGGCTGGCGAACCTCGATGGTTCGCGGGGACGCAGCGATGGCCGCCTGCTGATTTACGGTGCGGGCACGGCGGGTGCGCAGACTGCTTCGGCAATTGCTATATCCCGGCAATTTGTGTTGCTGGGCTTTCTTGATGATGATGCGACCAAGGTCGGACGCAGCATCAACGGTGTACCGGTGTTTGCACCGTCGGACATTCCGGATCTGGTGGCCCGGCGGGGTGTTACAGACATTCTGCTGGCCTTGCCCAGCTCTTCGCGGGAGCGGCGTAACAGGATCATTGCAAGTCTGCGCTCGGTGCCCGTACATATTCGCACTTTACCGGGCCTGGCCGATCTGGCTACGGGGCGCGTGACTGTCCAGGACTTCAAAGAGCTCGATATTGAGGATCTGCTGGGTCGAGACCCCGTGCCACCCAACACGGACCTTCTGGCCCGCAATTTGGCCAACAAGGTGGTGCTTGTGACCGGGGCCGGAGGCAGCATTGGAAGCGAGCTCTGCCGGCAGATACTGCTGGAACGTCCTCGCCAGCTATTGCTGCTGGACCACAACGAGTTTGGCCTGTACAGCATCCACCAGGAATTGCAGGCTTTATGCAGCGCCGAAGGACTCCCTTCAGAACTCGTTCCGCTGCTGGGCAGCATAGCCAATCCCCAGCGCCTGCAGGAAATTTGCCAGGCTTACCGCCCTGCAACGGTTTTCCATGCAGCGGCCTACAAACATGTGCCGATGGTGGAGTCCAACCCGGCAGAAGGCATTTTGAACAATGTGTTCGGCACGCTCAATATGGCACGGGCAGCCATCGACAATGGTGTTGCACAGTTTGTGCTGGTGTCCACCGACAAGGCCGTGCGCCCGACCAACATCATGGGGGCAAGCAAGCGCATGGCGGAACTGGTTCTGCAGGCGTTGGCTGGTCAGGCCACAAATGTGGCCACGTGTTTTGGCATGGTGCGTTTCGGCAATGTACTGGGATCCAGCGGCAGCGTCGTGCCTTTGTTTCGCGGCCAGCTTGCCAGTGGGGGCCCGCTGACAGTGACGCATCCGGAAGTCACCCGCTATTTCATGACCATTGCGGAAGCAGCCCAACTGGTATTGCAGGCCGGAGCCATGGCCACCGGCGGGGACGTGTTTGTTCTGGACATGGGTGAGCCTGTCAAAATCATGGATCTGGCCCGACGCATGGTGGAGTTGTCCGGACTGACCGTGCGCGATGAAGGCAATTCGGGAGGGGATATCGAGATTGCCGTCACAGGCTTGCGTCCTGGCGAAAAGCTGTACGAAGAGTTGCTCATCGGAGACAACCCCACACCAACCGCACATCCGCGAATCATGAAGGCCCATGAGGACTATCTGGCCTGGCCTGAACTCGAATTGCACCTGCAGACTTTGCGTCGTGCTGCGGACAGCAGCGATGTGCTCGCCATCAAGGCGGTGCTTCAAACATGTGTGCATGGGTATGGCGCGCCAGCTCCTCAGGCGACATGATTTCCCGGTTTTCGCGGGGATGCGGCACAATTTGATATCCACTCAATTACCGCCCCAATGACCCATCCTTCCACCACCGACCCCGACCTTTCCCACGTAGGCCCACGCGACAAGGCCGAGATACTGGCGCAGGCGCTGCCCTACATCCGCAAGTTCCATGGCAAGACGCTGGTCATCAAATATGGCGGCAATGCCATGACGGACCCGGCGCTTCAGGCGGATTTTGCCGAGGATGTGGTGCTGCTCAAGCTGGTGGGCATGAACCCGGTGGTGGTGCATGGCGGCGGACCGCAGATCGAGACGGCGCTGAACCGGCTGGGCAAAAAGGGCGAATTTATCCAGGGCATGCGGGTCACCGACGAGGAAACCATGGAAGTGGTGGAGTGGGTGCTGGCCGGGCAGGTGCAGCAGGACATCGTGGGCCTGATCAACCAGGCGGGCGGCAAGGCGGTCGGCCTGACCGGGCGCGATGGCGGCCTGATCCGGGCGCAAAAACTCAAGATGGTTGACAAGGACGACCCGGCGCGCGAACACGACATTGGTTTTGTCGGCGACATCCTGAGCATCGACCCAAGTGTCGTCAAGGCGCTGCAGGACGACGCTTTCATTCCCGTCATCAGCCCCATCGGTTTTGGCGAGCACAATGAAAGCTACAACATCAACGCCGACGTGGTGGCCGGCAAGCTGGCCATTGTGCTCAAGGCCGAAAAACTGGTGCTGCTGACCAACACGCCGGGTGTGCTCAACAAGGCCGGGGAGTTGCTGACCGACTTGAGCGCCCGCGAGATCGACGACCTGTTTGCCGACGGCACGATTTCCGGCGGCATGCTGCCCAAGATCGAGGGTGCGCTGGACGCGGCCAAAAGCGGCGTGAACTCGGTCCACATCATCGACGGCCGCGTGCCGCACGCCATGCTGCTCGAAATCCTGACCGATCAGGCCTACGGCACCATGATCCGCTCGCATTGACGTTTTGTGGTTGCCTCGCTGACGCAAAGCTGTCGGTGACCTGTTCGCTGGTGTAATCCCCCATGAGCCCGGTTGGCGGCGCCCCCTATGCTCTGAACTATGCGACTCCTCCTGGTTGAAGACGATGTGATGCTGGCCAGTGGCATCAAGCTGGGGCTCAGCGATGCCGGTTATGCGGTGGACTGGGTCGGCAGCGCCGAGCGTGCCGAAGAGGTGCTTCAGGGCGAGAGTTTTGACGCCGCCATCATCGACATCGGCCTGCCGAAGATCGACGGCCTGGAGCTGACGAGGCGGATGCGCACGCGCGGGGTGGCCATGCCGGTGTTGATTCTCACCGCGCGGGATGCGCTGCAGGACCGTGTGCAGGGCCTGGATCTGGGTGCCGACGACTACATGGTCAAGCCGTTTGAGCTGCCGGAGCTGCTGGCGCGCCTGCGCGCCCTGCTGCGCCGGTCGCAGGCGGCCACCAGTGCGATTCTGAGTTTCGGCGCGCTGGAGCTGGACTCCGCCAACCGCCAAGCGCGGGCCCATGGCCAGCTTATCGAGCTGGGGCCACGCGAATGGACGGTGATGGAGTATCTGCTGATCAACGCTCCCAAACCCGCCAACAAGGAAAAACTGCTGGCCGCGCTGACCGGCTGGGATAAGGAAATCACACCCAACGCCATCGAGGTCTACATTTCCCGCCTGCGCGGCAAGCTGGAGCCGCATGGCATCGCGCTGCGTTCCATACGGGGTTTTGGCTACCGGCTGGAACTGGTTGCCGGGCCGGCGGGCGCAGTGCCCGAATAAACCCTGTTGCATGGCCCAGGACTCCCGAGCCGACGCCGCCCTGGCAACAGTCGCCGCCAGCAGGCCCGCAGCCATGAAATTCGGCCTGCAGCGCCGCCTGCTCCTGCTGCTGCTTGCGCCTTTGAGCCTGTTTGCAGCGGTCAGCATTTATTTCGACTATCAGGCGGCCGGCGATGCCGCCCTGCAGCAGGACCAGCAACTGCGCCGGCTTGCGCCCCTGCTGGCCGATTCGGTGATAGCGGGCGGCAACACGCCCTCAGACGGCCCGGTGATGCTGCTGGCGCCATCGGTCGCCGAGTACATCAAGGGGCGCGCCGGGTTTGCCGGCTACCGGGTGTCGAATGCCACCGGCGCCTACCTTGCTGGCGATGCCTGGATCAGCCCGATGGTGCCCACCACGCGCGAGCCGGAGTTTCACAGCATGGAGGAGGACGGCGTGACCTACCGGGTGGTGGCGCAGCGCGTGAGCACTGTCGCCGGCGAGCTGATCCTGCAGCTGGCCGACGGCTCCGATGCACGCCAGCAATGGGTGCGTTCGGTGTTTTTCAAGGTGCTGCTGCCCAACCTGATCCTAGTGCTGGCGGCCGCGTTTGCCGTCAACTGGGCCGTCACGCGGGCCCTCCGGCCGCTGTTGGCGCTCAAGGAGGCGGTCGAGCGGCGGTCCCCGCGTGACCTCGGCGCCATCGACCCCCGGAGCACGCCAACCGAGGTCCAGCCTCTGGTGGCGTCGCTGAACCGGCTGTTTGCGCTGGTCAACGACCAGGCCGAGGGCCAGCGCCGTTTTGTGGCCGATGCCGCGCATCAGCTGCGCACGCCGCTGGCCGGCCTGCAGGCCCAGGTTGAGGCTTGGGCGCAGGCGGCCAATGCGCCCGCGGCCGGCGGTCAGCTGACCCTGTCGGCGGACAAGATCATGCGGCTGCGCAGTGCAACGCGGCGCACCTCGCAGCTGGCCAACCAGTTGCTGGCCCTGTCGCGGGCCGATGCGTCCAACATGTCGGGCCAGGCCATGCAGCGTGTGGACCTGAAGGACCTGTGCGAGTCGGTGCTGGCCCTGCATCTGGATGCAGCTTCAGCCAAGGGCATTGACCTGGGGCTGGAGGTGCGTTTTGCCCAGGTGTCCGGCCATGAATGGCTGCTGCGCGAGCTGCTGGGCAACCTGGTGGACAATGCCGTCAAATACACGGCGCCGGGCGGTACGGTCACGATACGCTGCGGGCACCTGCAGGGCCCGCCGGATGGGCTGCCAGTGCAGGCGCGGGTGTTTCTCGAGGTGGAAGACGACGGTCCGGGTATCCCGGCGCTGGAGCGGACGCTGGCGCTGGAGCGCTTCTACCGGGTGCCCGGCACCGTCGGGGAAGGCAATGGCCTGGGCTTGGCGATTGCCGACGAAATTGCCCGCGTTCACCGCGCGCCGCTGACGCTGGAGCCTGCCGGCAGCCGGGACGGCATGGCATGGGGCTTGCGGGTGAGGCTGGTGCTCCAGCTCTCGGCCTGATCCCGGGGGCGAAAAACCGCTTCGCCGGCGCTTGCGCTACCCGGGTTTGCCCCCGGCCGGTGCCCGGCTGGAGGGTGCGGTGGCTGTGCGAGAATCAAAGCGACGCCCTGGTTTTTGAAACATCTCTTACAACAACGCACTGCACGCCTTATGTCCGAGTCTGAGTCTGATGTGAGCCCCGAGCTCTCCACGCCAGCCGCCCCGCGCAAGCGCCCCAAACCGGGCGAGCGCCGCGTGCAGATCCTGCAGGCCCTGGCGACCATGCTGGAGCAGCCCGGCTCGGAGCGTATCACCACCTCGGCCCTGGCGGCCCGGCTCGACGTCAGCGAGGCGGCGCTGTACCGCCACTTCGCCAGCAAGGCGCAAATGTTCGAAGGCCTGATCGAGTTCATCGAACAGACGGTGTTCACCCTGGTCAACCAGATTGCCGAGCGCGAAACCGACCCGGCCCAGCGCACCCGCAAACTGGTCATCATGCTGCTGCAGTTTGCCGAGAAAAACCCCGGCATGACCCGGGTGATGGCTGGTGACGCCCTGGTGTTTGAAAACGAACGTTTGCAAGAACGCATGAACCAGTTTTTCGACAAGCTGGAGTCCAGCCTCAAGCAGAACCTGCGCGAAGGCGCGAATTCCGATGGGGCCGCCGCACCGACCGTGCAGGCGCAGGTCCAAGCGTCGGTCATCGTGGCTTTCATGATGGGCCGCCTGCAGCGCTTCTCGCGCTCCGGCTTCAAGCGCCTGCCGTCCGAACACCTGGACGCCAGCCTGGCCATGCTGCTGGGCTGATCGGCTCGCTATCAATAAGTGAGCTGTTTGCGCCCGAATCTAAAGGGCTAGAGGCCGAATCTATGTCAAGGTTACGCCCACCTTGGCTCCCGCCGTCACAATTTCCTGCCAGGTTTGGGCATCGACCGTGATGCCTTCGCTTTGCCGCTGCACCCGGTAAGCGCGCTCCGGATCGCCGGGGATTTTCACCGCGTCATAGCCCGGCGCCACCGGGCCGGCCTGAAGCCAGTCCACAAAAGCCAGCGCTTCCTCTTCAAACGCCGCTTGGGTACCGAGTTTGGCCGGATCGATCAGGATGGTGAGCATGCCGTTGACAACGGCCCGCACGGCCGGGTCTGTCGGTTTGTGCCAGGTGCCGCTGCCCGTCAGCGCTCCGCCCAGCAGCTCGCAGGCCACCGCCATGCCGTAGCCCTTGTGTTCGCCAAAGGCCAGCAGCGCGCCAAACAAGCCATTGCCCTGCGGCACCACTACCACGCCGGGGTCGGTGGTCGGCCGGCCTTGCTCGTCAATCAAGGTGCCGGGCTCCACGCGCCGGCCTTCGTTGTGGGCGACCCGCATCTTGCCCTGCGCCACGCGGCTGGTGGCAAAGTCCAACACAAAGGGGGCGCGTCCTGCGAGAGGCACACCTATGCAGCAGGGGTTGGTACCGTAGCGGCCGTCGGCACCGCCGAAAGGTGCGACCACGGGCCGGGAAAGCACATTGACGAAATGCAGCGAGACCAGGCCGCGATCGACCGCCATTTCCGCAAAGTGCCCGATGCGACCGAGGTGGTGCGCGTTGGCCAGCGTCATGATGCAGCTGCCATGCGTTTTGGCGCGTTCCATGCCCAGCGCCATGGCTTGTGCGCCGACGATTTGGCCGTAGCCGCGCTGGCCGTCCAGCGTGAGCAGTGAGCCGGTGTCGAGCACGATCTTGGCGTTGCTGTTGGGCTTCAGGCCGCCTTCGAGCACCGCGTCAACATAACGCGGCAGCATTCCCACGCCGTGCGAGTCATGGCCGCTCAGATTGGCCAGCACCAGGTTGGCAGCGACCGCGTTCGCTTCTTCGGGAGAGCTGCCGCTTGCTATTAAAACAGTAGCTACTTGCGCTTGAAGTACAGGGGCTTGGAGTATTTTTTGCATATAAAAGCGTTCAGGTTGTACGGAGGGTCTCGGGTTTGGTCCGGGATCCGTCCCGCCATGACGGGTTTGGCCCAGCTACATCACCGCGCCCACTTGCCAAGGCACAAACTCGTTTTGCCCGTAACCATGTTTCTCGCTTTTGCTCTGCGCACCCGAGGCGGTGGCCAGCACCATTTCAAAAATCCGCTGGCCCATTTCCTGGACAGACACACCGCCGTCGATGATCTCGCCGCAGTTGATGTCCATGTCTTCCTCCTGGCGCTGCCATAAGGCCGAGTTGGTGGCGAGCTTGAGCGAAGGCGAGGGTGCGCAGCCGTAGGCCGAGCCGCGGCCGGTGGTGAAGCAAATCAGGTTGGCACCACCCGCGACCTGGCCGGTGGCACTGACCGGGTCGTAGCCCGGCGTGTCCATGTAAACAAAGCCGTGTGCAGCGACCGGCTCGGCATATTCGTAGACGGCTTCCAGGTTCGAAGTGCCACCCTTGGCAACGGCGCCCAGTGACTTTTCGAGAATCGTGGTCAGGCCGCCGGCCTTGTTGCCCGGTGACGGATTGTTGTTCATTTCGCCTTCGTTGATCTCGGTGTAATGCTCCCACCACTTGATGCGCGAGATCAGTTTTTCAGCGATGTCAGGCCGTACGGCACGCCGCGTCAGCAGATGCTCGGCGCCATAGATTTCAGGGGTTTCGCTAAGGATGGCGGTGCCGCCGTGTGCCACCAGCAGGTCCACCGCCGCGCCCAGCGCCGGGTTGGCGCTGATGCCCGAATAACCGTCCGAGCCGCCGCATTGCAGGCCGATGGTGATGTGGGCCGCGCTGCAGGGTTCGCGTTTAACCTCGTTGGCCTGGGGCAGCATCTCCTTGATCATCGCAATGCCCTTGGCCACAGTCTTGGCTGTGCCGCCAGTGTCCTGAATGCTGAAAACACGCAGCGTTTCACCCTCGCGCAGGCTGCCATGGGCCAGCCAGGCGTTGATCTGATTGGACTCGCAACCCAGGCCCACCACCAGCACGCCGGCAAAGTTGGGGTGGGTGGCATAGCCCGTCAGGGTGCGCTGCAAAATCTGCAGGCCCAGGCCTTCGGAATCCATGCCGCAGCCCGTGCCGTGCGTGAGCGCCACCACGCCGTCCACATTGGGGAAGTCTTTCAATGCCGAGGGATTGTTCTGCCTTGAAAAATGATCGGCAATGGCGCGTGCTGCGGTGGCCGAGCAGTTCACGCTGGAGAGAATGCCGATGTAGTTGCGCGTGGCCACGCGGCCGTCAGCGCGCTTGATGCCCATGAAGGTGGCTTCCAGCCGCACCGGCTCGGGTTTGACGTCGGCACCAAAAGCGTAGTCGCGCGCAAAGTCGCCTTTGTCGGGGCCCATGTCGAGATTGTGCGTGTGTACGTGCTCGCCGGGCGCGATGGCCTTGCTGGCAAAACCGATGATCTGGTTGTAGCGGCGCACCGGCTCGCCGGCCGCTATGGCGCGCGTGGCCACTTTGTGGCCGGCCGGGATCAGCCCGCGAACCGGCACGCCTTCGACAACCGTGCCGCCCACCAATTGCTGGCGGGCGATCAGCACGTCATCGGCGGGGTGAAGGCGAATGAATGGAGTCATGGTTTAGCTCTCTATGTTTTCATCAGCGGCCACCACGGAACCGGCTTTGCCGGGCCGCTGGTGGCGTCCCCTCGAGGGGGAGACGCCGAAGGCGTTTCGGGGGTGGGGTCATTTTTAGTAAAACATTTTCGGCAGCCACAGCACCAGCTTGGGAAAGTAAGTGATGACCACCAGGGAGCCCAGCAGCGGTACCAGCCAGGGCAGGATGGCAATCGTGGTGCGCTCGACCGAGAGTTTGGCCACCCGTGCCAATACAAACAACACCATGCCCATGGGTGGGTGCAGGAGACCGATCATCAGGTTCAGTACCATCACCAGGCCGAAGTGCACCGGGTCTATGCCCAGTTGCTGGACGATGGGCATCAGGATAGGCACCAGGATGGTGATCGCGGCGGTGGGCTCCAGGAAGCAGCCGACGAACAGCATCAGCAGGTTGGCCAGCAGCAGGAAGACCCAGGCCTCCTGGGTGAAGCTCAGGACCCACTGCGAGATCGCGGCGGTGACGCCAGTGGCCGTGAGCATCCAGCCAAAGATGCTGGCCGCTGCCACGATGAACATCACCGTGGCCGTGGTCTCCACCGTATCCAGGCAGACCTTGATGAACATCTTCCAATTGAGCGTGCGGTACCAGGCCAGGCCCAGCACCATGGCCCAGATGCACGCGGCGATCGCGCCCTCGGTAGGCGTGAAGATGCCCGTGGTCATGCCGCCGATCAGCAGCACCGGGGTCATGATGGGCAGCACCGCTTGGAAGTTGAAGAACTTGTCGGCGGCGAACAGCACCACCAAGCCGGCGAACACCGTGATTTGCGCCGGGAAACCGAACTTGGCGATCAGCACCCACAGCACCAGCGGCCAACCGACCACTACCAGGGTTTCGGCCAGGGCCTTGATCACGCGGGGCCATTCGAACTTGGTGTCCGCGCCCCAGTTGTTCTTGTGGGCGAAGTAGGCCACCGTGAGCATCATCAGGCCGGCCATCAGCACGCCCGGCAGTATGCCGGCCAGGAACAGTGCGCCAACGCTCACGTTGGCCATCATCCCGTAGATCACGAAAGGCAGCGAAGGCGGGATGATGGGGCCTAGCGTCGCCGAGGCTGCCGTCACTCCCACAGCGAACTCCTTGCTGTAGCCATGGTCGGTCATGGCCTTGATCTCGATCGTGCCCAAGCCGGCCGCATCGGCAATCGCCGTGCCGCTCATGCCGGCGAACACCACCGAGCCGACCACGTTGACGTGGCCCAGGCCGCCTTTGAGCCAGCCCACCAGGGCCAGGGCGTAGTTGTAGATGCGGTTGGTGATGCCGGCGTTGTTCATCAGGTTGCCGGCCAGGATGAAGAAGGGCACGGCCAGCAGCGGGAAGCTGTCGATGCCGCTGACCATGCGGTGGATCACCACAAAGGCCGGCAGGTTGCCTGTCCACCAGATGTAGATCAGGGACGAACCGGCCATGGCGATCGCCACCGGGATGCCACCGCTCATGAGAAGGAGAAAAATGATTTTTAGCATGGGTCTTCTTATTTGTCGTCCATGGACGATTCGGGGCGCTCCAGCACCGTGAAGCCGCGCTTGCGGTGGAACAGGGCAACCTGTACCGAGCGGAAGGCCATGGCGGCGAAGCCCAGCATGCAGATGCCGTAAACCCAGTTCATCGGCAGGTCGACCATGGTCATGCGCGAATTGCTGCCCAGCTTGATCATCATCATCACCGTGAGGACGGCTGCTGTGGCAAAGAAGCCCACGCGAAGCACGTCCACCACGGTGGCCATGGCGCGTGCCACCGGCTTGGGCATGAACTTGTAGAAGAAATCCACCTGGATGTGGTTGTTCTTGACCACCCCGATGGTGGCACCGGTGAACACCACCGCGATCAGCAGGTAGCGGGCGATCTCCTCGGTCCAGGCGGCCGAATCGTTCATCACGTAGCGGGTGAAGAACTGGTAGAAGACCGTCACGCCCAGGATCCAGAAAAAGCCCAGGGCGACCCAGGCTTCGAGATTGGTGCCGGATAGATCAACCGCTTCGTCCTGCGCGTGGAACTCCCCGTCCGCCCCCATCACGGGGGCCATGTCGTCAATGGTTTCCATCTTTTGGTTCCGATCGTCCTGAACTTGTCGAAGTGCCGGGCTGCCGGTGTGTCGGCAGGCCCGGCCCGAGGGGTGACTTCGGTTACTTACTTGATGGCGATGATGCGGTCCCAGTCTTTCTTGTCGAGCTTCATGGATTCAAAGGTGATCGCCTTGAGAACGCGCTGCTGGAAATCGGCGCGGTCAACTGTCACCACGTTGTTGCCCTTTTTCTTGAACTCTTCCACCAGTTCGCCTTCACGCTTGCGGATGTCGTTGGTGGCGTTCACCGCGGCTTCCTGCGTCACGTCCGACAGGATCTTCTGTTCGGTCGGTGTCAGCTTGCCCATCAGGCTGGGCGCGACCACCGTGAGCAACGCGTCGGAGATGTGGCCGGTCAGGATGATGTTCTTCTGCACTTCGTAAAACTTCTTGGCCTCGATGGTCGGCAGCGGATTTTCCTGCGCGTCGACGGTGCCGTTCTGCAACGCCAGGTAGACCTCGGCGAAGGCGATTGGCGTCGGGTTGGCGCCGCAGGCGCGAGGCAGGGCGGTGTAGGCAGGCGAATCGGGCACGCGCATCTTGATGCCCTTCATCTCGTCGCAGTTCTTGAACAGCTTGTTGCTGGTGGCGTGGCGCGCGCCGTAGTAGGTCAGGGCCGTCACAGTGTTGCCGGTGGCTTTCTTGTAGCCCTCGGTCAGCTCCTTGAAGATGTCGCTCTTGCCATAGGCGATCACGTGGTCGGCGTCGCGGAAAGTGAACGGGTAGTAGCTGACCGCCAGGCGCGGGTAGGAGTTGGATGCAAAGGATGCACCCGTGAGGATGATGTCCACCGTGCCAAGTTGCAGGCCCTGGTTGATCTCGCTCTCCTTGCCCAGGCTGGAAGCCGGGAAAACCTGGATCTCATATTTGCCGTTGGTGCGCTTCTTGAACTCGTCAGCTGCCCAGACCGACCACTTGTGGTACGGCTCCGACGTTTCATACACGTGTGCCCATTTGAGCTTGGTCTGCGCCTGGGCCAGGCCCAGGCTGCCCAGGCCACTCGCCAGGATGGCGCAGCAGGCAATGGTTTTGATCGTCAATCGTTTTGTCATGTTGTCTCCTCGGTTGAAAGAAAGGGAAGCAGGAATGGAAACGCTGGCGGAAATCAACTCGTCGTCTTAGCGCGGCGCCAGCTCGCACTGAATCGGGCATGGGACTTGTCCATGTGGGCATGCATCGCTGCACGGGCGGCGCCGCCGTCGTGCGCGCAGATCGCGGCAAAAATCGCTTCGTGCTCTGAAATCGCCGACTGCCAGGACTTCATGGTTTCGAAATAACCCCCCAGCCGCGTGAACAGCGGGCCGCGGCGCGAATCCCAGAAAGTCTGGACGGTCTCGATCAGCACCACGTTGCCGCAGGACTCGACAATGGCGGTGTGAAAGGCGCGGTCGCCTTCCAGCGGCAGCACGCCCCGGTTGGCATCGCTGATCATGGCGTCGATCGCGGCGCGCATGGCGTCCGTGTCCTTGCGTTTGGCCTGCTCTGCGGCCATGGAGGCAATTTCACCTTCCACCACGCGGCGTGCGCGGATCAGCTCCAGCGGACCCCATTCAGCGGGGGTCAGTTGCGGGCCCTTGTGTCGCTCTGTTCGCTTGGAGCGGTCCAGCACATAAACACCGGAACCGGTGCGCACTTCCACCCAGCCTTCGACTTCCATGGCAATCAGCGCCTCGCGCACCGAAGGGCGGCTCACGCCCAGTTGATTGGCCAGGTCGCGTTCGGCCGGCAGGCGTGTGCCCGGGGCAAACTCCCCCTTGCTGATCAGCGAGCGCAATTGCTCGGCGATCTGGCGGTACAGGCGTTGCGGTTCGACGGTTTGCAGCGGCATGAGAAAGGTGGGCGGGGTATTAAGGGTTAGCCAGAATTGGACAAGTGGTCAGACCAATTGATAATCCCATGATTCCAGCCAGCCGGGCATCCGGCTAAACCCTAGACCCTCGGCATCCACTGCATGAAGCTCCCGATCACCATCGAATCCATTCGTCTGCGGCAGGTCAACCTGCCGCCCAAGGTGGTGCGCACGGACGCCATCCAGTCCTTTGTGACGCAGGAGACCCTGCTGCTGACCCTGCGCTGCAGCGACGGCTTGGAAGGCACCGGTTATGCCTACACCATAGGTACCGGCGGTTCCTCGGTCATGGCCCTGCTGCATGACCACCTGGCGCCGCGTTTGCTGGGCCGCAACCCGCTGCATGTCGAGGCGATCTGGAAAGACCTGTTTTTTCACACCCACGCCACGGCTGTCGGCGCCATCACAAGCCTGGCGATGGCCTGCGTGGACACCGCGCTGTGGGACTGGCGCGCGCGTAGCCAGGACCTGCCCCTGTGGCAATTGCTGGGCGGCGCGCAGTCACGTGTGCCGGTGTACACCACCGAGGGCGGCTGGCTGCATCTCAGCACCGACGAGCTGGTGACTCAGACGCTGGCAGCCAGGGCGCAGGGTTTCCGGGGTGCGAAGATCAAGGTCGGGCGGCCGCATGTCAGTGAAGACGTGGCGCGCCTGTCGGCCGTACGGGAAGCCGTTGGGCCAGGTTTTGACATCATGACCGACGCTAACCAGGGCTTCAACCGGCCCGAGGTGCTGCGCCGTGCCGCGGCCTTTGCCGGGCTGGACCTGGCGTGGCTCGAAGAGCCCCTGCCTGCCGAAGATGTGGCGGGCCATCGCCAACTGCGCGCGCAGACCGCCATTCCCGTGGCGGTGGGTGAGTCCATGTACCACCTGAGCCAGTTCCGCGAGTACCTGGAGCAGGGCGCATGCAGCATCGTCCAGCCCGACGTGGCGCGCATTGGCGGCATCACGCCCTGGATCAAGGTTGCTCACCTGGCGGAGGGTTTTGGTGTGCCGGTGTGTCCGCATTTCCTGATGGAGCTGCATGTCAGCCTGTGCGCGGGTGTGCCCAACGCGGCCTGGGTCGAATACATTCCGCAGCTCGACGACATCACCACCAGCCGCATCCGCGTCGAAGGTGGTTACGCCTATCCACCCGACACACCAGGCCTGGGCATCGCCTGGGATTGGCCCGTCATTGACAAGCGGCAACTCGCCGACCTGACCCTCCGGAAAAAGTAAACAAACCAAGCAAAAAGGAAACACATGAGACTCCAGGGAAAAACCGCACTGATCACCGCTGCCGGGCAGGGCATAGGCAAGGCCAGCGCGCTGGCCATGGCAGCAGAAGGCGCGCAGGTCTGGGCCACCGACGTGAATGCGAAGCTGCTCGAGGCTTATTCGGGCATGTCCAACATCCACGTGATGAAGCTCGATGTGCTCGACAAGGCGGCCATTCATAAACTGGTGGCCAGCATGCCGGCGCTGGATGTGCTTTTCAATTGCGCGGGCTTCGTGCACGCAGGCACCGTGCTGCAGGCGACTGATGAAGAGTGGGAGTTCGCCTTCAACCTCAACGTGCGCTCCCAGTTCTGGACCATCCAGGCGGCCCTGCCGCGCATGCTTGCCAACAACGGCGGCAAGGGCGGCGGCAGCATCATCAACATGGCCAGCGTCGTCAGCATCAAGGGGCTGCCGAACCGCTTTGTGTATGGCTCCTCCAAGGCGGCCGTGATCGGCCTGACCAAGAGTGTGGCGGCCGACTATGTGATGCAGGGCGTGCGCTGCAATTGCATCTGCCCCGGCACCGTGGATACTCCCTCGCTGCAGGACCGCATCAATGTGTTCGAGGACCCGGCGGAAGCGCGCAGGAATTTCATTGCACGCCAGCCCATGGGGCGACTGGCACAGGCGCATGAAATCGCGCCGGTGGTGACTTTCCTGGCCAGTGACGAGTCGGCCTTTGTCACCGGCCAGAACTACAACGTTGATGGCGGCATGACTATATGAACCAGCTCGATTTCGGCGGCCGCCATGCGGTGGTCACCGGCGGGGCGACCGGTTTGGGGTTTGCCATTGCCCAGCGTCTGATCGCGTCCGGCGGGAGCGTCACCCTGTGGGACCGCGACGAAGCGGCCGCCGGCAAGGCGGCTGCTGCGCTGGGTGCGCGGGCCTGGGCGGTGGCGGTGGATGTGTCGCAGCATGCCTCGGTTTGCGCCGCGGTTCAGGCGACGCTTGGACACGCGCCCAGGGTCGATGCGCTGGTCAACAGCGCGGGTGTCACCGGGCCCAACGTCAAGCTCTGGGACTATCCGGTGGACGACTGGCGCCAGGTGATGGACGTCAACCTCAACGGCTTGTTCATGTGCTGCCGCGAATGGGTGCCGCACCTGCGCGCCAACAACTACGGCCGCATCGTCAACATCGCCTCGGTGGCCGGCAAGGAGGGCAATCCGAATGCCAGTGCCTACAGTGCCAGCAAGGCCGCCGTGATTGCGTTGACCAAGTCGCTGGGCAAGGAACTCGCTGATACCGGGGTGCGCGTCAACTGCGTGACGCCGACCGCCGTGAAAACCGCCATCTTTGACCAGATGACGCCCGAACACATCGCCTTCATGCTGTCGAAAATCCCCATGAGCCGCTTCGGCACGCCTGAAGAGGTGGCCGCGATGGTGGGCTGGCTGTGTACTGAAGAGTGCTCCTTCTCGACCGGTGCGGTGTTTGACTTGTCGGGTGGGCGCTCCACTTACTGAGCGCCATCTCTTGCACCTCTTCATTTGTTCTTGTGTAACTAAAAAGGAAAAACCATGAAACTCGTTCGTTATGGCAACCCGGGCAAGGAAAAACCCGGTCTCATTGATGCGGATGGCAAGCTGCGCGACCTCAGCGGCGTGGTCACCGACATTGGCCCCGACCAGCTCGGCGATGCTGCGCTGGCCAAGCTGCGCAGGCTGAAAACTGCCACCTTGCCGCTGGTCAAGGGCAAGCCGCGTTTCGGCAGCCCGGTCGCCGGTGTGGGTAAGTTCATCGCCATCGGCCTGAACTACGCCGACCACGCCGCCGAGTCGGGGTTGCCAATTCCTCCCGAGCCGGTGGTGTTCATGAAGGCCACCAGCTGCATCCAGGGTCCCAATGACCCGGTCATGCTGCCCAAGGGCTCGGTCAAGAGTGACTGGGAAGTCGAACTCGGCGTGGTGATCGGTACCCGTGCACGTTATGTGTCGCAAAAAGATGCGCTTGATTTTGTCGCCGGCTACTGCACCATCAACGACGTCAGCGAACGCGAGTTCCAGATCGAGCGCGGCGGCACCTGGGACAAGGGCAAGGGTTGCGACACTTTCGGCCCGCTCGGCCCCTGGCTGGTGACACGCGACGACGTGCCCAACCCGCAGAAGCTCGCCATGTGGCTGGACCTCAACGGCAAGCGCATGCAGACGGGCAGCACGAAGACCATGATTTTCAGCGTCGCCAAAATCGTCAGCTACGTCAGCCAGTTCATGACCCTGCTGCCTGGTGATGTGATCACCACCGGCACGCCGCCCGGTGTCGGCCTGGGCATGAAACCGCCGCTGTACCTGAAAAAAGGCGACGTGATGACTCTGGGTATTGAAGGCCTTGGCGAGCAGCGCCAGGTGGTGGTGCCTTTCAAGCTTTGAACCCGGGCTGAAACGTCTCAAAGCCAGTCCCAAGGGTTTACCCGGGGTTGGCTTAGAAAAACTTCTCTAGAAAATCCCCATGATTGCGTGGGGGCATGGAAATACTGCAAAATAGAACGACCGTTCGTTTTATTTGTCTGGATGCCATGTCCGTCACTGAATTGCCTGTCAAACCTGCCCGTGCCGCCCGCTCTGTTTCGGGGCTGCCGGTGGCCGGCGCTGCCAAAAGCCAGCAAAAAGGCCAGCAGACCAAGGCTGCCATCATTGATGCGGCGCTGGGCCTGGCCACGCAGATCGGTCTTGAGGGCCTGAGCATAGGCGCCCTGGCCGAAGTCATGCGCATGAGCAAGTCCGGCGTGTTTGCCCACTTCGGTTCGCGTGAAGAACTCCAGATTTCCGTCATCCGCGAGTATTTTGCGCGTTTTGAGGAAGAGGTTTTCTACCCCGCCCTGAAAGAGCCCAAAGGCCTGCCGCGTGTGCAGGCCCTGTTCGGCAACTGGATGAAACGTGTGGCGGTGGAACTGCAGTCGGGCTGCATTTTCATCAGCGGCGCCGTTGAGTTCGACGACCGGCCCGGCCCGGTGCGCGATGCGCTGGCCACCTCCGTGCAAACCTGGCTGGCCGCCATGTACCGCGCCGTGGTGCTGGCCAAGGAGGCCGGCCACCTGCATGCGGATGCCGACGAGCGCCAGATCGCCTTCGAAATCCACGGCCTGATCCTGGCACTGCACTACGAGGCACGCTTCCTCAAGACGCCGGGCTCGATAGACCGCACCTTGCGTGCTTTCCAGAGCATCCTGGCGCGTTACGGCAACGACGCCGCCCTGGCGCTGTCGCCACCCATCACTTCCGCATCGCTCACCGGCGGCGCAGCCCGGCCGGTGCCTGATTCCTCCTCCTCTTCTTCTGTTTAATCCCCTTCAAAGGACTTCCCCATGCCTCAATACAACCCGCCACTGCGCGACATGCAATTCGTCATGCACGAAGTGCTCAAGGTGACCGACGAGTTCAAGGCCTTGCCCAAACACGCCGAGGTGGATGCCGAGACGATCAATGCCGTGCTTGAGGAAGCCGGCAAGTTTGCGGCCGAGGTGACCTTCCCGCTGAACATCAGCGGCGATACGGAAGGCTGCAAGCTCGACAAAACCACGCATGAGGTGACCCCGCCCAAAGGCTTCAAGGAAGCCTACGCCAAGTATGTCGAAGGCGGCTGGGCGGCACTCTCGTGCGATCCGGCGTACGGCGGCCAGGGCCTGCCCTTCGTGCTGAACCAGTGCCTGTACGAGATGCTGAACTCGGCCAACCAGGCCTGGACCATGTACCCCGGCCTGTCGCACGGCGCCTATGAAGCGCTGCACGCGCACGGCACCGACGAGCAGAAGAAGACCTACCTGCCCAAGCTGGTTAGCGGCGAGTGGACTGGCACCATGTGCCTGACCGAACCGCATTGCGGCACCGACCTGGGCCTGCTGCGCAGCAAGGCCGAGCCGCAGACCGATGGCAGCTACAGGATCACCGGCAACAAGATTTTCATCAGCGCCGGTGAACACGACATGGCCGCCAACATCGTGCACCTGGTGCTGGCCCGCCTGCCGGACGCGCCCCAGGGCAGCAAGGGCATCAGCCTGTTTGTCGTGCCCAAGTTCAACGTCAAGCCCGACGGTTCGCTGGGCGAGCGCAACGGCATCTTCTGCTCCGGCCTGGAACACAAGATGGGCATCCACGGCAATGCCACGGCGCAGATCGTCATGGAAAACGCCAACGGCAGCCTGGTCGGTCAGCCCAACAAGGGCCTGGCCGCGATGTTCGTGATGATGAACGCCGCGCGCCTGGGCGTGGGCAACCAGTCGCTGGGCCTGACCGAAGTGGCGTTCCAGAATGCGCTGGCTTATGCCAAGGACCGCATCCAGATGCGCAGCCTCTCGGGCGTGAAGGCCAAAGACAAACCGGCCGACCCGATCATCGTGCACCCCGACGTGCGCAAGATGCTCCTGACCGCTAAAGCCTATGCCGAAGGCGGCCGCGCGCTGGCGATCTACTGCACGATGCTGCTCGACAAGGAAATCCACCACCCTGACGAGAAGGTGCGCAAGGACTCGGCCGAAATCGTTGCCCTGCTGACGCCCATCGTGAAAGCCTTCTTGACCGACAACGGCCACATCGCCACCAACGCCTGCATGCAGGTCTTTGGCGGCCATGGCTTCATCAAGGAATGGGGCATGGAGCAGTTTGTGCGCGACAACCGCATCAACATGATTTACGAAGGCACCAACACCGTGCAGTCGCTGGACCTGCTGGGCCGCAAGGTGCTGGGCAACAACGGCGCGACGCTCAAGAAGTTCGGCAAGATCATTGCTGCGCTGATCGCCGAGGAAGGCGTCAACGAGAAAATGGCCGAGTTCATCAACCCGCTGGCCTACCTGGCCGACCAGATGACCAAGTTCACGACCGAACTCGGTTTCAAGGGTTTCCAGAACCCGGACGAAGTCGGTGCCGCTGCCGTGGACTATTTGCGCGTGGCCGGCCACCTGGTGTTCGGTTATTTCTGGGCCCGCATGGCGCAGGTCGCCCTGCGCGAAGTGGCTGCCGGCAACACCGACCCCTTCTACCAGGCCAAGCTGCAGACGGCGCGTTTCTACTTTGCCAAGCTGTTCCCCGAGACCGCAACGCTGATGCGCACCGCGCGCAGCGGCAGCAAGGTGCTGATGGACACCGACGCCGCACTCGCCTGATGGCCCGATCTTTCAAGCTTTTTGGCACAGGAGCCCTTATGTACCGTGCATCACTAGCTATCATTTTGGGAGTATTGTCCTTGCCTGCGCTGGCCCAGCTGACACCAGTGGGTCTGTGGCGCAACATCGACGACAAGACGGGTGAGGCAAAAGCCGAAATCCGGATTGTCGAGAACGGCGGCGTCCTCAGCGGCAAGATCGACAAGCGCCTCGGGAAGGACGTCAAGCCCGACGACACCTGCGACAAATGCAGCGATGACCGCAAGGACCAGCCCATCCAGGGCCTGGAGATCATCCGCGGCGCCAAAAAGGCGGAAGGCAAGGACGTGTGGGAGGGCGGCAAGATTCTTGACCCTGAAAACGGCCGCAACTACACCTTGCGCCTGACACCCATTGAGGGTGGCAAAAAGCTGGAAGTGCGCGGCTCCTTCGGGCCCTTCGGGCGGACCCAGACCTGGGTGCGTGTGCCATGAACCCGGCCCAGGCGGTGGTTAACCATGGGTGAGGCCATTTCCAGGACCCTGCGTATCGGCCAGGGCAGCGGCCCGGCCGAGCGCCGCTGGTATGGGCACCACCTGCTCAAGAAGCCGTTTTTCGGCCGCTTCATGAAACCCTGGCGCTGGCCAGCGGACGTACCGCAGGAAGGCTGGGAGCGGGTGCGGGTTGCCAGCCGCAGCGCGAGCCGGCTGGAAGCCATCGTGGCGCGCACGTCGCTTGCCGCGCATGGCGTGGTGGTGTGTGCCCATCCCATGGGCCTGGCCTGCAAGGGCTTCTGGCTGCGCCACGGGCATGCGCAAAAGCTGCTGGACGCGGGCTTCCATGTGGTGGCGTTCGACTTCAACGGCTTCGGCGAAAGCCCTTCGACCAACTTTGATTTTCCGGGCGATGTGTTGTCCGTGGGCCAGTGGGCGCGCGGTGCCTTCCCCGGCCTGCCGGTGCATGCGCTGACGGCTTCCTTTGGCGCGATCAATACGCTCAGTGCCATCGCCGAGGCGGATTTCCCCTTCGACAAGGTCGTGGCCGAGGGTTGCCCGCCCACGCTGCCCGATTTCTGGAAAGCCTACCCCCTGGCCCATGCGGTGCTCACCCTGGGCCGGCGTATCAATCCCGAGAGTGAACTGCACCTGCGGCCGGTTCATCACCTCGCCAGCATGCGCGATGTGGACGTGCTGCTCATCCACAGCCGGGCCGACCGCTGGACGCCGGTGCATTTCGGCGACGCACTGCAACAGGCGGCTTCGCGGCCGGAGCGCATCCAGCGCCTGGTCCTTGAACACGCCGACCACACGCATGGCATGCGCGACGAACCACAACGCTACTGGAGCGCCGTGTTCGAATTTTTCAACCAGACAACCCCAACCAGGTCTTAACCATGTCACGTTTCCAAGTCAAAAAAGTTGCGGTGCTCGGCGCCGGCGTGATGGGTGCGCAAATCGCCGCCCATCTGGTCAACCTCAAGGTGCCTGTCGTCCTGTTCGACTTGCCTGCCAAGGAAGGTCCGAAGAACGGTATCGTCATCAAGGCCGTTGAAGGCCTGAAAAAACTTAAACCCGCACCGCTCGGCGTGCCGGAAGACGCGGCGCTGATCCAGCAGGCCAACTACGAAGAACACATGGATGTTCTGAAAGAGTGCGACCTCATCATCGAGGCGATCGCCGAACGCATGGACTGGAAGACCGACCTGTACCACAAGATTGCACCCTTCATCGGCGAAGGCGCCATCGTCGCCAGCAACACCTCGGGCCTGTCGATCACCAAGCTCAGCGAAGCGCTGCCCGAATCCATCAAGCCGCGCTTTTGCGGCATCCACTTTTTCAATCCCCCGCGTTACATGACCCTGGTCGAGCTGATCAATACGCCGACCACCGAACCCAAAGTACTGGACGACCTGGAAGCTTTTGTGACCAGCGGACTGGGCAAGGGCGTGATCCGCGCACATGACACGCCCAACTTCATTGCCAACCGCGTCGGCATTGCCGGCATGCTGGCCACCATCAAGGAAGCCGAGAACTTTGGCCTCACGTATGACGTGGTCGACGACCTGACCGGCAAGAAGCTGGGCCGTGCCAGCTCCGGCACTTTCCGCACCGCCGACGTGGTGGGCCTGGACACCATGGCCCACGTCATCAAGACATTGCAGGACAACCTCGGCCCCGTCGGCAGTGGAAAAGTGGAAGATCCGTTCTCCGATATTTACGGCACGCCGGCTGTGCTCACAAAACTGCTGGAATCCAAGAGCCTAGGCCAGAAAACAGGCGCCGGTTTTTACAAAAAAGTGGGCCGCGACATCCTGCGCCTGGACCCGGAAAGCATGGAGTACGTTGCTGGCGGCGCGAAGGCCAATGAAGTGGTGGGCCGCATGCTCAAAAAACCGGCCGGCGAACGGCTGAAGCTGCTGCGCGAAGCCGAAGGCGCCGAGCCTCGTTTCCTGTGGGCCATCCTGCGCGACCAGTTCCATTACGCCGCCGTGCACTTGGCCAGCATTGCCGAAACCGCGCGCGACATCGACTTTGCGATGCGCTGGGGCTTCGGCGCCAAGCAGGGCCCGTTCGAGCTCTGGCAGGAAGCCGGCTGGCTGCAGGTGGCCAACTGGATCAAGGAAGATATTGACGCCGGCCGCGCGCTGAGCAAGGCCCCCCTGCCTGACTGGGTTTTCAAGGGGTCGGTGGTCGCCGCCGGTGGTGTGCACACGGCCGAAGGCTCATGGAGTGCTTCCGCCAACAAATTCATTGCACGCCGCGAGCTGCCTGTCTACGAGCGCCAGTTCTTCCCGGAGAACGTGCTGGGCTCCAACGCCCCCGCGTTCCAGACGGCAGGCACCACGCTGCACGAAGACGACGCCATCCGGCTCTGGACGCTGGACGGTGAGCAGGGCGATGTTGTCATCGCCAGCATCAAGACCAAGATGCATGCCATCAGCCCCGATGTGGTGGAAGGCCTGGCCATGGGTGTGGACTTGGCGGAGAAAGGCTACAAGGGCCTGGTGATTTGGTCGAACGACGAGATGTTCTCGGCCGGCGCCGACCTGCAGGCCATGCTGCCTGCCTTCATGATGGCCGGTGTTTCGGCCGTGGAAGGCGCCGAGGCCGAGATGCAGAACGTCATGCTCAAGCTGCGTTATGCGTCGGTGCCCGTGGTTTCGGCCGTTCGCGGCCTGGCACTGGGCGGTGGCTGCGAGATGGCGGCGTATTCGGCCAAACGCGTGGCTGCAATGGAGAGTTACATCGGCCTGGTCGAAGTCGGTGTCGGTCTGGTGCCCGGTGCCGGCGGCCTGACCTATATTGCACGCCGCGCGGCCGAGAATGCCGCCGCGTCCACCAACAAGGACATCCTGCCTTTCCTGACCGAGGGTTTCACCGCCGCGGCCATGGCCAAGGTTGGAACCAGCGCCATCGAAAGCCGCAAGATCGGTTACCTGCTCGACAGCGATGTGATCGTGCCGAACAAGGACGAACTCCTGTACGTGGCGTTGAACGAGGCGCGTGCCCTGTTCAATTCCGGCTACCGCGCGCCGCACAAACGGCCTTTCCCGGTGGCGGGCCGTAGCGGTCTGGCCACCATCAAGGGCCAGCTCGTCAACATGCGTGACGGCGGTTTCATCAGCGCGCATGACTTCCACATCGCCAGCCTGATCGCCAACGTGGTTTGCGGCGGCGATGTCGATGCCGGTTCGCTGGTGACGGAAGAGTACTTGATGACGCTGGAACGCAAGGCCTTCTGTTCACTGCTCGAACATCCCAAGACCCAGGAGCGGATCATGGGCATGATGAGCACCGGCAAACCTGTGCGCAACTGATCAAGCTACTGCGGAATCGCCATGCGTCGTTGCAGCCCAAGACCAATCCTCACGTACAGAAGTACGCTCCGGTTGCTCTCGGGCACCCGCGCCTAGCCTGACGATCCCTCGCTACGCTTGCTCAGCCGCGCACTTCTCTCCTATTCAACCAATGAAGGCCATGACCACTCATTCTCCCAACCGCCTCGAACGCCAACTAGACCGGCTCTCTGACCTGCCGGCCTTTGCGCGCACCTGGTTCCGGGGTGTGGTGATGCACCGCGCCGTGCCTTTCACCGGAACGGCCGGGCTGGACTTTCTGCAGATGACGACGGGCAGGGTGGAGATCGGCATCAAGAATGAAAAGAAGGTCCAGAACCACATAGGCGGCATACACGCCTCGGCCATGAACCTGCTGGCGGAAACCGCGACTGGCATGGTGGTGGGCATGAATGTGCGTGATGACTGCACGCCGGTGGCCAAGGAGCTGAAGATGGCGTTCAGGAAACGCGCGACCGGATCGCTCCGGGCCGTGGCCACCTTGAGCGACGAGCAGCGCGCCGCCATGCAGGCCAGCGACAAGGGTGAGGTGACCGTGGCGGTCACCGTGACCGACGAGGCCGGCGTGAACCCGGTCGAATGTGAATTTGTGTGGGCCTGGATTCCGTCCGGTCCGCGAAAAAGTTAAAGAATCAAAGGAACTGACATCATGGCCAAACAAGTCCAGGAAGCCTACATCGTTGCCGCCACGCGCACGCCCATCGGGCGCTCGCACCGGGGCTTTTTCCGCAACACCCGCCCCGACGAACTGCTGGTGCGCGCGTTGCAGGCCGCGCTGGCGCAAGTACCCACGCTGGACGCGAAAGCCATCGAGGACATCATCTGCGGCTGCGCGATTCCCGAGGGTCCGCAAGGCCTGAACATTGCGCGCATTGGCGCTGTGCTGGCCGGCTTGCCGACCAGCGTGGGCGGCATCACCGTGAACCGGTTTTGCGCGTCCGGCCTCTCCGCCATCCAGATGGCGGCCGACCGCATCCGTGTCGGTGAAGCAGATGTGATGATTGCCGCCGGCACCGAAAGCATGAGCATGGTGCCGATGTCGGGTAACTCGCCTTCGCTGTCGCCCGCCATGTTTGCCAATGACGAGAACATCGGCATTGCCTACGGCATGGGCCTGACCGCAGAAAAAGTGGCGCAGCAGTGGAAGGTCTCGCGCGATGCGCAGGACCAGTTTGCGCTCGAATCGCACCAGAAAGCCATCAAGGCGCAACAGGCCGGCGAGTTCACGGCCGAGATCACGCCGGTGGAAGTCACCGACCGCTCGCCCGATCTGGAGAGCGGCGAAGTGATTGCCAAAACACGGACGGTCAGCCTGGATGAAGGCCCGCGCCCCGACACCTCGCTGGAAGGCCTGGCCAAGCTCAAAACCGTGTTTGCCGCGCGTGGCTCGGTCACGGCCGGCAACAGCTCGCAGACGTCAGACGGTGCCGGCGCACTGATCCTGGCCAGCGAAAAAGCGGTCAGGGAGCATGGCCTGAAGCCACTCGCGCGTTTTGTCAGCTATGCGGCCAAGGGCGTGCCGCCGCACATCATGGGCATAGGCCCGATCGAGGCGATCCCTGCCGCGCTGCGTTATGCGGGCCTGCAGCAGGACGACATCGACTGGTACGAACTCAACGAAGCCTTTGCCGCACAGTCGCTGGCGGTCATCAACACGCTGGGTTTGAATGCCGCGAAAGTGAACCCGATGGGTGGCGCGATTGCGCTGGGCCATCCGCTGGGCGCCACCGGCGCGATTCGCGCTGCGACGGTGATCCATGCGCTGCACCGGCATCAGCTGAAGTACGGCATGGTGACGATGTGTGTGGGGATGGGGCAGGGCGCCGCCGGCATCTTCGAACGCGTGTAGTAGCGGGGCTACTGCGCGGGCGATCTGCGGCGTTGGTCCGGTGCTCCCCATCCTCACGTACCTGAAGTACGTTCCGGTGGGTCCGCTCCGTCCGCCTTGCATCTCATCCCGCTCGCTACGCCCTAGGGCCGCAGGTATCTCAACCAGCGAAGACTGGCGCGCAACTTATTTTTGGAGACAGACATGCAAAAGCAGACTCTCGATTCGGGTTCTTCGCCACTTTCGCTACGTGTCTACGACGCGGCCACGCCGGCGCGAGCCAGTGTGGTCATTGGTGGGGCGATGGGTGTGCGCCAGGACTACTACGCGCCGTTTGCCGAGTGGCTCTCTGGCCAGGGCTTTCGCGTCACGACGTTTGACTACCGCGGTTCGGGCGAGTCTTTGCCGGGTACGCGGGACGGCAGCCTGCGCGGCTTCAAGGCCGATCTTTTTGACTGGGCGAGCGACTATGAGGCGGTTGTCGATACCGCGAAGGCGGCTTTGCCGGATGCGCCGCTGTACCTGCTGGGCCACAGCCTGGGTGCGCAATTGCCGGGTTTTCTGAAAAACCAGGGCAAGGTGGACGGGCTGGTCAGCATCGCCGCCGGCAGCGGCTACTGGCGCGACAACGCGCCGCAGCTCCGGCGCATGATCCTGTATTTCTGGTACGTGCTGGTGCCGCTGGCCACGCGCCTGTGTGGCTATTTCCCAGGGCGCAAGTTGAAGAAGGTCGGCGACCTGCCGGCAGGCGTGATGCTGCAGTGGCGCAAGTGGTGCCTGGATCCGCTCTACAGCGTGGGTGCCGAGGGCGAGGGCGCGCGCCTGGCTTATGCGCAGGCGACGTTTCCGGTGCTGGCGCTGTCCATCACCGACGATGAGCTAATGACCTGGCGCGGCACGCAAAACCTGATCAACCTGTACACCGGTACCCAGCGCAGCTTTGAACGTATCGCCCCGGCCGATGTCGGCGTCAAACGCATTGGTCACTTTGGTTTTTTCCGTGAACAGTTCAGCCACAACCTCTGGCCGCGCACGGTTCAGGTTCTTGAAGGCATGCGGCCAGTTCCACTGAAAGCCAGCGTCGCCGGCACGACTGTCTGATCTGCCTGGCAACGGCATACTTTGGCCATGAGCAGTCTCCATCCCTTTGACGCTGCGGTAGCCTTGCAGGCGCAGGCCGACGGCAGCTTTCTCGGCCACACCAGTGCTGCCTACGCCAACATGGTCGGGCCGTTCGGTGGTGTCACCGCCGCCCAGGCGCTGAACGCCGTGCTGCAGCATCCGCAGCGCCTGGGCGATCCGATCTCGCTCACCGTCAACTTTGCTGCGGCACTGGCCGACGGCCCGTTCACGGTGACGGCGCGGCCCGCGCGTACCAACCGATCCACCCAGCACTGGGTGATCGAGACGAAGCAGCAGGGCGAGACGGTGTTGACCGGTACCGCTTTTTTTGGTTTGCGGCGCGACACCTGGGGCGCCGACGAGCAGGCCATGCCCGAAGTTCCGACTCCCGCCGAAGTTTCTCGCGCCGGCGGCCCGACGCGGGTGGAATGGGTCAAGCGTTATGAAATGCGTTTTGCCGAAGGTGCGATTCCCACCGAGTGGCATGGTGCCGATCAGGGGGCGAGCCGCAGCCGCCTGTGGCTGCGCGATGACCCGCCGCGGCCGCTGGACTTCGCCTCGCTCACGGCCATGTCGGATGTGTTCTTCCCACGCGTCTGGCGCCGCCGGCCGGTGCTGGTGCCGATCGGCACCGTGTCGATGACGGTGTACTACCATGCCGATGCAGGCCTGTTGCAATCAACAGGCAATGGCTACCTGCTGGGGCAGACCCAGGCCCAGGCTTTTCGCAACGGCTATTTCGACCAGACGGCGCAGTTGTGGAACGAAGCAAAAGAACTGCTCGTGACCTCACACCAGGTTGTCTACTTTAAGGAATGAATGTGGCCTTCGCCAACATCAACACAACGTCAACAACAACACTTCAGGAATTTCCATGAGCGAGCCTTTCAAAGACATCCTGTCCCACACCGAAGCCGGCGTGATGACCATCACCCTGAACCGTGTGGACAAGAAAAACTCCCTCACCGCGGCCATGTATGCCGCGATGGCAGATGCGCTGGAAGTCGCCCAGGCGGACGCGGCCGTGCGCGTCGTGGTGATCCAGGGCCACGAAACCATCTTCAGTGCGGGTAACGACATAGGCGACTTCCTGAACAAGCCGCCGGCCGGGATGGATTCCCCCGTGTTTCGTTTCCTGCGCGGCATCGCGGCCTTTCCCAAGCCCTTGCTGGCTTCTGTGTGCGGCCCGGCGGTAGGCGTGGGCACGACCATGCTGTTTCACTGTGACCTGGTTTACGCAGGCGACAACGCTGCTTTCTCCATGCCTTTTGTCAACCTCGGCCTGTGCCCGGAAGCGGCTTCCAGCCTGCTGGTGCCGCAGATGCTGGGGTACCACCGGGCAGCAGAAGCGCTGCTGCTCGGTGAACCATTCATGGCAGAGGCTGCGCTGGAGGTCGGCCTTGCCAACCGCGTGGTGCCTCCCATGGAGGCCAATGGCGTGGCCCAGTCCGTGGCACGAAAGCTGGCCGCCAAGCCGATAAGCTCGCTGGTGGAAACCAAGCGATTGATGAAAAAAGGCCAGCAGCAGACGGTGCTGCGACAAATGGACGAAGAAGGTGCCAGCTTTGGCCGCATGTTGGGCGAGCCCGCTGCCCGCGAGGCTTTTGGGGCGTTTATGCAAAAGCGACGGCCCGACTTCAGCAAGGTCTGAAGTCGGCGTCCGAAGGACGGGACCGCGTAGCGGGCCGGAAGCTTTCGGTAAAAACGCAAACCGGACTTCAGCAAGGTCTGAAAACCTGCTTCCCCCCGGGTATTGAGAGAAAAAATGCGCTTTCCCCTGATCGGGCGGGCGCAAGCAGCTATTGATTTTGTAGCGTAAAGGAGTCGTCATGAGTTCAGTTCCCGGTCTCAAAGGCAAAACACTGTTCATCACCGGTGCGTCGCGTGGCATTGGCCTGGCCATTGCCACACGTGCCGCGGTCGATGGCGCCAACATCGTGATCCTGGCCAAAACCACCGACCCCAACCCCAAGTTGCCCGGCACGATTTACAGCGCTGCCGAAGCGGTGAAAGCTGCGGGTGGCCAGGCCTTGCCGCTGGCCGTGGACATCCGGGAAGAAGATGCTGTGGCGGCTGCAGTAGCCAAAGCGGTGGAGACTTTCGGCGGCATCGATATCCTGGTCAACAACGCCAGCGCCATCAGCCTGACCGACACCGAACACACGCCGATGAAGCGTTACGACCTGATGAACGGCATCAATGCGCGGGGCACCTACCTGTGTACCCAGGCCTGCCTGGCGGAGCTGAAAAAATCCGCGCAGGCCGGGCGCAAGCCGCAGGTGCTGACCATGTCACCGCCGCTGAGCATGAAGCAGCACTGGTTCGAGAACCACACGGCCTACAGCATGGCCAAGTACGGCATGAGCATGTGCACCCTTGGCCATGCAGGCGAATTCAAAAAATACGGCATCGCCGTCAACAGCCTGTGGCCGCGCACGGCCATTGCCACGGCCGCGCTGCAGATGATTCCCGGCGTGGACCTGAAGCTGTGCCGCAAGCCGGAAATCCTGTCCGACGCGGCCTACCTGATCCTCACCAGTGCGGTTCCGGCCACTGGCAACTTCTACATCGACGATGAATTGCTGGCTGCGTACGGTGTGACCGACCTGGAGAAGTATTCGGTGACACCCGGAACCAGAAAATTCATTCCCGACTTTTTCGTGGATTAGTCCGTCATCGGGTGTTCGGCAGACAATGAAGCCTGTTGGATAAGGGGTTTCATGAACGAAGTGTTTGAGCGCGCCCGGCAAAGTTTCCTGGAAGGCCTTGCGCATTTTCAGGCCGGGGCGCTGCCCGAGGCCGAGCGCTGTTTTGAGCTTGCCCTGGCACTGGTGCCCGGCCGCGCCTCCACCCTCACCAACCTGGGTGCCACGCGCGTCAAGCTCGGCAAGGAATCTGAAGCGCTGGCACTGCTCGAGCAGGCCACCGTGGCCGAACCCGGAAATACCGAGGCCTGGTCTTACCTGGGCCTGGCGCACGCCGGTCTGGCGCAGCATGCGCAGGCCCTGCCCTGTTACGAACAGGCCCTCGCGCTGGATGACGGCAACGCGCTGCTCTGGATGCAGCATGCCCAGGCCCTGGTGCGGCTGGGCCGGCCCGAAGAAGCGCTGGCCTCCTTCGAGGAAGCGCTGGCGCGCGACACCGGGCTGGCCGAGGCGTGGAGCCACCGCGGCACTTTGCTGCGCGAGCTCCATCGCCTGCAGGAAGCCGCCGAGTGTTTCGGGAAAGCGCTTGCGCTGGGCGCCGATCCGCAGGTCAACGGCTATTTTCTTGCTTCGGTGCGCGGCGCCGAGGCGCCGGCCACGGCACCGCGCGAGTATGTGGAATACCTGTTCGACGACTACGCTGCCGACTTCCAGAGCCATCTGGTGGGCGTGCTGCGCTACCGGGCCCACGAGGTCCTGATCCGGCATCTTGCGCAGGCAGAGCCGCACCGCTTCAGCTCCGTGCTCGACCTGGGCTGCGGCACCGGCTTGTGCGGGCCGCTGATAGCGCCGCTGGCCGATCGCGTGGATGGCGTGGACATTTCGCGCGGCATGCTGGACAAGGCCTGCACGCTGGGCGTTTACAACACGCTGGTTCACGCGGACCTGGCAGAGTACCTGCAGGGCGCCGAGCGCAGCGACGACCTGGTGCTGGCGGCCGATGTCTTCATCTACGTGGGTGATCTCGCTGCGGTGTTTGCGGGGGTCGCCCGCATCCTGCAACCGGGAGGCCTGTTCTGCTTCACCGTCGAGCGCGCGTCCGGCGACGAAGAATTGGTGCTGCTGCCCAGCCTGCGTTATGCACATTCCGAAGCCTACATCCGCAGGCTGGCGCGCGAGCACGGCTTTGGGGTGAAGGCCTTGCTGCGCGCGCCGCTGCGCGAGGATCAGCAGCGGCCGGTCGAGGGTTTGTATGTCTACCTTTCTGGCGCTTGAGACGGGGTAGCGCGCTATCATCGCCAGCAACTTTTATTGCGGGAAATGCCATGGCTTACATGCTTCTGATTCATGAACCGAAAGGCCAGCGGCTGACGCGTACCGAGGCCGAGGGACGCGCTGTTTATGAGCGCATGCTGCGCTTCGGCGCCGACCTGAAAGCGCGCGGCCTGCTGCTCGCCGCTGAGTCACTGGCGTCGCAGGACGATGCGGCCCAGGTGCAGGTCAGGGGCGGCCGGCCCCAGGTGCTGGATGGTCCTTTTTCCGAGGCCAAGGAAATGGTGGGCGGGTTTTTTCTGGTGGATTGCGCCACCCGCGAAGAAGCGCTTGCAATTGCCGGCCAGTGCCCGGCGGCGGAGTGGGCCACCATTGAAGTGCGCTCGCTCGGCCCCTGCTTCGCCTGAGCGCGAACGCCAAAAAGTAACAAAAGGTTTTTTCTGGTGAAAGCTGTCGATTTCGCAGTGCCCGGTTCGTCGTGGAGGTAGAAGCCCTTGTTTTGCGGGCCCGCCGGGCCCCGGCTTCCAGGCTCACTACGAAGGAGAACCTCATGCGTTTCATGATCATCGTCAAGTCCACGCCCGAGTTCGAGGCCGAGACGACTCCGCAGACCCCCGACGAGAAGTTGATGAAGGAAATGGCCGACTACCACGAAGAGTTGTCCAGGGCCGGCGTGCTGCTCGATGGCAGCGGGCTGCAGCCCAGCCGCAAGGGCTGGCGCATCCACTACAACGGCCAGAAGCGCACCGTGATCGATGGCCCCTTCGCGGAGGCCAAGGAACTGATCGCCGGCTTCACCACCATCCAGGTACGCAGCCGCGAGGAGGCCATGGAATGGTCGCGCCGCTACCCCAACCCGGTGGGCGAAAACGAACCGGCTGTGATCGAGGTGCGCCAGCTGTACGAACTGGACGACTTCACGCCCAGCGATCAGGTTGAGCGTTTCCGCGAAATGAACACACCCAGCCAGAAATGAGGCACGCTATGGTCAAGAACACATTGCTTATCATCCTGGCGCTGATCGTGCTGGCCGTTATCGTTATTGCCGTGATGGCCTCGCGGCGGCCGGACACCTTCCGTGTGTCGCGCAGCACCAGCATTGCTGCGCCGGCCGGGAAGATATTTCCGTTGATCAACGACGTGCGTGCCTTCAATTCCTGGAATCCGTATGCGCTGAAAGCCCCGGAGATGAAAGGCAGCTACAGCGGCCCGTTCATCGGGCCCGGCGCCCACTACGACTTCGAAAGCAAAAAGTCAGGCAGCGGCAGCTTTGAAATCGTGCAGGCTGCGGAGCCGTCGCAGGTGAAGATGCGGCTGGACATGACCGCCCCATTCAAGGCGCAGAACGTGATCACTTTCACCATCGCACCCGAGAGCACAGCCACACAGGTCACGTGGGCCATGGAAGGCCCCGCGCCGTTCCTCTCGAAGTTCATGGGCGTGATTTTCAACATGGACAAGATGATTGGTGCCGACTTTGAAGCCGGCCTCGCCAACCTCAAGGCCAAGGCAGAAAAAGCCTGAGCGCCGCTGCCTCCTCATTCAAACCATTCAAAGGAACCATCATGACGCGCAAGATCTTCGTCAATCTTCCCATCAAGAACATGGAAAAGAGTCAGGCCTTTTTCAAAAGCCTGGGCTTTTCCTTCAACCCGCAATTCACCAACGAGCAGGGCGCCTGCATGGTGATCAGTGAAGACCACAACTTCGTGATGCTGCTGGTCGAGCCATTCTTCCAGGGCTTCACGAAGAAGCCGATCGCCGATGCCACCAAGACCACCGAGGTACTGATTGCCCTGTCGTGCGAAAGCCGCGCAGAGGTGGACGAACTGGTGAAGAAGGCGCTGGCCGCCGGCGGCACCGCGCCCAACCCGTCGCAGGACCACGGCTTCATGTACAGCCACGGCTTCACCGACCTGGATGGGCACGTCTGGGAGGTTTTCTGGATGTCTAATTGAGCCCCCACGTTCGCTCGCTCCGCGTAGCTCTCTGCCCCCCGAGGGGGCGCTGCGCCTGCGGACTGGCGAAGCCAGATCCGCGGCCCCTGCTGGTATGAAGAGCCTCCACGTTCGCTCGTCGTGCCGGTACCATTGATTCATGCATTCCTCCACCCATGAGGCGATTTCAGCCGTCTGGCGCATCGAGTCCGCAAAGATCGTGGCCTCGGTGGCGCGCATGGTGCGCGACATCGGGCTGGCGGAGGAACTGGCGCAGGACGCGCTGGTTTCCGCGCTGGAGAGCTGGCCCGGCAAGGGGGTGCCGGACAAGCCCGGCGCCTGGCTGATGACCGCCGCGAAAAACCGCGCGCTGGACCATCTGCGGCACCAGAAGATGCAGGGCGAGAAGCTCGAGCAGATGGGCCATGACCTTGAAGCCCAGGAGGCCCTGATCGTGCCGGATTTTGTGGACGCACTGGACGAGGCCCGCCAGGACGACATCGGCGATGACCTGCTGCGTCTGATCTTCACCGCCTGCCATCCCGTGCTTTCGACGGAGGCCCGGGTGGCGCTGACGCTCAAGCTGCTGGGCGGCCTGACCACGCACGAGATTGCCCGTGCATTCCTGGTGTCTGAACCGACGATTGCCCAGCGCATCGTACGCGCCAAGCGCACGCTGACCGAAGCGCACGTACCCTTCGAAGTGCCGCGCGGCGGCGAACTCGGCGCGCGCCTGGCCTCGGTGCTGGAGGTGGTGTACCTGGTGTTCAACGAAGGCTACACCGCCACCGCCGGCGACCACTGGATGCGGCCCGCACTGACGGACGAGGCACTGCGCCTGGGCCGCATGCTGGCTGGGCTGGCGCCCGACGAGTCCGAAGTGCATGGACTGCTTGCGCTGGTGGAGTTGCAGGCCTCGCGCATGGCGGCCCGCATCGACGCCGACGGCCGGCCGGTGCTGCTGTCCGACCAGGACCGCACACGCTGGGACCACCTGCTGATACGGCGCGGCCTGGCGGCGCTGGACCGGGCACAGGCCCTGGCCGGGTCGTCCGTGCATGCACTGGGCCCGTATGCGCTGCAGGCGGCCATTGCTGCCTGCCATGCCAGCGCGCCTGTAGCCGTGCAGACCGACTGGGCCGGTATTGCGGCCTTGTACGACGCACTCGCGCAGACGGCGCCGTCGCCCGTGGTGGAACTCAACCGCGCGGTGGCCGTCAGCATGGCCTTTGGGCCGGCCGCCGGCCTGGAGATCATCGATACCTTGCGCGAGGAAAAGTCCCTGCAGAACTACCAGTGGCTGCCGAGTGTGCGCGGCGACCTGCTTGCCAAGCTGGGGCGCCATGCCGAGGCACGCACGGAATTCGAGCGTGCTGCTACGCTGGCGCAGAACACGCGCGAGCGCGAGCTGCTGCTGGAACGTGCGCGGAAACTGGCGCCGTAGCCGATATAGTTGCGCCCACGGGTTCTTTTGCCTCAGCATCTCCTTTTTTGAACACATGCCATGAAGCCTGACGAGTCATTTTTGCCGGTTGCCGTGGTCACGGGTGGCGCGCGCGGCATCGGCCTGGCCATGGGCCGGTGGTTCCTGGAGAACGGCTATCGCGTCGTGCTGGTGGACATCGACGCCGGCACGCTCGCGCAAGCGGCAGGCGCGCTGGACCGGTCCGGCCATGTACTTGCCATTCACTGCGATGTGTCTGACCCGAAACAGGTGCAGGCGGCGGTTGAGAAGGTGGAAGCCGTGTTTGGCCGGATCGATGCCCTGGTGAACAATGCCGGTGTTGCCGTTTTCAAACCCCTTGCCGAAACAACATTCGAGGAGTGGCGTTACGTGATGGCGACCAACCTGGACGGGGTCTTTCTCTGCACCCAGGCCTGTGCACCGGTGATGCAGAAGACGGGTGGCGGAAGTATTGTCAACATCGCTTCCATTTCCGGGCTGCGCGCCAGTACGCTGCGTTCTGCCTACGGCACAAGCAAGGCTGCGCTGATTCATCTCACGAAGCAACAGGCCGTTGAACTGGGCAACGTCGGTATTCGCGTGAACGCCATTGCACCGGGTCCTGTCGAGACCGAGATGGCCAGGCTGGTGCATAGTGCGGCCATCCGGCGCGACTACCACGATGCCATTCCGCTGAACCGCTATGGCACCACCGAAGAGATTGCCTCGGTCGCGGGTTTCCTCTGCAGTGAGACGGCAAGTTACGTCAACGGCCAGGTCCTGGCCGTTGATGGCGGCTTCGACGCTGCCGGTGTGGGCTTGCCGACCTTGCGCAAGCCGGTGGAAATTTAGCGGGATACATGCCAAGACCGCCATGCCAACCCAACACCCCGACATCCTGCTGGTTTACGACGACGAATGCCCCGCTTGCGACAACTACTGCAGGATGGTGCGGATCCGCGACACGGTCGGGACCCTGAAGCTCGTGAATGCGCGGGAGTCCAGCGAGGTCATGCAGGAGATCACACGCCAGGGACTGGACATTGACCAGGGCATGGTGCTCAAGGTTGGCGATGCCTTGTACTACGGCGCGGACGCGATTCACGCGCTGTCGCTGATGGGCAGTCCCTCGGGTGTTTTCAATCGCCTGAACCACTGGATGTTCCGCTCGAAAGGGCGGGCACGCCTGCTTTATCCTCTGCTGCGCAGCTGCCGCAACCTGCTGCTGAAAATGCTGCGCAAGACGAAGATCAACAACCTGGGCTTGCAGGGCAACGACAGGTTTTAGTGCAGCGATCCTGCAGAAACTCAACGAAAACAGGTTCCAGCCCTTATTTCACGG
This sequence comes from Polaromonas sp., assembly GCF_049790275.1. GTDB lineage: Bacteria > Pseudomonadota > Gammaproteobacteria > Burkholderiales > Burkholderiaceae_C > Polaromonas. The sequence continues at coordinate 160,638 of NZ_JBAQYR010000117.1, forward strand.
GCGCAGGCAGCTATCAAAAAGGTAGTGCATGCGAAAACGGATTCCGCATGCACCACCGCGCTAGTGGTTGAGCACCAGCTGCGCAACCACGCCGGTGGCGATGGCGATCAGCGCATAGTCCGCGCCCACCTGTACCCACTGCTGGTCGTGGGCCGGCGCGTTCAGGTGCTGCGCACGCCAGTTGTTCATGGCGTGGCCCCGGTGGCGGTACTCCGTGGGGACGCGGTCGCCGCGGTGGAAGCGCGGGCCGCGCGCATCGGCGTACCGGTCATGGCGCGCGTCCCGGCGGTCGACATGGCGGACGCTGAAATCACGGCCGTCCCGGTGCAAGGAGCTGCGCTGTTCGAAGCGTTGTGGCTCGGCACCGCGGCCACGTCGGTCGTCCCCTTGGGCGAAAGACAGCGAGCCAAAGCTCAGGGCGGCGAGGGTAATGGCGCAAACAAGGGCTTTCGATTTCATGGAGCGACTCCGGTGGTTGGTGAGCCTTGATGGTCTGCTCGCCAGGTGTATGCCTCACAAAGACCCGACGCCTTTGTGTAAAGAGTTGCCACCAGCTGTGGTGGCCTGTGCAGTCTTATTTTTACAAAGCACGTGCTTGCTAAAAATATCGGCTTTTGTTATGGTCTGTGTCCATGGACAAACCCGCCCTGCGCACCCGTTCCGCCGCTCAGGCTATTGCCGACGGCCATTCCCTGATCGCCGTCGCGGAAAAAAGGCCGCGCGGCCGCCCGCGCAAAACCATCGACGAGCGCGACGACGGTAACCGCCGGGTCGAGCTGGTCAATGCCGCAGCGAAGCTGTTCCGGCGCAAGGGATTCGACGCCACCAGCACGCGCGACATCGCTGCCGCCGTGGGCATGCACAGCGGCTCGCCCTTCTACCATTTCAAAAGCAAGGGCGCGCTGTTGTATGCGGTGATGGACGAAGGCATGCGTTCGGCCATCCTGCGGCAGACGGCGGCGCTGGAAGCAGCGGCGCAGGCCCCACCCGACGCCGACGCAGCGGCCCTGCTGCGGGTGCTGATCCGCAACCATTTTGATGTGCTGCTGGGAGCGGGCAGCGATTTCATTCCCGTGATGTTGTACGAGTCGCGCTCCATCACGGCCAAGCAGCGGGCTTCGCTGGCCAGGCTGCAGGGCGACTACGAATCGGTCTGGGAGCCCGTGCTCCAAGCGCTCAGCAGCGAGGGCAGGCTGCAGTGCCCGGTGAAGCTGGCACGGCTGCTGATCTTCGGGGCGCTGAACTGGTCGGTGCAGTGGTTCGATGCCAAAAAAGGCGCGTCGCTGGATGAGTTGGCCGATGCGGCGATGGCGCTGTTCATCGGGGAAAGCCAGAAACCCATGAGGAGAACCCGCGCATGAGTTACCGGTCCGTGTTCAGCCCCGGCCTGTTTGCCGGCAAGGTGGTGGTGGTGACAGGCGGAGGTTCCGGCATTGGCCGCTGCACCGCGCATGAACTGGCGGCGCTGGGCGCCCATGTGGTGCTGATAGGACGCAAACTCGCCAAGCTGCATGACGTGGCCGGTGAAATTGTGGCCGCCGGCGGCCGTGCAAGTTTTCACCCTTGCGATATTCGCCAGGAAGAAGCGGTGCAGAGCACGGTGGCGGCAGTGGTGTTGGCGCATGGCCGCATCGACGGCCTGGTCAACAACGCAGGCGGCCAGTACATCGCACCGCTGGAAAGCATCAGTGCCAAAGGCTGGGAAGCGGTCATCAACACCAACCTGACCGGCGGCTTCCTGATGGCGCGCGAGTGTTATTTGCAGTCCATGGCCGCGCACGGCGGCAGCGTGGTCAACATCGTGGCCGACTTCTGGGGGTCGATGCCGTCCATGGGCCACAGCGGCGCGGCGCGGGCCGGCATGGTCAGCTTCACCGAAACGGCCGCCGCCGAGTGGGCGCACAGCGGTGTGCGCGTCAATGCGGTGGCGCCGGGTTACATCGCTTCCAGCGGCATGGACCACTACCCGCCTGAAGCCGGCGAGATGCTGCGTGAGATGCGCAAGACCGTTCCGCTGGGCCGCTTCGGCACCGAAGCGGAAACCTCGGCCGCGATTGTGTTTTTGCTAAGCCCGGCAGCCAGCTTCATCAGCGGCACCGTGCTGCGGGTGGACGGCGCGCGGCCGCAGGCGCGCATGGGTTGGCCGATGCGCCTGCCCGATGCCGAAGAACAGCAGCGCGAGGCGATCAGGCCGTTTGACGGTTTCCATCTGGCCAGCACACCGAAGCTGTTCCAGTCATGACCATTTTCCAGTCGGCGTGGAATGCTCAGGGCGGTGTGGCTGCGCAGCGGCGCGAGGCCATGCTGGCCCGCATCGCAGCCTTGCGCGGACTGGAGGCACGTGCTGCGCAGGCCTCGGAAAAATCAAGGCCGGTGTTTGACAAGCGTGGCCAGCTGCTGCCGCGTGAACGTGTGGCCCTGCTGCTGGACCCGGGGGCTCCCTATCTTCCGCTTTGCTCCCTGGCCGGCTTCATGCAGGACAGCAAGGACCCGGCGCAGTCGGTGCCCGGCGGCGGCATCGTGGCCGGTATCGGCTTTATCGAAGGTGCTCGCTGCATGGTCGTGGCCAGTGACTCCGGCATCGAGGCCGGTGCCATCCAGGCCATGGGGCTGGACAAGATTTTGCGTGTGCAGGAAATCGCACTGCAGAACAAGCTGCCTTTCATTCACCTGGTGGAGAGTGCCGGCGCCAACCTCATGCGTTACCGCGTGGAAGGTTTTATTCATGGCGGCGCCCTGTTCCGCAACCTGGCACGCCTGTCGGCCGCGGGCATACCCGTCATTACTGTGCAGCATGGCTCGGGCACGGCCGGTGGCGCCTACATGCCGGGCCTGAGCGACGTGGTCATCATGGTGCGGAACCGCTCCCGCGCTTTCCTGGCAGGGCCGCCGCTGTTGATGGCGGCCACCGGCGAGGTAGCGACCGAGGAAGAACTCGGCGGCGCCGAGATGCATACCGGTGTGTCCGGCCTGGGCGAGCAACTGGCCGAAGATGACCGCCAGGCGCTGGGTCTGGCCAGGCAGCAGGTGGCCCGGACAGCATGGTCAAATCGGGTTTCTCCCCATATAGCGCGGGCGCAAGCAGCTATTAATTCAGGAGCAAACGAGCCGCTGTACCCGGCCGATGATCTGCTCGGACTGATGGCCGATGACCTGCGCCAGCCGGTGGATATGCACGAGGTGATGGCGCGCCTGGTCGATGGCTCGGACTTCTTGCCCTTCAAGGCCCTGTATGGCGCCGCTACGCTGTGCGTGCAGGCGGCGATTGGCGGCCATGCGGTGGGCATCATCAGCAACAACGGCCCGATCGACGTGGCGGGCGCGAACAAGGCCACGCATTTCATCCAGATGATGTGTCAGCTGGGCCATCCCATCGTCTATCTGCAGAACACCACCGGCTACATGGTGGGTAAGGACAGCGAGCAGGGCGGCATGATCAAGCACGGCTCCAAGATGATCCAGGCAGTGACCAACGCGAGCGTGCCGCAGATCACCATCCAGTGTGGCGCTTCGTTTGGCGCCGGCAACTACGGCATGTGCGGGCGAGCTTATGCGCCGCGTTTTTTATTCAGCTGGCCGAGCGCGAAAACCGCGGTCATGGGTGGCGAGCAGGCGGCGCGCACCATGCAGATCGTCACTGAGGCTGGAATGGCACGCAAGGGCATCCCGATTGATGCTGCGCAATCGCAGGCGCAGTTCGACAAGATCGTGGCCGTGTTCGAGGCGCAGGCCGACGCTTTTTACACCTCGGGCCTGCTGCTGGACGACGGCGTGATTGATCCGCGCGATACGCGTGCGGTGCTGGTGCAGTGCCTGGCCATGTGTGCCGAGGCCGAAGTCCGCGCCTTGCGGCCCCTGCAGTTCGGCGTGGCGCGCATGTGAAACGGATTCCCAAGGAGACAAAAAATGCAATACACCCACGAACATCTCGAAATCCAGAAAACCCTCAAGCGTTTTATCGAGGCCGAGATCAACCCGCATGTCGATGAGTGGGAGGCGGCCGAGATTTTTCCTGCCCATGAAGTTTTCAAAAAACTCGGCAATCTCGGCCTGCTGGGGCTGACCAAGCCCGAGGCTTACGGCGGCGCCGGACTCGATTACTCCTACGGCGTGGCCATGGCCGAAGCCCTGGGCCACATCGACTGCGGCGGTGTTCCCATGGCCATCGGCGTGCAGACCGACATGTGCACACCGGCGCTGGCGCGTTTCGGCAGTGACGAACTCAAGCGCGAATTCCTCGCGCCAGCGATCGCGGGTGACACCGTCGGCTGCATCGGCGTGAGCGAACCTGGCGCCGGCAGCGACGTGGCCTCCATCAAGAGCCATGCCCGCAAGGACGGCGGCGACTATGTGATCAGCGGCCAGAAGATGTGGATCACCAACAGTCTGCAATCCGACTGGATGTGCATGCTGGTCAATACCGGCGAGGGGCCGCAGCACAAGAACAAAAGCCTGGTCATGGTGCCCATGCGCGAGAAGGGCAAGCTGCGCAAGGGCATCGAAGTCGGCAAGAAGATCAAAAAGATAGGCATGAACGCCAGCGACACCGGCCTGATTTATTTCGACGAAGTACGTGTGCCGCAACGCTACTTGATAGGCGCCGAAGGCTCGGGCTTCATGTACCAGATGATGCAGTTCCAGGAAGAGCGGCTCTGGTGCGCGGCCAGCTGCATCCAGTCGCTCACCAACTGCATTGACTGGACGGTGGAGTGGGCCCACGACCGGAAATTGTTCGGCGCCACCCTGGCCGACCAGCAGTGGGTGCAGTTCAAGCTGGCCGAGATGAAAACCGAGGTCGAAGGCCTGCGCGCCATGACTTACCGCGCCTGCGAGCTCTATGTGCAGGGCCAGGACGTAACCGAACTGGCCTCCATGGCCAAGCTCAAGGCAGGGCGGCTGAACCGTCTGGTGCCCGATACCTGCCTGCAGTTCTGGGGCGGCATGGGTTTCACCTGGGAGAACAAGGTGGCCCGCATGTACCGCGACGGCCGGCTGGCCTCCATAGGCGGCGGTGCCGACGAAGTGATGATGGGCATCATCGCCAAGTACATGGGGCTGGCCAAAACCAGCAAAAAGCCTTCGGCCTGATGGGCGCCGCCATGACAGGCAAGCTGCAGGTCACCCGTTCCGGCGAGACCGAACACTGGACCCTCCACGACCCGGCCACACGCAATGCATTGACCGGCGAGCTGGTCGATGCACTGGCACAGGCTTGCGAACGCGCAACGCAGGACACGGCCTTGCGCTTTGTCGTGCTGCAAGGCAGCGGCGGCTCCTTCTGCGCGGGCGGCAGCCTGGGCGGTTTTGCCGAATCGATAGGTCAGGCGCTGCCAGCCGGAGAAACCGATCCCCTGATCGTCATGAATGCCGGCTTCGGCAACTTGCTCAATGCCTTGTGCGCGTTGCCGCAGATGCTGCTGGTGGCGGTGGACGGACCGGCCATGGGCGGGGGCCTGGGGCTGGTGTGTTGCGGCGACTTTGTGCTGGCCACGCCATCGGCCGTGTTTGCCACACCGGAAGTGACGCTGGGTATTGTGCCGGCGCAGATCGCGCCTTTTGTGCATCGCCGGCTCGGCGACAGGCTGGCGCGGCAGATGTTGCTGTCCGGGGAAAAGTATTCCGCGCAGCAGGCACTGACGCTGGGCCTGGTGGACCAGCTGGCCGATGACCTGCCGGCTGCGCTGGCCCAACAGATCGCCACGCTGCGCCGTGCAGCACCGGGCGCCGTGGCCCATACCAAGGCTCTGCTTCATATGCTCAATCAGACTCCGGCCCAGGACCTGACTGCGCAGGCGGCTATCAAATTTGCAGCAAGTCTGCGCAGTGCCGAGGCCGCCGAGGGTTTGGCGACGTTTGCCGGCAAGCGCAAACCCGGGTGGGCGGCATGACAGGCACAACCCTCCGCCGCCTGCTGATCGCCAACCGCGGTGAGATCGCGCGCCGCATCATCCGTACCGCCCACCGCATGGGCATGGCCACAGTTGCGGTGTATTCCGATGCCGACGCGCAGGCCCTGCATGTGCAGGAAGCGGGCAACGCGGTGGCGCTGGGCGGTGCGCTATCGTCCGACTCCTATTTGCGTATAGACAAACTGCTGGCTGCAGCCAGGGCGGCAGGTGCCGATGCAGTACATCCAGGCTACGGCTTCCTCAGCGAGAACGCCGATTTTGCGCAGGCAGTGCTGGACGCAGGTTTGATCTGGGTCGGCCCGCCGCCGGCCGCCATTCGCGCGCTGGGCAACAAGGCCAGCGCCAAGGAAGTGGCGCTCGAAAGGAAGGTGCCTTGCCTGCCGGGCTACCAGGGGCCGGACCAGTCGGATGCCCGCCTGGTCGCGGAGGCCGAACGCATCGGCTACCCGGTGATGGTCAAGGCCACGGCGGGCGGCGGAGGCCGCGGCATGCGCCTGGTGCTGGAGCCGTCCCAACTGCAGGCAGCGCTGGCAAGTGCACGCTCTGAAGCGCTGTCCTCTTTCGGTAGCGGCGACCTGCTGCTCGAACGCGCACTGCTGCAGCCGCGTCATATCGAGGTGCAGGTGTTTGCCGATGCGCACGGCCACTGCATTCATCTGGGTGAGCGCGATTGCTCGGTCCAGCGGCGCCACCAGAAGCTGGTGGAAGAGTCGCCAAGTCCCGCAGTGAACGCTGACTTGCGTGAGCGCATGGGCGCCTGTGCGGTGGCACTGGCTCAGGCGGCCGGGTATGTGGGCGCTGGGACGGTGGAATTTCTGCTCGATGAGCAGAGTGAATTCTTTCTAATGGAGATGAATACTCGGCTGCAGGTGGAGCACCCGGTAACTGAAGCATTGACTGGCCTGGACCTGGTGGAGTGGCAGCTGCGCATCGCGCAAGGCGAGGTGCTCCCGCTGCGCCAGGAAGACGTGGTTTTTCAAGGCCATGCGATCGAAGTGCGCCTCTGCGCCGAGGACGACAACTTTGCGCCGCGTGCCGGACGGGTTCAGCATTTCACCGAGCCCGGGCATGCGCGTTTTGACCATGCGCTGCAGGCCGGTTGCGAGGTCACGCCGTTTTATGACTCCATGCTAGGCAAGCTGATCGTGCACGCCGCCACGCGGGCCGAAGCCATCAACCGGCTGCTGGCCGCGCTGGACGGCACGCAGGTGCTGGGCTTGCCGACCAACCGTGCCTTCCTGGCAGCCTGCCTGGCACATCCGGTGTTCCGCGCAGGCCAGGCGCTGATTCCCTTTCTGGCTGAGCATGGCGACAGCATCCGCGCAAGCTTGCAGGAGCGGCAGGTGCAGCTGTTGCTGCCTGCCGTGCTGGGTCTGCATTTTGGCGATGGTGCGGCGCAATTTTTACCATGCCCGTTTGGCAAAACCCTGCGCGTTTTGCTCGGCGAGCAGGTGTTCGCTGTCCGCGTGACGGAAACCGGCCAGGGCCGGCTGGAGGTTTCTGCCGGCGCGGCGCAGCACGCGGCCACCTGTGTGCGCATCGGTCCCGGGCAGACGTGGGTCACGGTCGATGGTCTCGGCAGCACGGTGCAGGCTTGCCGGGTGGCCGATGGGCGCTGGCATGTGCAGGTCGGTGCCACCGACGTCTGGCTGCAAGACGCGAGTTTTGAACCCGCGGCAGGGGCTTCTTCCGGCAGCCCGGCGATGGAACTGAAGGCCCCCTTCAACGGCAAGGTGATCGCGGTCAGGGTCGCTGCCGGGGTGTCAATCAAGCGCGGCGACACGCTGCTCGTGATTGAGTCGATGAAGCTTGAACATGCGGTCTGTGCGACGCGTGATGCCGTCGTGGCAGCCGTTGCGGTGGAGCCCGGCCAGCAGACGGCGCCGGGTCAGGTCTTGCTGAGGTTCGAAGCATGATGTCGGTCGCTGATATGGAGGCATGGGCCGACATCACGGAGTCGGTCAAGCGTTTTGCCCAGCGGGAGATTGCGCCGCATGTCGGCCAGTGGGACGATGCCGGTGAATTCCCGCGTGCCCTGTACCGCCAGGCGGCTGAACTGGGCCTGCTGGCGCTCGGCTACCCGGAAGCGCTGGGCGGCACACCGGCTTCCTGGCGCCTGCGCAATGCGATGACCTTGGCCCTGTGCCGTTATGGCGGCAGCGGAGGTGTGCTGGCCAGTCTGTTTTCACACAACATCGGTCTGCCGCCGGTGCTGGCCCATGGATCTGCAGCCCTGCAGCAGGTGGTGATTCCGCCGGTCCTGCGCGGTGAAAAAATTGCGGCGCTGGCGATTACCGAACCCGGTGGCGGTTCGGACGTCGCGGCGCTGCAAACGACAGCGCGGTGCGATGGGGCCAATTATGTGATCGACGGTGAGAAGGTTTTCATCACCTCGGGCATGCGCGCCGACTTCATCACGGTGGCAGTGCGCACCGGTGAATCCGGCAGCAAAGGCTCCGGAGGCATCTCGATGATCCTTGTGCCGGGCGACAGCCCGGGCCTGTCCCGCAGCCGGCTGGAAAAAATGGGCTGGTGGTGTTCGGACACAGCCCACCTGCGTTTTGACAATGTGCGGGTGCCGGCCGGCCATCTGCTTGGCGAAGAGGGCAGCGGCTTCAAGATCATCATGGGCAATTTCAACGGCGAACGCATGGCCATGTCGACCGCGGCCCTGGGCTTTGCCCAAGCCTGCTACGACGAGGCACTGGACTGGGCGCGCCAGCGCAAGACTTTCGGCAGCATGCTGGTCGACAAGCAGGTGATTCGCCACAAGCTGGTGGACATGCAGATGCGCATCGCCTCCACCCAGGCCTGGGTCGATGCGGTGGCGGACCGCGCCGACGCCGGCGACCAGGGCCCTGACTGGGTGGCCCATGTCTGCATGCTGAAGAACCACGCGACGCAAACCATGCAGTTCTGCGCCGACCAGGCGGTGCAAATCCTGGGCGGCATGGGTTTCATGCGCGGCACCAAAAGCGAGCGCATTTACCGCGAGGTCAAGGTCATGATGATTGGCGGTGGCGCCGAGGAAATCATGAAAGACCTCGCTGCACGACAATTGGGCTTATGACACCTAACACGCCGCCCTCCAGTGCCGCCATTGAATTCGAGCCCGATTTTGTTGCCGGCCTGAAAACGCTTTTCGAAGAGAAGATTTCCTTCAACCGCGTGCTGGGGCTGAAGATCACCTCGCTCAAGCCCGACCGCGTCACTGCGCGCATTACCATGGGTGAACACCTGATCGGCCACTATGCGCACAACCGCATCCATGGCGGTGTGATCAGTGCGGGCCTGGACGCCATGGGCGGGCTGGCCGTGATGGCCGCCATAGGCGCCCGCCACATGGACGAGTCGCCGCCGCAGCGCCTTCAGCGTTTCAGCAAACTTGGCACCATCGACCTGCGCGTGGACTACCTGCGCCCCGGCATCGGCGAGTATTTTGAATTGCGGGCCGAAGTGATGCGCCTGGGCTCCCGCGTGGCGTCCACCCGCATGGAGTTTTTGGGTGCTGACGGCAAGCTGCTGTCCACCGGCGCCGGCGCCTACATCGTGTCATGAAAAAAGCCGCCCGAAGGCGGCTTTGACCGGGAATGGATGGCCGGCTACTGGATGTACTCGGAAACCACTTTCCATTTGCCGTCGGTAATTTGCGAGAGGCGCGATGCGTCGCTGCCCAGGCGCTTGGTCGGCGAGAAGCTGGCCGGCGCGCTGCCGAACATGTCCGGTCCGCTGGACAGGCTGTCCATGACCTTGATGAAGCTGTCGGTTGTCAGGTTGGGGCCGGCCTTTTGGGCGGCCTTGGCAAAGGTGTCGATGATGCTGTAGCCGTAAACCGAGAAGACGGTCGGGTCTTCGTTGAACTTGGTCTTGTATTTGTTGGCCCAGAAGCGGATGGGTTGCGATGCCTCGTCGAGGTAGGGGTTTTGTACCGTCATGGTGGCGTACAGGCCGTTCATGGCGGGGCCCCCCAGTTTGTGGATCAGGTCGGTGTAGGCCGCACTGGAACCGAGAAATACCGGGTTGAAACCGGTCTTGCGCGACTCACCGATGGCGCCAATGGTTTCTCGGATGATGGTGCCGAGCACCACCATGTCGCAGCCGGACGCCTTCATTTTTGCAACCTGCGACGAGAAATCGGTCGCACCGCGCTTGTAAGACGTTTTTTCGGCGAATTCCGTGCCGATGGTTTTGAGGCCCGCTTCGCCACCGCGCATCACTTCCAGGCCGAACTCGTCGTCCTGGTACATGGTGCAGACTTTCTTGGCGCCTTTTTCCTTGGCCAGTTTGGGTGCTGCGTTGCGCATCTGGTCGAAGTAAGTGGCGGCGAAAGAATACTTGAGCTTGTGGAAGGGCTCGTACATCTCGCGTGCTGCTGTGATCGGGAAGAAGTTGATGACGTTCTTGTCGAACTGCACCGGCATCGCGGCCAGGTTCTGCGCGGTGCCGATGTGGCCGACCATCATGAAGATCTTGTCCTGGTTGACCAGCTTCTGCGCGGCCAGCACGGCTTTCTTCGGGTCGTAGGCCGAGTCTTCAACGATGATTTTCAGTTTGCGGCCGTTGATGCCGCCCTGCTCATTGATTTCGTCAACACGAAGCAGCATGCCCAGGCGCGCTTGCTTGCCAAAGCCCGCGATCGGCCCGGACAAATCCTGGATCGAACCCAGGGTGATCTCGGTCTTGCTTACGCCCTGCTGGGCTATGGCTTGGCCCGCGACCAGTGCCAGCGCTGCCATGGCCAGTGTGGTTTTGATTGTCATGAAAGTCTCCTGTAATAAAAAGCAGTGCCTGCATGTGACAGGCTCGAAACACAAATGCATTCTTGACGCCGGAACCCGAAAGTCAAGCTGTCGTAAGTACGCAAGGGAAACTACTTAAGGTTCTCATGGCTAGTGTCCTGTCCCACAAATAAAGGCGATATGAAATCGCCCAGTCAGCCGCCATGCGGCGTTGCTCGTCGTTGCCATAGCTACAGCTATGTCGCCTCCTCGCGCCTTGCCTGACAGCTGACTGGACAATTTCATTTCATCACCTTATTTGCGGGACGGAACACTAGCGATACATCGCTTCTATGGGGGCGGCATACTTTTTCTCGACCAGCTTGCGTTTGAGCTTCATGGTCGGTGTCAGTTCTTCGTCTTCCGCAGTCAGCTGCGTTTCAAGCAGGAAGAACTTCTTGATCTGCTCGACGCGTGCGAACTTTTTGTTGACCCGGTCCAGCTCGGCCTGGATCAGCTCCTGGACTTCCGTCGAACGCGTCAGGCTCTGGTAGTTGCTGAAGGGAACGTCATGGTCCTGTGCATATTTTTCGACGTTTTCCTGGTCGATCATGATGATGGCGGTCAGGTAGGGGCGTTTGTCGCCGATCACCACGGCATCGGTGATGTAGGGCGAAAACTTCAGCTCGTTTTCCAGCTCGCTGGGCGTCACGTTCTTGCCGCCGGCCGTGATGATGATGTCTTTCATGCGGTCGGTGATGCGGAAAAAACCTTCCTCGTCCACCACGCCGACGTCGCCGGTGTGCAGCCAGCCATCGGCATCGATCGTCTCGGCGGTCTTCTCCGGCAGGTTCAGGTAACCCATGAAGACATTTGCGCCGCGCACCAGGATTTCACCGGTCGCCGGGTCCAGCTTCACCTCGTTGTAACCCGCGGCCGGGCCGATGGAGCCGGGCTTGATGCGGCTGGCCGGCACACCGGTCGCTGCGCCGCAGGTTTCGGTCATGCCCCAGACCTCCAGCATGGGCACGCCGAGCGCCATGTACCACTTGACCAGCTCCGGTGAGATGGGGGCGGCGCCGGTCACGCAGAAGCGGGCACGGTGGATGCCTATCAGCTTGCGTGCGTTGTCCAGTGCGATCCAGCGGGCGATGGTGAATTTCAGCTTGAGCCAGTTGCTCACCGGCTGGCCGGCCATGACCAGTTCTGCGATGTTGCTGCCCACGCCAATTCCCCAGGCGTAAGCGGCCTGCTGCAGGCGGCTTGCTTCCTTGAGGGCGATCATCACGCCCGAGTAGAACTTCTCCCAGACACGCGGCACGGCGGTAAACACCGTGGGCGCAATTTCGCGCACGTTTTCGGGAATGGTTTCAGGGTTCTCGACAAAATTGAGTTTGGCCCCCGTATACATGGCGAAATATTCGCCACCCATGCGTTCGGCGATATGGCACAGCGGCAGGAAACACATGCGTTCGTCGTTTTCGTCCTGTGCCACCAGCGTGTTGTAGCCGCGTGCCGTGAACACCAGCCCGCGGTGGCTGTGCATGGCCCCCTTCGGTTTGCCGGTGGTGCCTGAGGTGTAGACCAGGATGGCGAGGTCTTCTGGCCGGCAGGCCTTGACACGCGCCTCGACCGCATCGGCATGCTGCGCAAGATAACTGCGGCCCAGCTCGCGCAGGCTGGCAAGACTGATGACATCAGCCTCGTCGAGGTCATGCAGGCCTTCCATGTCGAACACCACAATCTTGCGCAGGCCGGGAAGTTGTGTTCGCACTTCCAGGGCCTTGTCCAGTTGCTCGTCGTCTTCGACAAACAGGATGACTGTGCGCGAGTCTTCGCAAAGGTAATGCACCTGGGAGGCGGCATCGGTCGGGTAAATGCCGTTGGAGACACCGCCGCAGCTGAGCACGGCGAGGTCGGCCAACACCCATTCGATGACGGTGTTCGACAGGATGGACACACATTCGCCGGGCGCAAAACCCAGGCTCATGAGTCCTCCGGCAATTTCGCGCACTGCTTCACCGGTCTGGTTCCAGGACCAGCTGCGCCAGATGCCGAGTTTTTTCTGGCGCATCCAGACCTTGTCCTGGCGCTGCGCCACGCCGTTCCAGAACATGGCCGGAATGGTTTCACCCTCAAGCACCACGCGGGTTGCAGGCTGGATGTGGGAAAGATCCCATAGGTTAGACATAGTGCCCCCACGCTTGCCACTGCGTGTGCTGCGCTGCCCCCCGGGGGGGCGCTGCGCCTGCGGACTGGCAAAGCCAGATCCGCGGCCCCGGCTTGGCGAATTCTTCCGTCATTTTCATCTCCAGGTTTTCTTTTTCTTCCAGCGGCGCTCGCTGCGCACGCCGTCTTCCTTCATGCCGAGGTAGAACTCCTTGATGTCTTCCTTTTCCCGCAGGCGGGCACAGGTGTCTTCCATCACGATGCGGCCATTTTCCAGCACGTAGCCGTAGTCGGAGGCGTTCAGGGCCATGTTGGCGTTTTGCTCGACCAGCAAGATGGTGGTGCCGCGTTCGCGGTTGATACGCACCACGATCTCGAAGATCTCCTTGGTCAGCTTGGGGCTCAGGCCCAGGCTGGGTTCGTCCAGCAGGATCAGGTCGGGTGAGGCCATCAGCGCGCGTGAGATGGACAGCATCTGCTGCTGGCCGCCTGACAGCAGGCCGGCGTCTTGCAGTGCACGTTCGCGCAGGATGGGGAAGTAACCGAATACCGCCTCGATATCCCGGCTCACGCCGTCGCGGTCCTTGCGGGTGTAGGCGCCCATCAGCAGGTTGTCGCGCACGCTGAGCAGAGGGAAGACTTCGCGGCCTTCCGGCACATGGCTCAGGCCCTGCTGCACGATATAGGCCGGGTCCTGCGCGGTGATGTTGCCGCCCTTGAACTCGATCGAGCCCTTGCGCGGGTCGATGATGCCGGAGATGGTTTTCAGGATGGTGGTTTTGCCCGCACCGTTGGATCCCAGCACGGTCGCAATTTCGCCGCGGCGTACCTGGAGGCTGACGCCGCGTATGGCCTTGATCGGCCCGTAAGAGCTTTCGACGTTGAGCAGCTTGAGCACGGGCTGGTCGCTGACCGGTGGAGGTACGGCGCTCATGAGCGGATCTCCCCTCTGTGCAGATTGACCGGCTGGTGTTGCCGGCGCAGCGACGACACGTCATCAATCGAGCCGAGGTAGGCTTCAATCACCCCCGGATCGGTCTGTACTTCGCGCGGCGTACCCATGGCCAGCACTTCGCCCTGGTTCATGGCCAGCACGCGGTCGGACACCTTGGAGACCAGGGTCATGTCATGCTCCACCATCAGCACGGTGATGCCCAGCTCGTTCTTGATGTCCTGGATCCAGAAGGCCATGTCGTCGGTTTCCTCCACATTGAGCCCCGATGAAGGCTCGTCCAGAAGCAGCAGTTTGGGCTCGGTGCACAGCGCGCGCGCCAGCTCCACCACCTTGCGCACGCCGTAGGGCAGGCCGGCGACAAAGGAATCGCGGTGATGCTGCAGGTCCAGCAGGTCGATGATCTGCTCGGCCTTCTCGCGTGCCTGCAGTTCGGCCTCACGCGTTTTTTTCGTGAAGAAGATTTCGCTCCACAAGCCCGTTTGCCTGTGTGTGTGCCGGCCGATCAGCAGGTTGTGCAGCACGGTGGCATGCTCGAACAGCTCGATGTTCTGGAAGGTACGCGCGATGCCCAGCGCAGCAATCTTGTGCGGCGGCTGGTCGGTCAGTTTTTTGCCCAGGTAGTCGATCTCGCCGGAGGTCGGTGTGTAGATGCGGCTGATCAGGTTGAACACCGTCGTTTTACCGGCGCCGTTGGGGCCGATCAGCGTGAATACCTCGCCTTGCTTGACATCAAAGCTGACCTTGTTGACCGCCAGCACACCGCCGAAACGGACACTGAGGTTGCGGGCCGACAGCAATGGCTGGCCGGCGGGTTGTTGTATCTGGCTCATTTCAGGCGGTCCGATTTCTGGAAGGATTTCTGGCGCTTGAACATGCCCTTGCGGTAGAAGGGAAAGGTCTGCAGGTAGGTGCGTATCTTCAGCCAGCGCCCATACAGCCCCAGAGGTTCAAACAGGACAAAACCAATCAGCACCAGGCCGTACACCAGGCCCTGCAGGCCGGGCGCCTGGCCAATGAAGGCCGGCAGGTAGTCCTTGATCAGCGCAATCGCCTGCGGCATCGAGATGAGGAAAATCGCGCCGAGGAAAGCGCCATGCACCGACCCCAGGCCACCGACCACAATCATCAGCAGAAGGTCGATGGACTGCAGGATGTTGAACTGGTCCGGTGAGATGAACTGCAGCTTGTGGGCGTAGAGTGCCCCGGCAATGCCGGCCAGCGCGGCCGACAAGGCAAACGACAGGGTTTTGTAGCGGGCCAGATGAATGCCCATGCTTTGCGCGGATATTTCCGAATCGCGAATCGCGACAAATGCGCGGCCCGTGGGCGAACGCAGCAGGTTGAGAATGGCCAGTGTGGCGCCAATGGCAATCACCAGGCAAAGGAAATAAAACTCCTCCCCGCTGCTCAGCTTCCAGCCGAACAGGTCGGGCACCTTGACGTGGATGCCCGAGTTGCCGCCAGTGACTTTTTCCCAGCGTGCAAACACCTCTTCGACGATGAAGCCGAAGGACAGGGTGGCAATGCCGAGGTAGATGCCCTTGACGCGCAGGGCCGGCAGCCCGACGACCAGACCCACGGCTGCGGACAGCCCCGTCGCACAGGCCAGCGCAATGGGAAAGGGCACGCCGGCATTGGTCATCACGGCCTGTGTGTAGGCGCCGACGCCGAGAAAGGCCGCGTGCCCCAGCGAAAACAGGCCTGTGAAACCGGCCAGCAGCATCAGCCCGAGACCGGCGATCGAATAAATCAGGATGAAGGTCAGTTGTGCCAGCCAGTATTCGGCGAAGAGCCAAGGTGCGGCCACCAGCAGCAGTACCAGCGCGCTGTACCAGAAGATATGGCCGCCATGCTTGGCAAGATTGATGTCCTGCCCGTAGTCGGTTTTAAATATGAACCTCATGATTTTATTTTTTTTGATTGCAACGACAGCGGGCGTAAGGTTCCCAAATCCAAGCAGGGGCCGCGGAACCGGCTTAGCCGGGCCGCAGGCGCAGCGGCCCCCTCGGGGGGCAGCGCATTACACGAAGTGAAAAGCGTGGGGGCCATATCTATACTTTTTTTCTTAATTTTTCGCCAAACAGGCCGTTGGGTTTGACCATCAGCATGACCAGCACCACCACATAGGCGGCAACATCCTTGATGCCGTCAGGGGCGTAAAAGCCGGCCAGCGATTCAACGATGCCGATGATCAAGCCGCCCACAATGGCACCGGGCAGGCTGCCGAAGCCGCCGACCACCGCCGCCGGAAATGCCTTCAGGCCGATGAAGCCCATGTTGGCGTGCACAAAGGTGATGGGCGCGAGCAGCAGGCCGGCCACGGCCGCCACCGCTGCGGCCAGGCCCCAGACCAGGCCATTGAGCCGCTTGACCGGAATGCCCATGTAGTAGGCCGCCAGCTGGTTTTGCGACGAGGCCTGCATGGCGATGCCCAGCTTGCTGTACTTGAAGAGTGCAAACAGGACCAGGCACATCACCGCCGTGCTGGCAATGACGACCATCTGCTCGACGTTGAGGATCAGGGCTCCCTGTGCATTGGCGTCGCCGCCGATCTGCCAGGTCATGTCCTTATAGGGCACGGGCAGGGTGTGGGTTTCAGTGCCTATGCCCGGAATCATGGTGATCAGCCCGCGCGCCACGTAGCCGACGCCGATGGTCAGCATCACGATGGAAAAAGCCGGCTGGCCCAGGATGGGCCGTATCACGATCCGCTCGAGCAACACACCGAACAGGGCCATGCCGGCAATGGCACTGAGGATGGCCAGCCAGAACGGAAAACCCAGCATGGTCATGCAGGCCAGGCCGCCAAAGGCGCCCAGCATCATGAGCTCACCCTGGGCGAAGCTCACCGTCTCGGTGGCCTTGTAGATGAGAACGAAACCGAGGGCGATGAGCCCGTAAATGCAGCCTTGCGCGATGCCGCTGATGATCAATTGCAATAACTGCACTTTTACTCCACAATTAATTTTTACAAAGCATGTGCTTTGTAAAAATAACCCAACAATCGGAAGACGGGCAAGCCGCTTTTTTCTGACTCGAATCTGACGGGAATGATCATGAGCTGCATTCAATGAAAAAATCAATCCGGATTGGTGCCGGGTTGGGTTTCTACGGAGATGCGTGGGAACCGGTGCTCGCAAGCATCGAGCGTGGCGGGGTCCAGTACATCGCCAGCGACCATCTCGCAGAGCTCACTTTGGCCATCCTTCAAAAGGATTTGCAACGCGACGTTTCCCTCGGCTACGCGAGGGACGTGGTGCCCATGCTCACGCGTTTGTGGCCCGCGATGGCGCAGCGGAAAATCCGTTTTGTCTGCAACGCCGGCGGACTGAATCCGGCCGGTGCGGCAGCCGCTGTTCGGGACGCTTTTGCGGCAAAAGGATGGGTCGCACGCGTCGCGGTTGTGACAGGCGATGAGGTGTTGCAGCAGGTTGGTGAGCTGGCTCCAGCGCACATGTTCAACGATGTTCCGTTTGACACCGTGCGTGAGCGCATGGTGTTTGCCAATGCCTATCTGGGTGCGCGTCCCATCGTCTCCGCGCTGCAGCAGGGCGCCGACATCGTCATCACCGGCCGTGTGGCCGATGCCGCGCTTTTCCTCGCGCCGCTGGTGCACGAATTCAACTGGAACCTCGGCGACAGCACGGCCGCGATGACGCCCGCCGACCTGAACCGCCTGGCGCAAGGTCTGGCGGTCGGGCACCTGCTGGAATGTTCCGGCCAGGGCAGCGGCGGCAACTTCGGCAGCCTTGAGGCCTGGAAGGCGATTCCCGACCTGGCCCACATCGGTTACCCGATTGCCGAGGTCAGCGAAGACGGCGACGCGGTGATCATGAAAGCGCCCGGCACCGGCGGGCGCATCAACTTCGACACCGTGCGCCAGCAACTGCTGTATGAAGTGCACAACCCGAACCGCTACGTGTCGCCCGACGTGGTGCTGGACCTGTCGACCGTCCAGCTCGAAGACCTGGGCCAGGACCGGGTACGCATGACGGGAGCTACCGGTCATCCACGCACCGGCCAGCTCAAGGTGGTGGGCGGTTACCGCGACGGTTTCAAGGCCGAGGTGACCTGGGGCTTCAGTTGGCCCGATGCCTATGACAAGGCGCTGGCGGCGGTGGAGATGGTCAAGAGCCAACTGGCCGACAAGGCGGTGCCGCATGACGCCTTGTTTGTCGAATTCCCGGGCCTCAATTCAGCGCATGGTGCGCTGGCGCCCATGCCCGATGCGGCTGCACTGGCAGACCTTAACGAAGTCTGGGTGCGCATGGTGCTGCGCACACGCGACAAGAAGGCAGCCGATGGTTTCGGCCGCCTGTTTCCCTGGATGGGGCTGAGCGGTCCGGCATACACCTGCGGCTTCCACGGCCTGCACAACACCAGCGAGCTGCTGGGTATCTGGCCGGCGCTGATGGACCGTAGCCTTGTCGAGCCGAACATACGCGTGGAGCTGCTGCGGACATGAAAACACCCGCTCAAAAAGTACAGCTGGTCCAGCTGGCCCATGCGCGCAGCGGCGACAAGGCCGACTGGGTGGACTTCGGCCTGTTTGCCTGGAATGCGGCAGGTTACGCTGTGCTGGCCCGTGAAGTCACCGCGCAGCGCGTGCAGGCCCACTTCGCACCCTGGTTGCCGGGTGAGGTCGAGTGCTGGTATCTGCCGAACATCCTGGCGATCAAGCTGGTGCTGCATGACGCCTTGCAGGGTGGCGGCGCGCGCAACCTGCGCCTGGACAACCTGGGCAAGTCCATGGCGGCTGCCTTGTTGCGCATGGAAATCAATGTCGCTGCCGACGAGCTGGCTGCGTGTCTTGCCGCGCCGCGCGTCGGCTGGTGGGGAGACAAGCCGTGAGCGTACATATAGAGAAGGATGGCGAGGTGACCATCGTCACGCTGGACCGGCCGGACGTGCGCAACGCGGTGGACAGCGAGCATGCGCGCGCCTTGCATCAAGCTTTTCTGGCCTTCGATGCAGACAACGGCGCGAAGGTGGCGGTGTTCCATGGCGCCCACGGCCATTTTTGCGCAGGCTGGGATTTGCAGTTTGGCGCGAAGATGCTCAACGAATCGCAGGGCGGCGGGCCGGATGTATTTGCCGCGCTGGATTTCCAGGCTGAAGACAGCCAGCCGCTGGGCCCGATGGGGCCGTCGCGCCTGCTGCTGTCCAAACCGGTGATTGCCGCGGTCAGCGGCGCGGCGGTGGCCGGTGGCATGGAGCTGGCATTGTGGTGCGACATGCGGGTGATGGAGGAAGACGCCTATTTCGGCGTCTACTGCCGCCGCTTTGGCGTGCCGCTGATCGACGGCGGCACGGTGCGCCTGCCGCGCCTGGTGGGTATGGGCCACGCGATGGATCTGATCCTGACCGGGCGCAAGGTTGAGGCGATGGAAGCGCTACAGATGGGTTTGTGCAACCGGGTGGTGCCTGCCGGCACGGCGCGTGAGGCAGCGCTGGTGCTGGCGCATCAGCTCGCGAAATTCCCCCAGAAGACCATGCTGGCTGACCGCCAGAGCGCCTATGCGCAGTGGGACCTGCCCTTGCCGAGGGCGCTCAAGCAGGAGTGGGACGGCGGCCGCGACTGCATTGGTGAGGGCATGCAGGGCGCCGCCCGTTTTGCCGGCGGCCAGGGGCGACACGGCAAGTTTTGATGATGAAATTGGCCTCTGGCCCTTATCTGGCGAGCGAAAGCAGCTATCACAACTATAGCGGACGCGGCAAGGAAGAAGGCGGCACCGGCCGCGGCTGGCCGTTGTCGTCGATGGCCACATAGGTCACGCTGGCCTCGGTGACCTTGATGTAGCGCCCCTGCGAGCGGAAGCGCTCGGCGTACACCTCGACCTTGACTGTCATGGACGTGCGGCCCACACGCGTCAATTCCGAGTAGAAGGACAGGATGTCGCCGACCCGCACCGGCTGCTTGAAGATGAACTCGTTGACTGCCACCGTGGCCATGCGGCCCTCGGCATAACGCGCGGGAATCACCGAGCCGGCCAGGTCAACCTGGGCCATGACCCAGCCGCCGAAGATGTCGCCGTTGGCGTTGCAGTCCGCCGGCATGGGAATCACCTTGAGCACCAGTTCCTTGTCGAGAGGCAACTTGACACTCAGCGGGTCAGGGGGAAGGCTGGATCTGTCAGACATAGGCACAATCAGTATTGGAAAATTAAAACAACAGGACAATTGTCTCCGATGCGCTCCTATGCCCCCGCTGCTGAACCGCCCCCCGTCCCGGGCGCACCCCCCAAACCCGCGCTGAACCGTTCCGACTGGGCCACGCTGCAGCGCCTGTTCCCCTACCTCTGGGACTACAAATGGCGCGTGCTGGCCGCGCTGGCCTTCATGGTGGGCGCCAAGGTGGCCAACGTCGGCGTGCCGCTGCTGCTGAAAACCCTGGTCGATGCGATGAGCTTCAAGCCGGGCGATGTACAGGCGGTACTCGTGGTGCCGGCCGCGCTGCTGGTCGGTTACGGCCTGCTGCGGCTGTCCACCTCGCTTTTTACCGAGCTGCGCGAACTGGTCTTCGCCAAGGCCACCGAAGGCGCGGCACGGCGTATCTCGCTGGAGGTGTTTCGCCACCTGCACGCGCTGAGCCTGCGCTTTCACCTGGAGCGCCAGACCGGCGGCATGACGCGCGACATCGAGCGCGGCACGCGCGGTGTGCATTCGTTGATCTCCTATTCTCTCTACAGCATCATCCCCACATTGATCGAGGTGGCGCTGGTGCTGACCCTGCTGGCCGTCAAGTTCGACGTCTGGTTTGCCGGCATCACCATCATTGCACTGGTGTTCTACATCAGCTTCACCGTGACGGTGACCGAATGGCGCACCAAGTTCCGCAAAGAGATGAACGAGCTCGACTCCTCGGCGCACAGCCGCGCGATCGACTCGCTGCTCAACTACGAAACCGTCAAGTACTTCAACAACGAGGAGTTCGAGGCACACCGCTACGACGAAAATCTCAAGCGTTACCGCGCTGCCGCCGTCAAGAGCCAGACCACGCTGAGCCTGCTCAACACCGGCCAGCAGCTGATCATTGCTACCGGCCTGGTGGCCATGCTCTGGCGCGCTACGCAGGGCGTGGTGGACGGCCGCATGACCCTGGGCGATCTGGTCATGGTCAACGCCTTCATGATCCAGCTCTACATTCCGCTGGGCTTTCTGGGCGTGCTGTACCGCGAGATCAAGCAGAGCCTGACCGACCTGTCCAAGATGTTCAACCTGATGGAGCGCGAGCGCGAGATCGCTGACCAGCCTGGCGCGCCGGCGCTCAGCCTGCAGGCTTCGCCGGAAGTGCGTTTTGAAAACGTCAGTTTTGCCTACGAACCGTCCCGGCCCATCCTGCACAACATCAGCTTCGTGATACCACCGGGCAAGACGGTGGCCGTGGTGGGTTCGTCGGGCGCCGGCAAGTCCACGCTGGCGCGGCTGCTGTTTCGCTTTTATGACGTCCAGCAGGGCCGAATCACCGTGGCCGGCCAGGATATCAAGCAGGTAACCCAGGCCAGCGTGCGGCAGGCCATTGGCATCGTCCCGCAGGACACGGTGCTGTTCAATGACACGGTGGAATACAACATCGCCTACGGCCAGCCCGGCGCCAGCCGCGCCCAGGTGGAAGAGGCCGCGCGCGCCGCGCGCATCCACGACTTCATCACGTCCACGCCGGCCGGTTACGCCACCATGGTCGGCGAACGTGGCCTGAAACTCTCCGGCGGAGAGAAGCAGCGCGTGGCGATTGCCCGCACGCTGCTGAAAAACCCGCCCCTCATGATTTTTGACGAGGCCACCTCGGCGCTGGATTCGGCCAATGAACGGGCGATCCAGGCCGAGCTGCGCAGCATTGCCGAAAACAAGACCACGCTGGTGGTGGCGCACCGGCTTTCCACCGTGGTCGACGCCCATGAAATCCTGGTGATGGAGGCCGGCCAGATCATCGAACGCGGCACCCATGCCGCCTTGCTGGCGCTGGGGGGGCGGTATGCGTCGATGTGGGCGCTACAGCAGAGTTCTGAGTAATCCTTGAGTGATTTTGGCCTGCAGCCCAATGGCTGTGGGCGCAAGCAGCTATTGTTTAGATAGCAAAAACAGAAGTCTCACCAAGGCCGCTGCAATGCGCTCAGCTTGCCGTCGATGAGCCAGTTCCAGATTGCCGTTCCCGTGGGATTCCCCGTAGGCATCAGCCTGCTTTCAACTCGCATAATTCAATCTATGGAAACCAAATGGCTGGAAGATTTTGTCAGTCTCGCTGAAACCCGCAGTTTCAGCCGCTCGGCGACGCTGCGCCACGTCACGCAGCCGGCATTTTCGCGGCGCATCCAGGCACTCGAAGCCTGGGCCGGCACCGACTTGGTGGACCGCAGCTCGTACCCGACCCGCCTGACGCCAGCCGGAGAAACGCTGTACAGCCAATCGCTGGAGATGCTGCAGAGCCTGCAATCGACCCGCGCCATGCTGCGCGGCCACAATTCGGCCGGCCATGACGTCATTGAGTTTGCCGTGCCGCACACCCTGGCCTTCACCTTCTTTCCAGCCTGGGTCAGCAGCCTGCGCGAGAAGTTCGGCCCCATGAAAAGCCGCTTGATTGCGCTCAATGTCCACGACGCCGTGCTGCGCCTGGTCGAAGGCAGTTGCGACTTGCTGATTGCCTACCACCACGACTCCCAGCCTTTCCAGCTGGACGCCGACCGCTACGAGATGGTCAGCCTGGGGCAGGAGGTGCTGGCGCCTTTCGTCAAGGCCGACGCCGACGGGGCGCCGCTGTTCAAGCTGCCGGGCCGGGCCGGCCAGCCCCTGCCTTATCTGGGTTATGCCCCGGGTGCCTACCTGGGTCGGGTCGTGGACCTGATCCTCAAGCAGTCGAGTACTGCCATCCATCTGGACCGGGTCTACGAAACCGACATGGCCGAAGGCCTCAAGGCGATGGCGCTGGAAGGCCACGGCATTGCGTTTTTGCCCTTCAGCGCCGTCAAGAAAGAGCTTCGGGCCAAAAAACTGGTCAGCGCCGGCCCGGGGCTGGAAATGACCATGGACGTGCGTGTTTATCGCGAGCGGCCGGTAGGCAAGGATGTGGCGAAAAGCCCGGCGCAGGCGCTATGGCACTACCTGGAAAGCCAGGTCCAGCCCAGGGCCTCCGGCAAACCGCGTCTTGGTAGCAACCCTTAGTGGTTATTAAAAAAATGCATAATGCCGCACGCAAACAGCATTGGCTTTTCATGAGCCCTAAATCTACAGTCCGTCACGTTCTGCAAACGCAGGCGAATGCATTCAGAAGGGGCCTGCAAAAGGCTGGTTGGCACGAAGACTGCTTGGCAATGAAGACTAACTGTAGTGGGGGCTGTTTCCTTGTTTAATTCGCTGCTGCCAACAAGCTCCGTTGGCCGATGGCTCAGGAGTGCATCCATTTTTCCGGTTCTGTCGTATGTGCCGGGTGCTGATTTGCAGTGCGCCTTCCAGAAAAACTGGAAGTATCCAGCCGTCCCCACTCCATTCTGGAGGCTGGGGTAAACCTTGGGGCTTCGCCCCGGTACCCCTCCTTAGAATGGCGTTCATTTATCAACTGTTTCACTCAACCCGAAGGAATATCAATGAAACTCAAACTGGCCGCTCTATCCATTGCCTTGCTTGCCAGCAGCGGCGCTTTTGCCCAGGCCACCGACACCCTTGCCAAAGTCAAGGCTTCCGGCGTGATCACCATGGGTGTGCGCGATTCCTCGGGCGCCCTGTCCTACACCCTGGGTGACGGCAAGTACGCCGGCTTCCACGTCGAGATCTGCCAGCGCGTCATTGCCGACGTTGAAAAGGCCGTGGGCCGCAAGCTGGAAATCAAATACCTGCCCGTGACTTCGCAAAACCGCATCCCATTGGTGCAAAACGGCACCGTGGACATCGAGTGCGGCTCGACCACCAACAATGCCACCCGCCTGAAAGACGTGTCTTTCCTGCCAACCACTTTTGTTGAAGAAGTGCGCATCGCCGTGAAAGCCAACTCCGGCATCACCTCGATTGCCCAGCTCAATGGCAAAAACGTCGCCACCACCACCGGCACGACTTCTGTGCAGACCCTGCGCAAGAACGAGCGCGCCAGCGGCATCGACTTCAAGGAAGTCTTCGGCAAGGACCACTCCGACAGCTTCCTGCTGCTCGAGTCCGGCCGTGCCGATGCCTTTGTCATGGACGGCGCCATCCTGGCCGGCAACATTGCCACCTCCAAGAACCCGGCCGATTTCAAGATCGTTGGTGAAGTGCTGAGCGTGGAACCCAT
The DNA here is from genome assembly GCF_049790275.1 of Polaromonas sp. Lineage (GTDB taxonomy): Bacteria > Pseudomonadota > Gammaproteobacteria > Burkholderiales > Burkholderiaceae_C > Polaromonas. The sequence goes on from NZ_JBAQYR010000117.1 coordinate 184,647, forward strand.
CGCCATCATGATTCGCAAGGACGACGCCGGCCTCAAGAAGATCGGTACCACCACCATCACCGGCATGATCAAGTCCGGCGACATGGCCAAAGCCTGGGACAAATGGTTCATGCAACCTATCCCCCCGAAAAACAGCCGCGTCGGCCTGCCGGTGAGCGAAAGCACCAAAGCAGCCTGGGCGAACCCGAACGACAAGCCGATGGAAGATTACGCCAAGAAGTAATCCTGGCATAAGCTGAACCGCAAACCCCGTCTGTATTGTGCTGGCGGGGTTTGTTGTTTACTGGCAGCTGTCCGTGCGAGCGGGAAGGGCGGTTGCCGGTTGGTAGATTGAAAATTCCTGGCAGGAGAAGACATGAATTGGGATTGGCAGGTTTTCCTGAATGACGACGGCAGCGGCCGCACGTATCTTTCGTGGATGTTCGACGCCTGGGGCTGGACCCTGGCCGTAGCGGGCAGTTCCTGGGTGGTGGCCATGGTGGCGGGAAGCCTCATGGGCACCCTGCGTACCTTGCCCAACAGCCCCTGGCTGGTGCGCCTGGCCAATGTCTGGGTCGAGATCTTTCGCAACGTGCCATTGCTCGTGCAGATCTTCATCTGGTATTTTGTTGTACCCAAAATGTTTCCTGCCATGCAGCAGGTCCCCAGCTTTTTGCTGGTCGTGTTCGCCCTGGGCTTTTTTACCTCGGCACGTATCGCCGAGCAGGTCCGTGCCGGTGTGCAGGCCCTGCCGCGTGGCCAGCGTTATGCGGGTATGGCCATGGGGTTCACCACGGCACAGACCTACCGCTACGTGATCCTGCCCATGGCGTTTCGCATCATCATTCCACCGCTGACCAGCGAGTCCATGAACCTGCTGAAGAATTCGTCAGTCGCGTTCGCCGTGTCGATTGCCGAACTGACGATGTTCGCCATGCAGGCCCAGGAAGAAACCTCGCGCGGCGTGGAAATCTACCTGGCGGTCACGCTGATGTACGCCGCTTCGGCTTTTGCGGTGAACCGGGTCATGGCCTTCGTCGAGAAAAAAGTCCAGATTCCGGGCTACATCGTGGCCGGCAGCACCGGCGGGGGGCACTGACATGTTTGGTCTCGACATGAGCTTCCTGAACTGGGACATCATTTCCAAGTTCGTCATCAAGGGTTTCATCTTCAGCGTGGAGCTGACGGTCATCGCCACCATAGGCGGCATCATCCTGGGGACACTGCTGGCGCTAATGCGCCTGTCCGGCCTCAAGGCGCTGATGCTGCCTGCCACCTTCTATGTCAACGGCATGCGCTCCGTGCCGCTGGTCATGGTGATCCTGTGGTTCTACCTGCTGATGCCCAGCGCATTTTTCGACATGATCCCCGGCGGGGCCAACAACCGCTCGGAAATCTCCGCCATCATCACCTTCATTGCGTTCGAGGCGGCCTATTTCAGCGAGATCATGCGTGCCGGCATCCAGTCCATTTCGCGCGGCCAGGTCAATGCGGGCAGGGCATTGGGCATGACCTACGCGCAGAACATGCGCCTGATCATCCTGCCGCAGGCCTTCCGCAACATGGTGCCCATCCTGCTGACGCAGACCATCATCCTGTTTCAGGACACGTCGCTGGTCTATGCCATCGGCGCCTACGACTTGCTCAAGGGCCTGACGACCGCCGGCAAGATTTACGGCCGGCCCGAAGAGGCCTACCTGCTGGCCGCCGTGGTTTATTTCGTGATCTGTTTTGGCTTGTCGTACGTCGTCAAGAAGCTGCAAAACAAGATTGCCATCATTCGCTAACAAGCACCCAAGCTCCCGGAGAAACAAGATGATCGAACTCAAAGAAGTTTCCAAATGGTATGGCCCCGTGCAGGTGCTCAACAACTGCAGCACCAGCATCAAGAAAGGCGAGGTGGTGGTGGTCTGCGGCCCTTCAGGCTCGGGCAAATCAACGCTGATCAAGACCATCAATGCACTCGAACCTTTCCAGAAGGGCGAGATTTACGTCGATGGCCAGGCGGTGCATGATCCCAAGACCGATCTGCCCAAGCTGCGCTCCCGGGTGGGCATGGTGTTCCAGAACTTCGAGCTGTTTCCCCACCTCAGCGTGACGGAAAACCTGACCCTGGCCCAGATCAAGGTGCTGGGCCGCAACCAGGACGAAGCCAAGACCCATGGCCTGAAATACCTGGACCGAGTGGGCCTGATGGCGCACAAGGACAAATTTCCAGGCCAGCTCTCGGGCGGCCAGCAGCAGCGGGTGGCGATTGCCCGCGCGCTCAGCATGGACCCGATTGCGATGCTGTTCGACGAACCCACCTCGGCACTGGACCCGGAGATGGTCGGCGAGGTGCTCGATTGCATGATGGGCCTGGCCGTTGAAGGCATGACCATGATGGTGGTCACGCATGAAATGGGGTTTGCGAAAAAAGTGGGCAGCCGGGTCATTTTCATGGACGTGGGCGGAAAAATCCTGGAGGATTGCTCCAAGGATGAATTCTTCATGCACCCGGAAAACCGGCAGGCGCGCACCAAGGACTTTTTGAACAAAATCCTGGCGCACTGAAGTCGCCTTCCCGGTCTCGGCAAAGCCCCGTTGCGGGGCTTTTTTCATGAGCTTCGCATCCGTGTGGTGCGACAATTCGATGCATGACTGAAGTTAAGACGATCACCCTTACCCGGCCGGACGACTGGCATCTGCATGTGCGCGACGGCGAGGCTTTGCGCACCGTGGTGCCGCACACGGCGGCGCAGTTTGGCCGCGCGATCATCATGCCCAATCTCCGGCCGCCGGTGACCACCGCGGCACAGGCTGTCGCTTACCGGGAACGCATCCGGGCGGCCGTACCTGCGGGCATGCGCTTCGAGCCGCTGATGACGCTGTACCTGACCGACAACCTGCCGCCTGACGAGATCAAGCGGGCGAAGGACGCAGGTGTGGTTGCACTCAAGCTTTACCCCGCAGGCGCCACCACCAACAGCGACGCCGGCGTGACTGACCTGCGCAAGACCTGGAAGACACTGGAAGCCATGCAGCGCGAAGGTCTGTTGCTGCTGGTGCATGGCGAGGTTACCAGCCCGGAGATTGACCTGTTCGACCGCGAGGCGGTGTTCATCGACACGCAGCTGATTCCGCTGCGCCGCGACTTTCCCGAACTCAAGATCGTGTTCGAGCACATCACCACGAAAGAGGCCGCGCAGTATGTGCACGGGGCCGACCGTTTCCTGGGGGCCACCCTCACGGCGCATCACCTGCTCTACAACCGCAATGCCATTTTCACCGGCGGCATCCGCCCGCATTACTACTGCCTGCCGGTGCTCAAGCGCGAAACCCATCGCGTCGCCCTCGTGGAAGCTGCTGCCGGCGGCAACACCCGTTTTTTCCTGGGCACCGACAGCGCACCGCACCCGGCACACCTCAAGGAGCACGCCACGGGCTGCGCCGGTTGTTACACCGCCCACGCGGCCATGGAGCTGTATGCCGAGGCCTTTGACGCCGTGGGCGCCATGGACAGACTGGAGGCCTTTGCCAGCTTCAACGGTGCCGACTTTTACGGCCTGCCGCGCAACACCGGCACCATCACCCTGAAGAAGGAAAGCTGGACGCCGCCCGAAAGTTTTGCTTTCGGCGAGGCCGAACTCAAACCGCTGCGTTCGGGCGAAGCACTGGCCTGGAAACTGGTTGGCAACGGGAGCCCCTGATGGAACGCAAACCGCGCGTCGCACTGCTGATTGATGCCGACAATTCGCCGGCCTCCAAGATCGACCTGATCCTCAACGAGCTCTCCACCTTCGGCGAGACGAACATCCGCCGCGCCTACGGAAACTGGAAAAAAAGCGAGCTCAAGGGCTGGGAAGAAGCGCTGCACGAACACGCCATCAGGCCCATGCAGCAGTTCGACTACAGCAAAGGCAAAAACGCCAGCGACATGGCGATGGTGATTGACGCGCTGGAGCTGCTTTACACCGACAGGCCCGATGCTTTCGGCATTGTCTCGTCCGATGCGGATTTCACGCCCCTGGTGATGCACCTGCGCGCCAAGGGCGCCGCCGTCTATGGCTTTGGCGCGCAGAAAACGCCCGAGCCTTTTGTCAACGCCTGTTCCCGGTTTCTGTACCTCGACAAGCTGCGGCCCATGGTCGCCGTGGACACGCCTGCGGGCGGCAAGGAAGAAGCCGACGCCGTGGCTGCAGCGCCCCTGCGTGCCACGCCGGCGCAGCTCAAGCAGGACGCCAAGCTGGTCATGCTGCTGCGCAACGCCGTGCAGGCTGCGGCCGACGACGAGGGCTGGGCGCGCGTGGGCGCGGTCGGCACGCAGATCGCCAACCAGGCTTCGTTTGACCATCGCAATTACGGTTACGCCACGCTGACCAAGCTGTTGGTGGCGACCCAGCTCTTCGAGATTGCGGACGAAGGCAAGTCCACCGTGATGGTGCGCGACAAGAGGCAGTCCCGGCCGGCCGCAGCCAGGAACGGATGAGCGCTGGCGCGCCTGGTTCTGCGTTGCCCGTCGATTGGGACAGGCCGTGGCTGGAACCCTGGCGTGAACCCGGCCAGCGTATTGCGCAGGCCGTCTCGGGCGGCGCACCATGCCATGAGGCACTGAACCGCGAAGCGGCCGTGCCGGTGTGTTTTGTGCCGCAAGACTGCCTGCCGCCGGACGAAGCCTACGAACAGTTCATTTTTGAAACAGGTACCGTTCCGACGCGTGACAACCTGCACGATTTTTTCAATGGCCTGTGCTGGTTGCGTTTTCCGCTCACCAAGCAAAAGCTCAACCGCTTGCAGGCGGCGCAAATCGCCGCTACAGGCGTCACGCCTTTGCGTGGCCCGGTACGTGATGCGCTGACCGTGTTCGACGAAAACGCGGCCTTTCTGTCGGCGCCGCAGCCCCTGTGGGAGGCCCTGGTCGAACGCGACTGGCAGCAGCTGTTTGTCGGTTTGCGCCCGCTCTGGCAGCAGGCGCGGCTGGTGCTGTTCGGCCATGCCTTGCTGGAGAAGCTGGTTTACCCACGAAAACCGGTCACAGCCCACATCTACCGGGCGCAACCAGCTATGAATTCCATAGCGGATCTGGACGCCTGGGTGGCGGCCGACCTGAGTGCGGACAAGCTCGCCACCAAGCCCTTCCTGCCGCTGCCGGTGCTCGGTGTGCCGGGCTGGTGGCCGGAGAACGAGAACTTTTCCTTTTATGATGACTCTTTCGTATTCCGCCCGCGCCGGTAAACAACACCCAGTAAAAAATCCGGCGCTTGATTTGGGCAGAACCCTCCCCATTTGCCTGCAGCAAGCTCTTGCGTTGCAGCACTTGTTTTTACCGACCTCTACGGAGCATCCATGAAGCGTATTGTTTTATTTGTCCTGACCAACCTCGCCGTTGTGGTGGTGCTGGGCATTGTCGCCAGCCTGCTCGGCGTCAACCGCTACCTCACACCGCAAGGCCTGAACCTGGGCATGCTGCTCGGTTTCGCTGCCGTGATCGGTTTTGGCGGCGCGATCATTTCGCTGCTGATCAGCAAGCCCGTGGCCAAGTGGAGCTCGGGCGTGCGCGTGATCAACGAGCCGCAAAACGCTGACGAAGCTTGGATCGTCGAGACCGTGCGCAAGCTGGCGACCGCGGCCGGCATCGGCATGCCCGAGGTGGGCATTTTCGAAGGCGCGCCCAACGCCTTTGCCACCGGTGCTTTCAGGAACTCGGCGCTGGTCGCCGTCTCCACCGGCCTGCTGCAGGGCATGACGCGTGAAGAAATCGAAGCCGTGCTCGGCCATGAAATCGCCCACGTGGCCAACGGCGACATGGTGACCATGACTCTGATCCAGGGTGTGATGAACACTTTTGTGGTGTTCCTGAGCCGCGTGATCGGTTATACGGTGGACAGCTTCCTGCGCAGGGGCAGCGACAGCAATTCCGGCCCTGGCATCGGTTACTGGATCACCACCATCGTGCTCGACATCGTTCTCGGTTTTGCCGCCGCCATCGTGGTGGCCTGGTTCTCGCGCCACCGCGAGTTCCGCGCCGACGCCGGCGCCGCGCAACTGATGGGCCGCAAGCAGCCCATGATCAACGCGCTGGCCCGCCTGGGCGGCATGGTGCCTGGCCAGTTGCCCAAGGCGGTGGAAGCCATGGGCATCACCGGCAGCATCGGCCAGCTGTTTGCCACGCACCCGCCGATCGAAGAGCGCATTGCCGCGCTGCAGTCGGCCCAGCCCGGCCAAGTCTGAGAGCCTGCGAATCTTTCTACTGCGCGGGCCGATCTGGCCTTTGTGGTGCTCACCGTACGTTTGTACGGCTCCGCTCCTCGAGGCCACCTCGACCCGCTCGCTACGAGATCTTCACAGACTCTGAGGCGCCGGAGCCTTTTTCCAGTTTTAAAAAGCCGCTGCATCCGCAGCGGCTTTTTTTATGCCTTCGCAGCTTGAACAGTAATACTCTGCGCCACCGCTTCGGCGACCTCGATGCCGTCCACGCCCGCCGACAAGTTCAGAGGGACTGCTCCGAGACGGCTTTCAGTCCTTCTTCGATATTTTTCCTGGCTGCCCCTTCAACCGCCAGCCTCAAACGCGTGGCGCCAATTAGCGAATCGCTGAAAGTGGCTGTGTGCGAGGATTTGATGACCTTGCGTAAGACGACGCTTTTGTCAGAGCTTCTTACCAGTGCCCAAGCGGTTTCCATGTCGACTGTAAAAGCTCCGCCAAACACAGGCTTGCTGAGCTGCGTAAGCGATACGGTCAACACATATTCACCGTTTGCCTGAGTCAGGCTTTTGAATAACCCCGATGTTGCAATCGAAGTTTCAATGGCCGCTTTAAGGTCAGCATTCGATATGTTGCTGCTGTCCATGGCGCCGGTTTCACTGCCGCCTCGGGTTTCAACACGCACTGAATAAGGGAATTTCTTCAATACAACAGTTGGCGTAACGGCCATGTTTTCCTTGTGAGCGCTAACCGCGCACCCACCAAGGAGAAGAACAGCGGTCAGGAGAATCAGGACACCGGCAGAGCCGCGATTTATGCTTTTCATTTTGCTGTTCCTTGCTTGAGAATATTGCCTAAGACTTCATCAACCATCTCGGGAGCGGACTTGCGTGTCAGGGATGTGTGAAGCGAATTACCAGTAGCCAATGGGTATTCGGTCTTCGGGTCGCGAACAACTATGGTCAGCTCCAGCATGTACATCGTGATATCCCACCACCACTTGTCAACATAGGTGATCACGGCGTCCACAGGAGAGCCTGGATTTTTGTCTGTCGTTACCTGGTATCCGCGCTTGCGCAAGTTGTCAGCGATCAAAATGTTGACGTCACGCTCGTCCTTGTCAAATTTGGTGATTTGTATGGATTTGATGGTATCGAGCTTTGCCGTCGGATCGACGGTGGCTGTCGCACGATTGATCGCGCAGCCCGTCGTCAAAGTGCCAACCAAGGCCAGCAGGCCAAAGAGTTTCAGTAGATCTTTCAAAATTCCCCCCAAGTTGTTGTGGGGCTAATGTATCAAGAAGTAGCTTTTCTCCCAAGCATTTCTGTGTGCATTTTGACCATCTCTTTGGCCACCGCCTCGGCGACTTCAATGCCGTCCACGCCGGCCGACAAGATGCCACCCGCGTAGCTGGCGCCTTCGCCGGCGGGGTACAGGCCCCGGACGTTCAGGCTCTGGAAATCGTCGCCACGCGTGATGCGCAGCGGTGACGAGGTTCGGGTTTCGACGCCGGTCAGCACGGCGTCAAACATGTCGAAGCCCTTGATCTTCTTGCCGAAGGCCGGCAGCGCCTCGCGCATGGCCGTGATGGCGTAGTCAGGCAGGGCGCTGGCCAGGTCCGTCATCAGCACGCCAGGCTTGTAGGAAGGCTCCACGCCGCCAAGCTGGGTGGATGCTTTGCCGGCGACGAAATCGCCAACCAGCTGCCCCGGCGCTGCGTAAGTGCCGCCACCCAGCGTGAAGGCGTGAGACTCAAGCTGACGCTGAAAGGCAATGCCGGCCAGCGGCCCGCCCGGGTAGTCGGCCGGGGTGATGCCGACCACGATGCCGGCGTTGGCGTTGCGCTCGTTGCGCGAGTACTGGCTCATGCCGTTGGTCACGACGCGGCCCACTTCGGAGGTGGCCGCGACCACGGTGCCGCCCGGGCACATGCAGAAGCTGTAGACCGAGCGCCCGTTGGCCGCGTGGTGCACCAGCTTGTAGTCGGCCGCACCCAGTAGCGGGTGGCCGGCGTGCTGCCCCAGCCGCGCGCGGTCGATCAGGCCCTGCGGGTGTTCGATGCGGAAACCCACCGAGAACGGCTTGGCTTCCATGAAGACGCCGCGTTCATGCAGCATGGCAAAGGTGTCGCGTGCGCTGTGGCCCAGCGCCAGCACCACATGGTCGGCGCGCAGCTCGTAGCTGCTGCCGTCCTGCAGGTTCTGCACGGTCAGGCCGCGGATATGTTTGCCGTCGGGGCCGTCATCGATCAGCACATCGCTGACGCGCTGCTGGAAGCGGATCTCGCCGCCCAGCGCCGTGATCTGCTCGCGCATGTGTTCCACCACTTTGACCAGCTTGAAGGTGCCGATGTGCGGCTTGCTGACCAGCAGGATTTCCTCAGGTGCACCGGCCTTGACGAATTCGGTCATGACCTTGCGGCCGAGGAAACGCGGGTCCTTGATCTGGCTCCAGAGCTTGCCGTCGGAAAACGTTCCGGCGCCGCCCTCGCCGAACTGCACATTCGATTCCGGATCCAGCACCCCCTTGCGCCACAGGCCCCAGGTGTCTTTGGTGCGTTCGCGCACTTTCTTGCCGCGCTCCAGCACGATGGGTTTGAAGCCCATCTGCGCCAGCAGCAGCGCCGCAAAAATGCCGCAGGGGCCGAAGCCGACCACGACGGGGCGCACGGCCGGTGCGCTGTCCACGCGTGCCACCAGGTGGTAGCTCTGGTCGGGCGCCGGTCGGATGTGGGGGGTGGCTTCAAACTGCCGGAGCAGTGTTTGCTCCAGTTCGGGGCTGGCGAGCTCGACGTCGGCGATGTAGACCAGCAGCAGCTTCTGCTTGCGTGCGTCGTAGCTGCGCTTGTAGATGCTGTGGCGCAGTAGTTCAGCCGGCGTGATGCCCAGCGTTTTGACAATCAGCGCGGGCAGGGCGTCTTCGGGGTGGTCAAGCGGCAGCTTGAGCTCGGTCAGGCGGATCATGGGGGGTTACCTCGTGGATCTGTATTTCGGATCTATGAAGCATTTTAAGCCCATGGCCCAAATGCAGCGGGCGCAGGCAGCTATCAAATCAATAGCGAATGAATTGCCGGGATAATAGGACCCGTGAAGCACGCCAGACTGCCGCTGGTGCAAGGGTGGAAACACCGCACTGGAGGAAGGTCCGGACTGCAAAGGGCAACGTAGCAGCTAACAGCTGTCCACCGTGAGGTGAGGATCAGAGCTACAGAGACGAGCCGGTTCAGTCCGGGTGAAACGAGCAATCTCTACGCGCAGCAATACCAAGTAGGCACACGTTGACGGGGCCCCCGGAGTGTGCGGGTAGGTAGCACCGAGCCGTCTGGCGACAGACGGCCCAGATTAATGGCAGTCACGGGGCGGCGACCGCAAGGAAACCGCTCCGCACAAAATCCGGCCTATCGGCGGGCTTCACACTTTATTCAGGCGAGCGGCGCATGACCGCCGCGCGTGACCGCACTCAGATCTCGTCGATCGCGGTGGACAGCGCGGGGCCGTCCTGCGTACCCGTGGCGGCTTCCAGCGAAAAGCGTTCCCGCGTGTTGGTGTAAAAACTCGCGCCGAACCGCGCTACCGGAAAGTAGTCCTGCAGGCGCACGCGCCAGAGTTCGGTGTCAATCAGGCCCTCGCGGGCATGCAGCCAGTGCACCTGGCCAATAAAAATCTGCCGGCTCGGGGTCTCCAGCAACTCGTACAGCGTGCATTCAAAAGCGGCCGGTGCCTCGGCGATGCGTGGCGGCTTGACGCGTTTCGATGGCGCCGTGGTCAGCCCGACAGCCGCCAGCTCGCTGACATCTGCCGGGAAACGCTCGCCGCAGCGGTGCATCTGCATGGCCATGGCTTCGTCCGTCAGGTGCACGACGAATTCGCCGCTGCGCACGATGTTGGCGGCCGTGTGTTTGAGCTGGCCGTCCTGCAGGCGGTTGATGCTGACCATCACGATGGGCGGCTCTTCGCCCAGCATGTTGAACATGCTGAAGGGTGCCGCGTTGACCACACCATCTTCGCTGAGCGTGGTGATCAGCGCTATCGGCCGCGGCACGATCAGGCTGGCCATCAGCTTGTAGCGCTGGTATTCGGTGATGGCTGAGAAATCGATGTCCATGAGGTGGCTCCGTGTTCAGCCCGGTACCTGAGCCGGGCTTTTTTTTCCGGCTTGCGGTCGGTCCAGGCAGATGCGGCGCTCATGCGCCCGTTTCGGGAAAAATCTGGTCCATGTGGGCGCAGATGGCGCCCGGCGTGGTCAGCCAGAGGCGGCCTTCGTCACGCTGGGCAGCGATATGCTGCAATGCCCGGCGCAAATGGCGCAGCCGGTAAGGCTGGCCCACTAGGTAGGGGTGCAGCGCGATGCCCATGACCAGCGGCTGGCGCACTGACTGCTCCAGCATCTCGTCGAAATTGTCGATGATCATCTGCGCAAAATCCTTGCCGTCCATCTGGCGCGCCACCATCATCGGGATGTCGTTGAGCTCCTGCGGGTAGGGAATGGACCACAGACTGCCGTGGCGCGTCTGCATGCGCACCGGCTGGTCGTCATGGCACCAGTTCAGTGTGTAGCGGTAGCCGGTTTCGGCCAGCAGGTGCGGCGTGGCCAGGCTTTCGGAAATCCAGGGCGACAGCCAGCCGGACGGCACGCTGCCGCTTTCGCTGGCCATGCGGGCGCGGCAATCGGCCAGCATCGCGCGCTCCTGCGCCTCGTCCATGCCGGCCTGGCGTTCGGCATTGGTGTGGCCGTGGGCTATCAGCTCGTCACCGCGCGCTGCAAAGGCTGCCACCAGCTCCGGGCAATGGTCGTACAGCGCCGTGTTGACCAGTGCGCCGGTGGGCAGCTTCAGCGCATCGAACAGTTCCAGGCAGCGCCAGGCTCCCACACGGTTGCCGTACTCGCGCCAGGCGTAATTCAACACGTCGGGCTGCGGCGAGGCCGGGCCCAGGTTGGCGCCCAAACCTTCACCGAAAGCGAAATGTTCGAGGTTGAAACCGACGTAGACCGCCAGCCGCGCGCCGCCCGGCCAGCTGTAGTCCGGCCGCTGGTGGATGGCCTGGTAGGCAAACAGACCATGGCCCGGGATGGGGCGCCCCGCCGTGCCGTGATCACGGCTCATGGCAAGGGCTCCTGGTGGCAAGGTCCGGGCCTGGCGCACCACCACTGGTTTTGCGCCTGGATGTTCGGTTGGGGTGCATGGAATGGAAGGGCATGGGACGGGTATGAGTCGATGTTGCTTGAGCAATTTTGGTGCCCGGATGGCCTCGGAATTGTCTACAACAGGAATGCCGGATGGTTCTCAACAAGAACAGATCATTTAACCTCAGGTGGTGGACCAGATGCGGCGCGGGCCTCAGGGCGTGTGGTGGCCGAAGGCAGGGCGCAATCGTTGCTGGCCGATGGGTCGCTGACGCGGGCTTATGTGGGAGGGGGCTCCGGCTTGACCGGACTGTTGGCCTCGCGCTGCCGCTTGGCGCGCAATACCCGGTGGCGCCAGCGAACCAGGCTCACCGTGTAGCAGACGTAATAGCCCGCCATCAGGCCGAATGCGCCCAGTGTCGCCGGGTGATGGGCAAACTCGGCAAAGCTGCGCTGCGCCGCACTGTCGATGATGTACACCTCGACGGCGCGGTAGGCGAGGCGGGCCACGAAAAGCACTGCGAGCGCGATACCAATGGGACCGTGCGGCGTGTAGTACAGCCCTGCGGGTGTGGGCTCGAACCGCGTGCGACGCAGGGCGAACACCGCCAGGCCCGCGCCCAGGGCCAGGGCCAACGCAAAGGCCAGCAAGTGGGCTGGATAGCGCCAATTTGCCAACGCGATGGCGCCCAGCAACAAGCCATACAGCGTCAGGGTCACAGGCCCGCGGTAGCGGCTCAGCCGTTGCCGGCCCCGGGCACGCCGGAATCGGATCCAGATCCGCCAGGTCAGCAGCGGCACGAGGGCCAGCGTCGCGATGGTCGATGCGGTCGGGGGTGTCATCAGCGTGATGCCTGGGTTTGAAGGGAGTCGGGCCGTGCCCTACAAATTAAATAATCCCTGCGCCTGAATCCGCTCCACATGCGCCAGCAGTGAACGCTTGGCCACCGGCCAGATGCGCGGATCCACATCATCATAGGCCGATGCCACCCACTCATCGATCGAGCCCTGCGGCTGGGCCTGCATCACGCCGATGATCTTGGCTTCGCGTTTGAGGCGGTGGGCCTTGAGCTGGGCGATGACGGTTTTGGCCTCTCCCAGCACGTAGCCGTGGGCCGGGGCAATGAAGTCAATGCCGTGTTCGTCGCAGGCGGCGCTGAGCCGGTCCAGTGAATCGAGGTAGGCGTTCATGTTGCCATCGGGCGGGTCCACCACGGCGGTGCTGCCGTTGAGGATGTGGTCGCCGCTGAACAGAATGCCGTCTTCCACCAGCACCAGGCACAGGTGGTTGGCCGCATGGCCCGGTGTGTGAATGACCTTCAGTGTATGGGTCATTTCGCCTTCCGGCCCTTTACCTGTAAGCGTGAGCAGCTCCTGATTTTGTAGCGACCGGTCAGGGATGAAGGTGCTGGCCGCCCGCGCTGTCGGCGCTGACGACAGGCCCAGGATGGGCGGCGAGTTGCTGCACATCGCCTGCAGCGGCTTGGCACCGGGCGAATGGTCTGCGTGTGAGTGGGTGCACACAATCATGCGGATGTTGCCGCCTGCCGCGCGCCACAAGCGTTGCAGGTGATCGGTGTCGGCCGGGCCGGGGTCAATCGCGATGTAGCCGGTGGCCGGGTCGCCAACCAGGTAGCTGTTGGTGCCGGGGCCGGTCATCACGCCGGGGTTGGGTGCGGTCAGGCGCATCAGGTTTTTGAGCAGGGCCACCGGCTGCGCGCTTTGCCAGTCCAGCGCATGCACCATCTGCCCGTCGGGGCTGGTCAGCGCCAGCTCGCCATAGGGGGCTTCGTGTTCCATGTAGCGCGCTTCGGCGCCAGCCAGCAAACCGGCGCGCGGGCAGGAGGTCCACAGTGGCTGTTCGGAGGCAGCGCAGGCCTGCAGCACAGCATCCACGGTATGGAACTGTTGCAGGCGCTGCAGCGTACGTATGGTCGGGAAGATGATGAAAAAATCGCCGGCCTCATGCCGTGCCAGCGCATCGGCCGGCCGCACCCAGACGGGTTCGAACTGCTCGGCTTCGTCGGCCACTGGCTCCTGGCCGCCCGGCATGCGTGCCACCAGGAAGGGCACGTCAAAGCGGCGCGGCAGGTCGCGGTCGGTGACCCAGTGGGCCAGCACGAACACCTGGTCGCCAGCCAGCGTCAGGCCGCGTTCGCGGCACTGCGCGGCGAACGGCGCCTTGCGGTCCAGCGCGGCAATGTAGTCGCTGCTGGCGTGGCTGCCGTCGGCATGACGGGCCAGTAGCACGCCCAGTTCTTCAAAACTTTCGCGAATGGCGGCGATCGCCTGTGTCAGGTGCAGGTCGGTTTGCGTCGCCCGGCGCGTGGACTGGCCATGCGCCGCCGCATCGGCCGCGTCGATGCCGCCACCGGGGAACACGTAGGCGCCCGGTGCGAAGCTGGCTGTCATCGAGCGCCGCGTCATCAGCACTTCGATGCCCTGGGCGCTGTCGCGCAGCAGGAGCACGGTGGCGGCGGGACGGGTGGGCGCGGGTTGGCGCTGCGGGTACAGGAGTTGGGAAGGTCGGACCATGGGGCTGATTTTGCGCGAAACAGATGCTGGCTGCTGGCAGTGCGATCGTGGGTTGCATGCTAAGTGTTAACCGCAATGGGTTTTCCCATGCGCCATGTCGATACTGGCGCTCACTTCATTTGCAGGACTTTCCACCATGAAACACTGGATTTCCAGAACCGCTCTGGTCATGACGGCCGCAGCGCTGTGCGCCACGTCTTTGAATGCGATGGCACAGGCCACTTCGACGGGCTCAGGACAGGCCTGGCCGGCGAAGCAGCCGATCAAGTTTGTCGCTGTCTTCCCGCCCGGCGGTTCGGTGGACCAGGTGGCGCGCATTCTGGCGGTACCCCTGTCGCAGCAACTGGGCCAGAACATCATTGTCGAAAACAAGGGTGGCGCATCGGGTTCCATCGGCACCGCCGCCGTCGCTGCGGCGCCGGCCGACGGCTACACGTTTGCGGTGGTGTTCGACACCCACGGCGTCAACCCCAGCCTGATTCCCGGCTTGTCGTTCGACACCCGCAAGGACCTGGCGCCGGTCACGCTGATCGGCACGTCGGCCATGGTGCTCGCGACTTTCTCCGCGTCCGAGTACAAGACTTTTGGCGACGTGGTGGCTGCGGCCAAAGCGAAGAAGAATGTCAATTACGGCAGCATAGGCTCCGGCAGCCTGGGCCACCTGGCGATGTCGCTGCTCTCCAAAAGTGGTGGCATCGACTGGCAACACGTGCCCTACAAGGGCGGCGGCCCGCTGATGACCGATGCCGTGGCAGGCCACGTGCCCCTGTCCATCGGCTCGGTGTTTGTGACCAAGCCCCACATCGACAGCGGCCGCCTGCGACCGCTGGCCGTGACCACCAGCAAACGCGCGCCCGAATTGCCCAATGTGCCGACGGTGGCTGAAAGCGGCTTTTCCGGCTTCGACGCTCCGGCATGGTGGGCCATTCTCGCGCCGGCCAAAACGCCGCCCGAGGTCATCAAGCGCATGAACGAGGAGATCAACAAGGCGTTGAAGAACCCCGAGATCGCCACGAAGCTGAGTGCTCAGGGGATCGACATCCTTGGTGGTACGCCCGAGTCGGCCCGCGTCTTCATCGACAAGCAGATCGACACCTGGGCCAAGGTGGTGAAGGACAACGGCATCAAGGCGGATTGAAGGCCGGGGGCAAATAAATAAAAAGAAGGCACGGACTCACATACCGGCACAGCTCGCCGCCGCACCGAAACGCCTGCTGCAAACGGCTATTGATCGTGCACGATTTGCCCCGCGCTCAGCGTATTGACCGTAGCGCCTGGAATTTCCATAAGAATGCGGCTGCGCTCTGCCGGCATGTAGGCTGTGAGGTGCAGGACCGGACGCTCTTTCAGGTCATGCATCAGCCGTACGAGTCGCAACATCGGACCGCCGACCTCGGTGCGTAGCAGACCGGCACGCACGGGATCGGCCACGATGGCACTGATTTCCTGCACCACGCGACCGAACAGGATGCCCTGGGTCATCAAAATCTCGTAGAGCGCCTTTTTCTTGAGTGCCGCTGTGGTCACGCGTTTGCCGATGTCCAGTGGCACCCAGGCGTCCGTCAGCATGGCCGGCGTCCCGCCGATGTGGCTGCGCAGGCGCAGTGCGTGTACAGCCTTGGCGCCCTGCGCCATCTGCAGCAGGAATGCGACCTCGGATGGCGGCTCGGACTGCGCGACTTCGAGCACGGTCACCTCGGTTTCCTGTGCTGTCTTGCGCAGGCTATCGAGCACGGTCAAGGTGGGCACCCGGCGTGGTAGCGGCAGGTTGGCCGATACGAATGTGCCGCGGCCGTGGCGCCGTTCCACCATTCCCTGCGCCGCCAAGTCCGCGAGCGCACGCCGCACCGTGATGCGCGAGACGCCGAAGCGCTCGCACAGCGCTTCTTCCTTGGGCAGTGCCCCACCCGAAAACAGCCCCTGCGTGATCTGATCGCGCAGCACGAGGAACAACTGACGGTGCAACGAGGTGCCCTTGGCGGGTTGGAAGGGCGTGTGCGCGGGCGGCATGGCGGTGTTTTTCATGGGTACAAGCATACCTCGTTGACTTGTTGTTATGTTGTGATAGTATTAGTACAACTCAAGACACTGGACCAAGAGACGATGAACACTTTCCCCTCGCTGCGACAGCAGCTCTCCGCCCCGGGCATGGTCATCGCCCCCGGCGCCTATGACGGCATAGGCGCGCGACTGATCGAGCAGGCCGGTTTCAGCGCCGCCTACATGACCGGTGCCGGCACCTCGGCAGCGCGCGGCTTTCCGGATTTCGGCCTGCTCACGATGAGCGAGATGGTGGAGAACGCAGCCGTCATGGCGCGCTCGGTCGGCATTCCGCTGATCGCCGACGCGGATACCGGCTATGGCAATGAGCTCAACGTGACGCGGACCGTGCGCGAATTCGAAGCACGTGGTGTTGCGGCTATCCACATTGAAGACCAGGTCGCGCCCAAACGCTGCGGTCACCTCGACGGCAAGTTGGTGGTCTCGCGCGAGGAGTTCGTCTCCAAGATTCGCGCCGCGGTGGAAGGGCGCCGCACCAAAGAGTTCGTGATCATTGCGCGCACCGACGCGCGCGGCATGATGAGCCTGGACGAAGCTATCTGGCGCGCCAACGCCGCCCTGGAGGCCGGTGCCGACATGGCTTTCGTCGAAGCCCCCCAAACGCGCGAGGAGGCCGCGGCAGTACCGAAACGTGTGCATGGGCCTTGCCTCCTGAACGTGGTGCCAGGCGGTCGGACGCCGGTCTTCGATATGCGCGAAGCCGAAGCGATGGGCTACAAGCTGGCGATACTGCCCGGCCTGATGCTCAAGGCCGCGATCGAGGCCGGCGATGCCGCGCTGGCCGAACTTAAGGCCACCTCAATTGCACCCGTCGCAAACCGCAGCGTGGCCGAAACCTTCCGCCGCTTCGGCGCGGACGAATGGGATGCGCTGCGCACCCGTTTCAATGCCGGTGCCACCATGGGAGCCAAGTAAGCGCCATGGCTGCCAGAACTCTTTTCGACAAGCTGTGGGATGCGCACGTCGTGCGCGACCTGGGAGACGGCTGGGCACTGCTGTACATTGACCGGCATCTGCTGCACGACCTGTCCGGCCCGCCCGCATTGGCCGAGGTCGTAGCGCGCGGCCTGCCGCTTCACAACCCCGAATTGGTGTTCGCCACGCCCGATCATGCTGTATCGAGCCGGCCTGGGCGCATCGCAACGACTTTTGCGCTCGGCGGCAAGCTGCACGGGGCGCTCAAGAGCCTCAGCGCCAAAATGGGTGTGCGGATGTTCGACCTCGGCCAGCCGGGCCAGGGCATTGTGCATGTAATGGGGCCGGAACTCGGCATCGTGCTGCCAGGCCTGACCGTCATCTGCGGCGACAGCCACACCTGCACCAACGGGGGATTGGGCGCATTGGCTTTTGGCGTTGGCTCCTCGGAGAGCACCCATGCCCTGGCCACTCAGACTCTGCGCCAGCAAAAGCCAAAGCGCATGCGCATCCGCTGCGAGGGTGAGTTGGGCACGGGCGTGACAGCAAAAGATTTGGCGCTGCACATCATCGGGCAACTGGGCAGCGCTGCGGGCGTGGGCTACGCCATTGAATTCGCGGGCAACGCAATCAGCAACATGGAGGTTGAAGGCCGCCTCACGTTGTGCAACCTCTCAGTGGAACTAGGCGCGCGTTATGGCCTGGTTGCGCCCGATCAACGCACGTTTGACTACGTGCGGAATCGGCCTCATGCACCTCAAGGTAAAGATTTCGACGCGGCACTTTCCCAGTGGCGCATGCTGGTGACGGATTCCGCAGCCACGTTCGAACATGAAGAAATCTTTGATGTCGCCGATGTTGTGCCCACCATCACCTGGGGCACCAGCCCCGAACAAGTCATCCGCATCGACGCGATGATTCCAGATCCGGCCACCACCGCCGACGCGGGAGAGCGTGAGGCGCAAATCGCCGCGCTGGCCTATATGGGCCTGGCCGCCGCCACACCGATCGCCGGTACGCCGATTGACTGGGTGTTTATCGGGTCGTGCGCCAACTCGCGCTTGTCCGACTTGCGTGCCGCAGCGGCCATTGTCAAAGGCGGCAAGGTCAAACCTGGCGTCACCGCCTGGGTGGTTCCCGGCTCGGAAATCGTCAAACGCACCGCTGAAGCCGAGGGGCTGAGAACCCTGTTCGAGGCGGCCGGCTTTGAATGGCGTGAGCCCGGCTGCAGCATGTGCGTGGCTGCCAACGGCGAGCAGGTGCCACCCGGAGCACGCTGCATATCCACCTCGAACCGCAACTTCGTCGGCCGTCAGGGTCCTGGCGCGCGCACTCACCTGGCCAGCCCGGCGATGGCGGCAGTTGCCGCACTGACGGGTGTGATCACCGACGTCCGCACATTCAACCAAACTCACTTAAGGGCGGTCTGACACCATGCAAGCTTTCACGACTTTGCGCGGGGCGGCAGCACCGTTGCTGCGCGCAAACATTGACACCGACATCATTATCCGTATCGAGCGCCTCACCACCCTGACGAAAGATCAGTTCGGCGCCTACGCCTTCGAGGCTCTGCGCTTCCGGTCCGACGGCAGCGAGGATCCTGATTGCGTGTTCAACCAGCCCCTTTTCCGGAACGCTCCAATCCTGCTGGCCGGCGACAACTTCGGCTGCGGCTCGTCGCGCGAAGGTGCCGTTACCGCGCTGCAAAGCCTGGGCCTGCGCTGCGTGATCGCGCCGAGTTTTGGTGATATTTTCTTCAGCAATTGCTTTCAGAACGGCGTTCTTCCAATCCGCTTGTCCGCGCCCGAGGTCGATGCGCTGGCGGCGGCTTGCGCCCACGGCGAGCCGCTGAGCGTTGACCTGGAGCGCCAGGCGATTCGCACCGCCGCCGGTGCCGAGACCGTTTTCAGCGTCGATCCGTTGCGCCGCGAGGGCCTGCTCCATGGCCTGGACGACATCGACCTGACGCTGAAGGACGATGCGCTTATCAACGCCTGGCAGCAGGCCGACCGTCAATGCCGGCCTTGGGCCTGGCCGGTCGGCACACCCACTGTCGTCTGAACGCCATCTCGCCACGCTCACTGGAGACAAAATGACCCGAAAATATGAATCAAATATGCCTTTCGCGCGTGTCCTGCATGCGGTAATGGCTATTATTTTTATAGCGTCTTCAGCGCAGGCGCAATCCGCTCCCTGGAAGCCCGACCGCGCCGTCACGCTGGTGGTGCCGTACGCGGCCGGCGGCGGCACCGACGCCACGGCGCGCGCTGTGTCCAGGCAGTTGGGCGTGCTGTGGGATCAGCCTGTGGTGGTCGAGAACCTGCCTGGCGCCGACGGCCTGATCGGCACGCGGCGTGTGATGGACGCCAAACCCGACGGCTATACCTTGCTGCTGCAGGTGCCGGGAATTGTCTTGACCAAATACACGCCAGGGCTCAAGGGCATCGACCCACTGGCGCGGCTGGAGCCGGTAACCGCCGTGTCGCAATCGCCTGCCGCCATCGTCGCCAGCGCCAAACTGCCGGTCAAAACGCTGGCGGAGTTTGTTGCCTACTGCAAGACGTCGGTGCAACCGTGTTCGCTGGCCACTGGCGAGAGCCTGGCGCGCATCCTGGGCCGGCAGCTGGCGGCAGAAACCGGCATTCCCAACCTCATCGTCGTCAACTACCGCGGCACTGGCCCCATCGTGACCGACCTGATAGCCAACAACGTCAACCTGTCGTTTACCGGCATCACCGCCGCGTTGCCGCACTACCGGGCCGGCACACTGAAGATTTTGGCCACTCAGGGCAAGACGCGCGCTGCCGCGCTGCCCGACGTGCCGACCACGGCGGAAGCGGGTTTTCCACAGTTCCAGTCAGTCACATGGTTCGGCCTGTTCGCGCCCAAAGGAACGCCCGTCGCTGTGACACAGGGCATTGTCGCTGCGCTGCGCGACGCGGTGAAAGACGCCAACGTGCAAAAGACGATTGCCGCCGCCGGCGCGGAGCCAGTGGTCAATTCACCGGCCGAGTTCGCTGCTCAGGTGCGCGCCGAAAGCGAGCGTCTGGGCGCGCTGGTCAAGCTGTATCCGCTTGAATGAATCACAAGCGTCATCGCCACACGCATCACGCGCCCTGAACGCATTGAAATCGGAACGCACATGACCGTCCAATCCCAGCCCGAACAAATCGCAGTGCGCTGCGTGCTGATGCGCGGCGGCACCAGCAAGGCTCTCTTCTTCCACGAAGCCGACGTGCCTCCGGCTGGGCCGGCGCGTGATCGTATGCTAAAGCGCGCCATGGGCACGCCCGACGTGATGCAGATCGACGGCATGGGCGGCTCGCGAGCGGTCACTTCCAAGGTCGCGATCATCCAGCGCTCGGCGCGCCAGGATGCTGATGTTGACTACACCTTCGCGCAGGTCGATATCGACCACGACCGGGTCAGCTACGACGGTAACTGCGGAAATATTTCGTCAGCGGTCGCGCCGTTTTCCATCGATGAGGGTCTGGTGGACGCGCTCGAGCCGGTCACCACGGTGCGCATCTACAACACCAACACCGACAAGCTTCTGGTGTCGAGGGTTCAGGTACAGGGTGGCAAAGCGCGTGTCCTGGGCGACTGCGCAATTGCCGGTGTCCCCGGTACCGGCGCCGAAATTCTGATGGACTATTCCGGCACCGTCGGCGCCAAGACCGGCAAGCTGCTGTCGACGGGCAATGTGGTCGATACCGTCACGCTCGAAGACGGTCGCCGCATAGAGGTGACGGTCTGCGACACCGCCAACCCGTGCGTCTTCATCGCCGCTGCGTCGCTGGATCTTTCAGGCAGTGAACTGCCGCAAACCATCGCGGCCGACGCCGGGCTGATCGAGACGATCAGCGAAATCCAGTCCAAAGTCGGTCAGCAGGTCGGCCTGTACAAGGACTGGCGAGACGTGCACTTGCCCGGCCTGCCGCTGGCCGTGCTGGTGGCGCCGCCGGCGGATTTCATCGATATGAACGGCACGACGCAAAACGCCGCAGGCATGGACTTGTGCGCTCGCCTCGTCTTTATCGGCCAGTGCCACGAAAGCATGGCCGGCACCGGTTCGATGTGTACCGCCGCCGCATCGCGCGTGCCGGGCACGCTGGTAAACCGGGCGGTGGGCGCCCGCGCCGCGACCGGAACATTGCGTATCGGCCACCCGCTCGGCGTGATGGAAGTCAAGGTCGTCGCGCAGACGGCCTCTGACCCGGCGCAAACGACCTTCTCGGTGCTAGGCCTGACGAGGACCGCACGGCGACTGATGGCCGGCGTCGTTTATGTGCCGAACGATGACGTCTGATATTCCCACCCCTTTTTAAACCAGGAGACATAGAAATGACTTATCCATTGAAACGTCGCATTGTGCTTGGCGCATGCGCAATTGCCATCGCCCTCACTGCTGTCGGTGCTGCCGCTCAAACGGCCAGCAGCCTGTTCACCAAACCGGTGCGCATCGTGGTCGGCTATCCGGCCGGTCAGACGGTGGATATCATCGCTCGCAGCTACGCCGCGGCACTGACCAAGGAACTCGGTCAGCCGGTCTATGTCGATAACCGCGCCGGCGCGAACGGCATCCTGGGCGCGCAGGAGGCAAAGAAGGGAGCGCCGGACGGCACCACGCTGCTGCTCGGAACGCTGGGCCAGATGGCCGTCAACCCGGCACTCTACAAAAAATTGCCCTACAACACCCTGAAGGACTTTGTGCCGGTGTCGCTGGTCAGCGTCGGAGCCTTGTATCTGGTGGCCAATCCGGCGTTTCCGCCCAACAATGTCACCGAGCTGCTGGCCTATGTGAAGTCGCAGCCCCATCCGGTCAATTACGCTTCGGGCGGCAACGGCATCACCGCACACTTGGCGATGGAATTGTTCCAGTCGCAGGCCGGCGTCAAGCTCAACCACATCCCGTATAAAGGCTCACCGGTGGCGCTCAACGATGTGATGGCCGGACAGGTGCCCATCATGTTCGACGCCGGAGCGTCGGCGCTGCCGCATGTCAAGTCGGGCAAGCTGAAGGCGCTTGGCGTGACCAGCCTCAAACGCAATCCGGAGGCGCCTTCCGTCGCCACGCTGGACGAACAGGGCGTCAAGGGTTTCAACGTGCTTTCCTGGGTCGGCTTTCTGGCACCGGCCGGCACCCCGCCGAACGTCGTTGCCGCACTCAACGCTGCCATCGGGCGCGCCTCCGCCAATCCTGCGCTCCAGGCATCCATGCGGGCCTCGGGCTCGGAGCTGGTGCAGCAGTCACCCGGGTATTTCGGCTATTTTTTGCAGACCGAGGTGAAGAAATGGGGCAAGGCGGTGGCCGATAGCGGTGCCCAGATCGACTGAACCGCAACGGCGCGGCGGGTTTTTTTCACCAAGACCCGATTCAGCAATATCCGCCAACCTCCAACTGGAGTGACATGAAAACAACGACACTGAAAGCAGGCCAGTCGACCGACCCAACTGGCCCGACCGGTCAGCTCTGCGACTGGCTCGCCGGCTTCGACCTCGGCGACGCGCCCGCCTCGGCGAGCGAGCGCGCCAAGGTGTTGACGCTCGACGGCATTGCCTGCGCCATCGTCGGCGCCCAGCTTCCGTGGTCGCGCACGGCGGCGAAGATCGTGCAGAAGTTCGAGGGGCGCGGCGACTGCACCATCGTGGGCTGGGGCGCGAAAACCAGTGCGCCGGGCGCTGCGCTGCTCAACGGCACCTTCATCCAGGGCTTCGAGCTCGACGATTACCACCCGCTCGGGCCGCTGCACAGCGCATCTGTTGTACTGCCCGCGCTGTGGGCTGCATCCGAAGGCGATGCGAGAGTCAGCGGCCGCGAGTTCCTGCAAGCCGCGCTGGTCGGCTACGAGGTCGGCCCGCGCGTCGGCATGGCGCTGCATGGCGCGCAGATGCTGTCGCGTGGCTGGCATTCGGGCGCGGTGTTCGGCACGCATGCCGCTGCTGCAGCGGTCGGCAAGCTGATGAGGCTCGACACGGCTCGCTTCGAGGATGCGCTCGGCCTGGCGGGAACGCAGTCGGCCGGGCTCATGGCTGCGCAATACGAAGCGATGTGCAAGCGCATGCACCACGGCTTTTCGGCGCGCAACGGCCTCTATGCGGCGGTGTTGGCCGAGGGCGGCTACACCGGTATCAAGCGCGTGTTCGAGCGCGAGTACGGCGGCTTTCTGTCGACTTTCGGCGAAGGCCACGATCCCGATGCGTCGCAGATCACCAGTGGCCTGGGCCAGCGCTGGGAGGTCGAGCGTATCGTCATCAAGCCCTACGCGGCGATGGGTGGTATCCATTCGCCGCTCGATGCGCTGTTCGACATTGGCCGCCAGCGCGCGCTGAACGCCGATGACATCGCGCGCATCGAATGCGACGTGTCGCACGCGGTTTTCCACCACGGCTGGTGGGTGCCCGAGCGGCCGCTGACGCCAATCGGCGCGCAGATGAACATCGGTTATGCGCTGGCGGTGGCGGCCATCGACGGTGCGGCGATGGTGGCGCAGTTTTCCCCGGCACGCATCGACGCCGACGATATCTGGGCGTTGCTGGCAAAGGTCGAGGTGCGGCACGACCCGGCTTTCGACTTGGGCGGGCCGGTGAAACGGGGCCAGACACGGGTGGCGGTGACCTTTACCGACGGCCAGCGCATCGTGGTCGAGCGCGAGTCTTCGCGCGCCATCGAATCGCCGCAAAGCAGCGACGAAGTCGCCGCCAAGTACCGAACCCTGACCGATGGCCTGATCGATGCGCCGCGTCAACAAGCCATCGAGCAGATGGTGCGTTCGCTTGAAGAGGTTGAAGACGTTCGTGAACTGCTGGTACTGCTGGCGCCGCCAGCCGGCGCGGCTTTCGAATAACTTTCCAAGGAGATTCCATGATCACCCATCCCATCGCCGGTCGCTTGCGCGCCCTTGCCGCGGTGCTCGCACTTGCGGCGGCAGTCGGCGGCTGCGCGTCAGTCGGCGCGCCAGCCGTCGCCACAGGCTACTTTTTTGTGGGCGGCCACTACGCTGGAGAAGGCGCGCAAAGACGGCTCCAGGGCCAGATGTACGTGCAATCCTTCGAGCCGGCACACAGGCGGCACCCCTATCCGATCGTGATGATCCATGGCACCGCTCAGACTGGCAACAACTTCACCGGCACGCCCGACGGCCGCACGGGATGGGCGCAGGAGTTTGCCGCGCGCGGGTATGCGGTCTATGTTGTTGACCAGGTTGGCAGAGCGCGCTCGGGTGCATCGACGGCGCTGTACGGCGAGTACGTGGAACTGCCGCTTGACCTGGTCCAGTTCCTGGCGCGCTCGCCGGACACGGCCTTTCCGACGGCACGCCTCAACACGCAATGGCCCGACTCAGCCCAACCAGGCCAGCCCATTTTCGACCAGTTTGCCGCACAACAGGTGCCCAACATCCGCGATGCGACGAAGAACGAGGAGTTGAATCTCGCGGCCAATCTGGCGCTGCTCGAGCGCATTGGTCCGGCCATCGTGCTCACGCACTCGCAGTCGGGTGCGCTCGGCTGGAAGCTGGCCGATATGCGGCCGGCGCAGGTCAAGGCCCTGGTCGCGATCGAGCCCAATGGGCCGAGCTTCCGCGATCTTGTCTATCCGTACCGCGCTTCGCCACCGCCACAGGGAGCGCCTTGGTACAGATACGTCGAGACGCTGTCGCGCCCATGGGGAATCACGCGGCTCGCCCTGACCTTCTCTCCCGCGCGAGAAGAACCACCGCAGGCCCAGCTGCAGGCGCAGCCTGACGCGCCGGAGCTGGTGCGCTGCTGGCTGCAAGCGGGCACGCCGCGCACCCTGCCGCAATTGGCCCTTGTGCCCATCGGCCTGTTCACGGCCGAGGCTTCGTTCCGAACGGCATCGGACCATTGCACGGCACGCTTTCTCGAGCAGGCCGGCGTGCACGTCGATCACATCCGCCTGGCGCAGGAAGGCGTGCACGGCAACGGCCACATGGTGATGCTCGAGCGAAACAGCACCGAGGTGGGCGCCGTGATCGCGCGCTGGCTGCAACGGCGAAGCCTTTAAGGCAGGACCGCTCTTCACAATTCAATAAACAGGAGACCACAACATGACGACCAAATTCGATCCGCGGCGCCGTGCCGCCACCTTCGGCCTTCTGGGCTTTGCGGCCACCTGCGCCCTGCCTGCCCGCGCGCAAGACACTTGGCTCAGCGGCAAGCCGATCCGCCTCGTCCTGCCCTTTTCTGCGGGCGGCGCCGGCGACATCACCGCGCGCCAGATCGCGCAGGCGATGTCGCTGCAGCTCAAGCAGCCCGTGATCGTTGACAACAAGCCCGGCGCGGGCGGTATCATCGGTTCCGACTTTGTCGCCAAGAGCCCGGCCGATGGCTACACGCTGCTGATCGCGGGCAACGGCTTCATCGCCAGCGCCTTGCTGCGCCCGAAGATGCCCTACGCCGAGACCGACCTGGTGCCGGTGGCCAGCACCAACAACCCGCCGTCGGTCATCGTCATCAACCCGTCGAGCCCGATCAAGAACTTGAAGGACCTGCAGGTCTACGCCAAGACTCGCCCAGGCGGCATCACCTTCGGCACGGCCGGGGCCGGCAGCACCGGCCACTTCGTGGCCGAAATGCTTAAGTCAGCGCTCGGCGTGCCCGTCACCGCGGTGCATTACAAAAGCGGCTCGGAAACCGTGACCGCCATCATCGGTGGCCAGATCGACCTGGCCTCGGAAGCTCCCGTAGCCGTGCAGGGCTACTTGCGCTCCGGCAGGCTGCGCGGGCTGGCGATCACCAACGACAAGCGGCTGGCCTCGCTGCCCGATGTGGCGACGACCGCCGAGCAGGGCTTTACAACCATCCGCATGCAGCACTGGGGCGGCATCTTCGCGCCGCGTGGTACGCCGCCAGCGGTGCTGGACCGCATTGCCGAGGCCTGGAACGCCGGCTTCCTGGCCGATGCCAAGCTGCGCAGCGAATTCGAGGCCAACGGTTCTTACCAGACGGGAAGCGGCACGCGCACCGAGTTCGAGGAGTTCCTGCGCAGCGAGAAGCAGCGGCTGGGCAAGATCGTGGCGGATTCGAAGATGACTTTGGAATGAGGCGGGCCGGGCAGCCGACTGTCGTGATCTCAAACGCGACAAGCAGATCGACACCTGGGCGAAGGTGGTGAAGGACAATGGGATCAAGGCGGATTGAATGCCGGGTGCGTTGGTTGAGCGGCGTCACTCACCATCCCTTTCCTTCGCCTGCCTTTGGGTACGCCGGATAAAGTCGAGCATGAGAGCTACGGCTGTGGCCGCATGCGTCTCAAGCAGCAGGTGGCCAGCGTCGAGAACATGGGCTTCCATCCTCGGCAGCGCGCGCATCCAGGACAAGACCTCGGCCAGATCGAAGTAGATATCGTGCCGTCCCCAGACCATCAGAGCAGGGGGCTGCCAGCGCTCGAGGTACTTGGCGATGGCGTCGAAGCGGCTGGCGTAGTTCTTGTAGTCTGCGATCAGCGCCCGCTGCGTCTCCATATGGCCCGGCAGATTCATCACCCGCCAATCTTCCTGCCAGTGTTCGGCAGGAATCCGTTCGGCCACGTCCGATGGGACGCCGGAGATGTAGGTGTCGCGTGTGCCTGCAAGGGTCAGATGCGCGGTGACCGCCGCCGCGTTTTTCGCGTTCGGTTGCGCCCAGTAGTCCAGCTGCGCAGCCCATCCCGGTCCCCACCCCGTTCGATGGGCGTTACCGTTCTGGATGATGAGGCCCAGGACCTTCTCGGGCGCCTGCATCGCAACATGCAGCCCTACCGGCGTTCCCCAATCATGCAGGTAAATGAATCGCGGCCCGATGTCGAGCCGGTCCAGGAGTTCGGAGATCGCCTGACCGATGGCGGCAAACGACACCACTGGCAGCACGTCGGACTCACCGTGGCCAGGCAGATCGGGCGCGATGACATAAGCGGATTGCGCCAGGGCGGGCACGACCTCCCGGAACATTTGCGCCGAGTTCGGGGTCCCGTGCAGCAGCAGCACGGCGGGCTTGGACGCCTCCCCTGTGGTGATGAACGACAGCTCGGTGCCGCGGGACAGACGAAGTCTTTTCATTTTCATGATTCATCTCCATCCAGACTGTGTAAATATTTTAGGGTTTGCTCTCGCAATCAATGAGGGGCAGGTCTTTCATTCGAGAAACCTTGACTCGTGAATCGGGCACCCACCGCCTCATTGCATGCGCTGCAGCAACTCCAAAGTCGGGTAACCATCCGCCGGCAAACCCACGCTGCGCTGGTAGAGACGTATGCCGCGCCGCGTGGCCGGTCCCATCGTGCCGTCGGGCGTGCCGCTGTCGAAGCCGCGTGAATTCAGCGCCGTCTGCAGCGCCAGCAACTGGCTGCGCGACAGGGGCTGCAGATCACGCGGCCAGGCTGCTTGCACTGCGGGGCCTCCGGCCAGTCCTTGTGCCAGGAGGCCGATGGCGAGCGCATAGCTGGTCGAGTTGTTGTAGCGCAGCACGGTGCGGAAGTTGGGGCCGACCAGGAAGGCCGGCCCTCGCGCGCCGGCCGGCAGCAAAATGGCGCTGTCGGCCAGGGCGGGCAGTGGCGCTCCGTCCATGGATTTCACGCCCAGGTCTGTCCAGGCCGAAGCAGGCCGTCGCACCTCGGCATCGGCGAGCGCGTAATCGAATCCTGGCGGCAAGCGCACCTCCAGCCCCCAGGGCTGGCCGGCCTGCCAGCCGGCTTTGGCCAGGAAGTTGGCGGTGGAAGCCATCACATCGGGCAGGCTGCCCCAGATGTCGCGCCGGCCGTCGCCGTCGGCATCGACTGCATAGGCCAGAAAATTTGTGGGCAGGAACTGGGTCTGGCCCATCGCGCCGGCCCATGAACCCACCAGTTGCGCGCGTTCAACATCCCGGTTCTGCAGGATCTTCAAGGCGGCGAGCAGTTGGGTGCGTGCCCAGGCCTCGCGCCTGCCCTCGAAAGCCAGCGTCGCCAGGGCGTCGATGGTCGGGATGTCGCCGGTGTTGCTGCCGTAGTTGCTCTCCATGCCCCAGATCGCCGCAAGAGTCTCTGCCGGAACACCGTAGCGCGCGGCGGCGGCATCGACCGCAGGCCGTGCCTGCAACAGCATGTCCTGGCCGCGAACGATGCGCTGCGCCGACACTGCGCTGTCGAGGTAGTCCCAGACGGCGCGGGTGAACTCGGGCTGTGCGCTGTCCAGCTCGACGACGCGCGGGATGAAGCGGATGTTGTCGAAGGCGCTCTGGAGCGTTGCTTCGCTGATGCCGGCTGCGCGTGCGCTGTTGCTGAAGTCGGAGATCCAGCGGGCAAAACGCTGGTCGCGTTCGGCATCACCGGACAAGGCCGGCGCCGGGCTGCTGTTTGGCGGCGGCGTCTGCGCGCTCGCCGAGAGCGTGGCGGCGCCTGCCGCCAGCGCAAAAATCGTCAGCAGTGTTGGTGCAAGTCTGGAGACGGCGGAAACAGAAAAACGGGGATATGTTGTTTGCATGCCTAGTCATGCTCTTCCGGCGACACGCCCAGCGCCACCAGAAAACGCGCCACCATGTTGTAGGTGGCAATCGCGCTGGTCAGCTCCACCAGTTCGGTGGTATCGAAATGTGTGCGCAGGGCCTCGAACACCGCGTCGCTGACTTTCACGTCCAGCGTCATCTGCGCGGCGTAGCGGATGACCAGCTGTTCGACCTCGCCCAGTGCCGGATGTGCGGCCGAGGCGCGTGCATCGGCTTTCACCAGCAGGTTGAGCGCATCGAGCTCGGCCTGGGTACCGCCGGCCGTCAAAAAATCCGGCGCATGGTGTTTGTATTCGTAGGCTGCGCCGGTGAGCAGCGCCACGGTGCAGATGCCGAGTTCACGCAGCTTGCGGCTGGTGGGCAAGCCGGTGCGTACCGCGCCAAGGTAAACGTTCCAGGCGCGCGCCAGCGGCTCGCTCCAGAGCAGGGCCTTGTCCAGGTTGATCAGCGTGCCGCCGCGGCGTTTCAGGATGGCATCGACCAGGTCCTGGGGTTGGGGTTTGAGGGTGGGCGTCCAGTCAGGGATGCGCATGGGTGTCTTTCCGTAGTGCGGGTGGGGTGCAGCCTCGGCGGATAATGCGGGGATGCTGATCCGATTTACCAAAATGCAGGGTGCGGGCAACGATTTTGTCATGCTCGATGAAACCCGCGGACGCCTGAACCTCGCACCCGGCCAGTACCGCTTTCTGGCCGACCGCCACTTTGGCGTGGGTGCGGACCAGATTTTGTCGGTGCGGCCTGCCACCGACCCGGGCATCGACTTCGAGTACGTGATCCACAACGCCGATGGCGGCGAGGTCGAGCAGTGCGGCAATGGGGCGCGCTGCTTTGTGCGTTTTGTGCGCGAGCAGGGCCTGACGACCAAGGACGTGGTCAAGGTCAAAACCCTGGCCGGTGTGATTGAGCCGCGCATGCAGCCCGACGGCCGCGTCACCGTGGACATGGGCGCCCCCATCTTTGATCTGGCGCGTGTGCCCTTCGACGCCGCCGGCTTGACGCCGCAGGCCGTGAATTCGTGGCAAAAATGGCCTCTAGCCCTTACGGGGCGGGCGCAAGATGCTCCTGTTTTTGTAGCGGTTTTGTCCATGGGCAACCCGCATGCGGTGCAGCTGGTGGACGATGTGGAGACCGCGCCCGTGCTGCAGGACGGCCCTCTGATCGAGAACCACGCGCGTTTCCCGCGGCGTGTCAATGCCGGCTTCATGCAGGTGGTCTCGCGCAGCCGGATCGCCCTGCGCGTGTACGAGCGCGGCGCCGGCGAAACCCTGGCCTGCGGCAGCGGGGCTTGCGCCGCGGTGGTCGCTGGCATACGCTTGGGCCTGCTGGATGCACGCGTGGACGTGTTGACCCATGGTGGCACGCTGACCATCGAGTGGCAGGGCGGGTTGGACGCCACGGTTTCCCCGGTGCTGATGACCGGGCCGGCCACCACGGTGTTTGAAGCCTCGATTGAAGTCCCCGACCATCTTTGAATCTGCAGATTTTGTCGACTTAACGGAAAAACCAAGAACATGAATCCAAGCGAACACTCCATCCAGAACCCGATCACCGAAGACGACATTGCCAACTTCCTGGCCAACACGCCGGACTTTTTCGAGCGCCACGCGGAGTTGCTGGCCACGGTCCAGCTGTCCAGCGGCCACGGCAGCCGCGCGGTGAGCCTGCAGGAGCGGCAGGCCGGCATGCTGCGCGACAAGATCAAGGCGCTGGAGTCGCGGGTGGTCGAGATGATCCGTCACGGCCAGGAGAACGTGGGTATTGCCGACAAGCTGCAGCGCTGCACGCTCAACCTGTTGCTGACGGCCCATGCGCGTGACCTGCCGGACACCATCGTGCGCGAGATCCAGACGCAGTTTTCGATTCCGCAGGCGGCCATCAAGGTCTGGCATGTGAACGGCATTTTTTCGGACGAAAACTTTTCCACCGGCGTCAGCGAAGACACGCAGGCTTTTGCATCCTCGCTGACCGCGCCGTACTGCGGCGTCAATTCCGGCTTTGAAGCGGTCAGCTGGCTGCCCGACCCGGCCCAGGCGCTGTCGGTGGCGCTGATTCCGCTGCGCCCCGGCAAGTCGCCCCAGGCTTTCGGCATGCTGGTGCTGGCCTCGCCGGACCCCGAACGCTTCCAGAGCGGCATGGGCACGGATTTCCTTGAACGCATCGGCGAACTTGCCGGCGCGGCGCTGTCGCGCCTGCGGCCCTCGACTTCCTGAGCTGAGCCCCACCTGAGCCATGGCCAAGCCCGAGCTGCCCGCAAGTACCGATGGTGCAGCAGCGGTGCCCGAGGCCGATCCGCTGGTCGAGCGCTACCTCGAGCACGTGCGCGTTGAAAAACGCCTGGCGCAGCGCACGGTCGAGCTGTATGCGCTGGACTTGCAGAAGCTGCAGGCCAACTGCCGGCAGACCGGCGTGGCATTGACGGGGGCGCAGAACCTCCATATGCGGCGCTGGGTGGCCCAGATGCATAGCGGCGGCCGCAGCGGCCGCGGCATTGCGCTCATCCTTTCCGGCTGGCGCGGCTTTTACACCTGGCTGGGCCGCGAGGGCCTGGTGGCCAGCAACCCGGTGCAGGACCTGCGCGCGCCCAAAGCCGCCAAGCCCCTGCCCAAGGCCCTGAGTGTGGACGAGGCGGTGCAACTGGCCGCCTGGCGCAGCGATGGTACGGCGGGTGATGGTGCAGCGAGTCCGGTGCTCGAGGCTAGAGACCGCTGCATCACCGAACTACTGTACGGCTGCGGCCTGCGTATCGGCGAGTTGACCGGGCTGGACGCTGTGGCCGGCAGCCAGGCGCGCGGCTGGATCGACCTGCAGGCCGCCGAGGCGCATGTGCTCGGCAAGGGTTCGAAGCGGCGCAGCGTGCCGGTGGGCGGCAAGGCGCTCGAGGCCCTGCGGGACTGGCTGGCCCTGCGCAGCGCCTGGGCCAAAGAGGACGCGGCGCTGTTCATCAACCAGCGCGGCACGCGTTTGACGCCGCAGCACATCCGGGTGCGCCTGAAGCAGCGCTCCCTGCAGGCCGGCCTGGCCACGCCGGTGCATCCGCACATGCTGCGGCATTCATTTGCCAGCCACGTGCTGCAATCCAGCGGGGACCTGCGCGCAGTGCAGGAACTGCTGGGCCACGCCAATATCACGACCACGCAGGTGTACACGCGCCTTGATTTCCAGCACCTGGCCAAGGTCTACGACGCCGCGCATCCGCGCGCCAGCCTGGCTGGCGTCAAACCGGCAGGAAAAACCAAGCCCTAAGCTGATCGCGAGACACCTCTTTTCAAGCAGGGGCCGCGGGTCCGGCTCTGCCGGCCCGCAGGCGCAGCGCCCCCTCGGGGGGTAGCGCAGTACGCGAAGCGACAAGCGTGGGGGCTCTACTTGTAGTCAGGGATCATGAACACCGCGCGTTTGCTTTCGGGCGGTATGCCGGTCAGGCGCTGGGCCAGCCGCGCCAACACGATCTCGGCGGTGGGGCCCTGGCGCGGCACCAGCGCATAGGCAACACGGACCTGGGCGACACAGTCCTCCGGCAGCCCTTTGTAAGGCATCAGGCAACGCGCGACGATGCGCGGCCCCAGGGTGGCGGCTTCTTCCGGGGACACCGGGCCTTCCACCAGCATGCCAAAACGCTGTTCGGTCAGGCGTGCCGCGCTGTCGATCTCGCGCGCCGTGGAGAGCAGCCGCGCCGCCAGGCGCAGCGGCAGCTCCTCGGCTGCCCGCCGGCCAAAATCACGCTGTATCTGCTCGGTGTTGACCAGGTCGATCATCAGCACGGCACCCTGGTGCCTGAAGCGTTCCGAGCGCGCGATCATGCGCATCAGGCGTTCGGCGAACACCGACTCGTTGATCAGGCCGGTGGACGGGTCCACCCGGTCCAGTCCCTGGATCCGGCGCATGTTCTCCCGGCGCTGCTGGCTGCGCAGGACGAGCACGGCCAGCATGGCCGGCATCTGCAGAGCCATGCTGGCCAGCACGCCCTGTTCGGTGGCAAAACTCAGGGGCACCCATTGCAGGTAGCGCGCAATCGCCAGCGCCAGGCTCAGGGCAAACGGGGTTGCGCTGAGCAGCAGCCAGCCGCCAAAGCGGTCGCCGCGGCGCCAGGCCCAGAGGTTGACCAGCAGCATCAGCAGCGGCGCCAGCAGCAGATAAGGCAGGATCAGGGAAATGCGGATCGCGCTGTCGGTCACGCCAAGCGCCACCGACAGTGCCGCGCCGGCCAGTGCGGCGGTCCACACCAGGGCGTTGAGCATGCGGGAGCGCTGCACCAGGGACACCATGGCAGCATTGAGCAGCATCAGCGACACCAGCATCCAGGTTCCCAGCACAACCAGCGAGCGGTCCGTCCAGTCCGGTGAATCGGGCCATAAATGCAGGCCCCCCACACCGGTGATGGCCGCCTGTGTCAGGCCGATCAACGCGGAGCACGCCGCGTAATAAAGATATGCCCGGTCCCGCAGCCAGAAAGCCCCGGCCAGGCCGACGGCGCAGCCCAGCAGCGCCAAGCCGAAATAAACACCCAGGAACAGGGACACCTGCTGCTCGCTGCGCAGCACATGGCCGGAGCTGACAAAACGGATGGGGGCGCTGAATCCCTGGGCGTTTTCGATGCGCAACAGGTAGTGCGTCGGGTTTTCTGCGTTGAAGTTGACCACCAGCAGGGGATGGCGGTGCGGTACCGGCCATTTGTCAACCGGAGCCAGGTCACCGGCACGCTGCTCAATCCATTGCCCGGCGCTGTCCAGGCTGTACAGCGACGCCCGGTCCAGGGCGGGATAAGGTATTTCGAGCAGCCAGCGTTCCGAGTCGGGTGCCGGCGGCACGGTAAAACGGATCCACAGGGCTTGTCCGGGCTTCAGGGGATAAATGCCGCGTTCCGGGGTGCTGTTCCATGCCAGCCCGCCCTGATTTGCAACTTGCGCTGCTTCCAGCTTGAGTTGTTCATCAATCCAGTAGTCGCCCCAGTCCGCCAAGGCGACGGGCTGTTTTTCCGCATCCAGGTCCAGCACCGTGCGAGCCCCGGCTGAAAGGCCGGCAAGACCGAGCAGCAGGGCCAGCCCGAAGGCCCGCAACATGCGCGCGGGCGATTGAACCCTTGCCCTGTTGCTGGCAACACGCGCCGAAAAGTAGCTAAAAGTCATCAACTTATTGTCGCAAATTCCACCGGCTGCTCGACAGGGGTTGCCAGCCGCGACAATAGCGGCATGAAATCAATACGCTTGAGAGAAGGCAAGGAGCGTTCGCTACTGCGGCGTCACCCCTGGGTGTTTGACGGAGCGATTGCCCGCGGTGGTGCCGACGCAGGAGAAACCGTTAGGGTCGAAGGCCACGACGGCCAGTTTCTTGGCTGGGCGGCGTTCAGCCCGAGTTCGAAGATCCGTGCCCGTGTCTGGAGCTTTGTCGAGACCGAGCGCATCGATACTTCCTTTTTCATAGCGCGCATCGCACAGGCCATAAAGGCCAGAAGCCGTTTTGACATACAAAGTGACGGGATGCGCCTGGTGCACGGCGAGTCCGACGGCTTGCCCGGCCTGGTGGTGGACCGGTACGCTGACACCCTGGTGGCACAGTTCTCCAGCTGCGGTGTCGAACGCTGGAAAAGCGTGATTGTCGATGCCCTGCTGGCCGAGACCGGGCTGACCCGGCTGTACGAACGATCGGACGCCAGCGTGCGTTCGCTGGAGGGTTTGCCGGAAGCGACCGGCTGGCTGGCCGGTGGCGGCGCCACCGACCTCGTCATCACCGAACACGGCTGGCAGCTGGGCCTGGACATCGCGACCGGCCACAAGACCGGCTTCTACCTGGACCAGCGCGACAGCCGCCGCAAGTTTGCCGACCATGCGCGCCGCCTGCAGTTCCAGAACGTGCTCAACTGTTATTGCTACACCGGCGGTTTCACCGTGGCGGCGCTGGCTGGCGGCGCGGCCCATGTCACCTCGATCGACTCGTCCGGTCCGGCGATTGAAAAAGCCAAAGCCAATGTGGCGCTGAACGGCTTTGATGCCGGCCGCACCACCATGCTGGACGCCGACGTCAATGCGTCGCTGCGCAAGTTCCACAAGGAAGGCCGCACTTTCGATGCCATCGTGCTGGACCCGCCCAAGTTTGCGCCCACTGTTGCCCATGCAGAACGTGCGGCGCGCGCTTACAAGGACATCAATCGCATTGCGCTGTCCATCCTGGCTCCGGGCGGGGTGCTCTTCACCTATTCCTGTTCCGGCGGCATC
The DNA here is from genome assembly GCF_049790275.1 of Polaromonas sp. Taxonomy (GTDB): domain Bacteria; phylum Pseudomonadota; class Gammaproteobacteria; order Burkholderiales; family Burkholderiaceae_C; genus Polaromonas. Next base: position 219,134 of record NZ_JBAQYR010000117.1, read on the forward strand.
AGCGCCGACCTGTTTCACAAAATCGTTGCATCGGCGGGCACAGATGCCGGTGTGGATGCCTTCATCACGGAACGCCTGGGCGGAGCGCCCGACCACCCGATGACCGTGAGTTTTCCCGAAGGGGAATACCTCAAGGGCCTGGTGCTGCTCAAAAAATAGGATGTTGAATGAAAAATGGTTCCAGCCCTTACCAGTCGGGCGTGAGCAGCTATTAATCATGTAGCAAAAGGCGGCTGTTGAAGTCGAAAGGCTTGACAGCGTCTGTAAAGTGGCCGGTAAGCCTTCCGGGGGACCCCTACCGGGTAACAGGGCCTTGACTTGAACGCTAAACTCCCCATCTTCACGGGTCCACCGATCCCGCTTTCCACGTATTGTTTTAGGCACACACCATGAGTTTGATTCCCGTGACCATCCTGACCGGTTTCCTGGGTTCGGGCAAAACCACGCTTCTGAAGCGGATCCTGACCGAAGCGCACGGCCAGAAGATCGCCGTGATTGAAAACGAGTTCGGCGAGGAAAACATCGACAACGAAATCCTCGTCAATGACACGCAGGAAAACATCATCCAGATGAACAACGGCTGCATCTGCTGCTCCATCCGCGAAGACCTGCGCGAGACCCTGCAGCTGCTGGCGGTCAAAAAACGCAAGGGCCTGCTCGACTTTGAACGGGTGGTGATCGAAACCACCGGCTTGGCCGACCCCGGCCCGGTGGCGCAGACCTTCTTCATGGACGAGGAAATCGCCGAGCAGTACCTGCTGGACTCCATCCTGACGCTGGTCGATGCCAAACATGCGGCGACCCAGCTCAACGATCGCCAGGAGGCGCGCCGCCAGGTCGGTTTTGCCGACCAGATCTTCATCAGCAAGGCCGACCTGGTGGCCGAGGACGAAGTCCAGGCGCTGATGCATCGCCTCAAACACATGAATCCGCGTGCACCGCAGAAAGCGGTGCATTTCGGCGAAGTGGCGATTGCCGACGTGTTCGACCTGCGCGGCTTCAACCTCAATGCCAAGCTCGACATCGATCCGGACTTCCTCAAGGCCGACGAGCATGAGCACCATGACCATGACCATGAGCACGGCGAACATTGCGACCATCCGTCCCATGCCCATGGCGACGGGCACGGCCATCACCACCATCACGATGACGACGTCAAGAGTTTTGTGTTCCGCTCCGATCGCGCTTTTGATCCGGCCAGGCTGGAGGATTTCCTGGGCGCCATCGTCAATATCTACGGCCCGCGCATGCTGCGCTACAAGGGCGTGCTGAACATGCAGGGCACCGAGCGCAAAGTCATTTTCCAGGGCGTGCACCAGCTGATGGGCAGTGACCTGGGGCCGGCCTGGGGGGCTGATGAGCAGAAAACCAGCAAGATGGTCTTCATCGGCATCGATTTACCCAAAGATATTTTCCTCCAGGGCCTGGAGCAGTGTCTGGTTTGAGGTAGGCTGTCCACACATTGCCTTTTGAAGGCGGGAGGGCCCCATGATTGTCTCCATTCTCCAACGTTCAGGCTTGCGGGCATCACAGCATGCCGGTGAGCCGCTACAATCGCGCGCCGACTCCGCTACCCGGTCATCCCCGGAGAAAAGGCAGGCAGAAAAAGTCAGGGTAAGTACTGGCCTTCAAACTGCAGGCGCAGCGGCAGACAAAACAGACAATCAGGTAAAAGACAAGGTTGGGGTGACAAAAGTCAGTCCGGCCCGGAGCCAGCATGAGGACCATCCTGAAGCTGCCTCCACGAGGAGACCCAGTGTGAAAGCTCAAGCGAAAAAGCCCAAGGCGGCGGTCAAGGCCGCTGGAAAAACGGCGGTAGCCGGTAAAGCCAAAACCACGTCCAAAGTGGTGGCCAAGCCCAGCAAGCCTGCAGCTTCCAGAACTGCTGTCAAGAAGCCGACCCTGCCGGCTTCCAAGGCAAAAGCCAAGGTGGCGGCCAAGCCTGTGATAAAAACAAAAGCCAAAGTGAGTGCCAAGACCAAACCCGTGCCTGCCAAGAAAGCCCCGCCCGCAGCGAAAAAGTCCGCGCCTGCCGTAAAAAGCAAGCCAGCGGCCAAACCGGTCAAAAAAGCCGGCAAGCCTGCACCGCCTGCCAAAAAATCCCCTCCTGCTAAACCCGCGGTCAAGGCCGCCAAACCTGCCACCAAGCCGGCCCAGCCGTCAGTGAAGGGCAAGGCCACCGCCAAACCTGAAGAAAAAGTTATCAAAACGATCACCAAAACGGCCGCCAGCGCGGCCGCCAAAACCACGCCAAGCCCAGCAAGCATTGCAGCGGCGCCTGCACCGCTGCAGACGCCGGCCCTGAAGCCGGGACGCCGCGCTTCCTTGCGGAACTCTTCTTTCGCGCCGCCGCCCGCGCCCATGATTCCGACCCATTCCCCCGACGCAGCCAAAGCCAGCTATTCGACCATTGCCGAACGCGTGATCGCACCGCCACCGCATGTGGCGGCCAAAAAAGACCCCAAGCTCGCCAACAACTGGAAAACCAAGCCGGGTGAAGAGTTGACGGACGAAGAAGTCAAGGCTATGCCTGATTCGGAGTACATGAACGAAAAGCAGCTGGCATTTTTCCGGCACAAGCTCTCGTTGCTCAAGCAGGATATCCATAACAGTGCCGGTGAAACCACCGAACATCTGCGGGAAGACACCGTGGTAGTGCCGGACCCCGCCGACCGGGCGACCATCGAGGAAGAACACGCCCTCGAGCTGCGGACCCGCGACCGGGAGCGCAAGCTGCTCAAGAAAATCGAGCAGTCCATTGCCCGCATTGACTCTGGCGACTATGGATACTGCGATGAAACCGGCGAAGCGATCGGGGTGGGGCGGCTGATCGCACGGCCCACTGCCAACCTGTCGCTGGAGGCGCAGCAGCGCCGCGAACTCAAGCAGAAAATGTTTGGTGACTGATCTTTTTCCTGCCTACTTCCTCCTGAACCTTCGCTGATGGCCAAAGAAGACACCACCCCGGGCTTGTTGTCAAAAGTCGTGAAGTTCGTTCGCAACCCTGCGACGAACTGGTCTGATCTTGACAGCAAGGATTCGGACCGGGAGGAAGCCCTGAGCAAGCAGATGCTCAAGGAGATGATAGAGCGCAAGCGACGCAACGATTTTGTGCGCAAGCGCGAGTTCGACATGCTGAGGAAAATGCGCAAGCGGGAAGCTTTGACCGGCCAGGATCCTGGTGCCCGGCCCTCATTTTTCCAGAGCAGCATGCCGTCCAAGCCGGATGACCGTGCCGTCACGCTGAAGAAAATCGACGAGATCGAAGCCCAGATGTCCATGCAGTGGTGGAAGACCAAGCATGGAAGCCCGACCGCCGGCGCTGCCGATCCTTCGTCTTTTTCCACATCGATGGCAGCCGGCCCTGCCAACCTCAGCGCCCACGCGCCCCTGCTGGACAATGCATTGCCTGCCGGCTACGCGCCCACCTCTCCTGTTCCGCTGACTGCAGCCGGCAGGACCGGGGCAGCCGCTCCGGTGGCGCCCGCGAAGGCTCCTGCTCCGCCGCAGCCAGAACTGGCTGCCAGGCCGCCGGCCCCGCCGCCCAAGCCGGCTGCAGCAGCTAGCGGAGGCATTTCGGCCTTGTCCCGGGACGGTGAAGGTTCGGGTTTTTCGGCGTCCAAGTTTTCGGTAGTGGATGCCTCCGAGGTGGCACATGATCCCGAACTTGAGGAGGCGTCCATCCGGTTTGCCAATGGCGACGATGCGGGTGCGGAAGCCGGCCTGCGCGAAACGCTGGGTCCCCAGGGCGGCAGGGCCAAACATGCAGACACCTGGCTGGCACTGTTTGACCTGTACCGCGCCACCGGTCAGCAGGACAAGTTCGAAAACCTGGCCATCGAGTTCGTCGGTTGCTTTGACCGCTCGGCGCCGCAATGGTTTTCCCTGCCGGACATGGTGCGGCAGCTGTCGGCTCCCGCCGCTGCCGCTGCCGCTACGGCCGCTTCGGGCAATGGGCCAGCGGTTGACTGGACCTGCCCGTCAACACTGGGCATACAGACGGTTGCTGCGTTGAGTGCGGCATTGGCCCGCTCGCCCATGCCCTGGCGCCTGGACTGGAAGAACCTGAAGACGATTGATGACAACGCTGTTGAGCCGCTGTGCAAGGTATTCAGCGGCTGGGCTACGCAGCCGGTACAGCTGCGTTTCGCAGGAGATTCCCAATTGCAGAAGGTCCTGCAGGAAGCCACACCCTCGGGCGTGCGCGAGACCTCCCAAGGGTGGTGGCAACTGCGCATGGAGGCCTTGCGGGTGACCCATCAGCCGGATGAATTTGAGCTGACGGCCCTCGATTTTTGCGTGACCTATGAGGTGTCGCCGCCTGCCTGGGATAACGCCCGCTGCGACTACAAGCCCCTGGGCTCGCAGGGCGCTGCTGTGGCCGGGCAGGCCATCATCGGCGATGTCTACCGCGATTCGGTGACCTCCAGCCTCAGTTCCACGATGGACGGTGATACCGAAATGGGCGGCAATTCGCAGATGAGCCAGTTGTACGCGGTTGAACTGGCCGGCCAGATTGAAGGCGATGCCATCGCTGTGCTTGACAGGCTCGAAGCCAAGCTCATGGGTGCAGACATCATGGTCATCTCATGTTCAAAACTGATTCGCGTTGACTTTTCCGCTGCGGGAACCCTGCTCAACTGGGTTTCTGCCAGGGAAGCGGAAAACCGTGCCGTGCAGTTCACCGATGTCAACCGCCTGGTGGCCGCTTTCTTCAACGTGATCGGCATCACCGAGCACGCCCGGGTGCTCACACGCATCGACTGAGTCCGCTTTGCTGGTTTTTTCCAGCAAGCGTTGTCCTGACTTCCTCTCCCGGCAGGGGTAATTCCAGCCACGCTGCACGCACTTCCACGCCTTGGTCCGGACACGCTTTTCCACGATGAAGGCGCGTTGTTGTCCTCGCTCCTAGAAATTCCAGAATTTTCTTCCCCGCTTGGGTGATCACGGGCCTGCACACGCGTGCTTGAGTGGCGCGGCTTGAGATAACACTTTCATTAAGTGTTCTAAGTGCTTAATTTAGAACGATATTTAAATGTTCACTGCTTTGAAATACGTTTCTAAGTGCTTGATTTCATTGAAAAAATTTGTAGCAAAGCCCTTGCATGGCAAAACTTTCCTGATAAAGTGGGAAAAAGTGCAATTTAGTGGTGAAAAGTGTTTTCCAAAGGTTTTTAACGGTGTTCCAAGGCGCGTCTTCTCTAGCTCTCGATACCAAGGGTCGGCTCTCCGTGCCGACCCGGCATCGTGACGTGCTCAGCGCCACCGCGTCCAGCCAGCTCACCATCACCAAACACCCACACGGCTGCCTCATGATATTCCCGCGCAATGAGTGGGAAAAATTCCGGGAACGCATCGCCTCGCTGCCGATGCAGGCACAGTGGTGGAAGCGGATTTTCCTGGGCAACGCGATGGATGTGGACATGGATGCCACCGGTCGCGTCCTGGTTTCGCCCGAGCTGCGCGCGGCGGCAGGCATCAGCCGGGACACGGTGCTGCTTGGCATGGGCAGTTATTTCGAACTGTGGGATGCAGCGACTTATGCGGCCCAGGAGGCGGAGCAGATGAAGGGCGACATGCCCGATGTCTTCAGAGACTTTTCATTCTGAAAGACGGCGGTGCAAGACACATGGACACATCGCACCGTCTTGTTGAACGAAGCAGTTGCAGCGCTTCAGGTCAATCCGGACGGGCATTACATCGACGCGACCTTTGGGCGCGGCGGCCATTCGCGCCTGATTCTTTCCCGTCTGTCCGGCTCAGGCCGGCTCACCGCCTTCGACAAGGATCCGGAAGCCGTTGCCGAAGCACAGGGCATGGCCGATCCGCGTTTTGTCATCCACCACCAGGGCTTCAGCCACCTCGGCGAATTGTCGTCCGGCAGCGCGGCGGGCATCCTGATGGACCTGGGCATCAGCTCGCCGCAGATCGACAACCCGGCGCGTGGTTTTTCCTTCCGCGGCGACGGACCGCTGGACATGCGCATGGACACCACGCGCGGCCAGAGCGTGGCCGAGTGGCTGGCCGATGCAGAAACGGAAACCATCGCGGAGGTCATTCGTGAATATGGCGAAGAACGGTTTGCTGGGCAGATTGCAAAGGCGATTGATCGTCGCCGACAGGAGCGGGGCCCTATTGGAACCACCGCTGAACTGGCCGAAGTCGTGGCTGGCGCGGTCAAAACCCGCGAGCCGGGCAAGGACCCTGCAACGCGCACATTTCAGGCTTTTCGGATTTTCATCAACGCCGAGCTTGAAGAGCTGCAACAGGCGCTAGAGGCTTCATTGAAGGTGCTGCAACCTGGAGGACGTCTGGTGGTGATCAGTTTCCATTCGCTGGAAGACCGCATCGTCAAGCAGTTCATCGCCGAGCATTCGCGCGAGGTGTTCGACCGCCGTGCGCCCTTTGCTGCGCCCAAAGCCATGCGGCTCAAGGCACTGGAGCGTGTCAAACCCGGCGCCGAAGAAGTGGCGGCTAATCCCCGTTCGCGCAGCGCCGTCATGCGGGTGGCGGAACGCACAGAGGTGCCCGTCCAGGCGTCGACGCAACGCTACCCGGGAGCGGCGGCATGACGCGCCTGAACCTGGTGCTCCTTCTGGCGGTGCTGTTCAGCGCGTTGTACCTGGTGCGTACCCAGTACGAGTCGCGCCGCCTGTACGTCGAGCTCGAAAAATCGGCCGCGTTGAGCCGCCAGCTCGAATCCGACAAGGAGCGTCTGCAGGTCGAAAAACGCGCGCAAGCCACGCCGCTGCGGGTCGAACAACTCTCCAAGGAGCGGCTGCAGATGCGTTCGGCCACACCGGCCATCACGCAGTATGTGAGCTATAAAAATCCGGCAATTGCGGAAGGAGGCGTCCGTGAGTAGGAGCGTCCGTTACACCTCCAGCCCCCTGCTGGCCAGCAAGACGCCGGTCTGGCGCAGCAAGCTCATCGTGGCAGGCATTGCGCTGGCCTTCGCCGGGCTGGCCGGACGCGCTGCGTTTGTGCAGGTGGTTGGCAATGATTTCTTCCAGCGCCAGGGCGAGGTGCGATTTGCCCGCACCCTGGCGCTACCGGCCAATCGCGGGCGCATTCTGGATCGCAACGGCCTCATCCTGGCATCGAGCGTGCCGGCGCCCAGCATCTGGGCCATCCCGGAAGACGTGGACGCCAGCAAGGCCCAGCTTGCCGAACTCGCGAAGCTGCTGGACATGCCGCTGGCCGAGTTGCGGAAAAAACTGGCCGACGAAGACAAGACCTTTGTCTGGCTCAAGCGGCAGGTGGATGCGCCGGTGGGTGAAAAAATCCATGCGCTCGGCATCAAGGGCATTTACCAGCGCAAGGAGTACAAGAGGCAGTACCCGGAAGGCGAGGCCGTCGCCCATGTGGTGGGCTTTACCAATGTCGAAGACCGGGGCCAGGAAGGCATGGAACTGGCGTTCAACCAGGACCTGGCCGGACACGCCGGTTCGCGCCGGGTGATCAAGGACCGCCTGGGCCGTGTGGTGGAAGATGTGCGCGAGCAGGTGCCGCCGGTGGAAGGCAAGGACTTGCAACTGTCCATTGACAGCAAGATCCAGTTCTTCGCCTACCAGAAGCTGCGTGACGCGGTGCTGGCCCACAAGGCCAAGGCCGGCAGTGTGGTGGTGCTTGACAGTGTGACCGGCGAGGTGCTGGCGCTGGCCAACTACCCCAGCTTTTCGCCGGAGCGGCGGCAGAGCCTGAGCGGTGCGCAGCTGCGAAACCGTGCCCTGACGGATACCTTTGAACCCGGCTCGACCGTGAAGCCCTTCATCGCAGCGCTGGCCCTGCAAAAAGGCATGGTCACTCCCGAAACGACCATCCAGACCGCACCGGGCCGCATGACCATAGGCGGATCCAGCATCTCGGATGCGCACCCCCAGGGCCTGCTCACGGTGAACCAGGTCATCCAGAAGTCGAGCAACGTCGGCACGGTCAAGATGGCCATGCAGATGCAGCCGCGCGAGATGTGGGAGATGTACACCCAGGTCGGGTTTGGCCAGAAGCCGCAAGTGCCGTTTCCTGGCGCCGTCAGCGGGCGGCTGCGTGCCTACAAGACCTGGCGGCCCATTGAACAGGCCACCATGAGTTACGGCTATGGCCTGTCTACCTCGCTGTTCCAGCTGGCGCATGCCTACACCGTGTTTGCGCGGGACGGCGACCTGGTGCCGGTGAGCATGATCAAAAGCGGCGAACCCGCCGCCGGTGTCCGCGTGATCAGCGAAAAAAATGCCATCGCCGTGCGCCACATGCTGCACCTGGTCACCGGACCGGGCGGCACCGCACCGAAGGCGCAGACCATGGGGTATTCGGTGGGAGGCAAAACCGGTACAGCGCACAAGCAGGAAGGCAAGGGTTACGCGGACAAGAAGTACCGCGGATTTTTTGTGGGCATTGCACCAACGGAAAAACCGCGCATTGTCGTGGCGGTGATGATTGATGAACCCAGCAACGGAAAATATTTTGGCGGGGATGTCGCGGCACCGGTTTTCAGCGAGACGGTGCAGCAGACGCTGCGCATGATGGGCCTGCCGCCCGACATGGCCGTCCGGCCCCAGATCGTCACCAACGCGGTGGAGGAGTCGTTCTGATGGAGCGGCTGCAAACCCCTGAACAGGCCGCGCGCTGGTTGCAGCAGCACGTGAGCGGCACGCTGCGGACCGACAGCCGCAAAGTCGTTGCCGGCGATGGTTTCATTGCCTGGCCAGGTGCTGCCACCGACGCGCGCAAATACGTGACCGGGGTTCTGGCCGCGGGCGCGCAGGCCTGTCTGGTGGAGCAGGAGGGTGCGGATGTCTACGGGTTTTCCGACCAGCGGGTGGCTGCCTACAGTGGCCTGAAAATGGCAACAGCACCCATTGCCGCTGCGTATTTCGAGTACCCCAGCCGCAAGCTGGACGTGCTGGCCGTGACCGGCACCAACGGCAAGACGTCGACCGCCTGGTGGCTGGCGCAGGCACTGGGCAAGCTGGGCCGGCGCTGCGGCGTGGTCGGCACGCTGGGCATGGGCCAGCCCGGAGCCATGGTGTTCAACGGCCTGACGACGCCTGATCCGGTGCTGTTGCAGCAACAGCTCAAGCGCTGGGTCGATGAGGGCTTTGCCGCCTGCGCGCTCGAGGCATCTTCCATCGGTATTGCCGAACACCGGCTGGATGCCACCGACATACGCGTTGCCATCTTTACCAATTTCACGCAGGACCACCTCGACTACCACCACACCATGCGGGCCTATTGGGAAAGCAAGGTCCGGCTGTTTGACTGGTCAGGCCTGAAGGCTGCGGTGATCAACATCGACGATACGCACGGAGCAGAGTTGGCTCTGTCGTTGCGCGATTCGGGCCTCGATGTCTGGACGGTGTCCTGCCTGGCCCCCGCGCGCCTTCGGGCACAGTCCATTGACCATGGCCTGGAGGCTCTGGGCTTTGATGTGGTGGAGGGTGTTGAACGCTACCGGATCTCGACAGCATTGGTGGGGCAGTACAACGTCTCCAACCTGCTGGGGGTGATGGCGGCCCTGCGCGCGCTCGGCCTGCCCTTGAAGGACGCGGTTGAGGCCTGCGCCCACCTGTCGCCGGTACCCGGGCGCATGGACACAATTGCCCTGTCCGGTCGGCCGCTGGTGGTGGTGGACTATGCTCATACGCCCGATGCGCTCGAGAAAGTGCTGGGTGCGCTCAAGCCAGTGGCCGGGGGGCGCGCCGGAAAACTCTGGTGTATTTTTGGGTGCGGCGGCGAGCGTGATGCCGGAAAGCGTCCGTTGATGGCGAGTGTGGCTGAGCAAAATGCAGACCGGGTGGTGGTGACCAGTGACAACCCGCGCAGCGAAGACCCTCAGGCCATCATTGGCCAGATCCTGGCGGGCTTCAGGCACGGAGATGCAGTGCAGGTGCAGGTCGACCGCGCGCAGGCCATTGCACTCGCAGTAAGCGAGGCTCAGGCCAGCGATGTGATCCTGATTGCGGGGAAAGGTCATGAAACCTACCAGGAAACCGCAGGCATCAAGCTGCCGTTTTCCGACAAGTCCCAGGCCGAAGCGGCGCTGGGTCGGGGTGCGAACCGGCAGCATGCGCAGGGAGGCCTCGCATGATGAGTCTGCAACAGTCCCTGCAGTGGCTGCCCTCGGCGCACCTGGTCGGTGACGGCGCACTGCGTTTCCAGCGCGTTCATACCGACACGCGCAGCCTGCAGCCCGGGGACCTGTTTGTGGCACTCAAGGGCGAGCGTTTTGATGCCCACGATTTTCTGGCCCAGGCGAGAAGCCTGGGTGCAGTGGCGGCGCTCGCCGAGCGTGGCTTGACGGCGGAACTCCCGGGCCTGGTGGTCGCTGATTCGAAGCAGGCCCTGGGCCAGCTCGCTGCCGGCTGGCGCGCGCAGTTCAGCTTGCCGCTGATTGCCGTGACCGGCAGCAACGGCAAGACCACGGTCACGCAGATGATTGCGTCCATCCTGCGTGCATGGAAGCACGAAGGCGCCTTCGCGACCGAGGGAAATTTCAACAACGACATCGGCGTTCCCCTGACCCTGCTGCGTTTGCGCGCCAGCCACCAGGCCGGTGTGGTCGAGCTGGGCATGAACCATCCCGGCGAGATTGCCAGCCTGGCGGCCATGGCCCAACCGACCGTGGCGCTGGTCAACAATGCGCAGCGCGAACACCTGGAGTTCATGGCCACCGTGGAAGCGGTGGCCCGGGAAAATGGCGCCGTCATTGCCGCGCTGCCTGCTTCCGGTGTGGCTGTGTTTCCTGCGGATGAGGCCTACACACCGGTCTGGAAGGAACTTGCCGGCGCTCGTGCCGTGTTGACCTTTGCCGAATCAATGGCGGCCGACGTCACAGCCTCCGCGCAGTGGCTGGGCGGTGCGTGGCAAGTCCAGGCGCAGACGCCGCAAGGTCCGCTGGACTTTTCGCTGCAGATCGCAGGCCGGCACAACGTCAAGAATGCACTGGCAGCCACAGCCTGCGCGCTGGGTGCGGGTGCACCTTTGAGCGCCATCGCGGCTGGCCTGTCTGCCTTTGTTCCGGTCAAGGGCCGCTCGCGGGCACTGGCACTCCATGTCGGCGGGCATGCGCTCACGCTGATCGACGACAGCTACAACGCCAATCCCGACTCGGTACGCGCTGCCATCGATGTGCTGGCTGAACTGCCCGGTCCGCGGCTCCTGGTACTGGGTGACATGGGCGAGGTGGGAGACCAGGGTCCGGCCTTCCATGCAGAAGTCGGTGTGCACGCGCGTGAGCGCGGCATCGAGCAGCTGTTCACGCTGGGTGCGCAGTCCGTCCATGCCTCGCAGGCTTTTGGTGCCGGCCGGCATTTTGGTGACGACCTTGCTTCGCTTCAGGCGGCGGTTGCCCATGCCTTGCCGGCCACGATCAGCGTGCTGGTCAAGGGATCACGCTTCATGAAGATGGAACGCATGGTCCAGGCCATCAGCGGGCTTGCAGAACAACAAGAAAAAGAGGAGAAAAAATGAACCCCCACGTTCACATGCGTTCACTGCCCCCCGAGGGGGTGTGTGCCTCCTTTGAGGCGGCTCGGCAGGAGGTACGCGATGCTGCTTAGCCTGGCCCAATGGCTGCAAACACTGACGCCGGAGTTCGGCTATTTCAGGGTGTTCCAGTACTTGACCTTTCGCGCCGTGATGGCCGCCCTGACAGCGTTGCTGATCGGCCTGCTTGCCGGTCCTTTTGTGATTCGCCGCCTGATCAGCCTCAAGATCGGCCAGCCTATCCGCGAGTACGCCATGCAGACTCATCTGAGCAAGAGCGGCACCCCGACCATGGGCGGCGTGCTGATCCTGCTGGCCATCGGCATTTCCACATTGCTGTGGTTTGACCTGAGCAACCGCTTCGTCTGGATTGTGCTGATCGTCACGCTGGGGTTCGGCGCCATCGGCTGGGCCGATGACTGGCGCAAGGTTGTGCACAAGGACCCGGAAGGCATGCGCTCGCGGGAGAAATATTTCTGGCAATCCGCGATCGGATTGATTGCCGCGCTTTACCTGGTGTTCAGCATTTCCGAAAGCTCCAACATGCGTGTGCTGGAGCTGTTTTTCAGCTGGGTGCAGTCGGGCTTTGACGTGAACCTGCCGCCCAAGGCCGGCCTGCAGCTGCCTTTCTTCAAGGAAATCAGCTACCCGCTGGGTGTGTTCGGTTTTGTATTGCTGACCTACCTGGTGATCGTCGGCTCAAGCAACGCGGTGAACCTGACCGACGGCCTGGACGGCCTGGCCATCATGCCGGTCGTGATGGTGGGTTCGGCGCTGGGCGTCTTTGCCTATGTGACGGGCAGTTCGGTTTATTCGAAATACCTGTTTTTCCCGCATATCCCGGGTTCGGGCGAACTGCTGATTTTCTGCTCGGCCATGGCCGGTGCCGGGTTGGCTTTTTTGTGGTTCAACACCCACCCTGCACAAGTTTTCATGGGCGATGTGGGCGCGCTGGCACTGGGCGCTGCCCTGGGCACGATCGCAGTCATCGTGCGCCAGGAAATCGTGCTTGCCATCATGGGCGGCATCTTCGTTGTCGAAGCCCTGTCGGTGATGCTGCAGGTGATGTATTTCAAGTACAGCCGCCTGCGTTTTGGCGAAGGGCGGCGACTGTTCAGGATGGCGCCCCTGCACCATCATTTCGAGAAAAGCGGCTGGAAGGAGACGCAGGTGGTTGTGCGCTTCTGGATCATCACCATGCTGCTATGCCTGGTTGGCCTGTCGACTTTGAAATTGCGATGAACGAAAACGAATCCCTCAACCCCGGCGATGTGCCCGAGCAGCCTCCGGCGGAGCTCAGGCCGGAGCATGCGCCGGCCGTTGACCCTGTGTGGGAGCTGTCGGCAGCTATGCCGTCGGCAGAGCCGTTGGCGCAATCCCCGGTGGAAGAAGTGGTCCACGCGCGTCCCGAGGGAGCGGGCAAGGCAGGTGCAAAGCCCCTGCCTGAAACCTTGACGGCCGCGCGCGATGCGGCCGCCTTTGTGGCGCAATTGTTTGCCGAGGTGAGTGCGCCTGAACAGGTCGTACCGGCCGAGCCAGTAGCTGAAGTGCCGTCGTCGGCCAGTGAAGTCCAGGGTGGCGGTGAAGACAGCGCGCCTGCGGTCGCCGAGCCTTCTGACGATGCGGTGGTATCCCCATTGCACGGCCAGCACGTGCTCATCCTGGGCCTGGGTGCTTCGGGGCTGGCCATGGCGCGCTGGTGTGTGCGCCAGGGAGCGCGCGTGACCGTTGCCGATACCCGCGAGACCCCTCCCCAGTTGGCACAGCTGCAGGCGGAGCTGCCTCAGGTGAGTTTTCGCTCCGGTGCCTTCGAGTCCGGCCTGGTGGAGGGCAGCGACATCCGCGCCCTCTTCAAGAGCCCGGGCCTGTCGCCTGCGGCGGTCGCCCCGGTCTGGCAGGCGGCGCAGTCCATCGGCCTGTGGGCTGGCGGGGAACTGGACCTGTTCGCCCGCGCCATGCAGGAGCTGCAAGTCCAACACGGCTATGCCCCCAAGATACTGGCAATCACCGGAACGAACGGCAAGACGACAACAACGGCGCTCGCCGGCCGCCTGGTGGCGCATGCCGGAAAAACTGTGGCGGTGGCAGGCAACATCGGCCCCAGCCTGCTGGGCACGCTGGCTGCGCACCTCGATGCAGGCACGCTGCCCGAGGTCTGGGTGCTGGAGCTGTCCAGCTTCCAGCTCGACGGCGTGCAGGGGTTTGAGCCCACCGCGGCCACGGTGCTGAACCTGACGCAGGACCACCTGGACTGGCACGGCAGCATGGAGGCATATGGGGCTGCCAAGGCGCGCATCTTTGGCAGCAAGGGACTGCTGGTGCTCAATCGCGATGATCCGGCGGTGATGGCCATGCTGCTGAGCACCGCCGGGCCGTCCCAAGGCGCGAAAGCCCCCTCTGGGGGCAGCGCAGCACACGCAGTGGCAAGCGTGGGGGAGCAAAAAATTCCCCCGGTGCGTGCGAAGCTGCAAAAGCCGCAGTGGCGCGAATACGTGAGTTTCGGGTTCGGGATGCCCCAGCGCCCGGGTGACTTTGGCATCGAAACCGTCAACGGCATGGCCTGGCTGGTGCACGCCGCCGAGGCAGACGAAACCATCAAGCGCCGCAAGGATGAAGAAATCGTGTTGCATGTGCAACGCCTGATGCCGGTGGATGCGCTGCGCATTCGCGGGCGCCACAACGCCACCAATGCGCTGGCCGCGCTGGCGTTGGCCGGCGCCGCAGGCGGCAACATGGCGGCCATGCTGCATGGCCTGCGTGAATACACCGGCGAGCCGCACCGGATGGCCTCGGTCGCGGTGGTGCGTGACGTCGAATATTTCGACGACAGCAAGGGCACCAATGTGGGCGCCACGGTGGCTGCCCTCACCGGTCTGGGTGCCGAGCGCAAGCTGGTGCTGATTGCCGGGGGGGACGGCAAGGGCCAGGACTTTTCGCCGCTGGCCGGGCCGGTGCGCCAGCATGCGCGTGCGGTCATCCTGATCGGACGCGATGCGCCCCTGATACGCGCAGCGCTGGAAGGCACAGGCGTGACCGTGCTTGATGCCGATTCCATGCCGGCTGCCGTCGAGCTGGCGGCGCGGCAGGCGCAAACCGGCGATGCCGTGTTGATGTCGCCCGCCTGTGCGAGTTTTGACATGTTCGACAACTATCCGCACCGTGCACGGGTGTTTTGCGAGGCCGTCCAGGCACTCGCGCAGGATGCGGGGGTGGTGTCATGACGGTGGCGGCCCGGCTTTCCGGCTGGTTCTCCAGCCTGGGCGGGACCACGCCCGAGGGCCTGCCGGTGCGGCTGGGCGGCCAGCGCCGTTCACGTTCCGAGTCAGCGCCGGTGCGCATGTCGGGCGTGGACCAGGCGCTGATCTGGGTGACGGTGGCCTTGCTGGTCTGGGGCCTGGTGATGGTGTATTCGGCCTCCATCGCCATGCCGGACAACCCGAAGTTTTCGCGTTATGCGCATACCCACTTCCTGCTGCGCCATGCGCTGTCGCTGGGGGTGGCTTTTGCCGTGGCCCTGCTGACCTTCCAGGTGCCGGTCTCGACCTGGGAAAAAGTGGCGCCCTGGCTGTTTGTGGCCTCGCTGGTGTTGCTGATGCTGGTGCTGATCCCCTTTGTCGGCAAGGGTGTCAACGGCGCGCGCCGCTGGATCTCGCTGGGTTTCATGAATTTTCAGCCCTCGGAACTCGCGAAGTTTGCCGTGCTGCTGTACGCCGCCGACTACATGGTGCGCAAGATGGAAGTCAAGGAACGCTTTTTCCGCGCCGTCATGCCCATGGCCGTGGCCATCGGCATCGTGGGTCTGTTGCTGCTGGCCGAGCCCGACATGGGCGCCTTCATGGTCATCTCGGTGATCGCGATGGGTATTCTTTTCCTGGGTGGTGTCAATGCCCGCATGTTTTTTGTCATCGCCACCGTGGTGGTGATTGCTTTTGCATTGATGGTGATGCTCAGCGACTGGCGGCGCGAGCGCATTTTTGCCTACCTGGACCCGTGGAGTGACAAGTACGCGATGGGCAAGGGCTACCAGCTGTCGCATTCGCTGATCGCCTTCGGGCGCGGAGAGGTTTTTGGCGTCGGCCTGGGCGGCAGCATCGAGAAGCTGCACTGGCTGCCCGAAGCGCACACCGACTTCCTGCTTGCGGTGATCGGCGAGGAGTTCGGCCTGCTGGGCGTGCTCTGCGTGATTGGCGCCTTCATGTGGATGACACGCCGCATCATGCACATCGGCCGCCAGTCGATTGCGCTGGACCGCGTGTTCGCGGGCCTCGTGGCCCAGGGCGTCGGCATCTGGATGGGCTTCCAGGCTTTCATCAACATGGGTGTGAACCTGGGTGCACTGCCGACCAAGGGGCTGACCCTGCCGCTGATGAGTTATGGCGGGTCGGCGATCCTGATGAACCTGATTTCGCTGGCGGTTGTGCTGCGCATTGACTACGAAAACCGATTGTTGATGCGGGGGGGGCGTTCATGAACGTTACCCACGACGGCATGCGCAGCGCAACGCCGCAGGCTCGCGAAGCGACAAGCGCGAGGGCAACAACCAGGTGCGCGCTCGTGATGGCCGGCGGCACCGGCGGCCACATCTTTCCCGGCCTGGCCGTGGCTGAAGCCCTGCGCGAGCGCGGCTGGCGGGTGCATTGGCTGGGCGGCAAGGGTTCGCCCGACCATCCGAGCATGGAAAGCCAGCTTGTGCCGCCGCGTGGGTTCTCCTTTGAGACCATTGATTTTTCGGGTGTGCGCGGCAAGGGGCCGGTTACCCTGGCTTTCCTGCCACTGCGCCTGCTCAAGGCTTTCTGGCAAAGTATTGCCGTGGTGCGCCGCGTCCAGCCCGATGTGGTGGTCGGTCTGGGCGGCTACATCGCCTTTCCGGCCGGCATGATGAGTGTGTTGCTGGGAAAACCGCTGGTGCTGCACGAGCAGAACTCCGTGGCCGGACTGGTCAACAAGGTGCTGGCGAGTGTGGCCGACCGGGTGTTCACGGCCTTCCCGGATGTGCTGAAAAACGCGACATGGATCGGCAACCCCCTGCGTCCGGCCTTCACGCAGCAGCCCGATCCGGCGGTCCGCTTTGCCGGCCGCAGCGGGCCCCTGAAATTGCTGGTGGTCGGTGGCAGCCTGGGTGCGCAGGCGTTGAACCGCATCGTGCCGCAGGCGCTGGCCCTGATCCCCGAGGGCCAGCGGCCCAGTGTCGTGCACCAGAGCGGCGCCCGGCAAATCGAGGAGCTGCGCGAAAACTACCGCGCGGCCGGGGTGCAGGCCGAACTCATCCCTTTCATCAACGACACGGCCCGTGCTTTTGCCGAGGCCGACCTGGTGGTCTGCCGTGCAGGCGCCAGCACCGTGACCGAGATCGCCGCTGTTGGCGCCGCGGCGCTGTTTGTGCCGTTTCCGGCGGCAGTGGACGACCACCAGACCAGCAACGCCGCTTTTCTTGTGGACCAGGGCGGTGGCTGGTTGGTGCAGCAGCAGGAATTGACGCCCCAATTCCTTGCTGGAATGCTGCAAAAAACAGAGCGGCCTGCGCTTATGGAGCGGGCGCTACAGGCCAAAAAAATGCAAAAACCCCATGCCACCGCTGACGTGGTGGCCGCCTGCGAGGAGCTGGCGATATGAAACACGCGATCAAACACATTCACTTCATTGGCCTGGGTGGCGCCGGCATGTCGGGCATTGCCGAGGTGCTGCACAACCTAGGTTATGTGATTTCCGGCTCCGACCTGTCCGACAGCACCACCCTGCGGCGCCTGGCCGGGCTGGGCATCCGGACCTTCGTCGGCCATGCCGCGAAAAACCTGGCCACCGTTGACGCCGTGGTCACCTCGACCGCTGTGCAGGCCGACAACCCCGAGGTGCTGGCAGCCCGCGAAAAACGGATTCCGGTGGTACCGCGTGCACTGATGCTGGCCGAACTGATGCGCCTGAAGCAGGGCATCGCGATTGCCGGCACCCATGGCAAGACCACCACGACCAGCCTGGTCGCCAGCGTGCTCGCGGAGGGCGGCCTGGACCCGACTTTTGTGATCGGCGGGCGCCTGAACAGCGCCGGTGCCAACGCCAAGCTGGGCTCGGGCGACTACATCGTGGTCGAGGCCGATGAGTCGGACGCGTCCTTCCTCAACCTGTTGCCGGTCATGGCGGTGGTGACCAACATCGATGCCGACCACATGGAAACCTACGGCCACGACTTCGGCAACCTCAAAAAGGCCTTTGTCGATTTCCTGCACCGCATGCCGTTTTACGGCACGGCCATTTTGTGCACCGACGACGCGGCGGTGCGCGACATCGTGCCGCAGGTGTCCTGCCCGATCACCAGCTATGGTTTTGGCGAAGAAGCGCAGGTGCGCGCCATCAACGTGAAGGCGATCGGCAGCCAGATGTCTTTCACCGTGCAGAGGCGCAATGGCGTGACCCTGCCCGACCTGCCGGTGGTGCTCAACCTGCCCGGCGAGCACAACGTGCTCAACGCCCTGTCGGCGATTGCGGTGGCGGTGGAGCTCAATATTCCCGACGCGGCTGTGCAGAAGGCGCTGGCCGAGTTCAGGGGCGTGGGCCGGCGCTTCCAGCATTACGGCGACGTGCCGGCGCCTGCCGGCGGCAGCTTCACGGTGATCGACGACTACGGTCACCACCCGGTCGAGATGGCGGCGACGCTGGCAGCGGCGCGCGGCGCCTACCCGGGCCGGCGCCTGGTGCTGGCCTTCCAGCCGCACCGCTTTACGCGCACGCGCGACTGTTTCGATGATTTCGTCAAGGTCATCGGCCAGGCCGACAGCGTGCTGCTGTCCGAGGTCTACGCCGCCGGCGAGGCGCCCATCGTCGCGGCCGACGGCCGTTCGCTCGCGCGTGCGCTGCGCGTGGCCGGCAAGGTCGAGCCGGTGTTTGTCGATGACATCGAGGCCATGCCGCAAGCCATTGCCGACAACGCCATGGACGGCGATGTGGTGATGTGCATGGGCGCCGGAACGATAGGCGGCGTGCCCGCCAAGGTGGTTGAGTTGCTACAAAGATCAGAGCGCACTGCGCAGGAAGGACGGGGGCTGTGAGCCTGAAAGACTTCCCATGGGGCAAGGTGGCCGTGTTGCTGGGTGGCCAGTCTGCGGAACGCGAGGTTTCGCTGATGTCCGGCCGCGGGGTGCTGGAGGCGCTGCGTTCGCGCGGCGTCGATGCCCATGCCTTTGACCCTGCGGAGCGGGATCTCGGTGAACTCAGGCGCGAGAAATTCGACCGCTGCTTCATTGCGCTGCATGGCCGGTTTGGCGAAGACGGCACGGTACAGGGCGCGCTCGAGCTGATGGGCATTCCCTACACCGGGTCCGGCGTGATGGCCTCCAGCATTGCCATCGACAAGGTCATGACCAAACGCGTCTGGCTGGCCGAGGGCCTGTCAACGCCGAAATACACACTGCTGCGCCGCGGTGCCTATGAGCGCAGGCAGGTGATTGCCGTGCCGGACGACCTGGGCCTGCCGCTGATCGTCAAGCCGGCGCGTGAGGGCTCGTCCATCGGCGTGGTCAAGGTGGCCGGTTATTCCGGCATGGTTGACGCGGTCGAACAGGCGGCGCAGATGGATGCTGACGTGTTGTGCGAGCAGTTCATCAGCGGTGACGAGGTGACCTGCCCGGTGCTGGGAACCGGCGATGACGCGCGCGCCCTGCCGGTGATCCGCATTGTTGCGCCCGAGGGCAACTACGACTACCAGAACAAGTACTTCACCGACACCACGCAATACCTGGTGCCCTGCGGTTTGCCGGCGGGCGAGGAAGCGGCTATCCAGGCGCTCGTGCTCAAGGCCTACCGCGTGCTGGGTTGCCGCGGCTGGGGCCGCCTCGACGTGATGATTGACGGCAAAACCCGCCAGCCCTACCTGCTGGAGATCAACACCTCGCCTGGCATGACCGGCCATTCGCTGGTGCCGATGTCGGCACGCGCCGCCGGCATCAGTTATGAAGACCTGTGCCTGGAAGTGCTGCGCACGGCCGGGCTGGACCATCACCCCGCACCGGGAGGCGCCGCGTGAACCAAGCCCTGCCTGTCCCGCTGGATGTCAAGCTCATGAACACCACGTCGCTGGTGCTGGGGCTGGCGTTCGCGGGCATGCTGGTGACGCTGGGGGTGACGTGGTTGCTGCAGCAGAACCTGTTCCGGCTCGCGGCCATCCGGGTTGGCGGCGACCTGAGCCACAACAACGCCGTCACGCTGCGCGCCAACGTCGTGCCCAAGTTGACGGGTAATTTTTTCACCGTCGATCTGGCGCGGGCACAGGCCGCCTTCGAAGGCGTGCCGTGGGTGCGCCGCGCGGTGGTGCAGCGCGAGTTCCCGAACCGGCTCCGGGTGCTGCTGCAGGAACACCAGGCCATCGCTTTCTGGGGGCACGAAGGCGACGCCCGGCTGGTCAACAGCTACGGTGAAGTGTTCGAGGCCAACCAGGGCGACGTCGAAGCCGATGACCTGCCCCTGCTCAACGGCCCGTCGGGTCAGTCCGCGGTGGTCCTGCAGGCCTATCGCAGGCTGGCGCCGGTGTTTGAAAAAATCGACATGCAGCTGACGCGGCTGGAGCTGACGGCGCGCGGCAGCTGGCGGGCACGGCTCGATGAGGGGATTGTTGTCGAGTTGGGGCTGGGCTCGCAGGACGAGATACACAGCCGCGCAGAGCGTTTTGCGGCCACGCTGACGCAGGTGTCCAGCAAGTTCGGGCGCAACCTCGAATCGGCGGACCTGCGTTACAGCAACGGTTATGCACTCAAGCTGCGAGGCGTCACCACCACGGTGTTGGGCGACAAAGAGCACAGGAAAGCAACAAGGTAAAGATATGGCCAAAGAATACAAAGATCTCGTGGTGGGGCTGGACATCGGGACCAGCAAGGTCATGGCGGTGGTGGCCGAGGTGCTGCCCGGCGGCGAGCTCAAGCTGGCGGGGCTGGGCATCGCCTACAGCAACGGGCTCAAGCGCGGCGTGGTGGTCAACATCGACGCCACGGTGCAGAGCATCCAGCAGGCGCTCAAGGAAGCCGAACTGATGGCCGACTGCAAGATCGCGCGCGTCTACACCGGCATCACCGGCAGCCACATACGCGGCATCAATTCCAGCGGCATGGTGGCGGTGAAAGACAAGGAAGTGACGCAGGCCGATGTGGCGCGCGTGATCGAGACCGCCAAGGCCATCAACATCTCCACCGACCAGCGCCTGCTGTTGGTCGAGCCGCAGGAATTCGTCATCGACGGGCAGGACGTGCGCGAGCCCATCGGCATGAGCGGCATCCGGCTCGAGGCCAAGGTGCACATCGTGACCGGCGCGCAAAGTGCGGCAGAAAACATCATCAAATGCGTGCGCCGCTGCGGGCTCGAAGTGGACCAGCTCATGCTCAATCCGCTGGCCTCCAGCCTGTCGGTGCTCAGCCGTGACGAACAGGAGCTCGGTGTGGCGCTGGTCGATATCGGCGCCGGCACCACCGACGTGGCGATTTTTACCGGCGGCGCCATCCGGCACACGGCCGTGATTCCGATTGCGGGTGACCTGATCACCAGCGACATCGCGATGGCCCTGCGCACCCCCACCAAGGACGCCGAAGACATCAAGGTCGAGAACGGTTTTGCCAAGCAGCTGCTCGCCGACCCGGACACCCAGGTCGAAGTGCCCGGGCTGGGCGACCGCGGCCCGCGCATGTTGTCCAGGCAGGCCCTGGCCGGTGTGATCGAGCCGCGCATCGAGGAAATTTTCTCGCTGGTGCAGCAGGTCATCCGCGAGTCGGGTTACGAAGAAGTATTGTCCTCCGGCATCGTGATCACCGGCGGCAGCGCGGTGATGCCGGGCATGGTCGAGCTTGGCGAAGACATTTTTCTCAAGCCGGTGCGGCGCGGCATCCCGCGCTATTCCAGCGCCCTCTCGGACATGGTGGCCCAGCCGCGTGCAGCCACCGTCATGGGTTTGCTCGAGGAAGCCCGGTTGGCGCGCATGCGCGGCCACCGCGTCGCGCAAAAGGCAGGCAGCGTGCACAACGCTTTTGGCAAGGTCAAGGACTGGCTTGTGGGGAACTTCTGATGAAAAATTTTCCTGTTTTTACCTGGCGGAGTCCGCGGTGCAAACACTCGGGGGGAGCCGATCCCCCTGCATGAGTTTTTCCATCAGCAAGAAATCAATAAAAACTTTTGGCAACTGCAACACACGGATAGGAGGCTCACATGAGCATCGAAATGATTGAAATCGAAGAGTTCAACCAGGGCACGCAGATCAAGGTGATCGGCGTGGGCGGCGGCGGCGGTAACGCGGTCGAGCACATGATTGAACGCAATGTCCAGGGCGTGGAGTTCATCTGCGCCAACACCGACGCGCAGGCGCTCGGCCGCGGCAGCGCGCACAAGCAGATCCAGCTGGGCGGCAGCGGCCTGGGTGCAGGCAGCAAACCCGAGAAAGGCCGCGAGGCCGCCGAGATGGCGGTGGACGACATTCGCGCGGCCATCGATGGCGCACACATGCTGTTCATCACCGCCGGCATGGGCGGCGGCACCGGCACTGGCGCGGCGCCGGTGATTGCGCGCATCGCCAAGGAGATGGGCATCCTCACCGTCGGTGTGGTGACCAAGCCTTTCGAGTTCGAGGGCGGACGCCGCATGACGAACGCCGACCTTGGCCTGGCCGAGCTGGAAGCCAATGTCGATTCGCTGATCGTGGTGCTCAACGAGAAGCTGCTCGAGGTGCTGGGCGACGACGTGACGCAGGACGAAGCCTTTGCCCATGCCAACGACGTGCTGAAAAACGCCGTTGGCGGCATCGCCGAGATCATCAATGTCCCCGGCCATGTGAACGTCGACTTCGAAGACGTGCGCACCGTGATGGGTGAGCCGGGCAAGGCCATGATGGGTACCGCCCGTGCCAATGGCCCGGACCGTGCACGCATTGCGGCCGAGCAGGCGGTGGCCTGCCCGCTCCTCGAAGGCATTGATCTCTCGGGCGCCAAGGGGGTGCTGGTTCTGATCAGCGCCGCCAAGGGCTCGCTCAAGCTCAACGAGTCCAAGCTGGCGATGAATACCATTCGCGCCTACGCATCGCCCGACGCGCATGTGATCTACGGCACGGCGTATGACGATGAACTGGGCGAAGACATCCGCGTCACGGTGGTGGCCACCGGCCTGAGCCGCCAGGGCATGCGCCGCCAGGCGCCGCCGCTGCAGGTGCTGCGCACCGGTACCGACAACATGCCGGTGCTCAACATGGCGGTCAGCGGTGGGTCCGTCAACAGCGCCCACCCGGGCGGCAGCAGCCTGGGTTCGGCACAGACCGACTACGGCAACATGGCCGTGCCCAGCGTCTGGCGTACCAACCGCACTCAGGCCGCGGCCAAGGTCGATGCGTTGGCCTCGGGGGGTATGGATGACTTCGAGATTCCGGCCTTCCTGCGCAAACAGGCCGACTGAGGCCTTCATGGGGTAAAAAGCAGGGTGGGCTTCACGGGAGCCCACCCTTTTTTATGCGTGGCAGAACCCGTGCTTGCCGGGAGACGTGATGAAAATATCCCTGTCTTGTGTGTTTCTGCTGGCGGCTTTTTGCAGCGGGCAGGCAGGTGCCCAGACCGCCCGGCCGGAACAGGCTGAAAAAGTGAGCTGGCCCAGCATGTTGTGCGCCGGTGGGGTCTGCAACCGCCTGGCCGGCCAGGGCCTGTTGTTTGCGACGCCCGGCGCGAAGAAGGTGGTGCTGATTTCACACGGATCGCAAGGCGTTGACAGCCGCATGTTCGACTATGTGGACAGCCTGCAGAGGGAAGGTTTTGCGGCGCTAGTGATTGACCACTGGAAGCCGCGCGGCATCGGCGTGACGCACGACGACTACCTGGCGGCTTCGGCCCGGGGTGGCAACGAGCTGAACATGGTCTCGGACAGCCTGACCGCTGCGGACTGGTTGCGCAGCAAAGGGTATGAAAGAGTGGGCAGCATCGGCGAGTCTCAGGGCTCGTCGGCGGCCATCGTGCTGCAGCAAAAATGGGCGCATGTGCTGATCGAGCGCAACATCCGGCGCATCTACGGCAGCGACTTCCGCGCCAGGCCGCTGGATGCGGTGGTGGGCTTGTACGGTTTCTGCGGCTTCCGCCATGCCACCCGCGATGCCTACTTCCCCACGCCTTTTCTTTTCATCACCGGCGAGGTCGATGACGAAACGCCGAGCAAGTATTGCGAGCGTTACGTGCCCTGGATGAACGAGCGCGGTGGCAACGCGAAGATCATCGTGATCCCCGGTGAGGGTCACAGTTTCGACGCGCCCTACAAGCGCCAGCGCAATGTGTTCGGGCCGCACTATGCGAAATGCGACATCCTGGTGGACGACAGCGGCGTGACCGAACTCAACAGCGGCATGAAAATGCCTGGTGAAACCAACATCAACGGCATGCTGGCCAAATGTGTGAGCAAGGTCTATCACTCGGGCTACTGGAAGGACCGCTTCGTTGCGGTGCCGCACTGGACAGGATTTTTCAGGCAAAACCTGTAGCAGTTTGCCTATGAGAGCCATCCAGCGATTCAACTGCACCCGCCGGCCTTAACACCTAAAATCATTTCCATGCTCCAGCAACGAACCCTCAAGTCCCTGACCAAGGCGGTCGGCGTGGGCCTGCACAGCGGGCAGCGTGTCGAGCTGACCTTGCGGCCGGCGGCGCCGGACACGGGCATCGTTTTCCGCCGTGTGGATTTGCCGCAGCCGGTGGACATTCCCATTTCCGCGCAGGCGGTGACCGACACGCGGCTGGCTTCAACGATTTCCAGCGGCAGCGCCAAGGTACACACGGTCGAACACCTGATGTCGGCCTGTGCCGGCCTGGGCATCGACAACCTGTATGTGGACATCACGGCGGAAGAGGTGCCCATTCTTGACGGATCGGCTTCCGCCTTTGTTTTTCTGCTGCAATCCGCAGGCATTGAACTGCAGGCGGCACCCAAGCGTTTCATACGTGTGCTCAAGCCGGTCGAGGTGCGAGAAGGGCAGGGCGACAACCTCAAGTGGGCGCGGCTGGAGCCTTACCACGGGTACAAACTCAGCTTCGAGATTGACTTCGCGCACCGGGTGGTCAATTCCACCGGCCAGCGCGTGGCGTTCGACCTGGGCTCGGGCAGCTATGTACGCGACATCGCGCGGGCTCGTACCTTTGGCTTCACCAAGGACGTGGAGATGATGCGCGCCAACGGCCTGAGCCTGGGCGGCGGCCTGGACAACGCGGTGGTGATGGACGACTACCGAGTGCTCAACACCGATGGCCTGCGTTACGACGACGAGTTCGTCAAACACAAGATGCTGGATGCCATGGGCGATCTGTATGTGCTCGGCAAACCGCTGCTGGCCGCCTACAGCGCCTTCCGCTCCGGCCATGCGCTGAACAACAAGCTGCTGCGTGAACTGCTTTCGCAACCGGACGCGTACGAGGTCGTCACTTTCGACGACGAGAAAAGTGCGCCGCAGGGGTTTGCAACCCTGGCGCGGGCCTGGTAGGCCGGGCCGCACAAGCCATGCTGCTGTTTCGTTGGGCCATTCTTCTTTTGCTTTTGAGCGCTGTGGTGGCGTTCATCTTTTACGCCGGCACCGGCCAGGTGCGCTTCAAGCGAGCAGGCTTGGTGATTCTCAAATGGACACTGATTGCAGCCTTCGGCTTTTTCGCGGTGCTGATTCTCGAGCGGCTGGCCTGAACCTCAGGGAGGTCGGCCGCCCTTGACGGGTGCCGTCAACTTGTCTTGCCGCGCCCTGGCGCGCGCCAGGATGGCTGCAGAGCTGCCCGCATGGGCATGAGTGATCGCCAGGCCCAGTGCGTCGGCAGCATCCTTGCCGGGCAGTACCGGTAACTTCAGCAGACGCTTGACCATCTCCTGCACCTCTGGTTTGCCGGCTTTGCCGTAACCGGCCACCGCCTTTTTCATTTGCAGCGCCGTGTATTCGGCCACCTCGATGTTGCAGCTCACCAGCGCCGTCAAGCAGGCGCCACGCGCCTGGCCCAGCATCAGCGTGGCTTGCGGGTTGACGTTGACAAAGACAATTTCGCAGACAGAGCTGTCGGGTGTGTAGCGGGCCGTGACTTCGCAGATGCCGTCAAACAGCACCTTCAGGCGCGCGGGCAGGTTGCTGCTGTCCAGGTGCGTGGTCTTGATGGTGCCGCTCGCCACATAAGTCAGCACCGGGCCGTCAACGTCGATCACGCCGAAGCCGGTGATTTGCAGGCCGGGGTCGATACCAAGAATTCTCATCTGCTATTCATTTTGTAGCTGTCGGCGCCGGTATTTATTGGTCTAGAGCCCGAAATACCACCGAACCGAATGAAAAAACACCGGCGCGGCAAAACACAGGGCATCCACACGGTCCAGCAGACCGCTGGCGCCGGTGACCGACTTGCCTTCGCTGCCCCAGTTGGTGATGCCGCGGTCGCGCTTGAGGGCTTTCATGACCAGGTGGCCCAGCGAGCCGGCGACGCAGGCGATCAGCGCCATGGCCACAGCCTGGCCCGGCTTGAACGGTGTCAGGCCGGACATCAACCCGCCGACAAACCCCCCGACCGCCAGTCCGATCAGCCAACTGCTCCAGTGAAAACTCTGGCTGACCTGGGGGGCGGTGGGCGGCCGCGGCCATTTACGCGCGGCCAGGTGCTGCACCAGCATGCCGGTCTGCACCACAAACACCAGGAAGAACACGAGAAAGGCGTTTTTGCCCCCGTAGCCGGGGAAATCCAGCAACAGCAGGGCCGGCACATGGCTGATGCCGTAGACACAGACCATGATGCCCCACTGCAGCTTGGCATTGCGCTCCAGGAAGCGTTGCGGGTCATTGGCCAGTGCACTGACCACCGGGATGGCAAGGAACACGTACACCGGAATGAACACCGTCACCAGGTCAAAGTGCTCGGTCATGACCAGCCAGAACTGCGCCGGCAGCACCACAAAAAACGCCAGCACCAGGCTGCGGTGGTCGCCGTGCCGCGTCGGTGAGAGGGTGATGAATTCGCGCAGGGCAAAAAACGCCACGATCGCAAACAGCAGCGTGGCTACCGTTTCTCCCAGCGCCCAACCGACCCAGAACACGGTGCACATGACCCACGAGGTGTTGAGCAGGCTGCCCAGTTCCCGGATGTCCTGGGTGCGGATTTCGTTTTCACCGTCATCGCGCAGTGACATGACCACCGCTGCCACCGTGGCGGCGGTCAGCAGGCCAAAGACAATAACGAAAAGCAGGCCGACCTGGTGCGACGGGCTGAGGTTGCGCAAGAAGCTGCTCATCAGGAGTCCTTGAGCGCGATGACGGCCTGGCGCGCCCGAACCAGGAAGCCGCTGCGGTCTTCACCCGGCTCGAGCGTGATCGGTGCGCCGAAGGTGACCGAGCACAGGATGGGCACGGGCACCACTTCACCCTTGGGCATGACACGTTGCACGTTGTTGATCCAGGCGGGCACCAGCACGACTTGCGGAAATTTCAGCGCCAGGTTGTAAAGCCCCGATTTGAAGGCCTGCGGCTCTTCCTGGTTGCCGCGTGTGCCTTCGGGGAACAGGATAATGGAGTCGCCGCTTTCCAGCGCGTCGATCAGCGGCTCCAGCGGGTCCTGGTCGGTGGTCTTGGTGCGGTCCACATAGATCGCGTTGAACACCGAGGTGGTGATCCACTGCTTGAAAGGCGTTTTGGTCCAGTAGTCTTTCGCGGCAATCGGGCGCGTGATGCTGCGCAGCTCGCTGGGCAGGGCGGCCCAGATCAGCACCAGGTCGGCATGGCTCTGGTGGTTCGCGAAATAAATGCGTTGTTCGGCCTTGGGCGGGCAGCCCTGCCAGCGAGCCTGGGCACCGGTCAGCGCACGGATCAGGCCCAGCAAAAACAGGCTCATCAGCTTCGCTAGCATTTAAAGGCCCCCACGCTTGTCGCTTCGCGTACTGCGCTGCCCCCCGAGGGGGCCGCTGCGCCTGCGGCCCGGCGAAGCCGGTTCCGCGGCCCCTGCTGGTCTGGGAGTGCGATCGTTGCTCCTTGGCCCGTCATCATGGCACCTCCACGCCGCCCATGCGTGCCGCGATGGTGGATGCACGCGACGCGAGGTAGCCCGAGCCGGGCCGTGTCTCGAAGTATCGGGGGCGCGGCAGCATGACGGCCAGGCGCGCCGCTTCATAGGCGCTGAGTTTGGCTGCCGGTTTGCGGAAGTAGTGCTGGGCCGCGGCCTCGGCGCCGAACACGCCTTCGCCCCATTCGACGTTGTTGAGGTAGATCTCCAGGATGCGCTGCTTGCTGAGCAGGGCTTCGAGCAGCAGGGTCAGCACCAGTTCCTGGCCCTTGCGCATCAGGGTGCGTTCACCGGAGAGGAACAGGTTTTTTGCCAGCTGCTGCGTGATGGTGGAGCCGCCCACAATTTTGGGTGGCCGGGCTGCAGGCCGGGTGCCTGTCGGCGCAACGCGGCTGGACAGCTTGCCCGCCATCTGCTCGGCGCGCTGTTCAGCCCGGGTGTTTTTCTCCCAGGCTTTTTCCAGCGCTTCCAGATCCACCCCTTCGTGTTCGACAAAGGTGGCGTCTTCGGACGCGATGACCGCGCGTTTGAGGTTGATGGACAGTTCGGCATAAGGCACCCACTGCTGACGCCATTTGAGTTCGCCTTTTTCGGTGGCCAGGCGCCAGGCTTCGGAGCGCTGGAAGGCCGTGGACTGCGGATCGACCACCGCCATCAGCGCAATGCGGGCGACAAAATACAGCTGCACCGCCAGGCCCGCCAGCAGCACCAGCAGCACCCAGCGCAGCACGGCTTTCACGCCGCGGCCTTCAGCTGTGCCTGCATTTCCTGCAGCACCTGCGCGGAAGGCGGGCGAACGCCGCGCCAGAACAGGAAGGATTCGGCCGCCTGCTCCACCAGCATGCCGAGACCATCGCGTGGAACGGCGCCATGGGCGCGCGCCCAGGCGGCGAAATCCTGTGCGGCTGCGCCGTACATCATGTCGTAGGCCAGCGCGCCGGGTTTGAGCAAACGCGGCTCCAGCGCCAGCGCGGCGCCGCTCAGGCTGCTTGCCGTGGCGTTGATGATTACATCGAAATCGGCCTCCAGCCCTTGCAGGCCGTGCGCAAGCAGCTCTGTTTTTTGTAGCAAATGCTGCAGCGAAGGGTGGTTCGCATGGCGCGCCACCAGCTCGGCGGCGCGGGCCTGGGTGCGGTTGGCCACGACCA
>NZ_JBAQYR010000118.1:0-35116 GCF_049790275.1 Polaromonas sp.
GAGCGAACGACCGTGGGGGCCCTATTTCTAGCCCGCATACGCCTCCAGTCCGAGTGCCACCACGGTCGCCACGTCGGTGCCTACGGCCTGGCGGAACTCGGTTTCGGCTTGCGCGACTGCCGTCCGAAATGCCTGCAGCCAGTGCAGGCCGGAGGCGGTGAACACCACCGTACGGGCGCGTTTGTCGTGCGGGTCGGGCTGGCGCGTGACGAGCCCCCAGGCTTCGCACTGGTCCACTAGGTCGGCCATGGCCTGCTTGCTCATGCCGGCGCTTTGCGCCAGATCGGTCAGGCGCGAGCCACCGACCGCGAGGTGCCGCGTGATGTGGATGTGCGCGGCGCCCACCTGCCCGCGTGCGGCGAGGTTGGACAGGGCCAGCGGCACGTCCACGTTGCGCGCCATCAGCACCAGCACGCGTTCGTCAAAACGCCGCAGGGCGTGGCCGAGCAGGCGGCCGAGATGCGTCAGGCGCCAGTTTTCCTCGTCGGCCGGCGGACGCCCGGGAAGGGAAACAGGCGGGGAGTTCATGCCGAAGATGATAGCCCAATTGATCAGGCAAACTGACTAAAAATAGGGTTTACTTATTTTTATAGCGCTCATAAAGTACTGGTCATGCACCCAGTACTGTGATTAAAAGCAGAACTGGAACCCGAAACCAAAAAGTTTCCCTTTACTGACCATCAAGGAGTTTTCCATGGACATGCCGAACAAGACCAACCCCGCCCTGAACACCGAAAAAGCCAAGGCGCTGCAGGCTGCGCTGGCCCAGATCGAAAAGCAGTTCGGCAAAGGCACCATCATGAAACTGGGCGCCGGCGAGGTGATCGAGGACATCCAGGTGGTCTCCACCGGCTCGCTGGGCCTGGACATTGCGCTGGGCGTCGGTGGCCTGCCGCGCGGCCGTGTGGTTGAAATTTACGGCCCGGAGTCATCCGGCAAAACCACGCTGACTCTGCAGGTGATTGCCGAAATGCAAAAACTCGGCGGCACCTGCGCCTTTGTGGATGCCGAACACGCGCTGGACATCCAGTACGCGCAAAAACTCGGCGTGAACCTGCAGGACCTGCTGATCAGCCAGCCCGACACCGGCGAACAGGCCCTGGAAATCGTCGATTCGCTGACCCGCTCCGGCGCGGTCGATCTGATCGTGGTCGACTCGGTGGCGGCGCTGACGCCCAAGGCCGAACTCGAAGGCGAAATGGGCGACTCGCTGCCCGGCCTGCAGGCCCGCCTGATGAGCCAGGCGCTGCGCAAGCTGACGGCCCACATCAAGAAGGCCAACTGCATGGTCATCTTCATCAACCAGATCCGCATGAAGATCGGTGTGATGTTCGGCAGCCCCGAAACCACCACCGGCGGCAATGCGCTGAAGTTCTACGCCTCGGTACGCCTGGACATCCGCCGCATCGGCTCGATCAAGAAGGGTGAGGAAGTGGTCGGCAACGAGACCCGGGTCAAAGTGGTCAAAAACAAGGTCGCCTCGCCGTTCAAGATGGCAGAGTTCGACATCCTCTACGGCGAGGGCATCAGCCGCCTGGGCGAGGTGCTGGACCTCGGGGTGGCCGGTCACATCGTCGAGAAAGCCGGTGCCTGGTATGCCTTCAACGGCGAAAAAATCGGCCAGGGCCGCGACAACTCCCGCGAATTCCTGAAAGAAAACCCGGACCTCGCGATGGAAATCGAAAACAAGGTGCGCGAGTCGCTGGGTATTCCGCTGATCCAGGAGGCCGTGGGCGGCAAGCCGGACAAGGCAGAGAAAGCCGAAAAAGCGGAAAAAGCTGACAAGCCGGAGAAGGCGCCCAAAGTCATTGCGGCCTGATGAGGTCAGGTTGGCGTGCCAGATCTTGCATCAAATCTGCGTCCAGCCCTTATGTGGCTAGCGCCAGCAGCTATCAAAATAAAAGCGACTGATTGTGGATGAGCGTATGCCATCAGGCAAGGTTGCAGCCGCTCCGGGTTTGGGCCTGTCCCTGAAGGGGCGGGCCTTGCGCTACCTGGCGGCGCGCGAGCATTCGCGCACCGAGCTGGAGCGCAAGCTGGCCGCACATGCCGAGTCCCCCGAGCAGCTGGTTCAGGTTCTGGACGACCTGCAGGCCAAGGATTTCATCAGCGAGGCGCGGGTGGTCGAGTCGGTGATCAATCGGCGTGCCGGGCGTTTCGGTGCCGCGCGCATCCGGCACGAGTTGCAGGGCAAGGGCCTGGCGCCGGAAGCGGTGGCCGAGGCTGTCAGCGGCCTCAAGGCCAGCGAGGTCGAGCGCGCGCGAGAGGTCTGGCGCCGCAAGTTCGGCGAGCCGGCGGCGGACGCCGCAGCGCGCGGTAAACAGATGCGCTTTCTGGCGGCGCGTGGTTTCGGGGCGGAGGCGATTCGCCGCGTGGTGTCGCAGGCCGAAGACGATTGACGGCGGTCACCCCTGAAGGTTTCAAGCCAAACCGGCCTTCAGCCCAATAGACACGGGCGCCAACAGCTACAAAATATGTAGCATCTTACAGACCCAGCATCAGTTCCAGGTTTTGCACGGCAGCGCCGGAGGCGCCTTTGCCCAGATTGTCCAGCCGCGCAATCAGCACGGCATGGCGGAATTCCTCGTTGCCGAAAACCCGCAGTTCCATCTTGTTGGTGTCGTTCAGCGCCAGGGCGTCGATGGCCGTACTATCCCCGACCGGTTCAACCGTGACCCAGAGGCTGCCCGCATAGTGGCGCGCCAGCACGTCCTGCAGTTGCGCTGCCGTTGGCCGGCCGGGCAGCAAATCCAGGTGCAGCGGCAGCTGCACCAGCATGCCCTGCTTGAAGTTGCCAACCGATGGCGTGAACACGGGCCGGCGGGTCAGCCCGGTGTAGCGCATGATCTCCGGCAGGTGCTTGTGCTTGAGGTTCAGGCCGTAGATCTGGTACGCCGGCGCCTTGCCGGATTCGTAGTCTTCAATCATGCTGCGGCCACCGCCTGAGTAGCCGCTGACGGCCGGGATGGCCAGCGGATAGTCCTTGGGCAACAGGCCGGCATCGACCAGCGGGCGAATCAGGGCAATCGCGCCGGTGGAATAACAGCCGGGGTTGGCCACACGGTCGGCACCCGCTACAGCGTCGCGCTGGCCGGGGGTCAATTCAGGGAACCCGAAGACCCAGCCCGGCGCGGTGCGGTGCGCGGTGGAGGCGTCAATGACTTTGGGACCCTTGTTGCCGCTGACGCGTGCGAGGTCATCAATCATGGCCACCGACTCGCGTGCTGCATCGTCGTGCAGGCAAAGCACCACCAGGTCGACTGTGCCCATCAGCGCGCGCTTGGCCGCAGCATCCTTGCGCAGCTCGGGCGCAATGCTGACCAGCTCGATGGCGGACATGGCTTGCAGGCGTTCCCGAATCTGCAGACCCGTGGTTCCCGCTTCGCCGTCGATAAAAACCTTGGCCATGTGGCTTTTTCCTGTGGAAAGTGCTTATAAGGGCGGCGTCAGCCGCGCACAATAATTGTGCATCGCAACATGATACAGTTCTGCGCTGCTGCCTGCAGTGATCGAAGGCGTTACATTTTGGTGAATCTGGCTGGATGTTGCAGACAAACATCAGGCTGACGCCAACGCCCCTTTTTACCGACTCCTGGAAGTAATTTCATGAAAATTCACGAGTACCAAGGCAAGGAAATCTTGCGCAACTTTGGTGTCCCCACGCCGCGCGGCATCCCCGCGTTTACCGTGCAAGAAGCTGTTGAAGCTGCACAGAAACTGGGCGGACCGGTCTGGGTGGTGAAGGCCCAGATCCATGCCGGTGGCCGTGGCAAGGGTGGCGGCGTCAAGTTGGCGCGCAGCATCGAAGACGTGAAAAAACTCGCCGGCGAGATTCTCGGCATGCAGCTGATCACGCACCAGACCGGCCCGGAAGGCCAGAAGGTTCGTCGCCTCTACATTGAAGACGGCGCCGACATCCAGAAGGAATACTACGTCTCCATCGTGACCGACCGCGCCACCCAGAAGGTGGCATTCATCGCATCGAGCGAAGGCGGCATGGACATCGAGGAAGTGGCGCACTCCACCCCCGAAAAGATCATCACCGAATTCATCGACCCGCTCACCGGACTGAGCGACGCGCAGGCCACGAAGATTGCCAACGGCATCGGGTTGCCGGCGGAGTCCACCGCCCAGGCCGTGGAAGTGTTCCAGAAGCTCTACAAGTGCTACATGGACACCGACGCATCGCTGGTGGAAATCAATCCCCTGAACCGCGACAGCAAGAACAAGCTCATCGCGCTGGACGCCAAGTTCAACTTTGACCCGAACGCGCTGTTCCGCCACCCGGAAATCGTGGCCCTGCGCGATCTGGACGAAGAAGACCCGGCCGAAGTCGAAGCGTCCAAGTTCGACCTCGCCTACATCTCCCTGGACGGCAACATCGGCTGCCTGGTCAACGGCGCCGGTCTGGCCATGGCGACCATGGACACCATCAAGCTGTTCGGCGGCGAGCCGGCCAACTTCCTGGACGTCGGTGGTGGCGCCACGGCCGAAAAAGTGACCGAAGCCTTCAAGATCATGCTGAAAAACCCCGATGTCAAGGGCATCCTGGTCAACATTTTCGGCGGCATCATGAAATGCGACACGATTGCCGACGGTGTGATCACCGCCTGCAAGGTCGTGAACCTCTCGGTTCCGCTGGTCGTGCGCATGAAGGGTACCAACGAAGACCTGGGCAAGAAAATGCTGGCCGACTCTGGCCTGCCCATCATTGCCGCAGACACCATGGCCGAAGCCGCGACAAAAATCGTCGCCGCTGTCAAATAAGCCCGGAGCCAAGAACATGTCCATCTACATCAACAAAAACACCAAAGTCATCACGCAGGGTATTACCGGCAAGACCGGCCAGTTTCACACCCGCATGTGCCGCGACTACGCCAATGGCAAAGAATGCTTTGTTGCCGGCGTGAACCCCAAGAAAGCCGGCGAAGACTTCGAAGGCATTCCGATTTTTGCCAACGTGACCGAGGCCGCCAAGGCGACCGGCGCCACGGTGTCGGTGATTTACGTGCCGCCAGCCGGCGCCGCCGCGGCGATCTGGGAAGCCGTGGAAGCCAACCTCGACCTGGCCATCTGCATCACCGAAGGCATCCCGGTGCGCGACATGCTGGAAGTGCGCAACCGCATGAAAGCCAAGGAAGCGGCCGGTGGCAAGAAAACCCTGCTGCTGGGCCCCAACTGCCCCGGCCTGATCACGCCCGAAGAAATCAAAATCGGCATCATGCCCGGCCACATCCACCGCAAGGGCCGTATCGGCGTGGTCAGCCGCTCCGGCACGCTGACTTATGAAGCCGTGGCCCAGCTGACAGAAATTGGCCTGGGCCAGTCCAGCGCCGTCGGCATCGGCGGCGACCCGATCAATGGCCTGAAACACATCGACGTGATGCGCGCCTTCAACGATGACCCCGACACCGATGCCGTCATCATGATCGGCGAAATTGGCGGACCGGATGAGGCCGAAGCGGCCATCTGGTGCAAGGCGAACATGAAAAAGCCCATCGTCGGCTTCATCGCTGGCGTGACCGCGCCTGCCGGCAAACGCATGGGCCATGCCGGTGCGCTGATTTCTGGCGGCGCTGACACGGCGGACGCCAAGCTGGCCATCATGGAAGAATGCGGGTTTACCGTGACACGCAATCCGTCCGAGATGGCCAAGCTGCTCAAAGCGCTGCTGTAAGTCGCTGATTCAGGAGTCGATTCGGAAAAATTGACCGCGGTCAAGCGCGTAAGCAGTATTACCGATCGCGGTGAGTCCATGACGCCTTAAACTCCGAAAAATAAAAAAGAAAAGCGCTTTCCGGCGCTTTTTTTAATTCATAACAGACAGGACAAGCCATGTTTTTTGGACTCGACTTTTCATCGCCTATTTTCTGGAGCGCGTTCGGCTCGATTCTCCTGGCCAACATCGTTTTGTCTGGAGACAACGCGGTGGTGATCGCGATGGCAGCCAGAACGCTGCAGCCGGCTCAACGCAGCAAGGCCATTTTTTGGGGCAGTGCGGCAGCGATTGTCATGCGGATCGTCCTGACCATTGTTGCGATCCAGCTCCTGAGCTTGCCTTATCTGAAAATGATCGGTGCTGTTTTGCTGGTCTACATCGGTGTCGACCTGCTCAAGGGTGAGGACGATGGCGAGGATCACGGCAAGGAAATCAACGGCATGGCTGCGGCGATCCGTACCATCCTGCTAGCCGATCTGGTGATGAGCCTGGACAACGTGCTGGCCGTGGCCGCCGCCGCCAAGGGTAATCTGCCGCTGCTGGTCATGGGCCTGTTGGTGAGTATTCCCCTGATCATCTTCGGCGCCACCCTGCTGACCAAGGTCATGGAGCGCTTTCCCATCATCATTACGATTGGCGCGGCGCTGCTCGGCTTTCTGGCCGGCGAGATGCTGCTGACCGATCCGGCCGTTACCAGCCGGTTTGGGGTGATTGGTGAGCACAGCGTGACTATTGGTGGCATTGTGGGTGCCGTGCTTGTCGTGGCGCTGGGAACCTATCTGCAAAAACGCAGCAAGCACTCTGCTGCGCCAGACGCCTGATTTGCCGGTCTTGCCGGCTTGGGGAGGGGCTGGTGATGGCCTCACTCCATTTTTTGGGGCCCACTTTGCGTGAGGCCGCCTAATAACAACAAATCCACAACCCGGTGTGCAAAAGTCCCTTGTCCGGGTTCAAGGCGTCTGTTAATGTCCACAGACAGTGGATTTGTAACCGGCTTGTAACGCTCGCTGGGTGACAAGTGCGCAAAAAAGAAACCGGTGCGGCTGCCCTGCGCCGGGCGAACCAGGACAAAGGCGGGACGGACGTGGCCACATCATCAAGCAAGCGCAAACAGTTCTGGCGAGCCGACTGGTTTGTGGGCGTCCTGGTGGTGCTGGCCGTGCTGATTCTGCACAGCGCAACCGATTTTTTCGGCACGCTGGAGCGCCGTTACTACGACTTTGCCAGCACCAGCACGTCGCGCCAGCCCTCAGACCGGATCGCCATCATTGCCATCGATGATCAGAGTATTGCCAACATCGGGCGCTGGCCGTGGCCGCGCGATGTGCATGCCCAGCTGATTGACCAGCTGGCCGCAGCCAAGGTTAAAACCATTGCGCATACCGCTTTCTTTTTCGAACCGCAGACCGATCGTGGACTGGTGTTTATCCGGAAAATGAAAGAGGCTCTCGGGCCGATCGCCAATGCGGCCAACCCGGCCGATCCCACCGTGGCTCAGGGTGGCCTCAATGAACAGCTGGGCAAAGTTATCGCCGAGGCAGAGATTGCGCTCGACACGGACGCCAAGCTGGCCGCGAGCATGGCCAAGGCCGGCAATGTGCTGGTGCCCTCGGTTTTTGTACTGGGGGAACCCCAGGGCAAGCCGGACAGCCCGCTGCCGGCTTTTGCGCTTAAAAGTGCGGTGGCAGAGTCGGGCGGTTTCTCGTTGCCGGCCATCCGTGGCCAGCAACCCATAGAGATCATTGGCAGCAGTGCAGCAGGCGTGGCCCATTTGAATCAGCTGCCCGACGTAGACGGTGCTGTGCGCCAGGAGCCTTTGCTGATCAACTACTACGGCCAGGCTGTTCCGTCCATGAGCTTGCTGGCGGCCGCCAAGAGCCTGAACCTGGCTTCGACCGATATCAGGCTCAACGCAGGTGAATCGGTGCAGATAGGCAAACTGCGGATAGGAACGGATGAGTCTGCCCTGATGCTGCCGCAGTTCTACAAGGGCCGGGACGGCAGGCCTGCATTTGCAGTGGATTCGTTTTATGACGTGTTGTCCGGAAAGATCCCGGCGGGAAAATACACCGACAAGATTGTCATCATTGGCGCTACTGCCGCCGGGGTGGGCACGCAGTTTCCTACGCCGGCGGGGCCGGGGCTCTCGCCTGCCGAGACGATCGCCCACATCACCTCCAGCCTGCTGAGTGAGCATTTCATCGTCCAGCCGGCGTGGGGTATCTGGGCGACCTTGGGTTTATTGCTGGCCGTGGCAGCTTACCTGATCGCCGGCCTGCCGCGCCTGTCGGCTGGCAAGGCTGCCATCGTAACCCTGCTGTTGTTTGTAGTATTGCTGGTGATCGAATTCAGCTTGTTGTCAACGGCAGCGACCTGGCTCAAGCTGGTTTTCCCCGCTGCCCTGCTGGTCATTGGGCACCTGGCGCTGACAACGAAACGCTTCCTCATGACCGAGGCCGGCAAACTCAAGTCCGACGAAGAGTCGGCCGAAACCAACCGCATGATGGGCCTGGCGCTGCAGGGGCAGGGCCAGCTCGACATGGCTTTCGACCGCTTCCGTCGCGTGCCTTTCACGGATGCGCTGATGGACAACATGAACAACCTGGCGCTCGATTTCGAGCGCAAACGGCAGTTCAACAAGGCCCAGGCTGTTTACGAATACATGGCCAGCTACAACAAGAACCACAAGGATTTGCAGTCCAAGCTGAACCGCGCGAAAAACCTGTCGGAAACCGTCATTCTGGGCGGCGGTGGGGCGCATCCCGGCGGCACCATGCTGCTTGACGGCGGCGGGGTCGAAAAACCCATGCTGGGCCGTTACCAGGTGGAGAAAGAACTGGGCAAGGGCGCGATGGGGGTCGTGTATCTGGGCAAAGACCCCAAAATCGGGCGTGTGGTGGCCATCAAGACCATGGCTTTGAGCCAGGAGTTCGAAGGTGACGAGCTGACGGATGCCCGTGAGCGTTTCTTCCGCGAGGCCGAAACGGCAGGCCGCCTGCAGCACCAGAACATCGTGACCATCTTCGACGCGGGTGAGGAGCACGACCTTGCCTATATCGCGATGGAGTTCCTCAAGGGCAAAGACCTGGTTGACGTCACGAAAGACGGACAGCTGCTGCCCGTTGCAAAGGTGTTGTCCAT
This sequence comes from Polaromonas sp., assembly GCF_049790275.1. Taxonomy (GTDB): domain Bacteria; phylum Pseudomonadota; class Gammaproteobacteria; order Burkholderiales; family Burkholderiaceae_C; genus Polaromonas. The sequence continues at coordinate 8,861 of NZ_JBAQYR010000118.1, forward strand.
CGTGGCGCGCGTTGCAGAAGCACTGGCTTACGCGCACAAACAAAACGTGGTGCACCGCGACATCAAGCCGGCCAACATCATGTATGACCCCGAAAGTGACGTCGTCAAGGTGACCGACTTCGGCATTGCACGTATCACCGACTCGAGCAAAACCAAAACCGGTCTGGTGCTCGGCACCCCTAGCTTCATGTCGCCCGAGCAGATTGCCGGCAAGAGAGTCGATGGCCGCTCGGACCTGTACTCGCTGGGCGTGATGTTGTTCCAGATGCTGGCCGGTGTGCTGCCTTTCCGTGGCGACTCCATGGCCGAACTGATGTACAAAATTGCCAATGAACCCGCGCCAGATATTCGCATCATCCGTCAGGAGCTGTCGCCGCGCCTTGCGGACATCGTGGCATTGTCTTTGGGCAAAGGTCCGGAAACGCGTTACCAGGACGGTGACAAGTTTGCCGCTGATTTGCGGGCCGTGATGGCTGAACTGTCCGGCCAGGTGGTTCCCACTGCGGCCTCTACGGTGGCGGCGGGACCCCAAACCAGTGAAAAGACGGTGGCATTTGCAACCGTCGACAATCCTGTTTTTGAAAAAACAATTGCAGCCCGTTCCCCGCTGGATCCTCCGGCAGGCGATGACGCTACAAAATTGAAGCCATAACAAGAATACGATGATTTACGAGATTTGCACCCAGACCGATCCTGGCTTAATGCGGGACAACAACGAAGATTCCGTCACGTTTGACGCTGCGACGCACCTGTGCATTCTGGCCGATGGCATGGGCGGCTATAACGCGGGGGAGATTGCCAGTGGCATGGCGACTGCCTTCATCAAGTCCGAGTTGGGGCGCTGGCTATCGCAGGCAGGTAGGCATGCCAACGGCAAGGAAGTGCGGCGCGCCATGGAGATCTGTGTCGAAAACGCCAACCATTCCATTTTTAACGCGGCCAACTCCAACCCGCAGTATTCAGGCATGGGCACTACGCTGGTGGTGGGGGTCTTTCAGAACACCCGCCTGATGCTGGGCCACATCGGTGATTCGCGCTGTTATCGCTGGCGCAACGGCCAGCTCGAGCAGATCACCAAGGACCATTCCCTACTGCAGGAGCAGATTGATGCGGGATTGATTACTCCGGAGCAGGCGCTGACATCGGTCAACAAAAACCTGGTGACCCGGGCTTTGGGGGTGGAGGACGCTGTGTTGCTGGAAGTCAACGAACACCGCGTTGAGCTGGGCGATATTTACCTGATGTGCTCCGATGGCCTGTCCGACATGATCAGTGATGGGGCGATTGCGGCTATTCTATCGGGGTCGAAGTCGCTGGACCAAACGGCCCGGCAACTTGTCGTGGCGGCCAATGATGGCGGCGGGCGAGATAATATTTCGGTATTGCTCACGCAAGCCAAAGAAGCCTCGGTCAAACGCGGGCTGCTGTCCAGAATGCTGGGGAAGTAACCGGATTGACTGCGAAATTAAAAACAGACAGGAGTCGGCCATGCCGAAAATGATCGTCTCTATTGACGGCGTTGTGATCAAAGAGGTTCAGCTCACCAAGGACCGCACGTCCCTGGGGCGCCGTCCTTACAACGACATTGTCATTGACAACCTGGCCGTCAGCGGGGAGCATGCCGTTCTGCAAATGTCGGGCAACGAGGTTTTTGTTGAGGATTTGAACAGCACCAACGGTACTTATCTCAATGGCAAAGCCGTGAAAAAGCAGCAGCTCAACAACGGTGATACGGTTGAAATTGGCAAGTACAAGATCAAGTATGTCAACGAGGTTGCAAGCGCCGGTTTTGAAAAAACCATGATCATCAAGGCAGGCTCTGTTGCTCCGGCAGGACCGGCCGCCCCGCAGGCGGCGGCGTCCACCGGTGATGTTGCCGGCAGCGCCAATGCGGCCATCAAGGTCATGTCTGGTGCAGCCGCTGGGCGTGAGGTTGCCCTGGTCAAGGTCGTTACCACCATCGGAAAGCCCGGCGTGGCGGTTGCAGCCATCACCAAGCGGCCCCACGGGTTTGTGGTGGCGCACGTGGAGGGCGACAACAAGCCCACACTGAATGGAGCACCTATTGGTGTGGAGCCTGTGCCGCTGAAAAATGGCGATGTGCTGGAGCTGGCCGGCACCCAAATGCAGTTCGTGCAACGCTGACCAGGCGGTTTTCCAGTCGCTGACCGGAAAACCACTTCCAATCGCGGCTCTTCAAGAGGCCTTATGCGACTTTTCTCCCGGCACTGGCCTCGCATTGCCGTCACCCTGATTCCGCTGGTACTGGCCTTGTTGCATGCCAGCGGTGCGTTGCGCATCGATGTTTTGCAGCGGCTCGACGACATTCTTTACGACGCACGGCTTCGTGCCACCATGCCCCGGACGCTGGACGAGCGCATTGTCATCGTCGATATCGACGAAAAAAGCCTGGCGGAAGTGGGTCGCTGGCCTTGGGGGCGCGACAAGCTGGCAGTACTGGTGCAGGAGCTGCTGGGGCAGCAAAAAGCCGCACTGCTGGGTTTTGATGTCTTTTTCCCGGAGCCTGACGAGAGTTCGGGGCTCAAGCGCCTGCTTCAACTTGCCAAGAACGAGCTGCGCGACCAGCCAGGTTTCGGCGAGAGGCTGGCGCAATTGCAGGGATCGCTGGACTACGACGCGGTCTTTGCCAAGTCCTTGGAAAAGCAACCCGTGGTGTTGGGTTATTACTTCACCAGTGACAGCGGAGGACTCGTCAATGGTGTCTTGCCTGCCCCGGTCATGCAACAAGAGGCATTGCGCGGACGACCCATCCGGTTCGTCAGCTACAGTGGTTACGGCTCCAATATCGAGCCGCTGGCGGGCGTGGCTACCTTGGCCGGTCATACCAACCCGATTGTGGAAGGTGATGGCGTCGTCCGTTCAATCCCCGTGATTGCGGAATACAAAGACAAGTATTACGAGTCTTTGTCCCTGGCAATGTTTCGCCTGCTGACGGGGCTGCCAAGCGTAGAGCCAGGCTTCCCGCAGGAAAAATTCCTGACCCGCAACTATCAGGGCCTGGAGAGCATTTTGCTCAAGCAGGGTAACAAGACGATGGCGCTTCCTGTGGACCAACGGGTGACAACCCTGGTGCCATTTCGGGGACCGGGCGGACCCAATGGAGGCTCTTTCAGGTACGTCTCGGCGTCCGATGTACTGGCCAAACGCGTCGCACCGGGTCAATTGAAGGACAAAATTCTACTCTTGGGCACCACCGCGCCGGGCTTGCTCGATCTGCGGGTCACCCCTGTCGGAGAGGCTTACCCCGGTGTGGAGATCCATGCGAACATGATTTCCGGATTTCTCGATGGCAAGGTATTTGTCAAGCCGGACTATGCGATTGGCTTTGAAGTGGTCATTCTTTTTCTGTCGGGGCTGACCCTTGCATTTGCGTTGCCGTTGTTGTCCGCTCCCAAAGCGGTGGCGACCAGCGTGGGTGTGACTGCGACGCTTGTTGGCCTCAATTTCTGGTTTTACTCGGCCTACGGTCTGGTGCTGCCGCTTGCCGCCGCGCTGGTCATGGCGTTCACCGCGTTTGCGCTGAACATGAGTTACGGCTACTTTGTGGAGAGCCGGTCGAAACGGGAACTTGCTAACCTGTTTGGTACCTATGTGCCGCCCGAGCTGGTTGATGAAATGGTCAAGGACCCCGACAGCTACAGCATGAAAGCGTCGGCCAAGGAGCTGACCGTGATGTTCTGCGACATGCGCGGCTTTACCAGGATGTCCGAAACCATGGAGCCTACGCAGCTCCAGGCTTTGCTTAACAGCGTTTTCAGCAAACTCACAGACCAGATCCGCAGCAATCGCGGCACCATCGACAAATACATGGGTGACTGCGTGATGGCTTTCTGGGGTGCTCCCGTCGACACACCTGAACATGCCGGGTTGGCCGTCAAAACCTCATTGGAGATGGTGCAGGCGGTGCGTGAGCTGAACGAAGAACACCGCGCCAAAGGTTTGCCGGAGATCGGCATCGGCATCGGGCTGAATACGGGCAGCATGTGCGTGGGGGATATGGGCTCGGATATTCGTCGCAGCTACACCGTTATCGGAGACGCGGTCAACTTGGGTTCTCGTCTGGAAGGGCTGTGCAAAACCTATGGTGTCGATACGGTGGTCAGCGAATCCACCCGTCACCTTGCCGCCGAATTTGCATGGCAGGAACTCGATAAGGTACGCGTCAAAGGCAAGGACCAGTCGGTGGCCATTTTCTCTCCGGTAGCGCTTTCGGGGCAACTCGACAAGCAAACGGCCGGCGAGCTCAAGGAGTGGGCTTTTGCCCTCAAGGCCTACCGCGACCAGTCGTGGGATGACTGCGACGTGCATTTGCTCAATTTACAGCGCATGAATGCGCAAAAGTACCTTTACCGGCTGTACGCGGAGCGTGTAGCCTCCATGAGATTGCTGCCCTTCGACCCTGAATGGGATGGGGCAACCAACTTCGAAACCAAATAACACAGCCTGCCGGCGCATCAAGCCAGAAAAGACCATGAAAGTACGCGTACTGGGCTGTTCAGGAGCCATTGCCAAAGGCTGCCGGACCACATCTTTCCTGCTTGATCATGATGTGCTGGTCGATGCCGGAACCGGGGTTGGCGATCTCACGCTGGACGAGATGCGCGGCATCGATCATGTCTTGCTGACTCACTCCCACCTCGATCATGTGGCCGCCCTGCCTCTGATGGTGGACGCGATTGCAGCGCAACGGACAAGCCCGATCCGGATTCATGCCTTGCAGGGAACCATCGATGCGTTGAGGGCCCATATTTTCAACAACACCATCTGGCCCGATTTCTCGAGAATCCCGACGCCGGAAGCGCCTTTTGTGAGTTTTCATCCGCTGACCATCGGCCAGACGCTCCTGCTGGCAGGTAAATATATAGAAGTGCTGCCCGCCGTTCATACGGTGCCGGCCGTCGGTTATGCGGTGGCGACAGGTTCGGGCTGCTGGGTGTTCACCGGCGACACAGAGCGAAATCCGGCACTCTGGACCCGCATCAATCAGCTCAATGTCGCTATGTTGGTGATTGAAACCGCGTTTAGCAACCGGGAGCGGGATCTGGCCAGGCGCAGCCTGCACCTGTCGCCACATGCATTGGCCAGTGAACTGGACTGCATCGACAAGGGAAAGAACTATCCGATTTACATCACCCACACCAAGCCGGCGGAAACCGACTTGATCATGGCCGAAATCCAGCGCTTCGACCAGACGGCACCGTTTGGCCCGAATGTCACCCATGACATACGCTGGCTACGTGCGGGTCAGGAGTTTGAACTATGAATGCGGTTGTGCAGCGAGACCACGAGGACGAGTTCTTTGACTCGCAGATGCTTCCTCCCCAGGAACGGGGGGTGACTTTCGAGGCGCTGTATTTTCGCCAGCTGCAATTGGTCACCAACCGTATTCACGAAACCGAGAACATTGACCAGATCATGCTGGAGGCCAGCCAGGACATCTGCAAGCTGTTCAATGCCGACCGGTTGACGCTGTATGCGGTCAATGAAGACCGCACCTCCATCATCTCCAAGGTCAAGACCGGTCTGAACACCAGCCGTGACCTGAAACTCCCGATCAGCACACAAAGCATCGCCGGCTACGTGGCGCAGTCCAAGCAAATGCTCAACATCGCCGATGTTTATGACGACGAGGCGCTCAAGAAGATTCACCCCAACCTGAGTTTCCTGCAGGAAGTTGACAAACGCTCCGGTTACCGCACCAAACAGATGCTGGTTGCGCCGGTGATGGACGGCAGCACGCTTTATGGCGTTCTTCAGGTCATCAACAATCGAAGTGACCAACCATTTGCAAAGCTGGAAGAAGACGGCGCGCAGCAACTGTGCAAGACACTGGGGATCGCCATTCGTCAGCGCATGCAGAAGTCCGAAGACGGGCAGCGGCGCAGGGCGACCAAGTATGACGGCCTGGTGGCGGAAGGGGTGCTGACGCAGGATGAGTTGCAGCAGTGCATCCAAAAAGCGCGCGAGGAGGTGCAGTCGGTTGAGCATCTGTTGATGGCTGACTATCACATACGCCCGGCGCAGATTGGTGCTTCGTTAGCCAAGTTTTTTGGTGTCCCTTACGAAGCTTTCAACCCTGGGCGCATACGCTCGGAAATGTTGCACGGCCTGCTCAAGCGAGATTTTGTCGAGCAACAGGGATGGATGCCGCTTGAGGAAACCACCGACGGACTGGTCATCATGTGTGTGGATCCCGAGGCTGTGCGCGGTGCCCGGGTGGTTCCCCAGGTGTTTCCGAGGATTGGCAAGTTCGCCTATTGCGTCACCACGCAGACTGAATTTGATGAAACCCTGGGCCAGCTTTTTGGCACGGGCAACGAAGGTGGCTCCATCGACCAGTTGCTGGCCGACATGGACTCGCCGCTCGAGAACGATGCGAATGACGATTCTGCCCTGGAGTCGGCTGCAGCCGATAACGAGCTGGTCAAGTTCGTCAACAAGGTCATCATTGACGCCTACAAGCAGAAGGCGTCCGACATTCACATCGAGCCGATGCCCGGCAAGGCCAAGACCGGCATTCGTTTTCGTATTGACGGCACCTTGCTGCCTTATATTGAGGTACCGGCCCAGTTTCGTCAGGCCATGGTCACGCGACTGAAAATCATGTGTGATCTGGACATCTCTGAAAAGCGCAAGCCGCAGGACGGAAAAATCAAGTTCAAGAAATACGGCCCACTGGACATCGAATTGCGTGTCGCGACCATTCCGTCAGCAGGAGGTGTCGAGGACGTCGTGATGCGGATTCTCGCTGCGGGCGAGCCTATTCCCCTTGAGAAGCTGGGCCTGACGGCACACAACAAGGAACGGCTGGAAAAAACGGTTTCCAAGCCCTACGGACTCTTTTACGTCTGTGGCCCGACCGGCTCCGGCAAGACCACCACCTTGCATTCCATCCTGAAGTTCCTGAACACGCCGGATACCAAGATATGGACCGCAGAAGATCCCGTGGAGATCACGCAAAAAGGTCTGCGTCAGGTCCAGATCAATAAAAAGGCAGGAATTGATTTTGCGCTGGTCATGCGCGCTTTTCTGCGCGCCGATCCCGACATCATCATGGTCGGCGAGTCACGCGACAAGGAAACAGTCTCGATGGGTGTGGAAGCCTCGCTGACGGGTCACATGGTGTTTTCGACCTTGCATACCAATTCAGCACCAGAATCCATCACGCGCCTGCTCGACATGGGTATGGATCCATTCAACTTTGCCGATGCGCTGCTTGGTATCCTTGCCCAGCGCTTGGCCAAGAAGCTCTGCGACTGTAAAGAGGCTTACCAGCCAGGTTCGCAAGAGGTCAAGGATTTCATCAAGGAGTATTCCGAAGAACTGCGCAGTACGGACGCCTGGAAGACCGATCCTGGTGGTGAAGCGCAGAAGCTGCTGGACGATTGGACAGAACGGTACGGCAAGGATGGCCAACTCACCATGTACCGGGCGGTAGGGTGCGACAAATGCAACCAGACCGGCTACAAGGGCCGCATCGGTTTGCATGAATTGATGATTGCCGACGATGCGGCTAAAAAGCTGATTCAGGAGCGGGCAAGGGTCGCCGAGCTGTTTTCTTCGGCGGTTAACAGTGGCATGCATACGCTCAAGATGGATGGTATGGAAAAAGTTCTAATGGGTCTGACCGACCTGAAGATGGTCAGGTCGGTATGTATCAAGTGACAAAAATGTCGGCAACTTCCAGATAATTGACGAAAAGAGTAACTTTCGTTGCCAGGAAGTAGGTCAAAGTGGCCGGTTCAGGCCCGGTTTCGGCTTGGCACGGTATCTGCTGAATGGTTACGCTAGTTTCTTAACCAAGGAGTTTTCTATGAAGCGTTCCATGCAAAAGGGTTTTACCCTGATTGAGTTGATGATCGTTGTTGCGATCATCGGTATTTTGGCTGCGGTGGCTTTGCCTGCTTATCAGGATTACACCAAGCGCGCCAAGATGTCTGAAGTTATCCTGGCTGCATCTTCGTGCCGCACCAGCATCACTGAATCCTATCAATCGTCTCCTAGCGTTGCATCCCTGCCTGCAGCCGGCGCATGGGGGTGTGAGTCTTCGGTTTCGACTTCGAACTATGTCGCAACGATCGCAACAAGTGCCACCGGTGGTATTCAGGTTGTGGCGCAAAACATTGCCGCCGATGCTAACGGCACGATTCGTCTGATGCCTGTCGTCGCTGCTGGCACCACAAACATAACCGCTTGGCTGTGCGGCCCTGGTACTGTGAATCCCAAGTTTTTGCCTGGCTCATGCCGTGACACCACAGTGGCAGCAATGGCTGGCCCCTTCGCAACCAATTGAGTCTTGGCAATCGTTAGTTGATGTTTTTGCACACTGTGCAAATTCTGAAAGACGCCCAATTTGGGCGTCTTTCTCTTTACGGCTCCCGAAGTTTGGCTGCAGGCGTGTTGTGGGCGGCAAGCTGTTTGTTGCCTCTCCATTCGCTGCCTTGGGTGAGCTTCTATGGCGAGGCGCTGGCATTCCTTGCCGTACTTCTTTTGGCCTGGGCGGCGGTGCTTCGGCCTGACGGCCATGATGCGGTTCGCGGATTTTCTGTTCCTGCCTTTGCGCTGCCTTTCATGGCGGCCGCCATCCTCGCGATCGGTCAGCTTGCAGTCGGCAGCATTGAGTTTGCTGGCGATGCCTTCGTGCTGGTGATCTATCTGTTTGTATGCGTCGTCAGCCTGATGCTGGGCTTTGCTGCGCTCGCAGGGCATGGCGCTGAAAAAGACTCCCGCCATCAGCAGCGACACGAATCACCGTTGAAGCTGCTTGCGAGCATGGTGCTTTTGGTCAGCTGTGCATCGGCAGTCATTGCAATTGCCCAGGTGCTGGAAGTGTGGGAGCACTCGATCTGGATCAATTCAATGCCTTTTATGCGTCGCCCCGGAGCCAACTTGGGTCAGCCCAATCATTTGGCGACTTTGCTGTTGATGGGCATGGCGAGTCTTCTCGCCTTGTATGAATTCAAGAAGCTCCACCTGCCCGCTACCGCGCTCATTTTTTTAATTCTAAGCCTGGCCTTGGCGGTCACGGAATCCCGCACCGGCCTGTTGAGTTTGTTGTTGTTGTCCGTATGGTGGGGGGCAAAAAGAAGGGTGATTGGCTTCAGGCTTTCCTCTGCGATGGCTGCCATTGCCTTGGTGGTCACGGTTGGACTTTTCCTGAGCTGGCCTTCGATTTTTGATGTCGTCAAGATTTCGGATGTTGCCGCAGAGCTCAATACTCAATCCGGGAGTCGTTTCGCGATATGGAGCCAGCTGCTGGAGGCAGTATCCGGGGCGCCCTGGCTGGGCTGGGGCTTCAATCAAGTTCCAAAAGCCCACAACGCGGTGGCGCATTCCTATGTGGTGAGCGAAGCTTTTTTATATAGCCACAACCTTCTGCTTGATCTCGCATTGGGGATGGGCGTGCCTCTTGCCGTGATGGCGGGATTAGGTGCCGCCATCTGGTTGTGGCGACGGCTGCAAGCTACAGCAGATTTTTTGCCTTGGTATTGCATCGCACTCGTATTGCCTTTTGCAGTTCACTCCATGCTGGAGTTCCCATTCGCATATGCCTACTTCCTAGTGCCAGTGATGTTCGCGCTGGGTATTTTGGAAAGCATCTTGAGCAAAAGAAGGGGTTTCCAGATTTCGCTTTTTCATGCAAGGGTGTTTCTTGCGGCTATCAGCGCTGTCGCAGTTTGGGCTGCGGTGGAATATGTGGCCATTGAAGAGGACTTTCGCGTCGCGCGGTTTGAAGCCTTGCGTATCGGAAAAACACCGGAAGATTACCGGCGGCCCAACATTGTGTTGTTGACACAACTCGATGCGTTAATGAACGGCGCCCGCATAGTGCCCAGGCCGGGCATGTCCACCGAGGAGCTTGATCTCGCCCGCAAGGTGGCATTGCGCTACCCGTGGTCTGCGACCCAGAATCGCTATGCGCTGAGTTTGGCTCTCAATGGCAATTCGGCAGAAGCTGTGCGGCAACTTCGAATAATACGCGCCATGCACGGTGAAAGGCCCTTTAAAAGCATCAGTGCAAATTGGCGTGAGCTCGCGGAAGACAAGTATCCTCAACTGCACGGCATTGACATACCCCGGTAACGCGAGCAAGGAATGCGTGTTCAAGGATGGTCCGTCAGGCGTCTACGGAACTGGGGCCTAGCCTGCAGGCTTATGCTGCCAGCCAAAAAATATTTTTGTTAGCCAGTCGGTGATGAATAACTCAACGGGGTGGCGGGGGTTTCGATACCTTGGCCTAGGCGCGCTGATCTTTGTGCCCTGGATGGTCCCCTATACAGCGGGGCCTTCGTCCAATGCATGGCCGTGGCTGACGTCTGCCTTATGTGCGATTTTCATTGGCTTGTTCTGGCGGCACTTTGACGCCAGGCTCATCGGGAGCATGTGGATTTTTGCGGCGGTTACCAGTGCGGTGTTTGGGGTCTGCCAGTATTTCGGCTTGGCCGACGCTCTGAGTCCCTGGATAAATCACACCCAGCCAGGAACGGCCTTCGCCAATCTTCGCCAGCGCAATCAGTTTGCGACCTTGACAAGTATCGGACTGCTCGCCTTGATGCGACATCTCGCCAGTTACTCGCACCAACAACGCATTCCTGTGTGGGCCTGGGTAAGCGCCGTGTGTCTGGCGCTGGGAAACGCTGCCAGCAGTTCCCGCACCGGTTTATTGGAATGGGCATTTATTTTAGCTGCAATGTGCTGGTGGTATTTGTCCGCCTATCGCAAATTGGCCGTGTTTGTTGCGCAAGTCATGCTTGTTTATTTGTTGGCGGCGATTGCCCTTCCGCATCTGCTTGCCGAGATATCCGGGCGGTCGAGCGAAGCGCTCTTGAGTCGATTGAATGAAATACCTAGCTGCAACAGCCGCATGGTGCTTTGGTTTAACGTGTTGACCTTGATCGCGGAAAAACCCTGGCTCGGATGGGGATGGGGAGAACTTGCCTACGCCCACTACATGACCTTGTATCCCGAGGAACGGTTCTGCGACATCCTGGACAACGCTCACAACCTGCCTTTGCATCTGGCCGTGGAGCTGGGCTTACCGTTCTCCGCTGCGGTGTGTGCGGTCCTGTCATGGCTGGTGTGGCGCGCCCGGCCGTGGCGGGAAACCGACCCGTCGCGCCAGATGGTTTGGGCTGTGCTGGCCGTCATCTTGCTGCACAGCATGCTGGAGTATCCGCTGTGGTACGGCCCGTTCCAGATGGCGTTCGGACTGTGCGTGTGGATGCTGTGGCCGGTGCTAAGAGAGGCGGCGGGTTCGTGTCCCTACGCGCACGTGGGAGCGGTCGTCCGGCTTGTGCTGGCGTCAGCATTATTGGCAACGGTGGCTTACGCCGCCTGGGATTACCACTGCATCAGCCAGCTCTACCTGGCGCCGCAGGCGCGCGACCCGGCCTACCGTGACAATACGCTGGACAAGGTTCATGGATCCTGGTTTTTCCGGAACCAAGTGCTGTTTGCGGAACTGACGACCACCGCGTTGAAGCGCAGCAATGCGCAGTGGACTTTCGACACTGCCACAGCCTTGCTGCATTACTCCCCCGAACCGCGGGTGATTGAAAAGGTGATTGAAAGTGCCGTCATGCTGGGGCGTGACGATGAAGCCTTGCTGCATTTGGTTCGTTACCGCGCAGCTTTTCCCGACGAATACACAAAATGGCGCCATGCCAACGGCCTGACTGGCGGGCCTGCAGATTGACCCTGGACGCGGCCAGGAGCCAGTCGGGGTTGGGGCGTCGAAAGCGAAAATTGGACCGCTGTGGTCGATTTGCAGCCGACGATTCCCAAGTCCGACTGGCTCCTAGGGAGTGGCGACAAAACTTCCCGACTTGCCGCCGTGTTTTTCCAGCAGCTGGATATCCGTCATGGTCATCCCCCGGTCGGCGGCCTTGCACATGTCATAAATCGTGAGCAACGCCACTTGTACCGCAGTCAGCGCCTCCATCTCGACGCCGGTCGGCCCGACCGTTTCCACCGTCGCTTGGCAAACAATGCTGGTGCTACCTGTGCCGGAGCTGAAATCAATCGCCACGCGGGTCAGCGCCAGCGGATGGCACAGGGGAATCAGGTCGCTGGTTTTTTTTGCGGCCATGATGCCGGCAATCCGGGCAATGCCGAGGACGTCGCCTTTTTTGGCGGTGCCCCCCAGAATGATGGCCAATGTGGCAGCATTCATGGTGATGCGGCCTTGTGCTACGGCCACCCGATGGGTGGCCTCCTTGCTCGCCACATTGACCATGTGTGCCTGCCCTTGCCCGTCAAAATGTGTCAGTGGTGAAGTCGTGGCCATACTGTTACGAAACCTTTACAAGCAACCCTCATCATAAGAGTATGTTCGCATTTTCCGCTTCATTGAAAAGCCGCTTGTTGGCGGCCAGCATTCATTTCACACTGAGCCTGATTGTTGCGGCCTTGGCCGCAGGGCTGGTTTTCGCACTTTGGTATCCCTATCCCTATCGGGAGATTTCCGGGGGGCGGGAGCTGTTTTTTATTGTGGTGGTGGTGGACGTGATCATGGGGCCTCTGTTGACGCTGGCGGTTTTTAATCGCGGCAAGCCGGTCAGCGAATTGCGCCGCGATCTGATGGTGATTGGTGTATTGCAGGTGGCGGCGCTGGCTTATGGTTTGTGGACAGTGTCTGCCGCGCGTCCGGTTTACCTCGCATTTGAGCTCGACCGGTTTCGTGTGGTGCATGCTGTGGATATTCCGGAAGAAGAGATGGGTCTGGCGCCGCCGGAGTTGCGGCATTTACCTTGGACTGGTCCGGTGCTGCTTTCGGTACGAAACTTCAAGAACCAGCAGGAAAGCGGGGATGCCACCCTTGCTGCCTTGCAAGGCTTTCCATTAGGTACCAGACCTTTTCTCTGGCAAAGCTACGAAAAGGCCAACCCGCAAATTCTCAATGTTGCCAAGCCGCTCAGCGATTTGAAAACCCGTTTTCCGGCGAAGGCAGACGCCATCGACGCAGCCCTGAAATCTGCTTCGGTGGGTGGCAACACCAATCGGCCCATCGGCTACGTACCCATGACCGGTCGCGACAAATTCTGGACAGTTCTGCTGGATCTTCATACCACCGAGGTGATTGCTTTTGTCCCCATCGACTCTTTCTAAATTCTTTAAGCCAAACAGACGGTTTGCCAAGGACTGTGTTGCGCTGGCAGCTACACTTTTGATAGTGTCTGCAGGTTTGGCGCGGGCTCAGCCGGCTCCGGTTCAGCCCAGCGGTGCCCTGCCGGCGCTGGGCGACACGTCGGAGCTGTCTGCCGGTGCGGAAAGGCGTCTTGGTGACCGGATCGCCAGCAGCATTTACCGCGACCCGGACTACCTGGACGACCCGGTGCTGGGCGACTACCTGCAGGGCATCTGGCAACCCCTGATGAAGGCGGCGCGGGCCCGGGGTGAGCTTGGTCCTGAACTGGAGGAGCGCTTTGCCTGGGAGGTCATGCAGATCCGGGACCGCAGCATCAACGCCTTTGCCTTGCCTGGCGGTTATCTTGGCGTGCACCTGGGACTGATAGGCGCGGTGGCCACCCGCGACGAACTGGCTTCGGTAATGGCACATGAATTGACGCATGTGACGCAGCGGCACATTTCCCGGCTGATGAGCAAGCAAAGCCAGCAAATGCCCTGGCTCATTGGGGCCATGATTTTGGGTGCCCTTGCCGCCAGCAAGAACCCGGATGCCGCCAACGCCGCGATCGCCGGCGGGCAGGCGGTCGCGGTGCAGAACCAGCTCAATTTTTCCCGTGACATGGAGCGCGAAGCCGATCGGATTGGGTTTAGCGTGATGGCCGACGCTGGTTTCGACAAACAGGGCTTCGCCAGCATGTTCGAAAAATTGCAACAGGCTTCGCGGCTCAACGACAACGGATCCTTTCCTTACCTGCGCAGCCACCCGCTGACGACAGAACGCATCGCCGAGGTCAAGGGCCGACTGCAGCTGGATGGGGTGACAGCTTCGCCGGCGGGCAACACAGACGCAGGCAACGCGCGCGTACTGCACGCCATGATGGCCGCGCGGGCGCGTGTGCTGGCTGACCCGGGTGTGGATGGCCTGCGTCCTCTGGTCGCTGATGCGCAGCGCGTGTCGCAGCCTGCTGCCGCGGCTGCAGTGACGGTACGAGATGCCGGTGCCCTGTATGCCGGTGCCCTGGCGGCAAGCCGTTTGCGCGATCACGCGCTGGCGCGCAGCCTGGTGGGCAAGTTGAAGTCGGCGCCGACGCCGTCGAGTGCAGTGGCCGAACCTGTCGAATGGCTCGCTTTGGAGATCGAGTTGGCGGCCGGCAACACGGCCAGCCTGCCGAAGCTGGGAAACACCCGCAGCTGGGCCGCCCTGTGGTTGCAGGCCAGGGCCGACCTGGCCGCTGGCCGTGCGCAGGACGCTTCAGGCGCCCTGCAAGGCTGGGTCACCACGCATCCCAAAGATGCCGTCGCCTGGCAATTGCTCGCAACGGCCTATGGCCAGCAAGGGCTAACGCTGAGGGCTATCCGTGCCGATGCGGAAAGCCGTGTGGCCCAACTTGACTATCCCGCGGCACGTGACCGCTTCAAGGCCGCGCAGGATGTGATTCGAAGTGGCCGCGAGGGGGGCGTCGGGACGAACAGCTACATTGATGCCTCCATCATCGACACCCGCGCGCGCGAGATAGATCAGCTACTTCGGGAGCAGGCGCTCCAGGAGAAACTCGATCGCTAGCTGTAGTACCGAATAAATCAGCGAGCCGATCAGGGCGGCTACAAAACCCGTGACTTGCAAGCCGCTGAGCAAGCTGGCGGCGGCCCAGAACATGAGCGCGTTGATGACAAACAGGAACAGGCCCAGCGTCACCAAGGTCACGGGCAGGGTCAGCAGAACCAGCACCGGACGTACCACGATGTTGAGGGCGCCAAGGACGGCCGCCGCAAGCAGCGCCGCAGGAAAACTGGTCACTGTCACGCCGGAATAGAGATAAGCCACCGCCAGCAAGGCGGCGGCGCTGCAAAGCCATTTGACGATGAGTTTCATGGTTGCAAGAATAGCACCATGGCGCGGCATGCCTTCTGCCGTTGTCGGGCAGGCGGACACACCGCAGCAGGACCCGCCCTGCTCAGTCTGCAGCCAGCAACACGCCCGCGCTGGCTACCACGGCTGCATAGCCCCAGACGCCTTGGGGGTCTTGAGGTTGTTGCCGGGTGACAGGTTGCAGGTCTTGGCCCAGCTTCGGCCGGCGCGCATCCAGCACGCGGGCAGCGCCGTACTGGGCAAGCAGCGTCTCCGTCAAATCGCACAGAGGACCGCGCGCGACCTGGGTAATCACGGAATCGTCCGGGCCTTGCAGCAGGGGGACGACTTGCTCAAAGACTTTGTCGGCCCATTTGCCGCGCCAGCTCTGGCGGGCGCTGTTGGTCACCCACTTGCTGGCGTTGTGTGTGATGCGCGGTGCACACCCCACCACAATCCAGCGCGTGGGCGTGCGTGCTGTGCCGGACGGTAGCATGGGTGTCAGCATTTTCAGTGCATACGCGGCTTCATCAATGTAAACAATCATGTTGTCCATAAAGTTCTCCTTGGTTTTACGTGCTATGTGGACTCTCTGGCTGCGCTGCGGGGGCCGTCCTGGCCCCTGCGTTTGCTCGGTGATGTTTATTCCGTGATCAGTTTGTTGTTGCCATGGCTGGACCTGGCGCGGCGTGTCGCCCACCAGCCGCCACCCAGCACCCCGACGACCGCCAGGGCATAGGTCCCCCATTGAGCAACGCGATGCAAGGTGTCGGACGCTGGCATGGCCTCGGGGCCGCCGTAGACGACGTCAAGCAGGGGTTCGCTCACGATCATCTTCGCGGCGGTAAAGGCCAGCACGGCCGCGCCGATATTGATGATCATGGGGAAGCGCTCAACCAGTTTGAGCACCATGGTGCTGCCAAACACGACAATGGGAACGCTGACCAGCAGGCCGATGATGACGAGATCAAACGAACCGTGGGCGGCACCTGCCACGCCCAGCACATTGTCGATACCCATCAATGCGTCGGCGACCACAATGGTTTTCATCGCACCCCAGAAGGTGCTGGCGATGGGGCCGTCATGCTCCTTGTCGCCCTGGTCCGCCAGCAGCTTGTAGGCAATCCACAGCAGGCCCAGGCCGCCGACCAGCATCAGGCCGGGAATTTTCAGTAGCCACACCACACCCACGGTCATGGCCGAACGGACAACGATGGCACCCACGGTGCCCCAGGCGATGGCTTTTTTCTGAAGATGAGAGGGCAGGTTGCGTGCTGCCAGGGCAATGACGATGGCGTTATCGCCCGCCAGTACAAGGTCAATCAGGATGATTGCCAGTAAGGCGGACCACCAGGGCGTAGAAAACAGTTCCATGATTCACACACTCCAAATCGAGTTTCGACGTGGAAATCCGCAGACGGATTTCCGGCTTCGTTGAAACTGGACAGGTCAGTGGGTGATGCAGCGCCTGGGTGCTGCGAACGCCTCGATCAAACCCGTACAGGTTTCAATCGAAGGTCTGGCTCGACATGCAGTGTCGCTGCATGCCCAACAAGCCGGAAGCGTAAGCTTCGAAGTGACGACTTGTCGTAGCAATTCTGCTGTTTGTCTGTTTTATTTTATATTGCAGCAAAACGAGGGAGTTACTCCCCTTCGTGGCTGTATTTTACCGATAGATCTTGATTTAGCGCAAGTCCCGTTCTGTAGGACTTTCCCGCAAAAACGGGTACAGATGCGAAAGCCGATGGCCCCTCCTCCATATCTCCCCGATAATTCGCTGTCCCGGCAGCCTCTTGTCACCAGCACGCGTGCGTGCTGTTTTTTCGTACTCAATTTCCTATGCCTGGCATCCACATCACCGACATCGAAGCGGCCATCAATTACTGGCGCGCTGAAAAGCCGTCGCCCGACGGCGTGACGCTTGCGCCCGAGTTGCGGGCGTTGGCCGAAGTGTATGCGCTGCTGGTGTTCTACCGTGAGGATGAAGCCAGCGAAAGCGGCTTTCCGCCAGCGGCCATGGCGGCCTGGCGTGCCTGGTATGACACGACGGCAGACACACCCTGCATCGCCATCTGCTCGACCAGTCAGGGCGATGAGTTGTGCAAGGGCTGTGGCCGCACCTTTGAAGAGGTGCAGCGCTGGCCGGAAATGAGCCCGGTGGCCAAGCGCGGGACCTGGCGGCGCATCACGCAGGAGGCGACGGCCTGGCGTTTTGGCCGTTATGCCGACCGTGCGCTGGAAAACCGGGACACACCGGCCAATGGCGTCCTCCATTCCTGAATCCTCAGGTCTTTTTGGCCTCCAGCCCATATATGACGGGCGCTGGCAGCTATACATTCAGGAGTAAACTGGCTCCATGCTCCGCCTCGCCCGCGCCCCCAACATTGCCATCGCCGCGTTGTGGGTCGACGTGTTGCAGCAAGCGGGTTTTTCAGCCACGGTGCAGCGTTATTTCCTTGGCAGCGTGGCGGGAGAATTGCCGCCCGACCAGTGCGAGCCGGAAGTCTGGCTCACCCACGACCATGAAAAACCGCGCGCCGAGGCATTGCTGCACAGCCTGCAGAATCTGCCACAGCGGCACTGGCTGTGTACCTGCGGCGAAACCGTCGAGGGTGGCTTTGAGCAGTGCTGGTCTTGTGGCGCCGACATGCCAGCCCCTGTCTGAAGCGTGGCTACCGCATTTTCACCAAGCAGGGGCCGCGGGTCCGGCTTTGCCGGTCCGCAGGCGCAGCGGCCCCCGAGGGGCTGGAGCCTGCGGCTCCAAAGCTGCCTGCGCAGCTTTGGACAGGCGACAGAGGCGAAGCTTCTAGCGAGCCGCGGCCTGCAAGGCCTCGGGGGCTAAACCCTTTTGGCCAGTTCGGAAGCCTTGCCGATGTAGCTGGCCGGTGTCATGGCGAGCAGTCGTTTTTTCTCGGCGTCCGGGATCTCCAGTGAGCGGATCAGCCCATGCAGTGCCTCGGCCGTCACGGCTTTGCCGCGCGTGACTTCCTTGAGCTTTTCATAGGCACCCTGCACGCCATAGCGGCGCATGACGGTCTGGATGGGCTCAGCCAGCACTTCCCAGGAGCTGTCCAAGTCGTCGGTCAACGCTTCGCTGTTGAGCTCGAGCTTGCCCAGGCCCACGCTCAGCGAGCTGTAGGCCAATACGGCGTAACCGAAGGCCACGCCCATGTTGCGCAGTACGGTGCTGTCGGTCAGGTCGCGTTGCCAGCGGCTGATCGGCAGCTTTTCGCTGAGATGGCGCAGCAGGGCATTGGCCAGGCCGAGGTTGCCTTCGGCATTTTCAAAATCAATCGGGTTGACCTTGTGCGGCATGGTGCTGGAGCCGATTTCACCGGCTTTCAGGCGTTGCTTGAAGTAGCCCACGCTGACATAACCCCAGACATCGCGTGCGAGGTCGATCAGGATGGTGTTGGTGCGTGCGATGGCGTCAAACAGCTCGGCCATGTAGTCGTGCGGCTCGATCTGGATGCTGTAGGGCTGAAAGCTCAGGCCCAGGCCCAGCGGCTCGGGCGACTCGATGACGCGCCGGCTCAACGCTTCCCAGTCGAAGTCGGGCCAGGCCGAGAGGTGGGCGTTGTAGTTGCCGACCGCGCCGTTCATTTTGGCCATCAGTTTGATGGCGGCGATGCGCTCGCGGGCCACGTCCAGGCGCGCCACCACGTTGGCGATCTCCTTGCCCACGGTGGTCGGGCTGGCGGTCTGGCCGTGCGTGCGGCTGAGCATGGGCTCATCGGCATAGAGGTGGGCCATCACGCGCAGTTGCGTGATGACCTTGTCCAGTGCCGGGAGCAGCACCTGCTCGCGGCTGCTTTTGAGCTGCAGCGCGTGGCTGGTGTTGTTGATGTCTTCGCTGGTGCAGGCGAAATGCACGAATTCGGCTGCGGCCTGCAGCTCGGGCCTGGCCTCGAATTTCGACTTGATCCAGTATTCGACCGCTTTCACGTCGTGGTTGGTGGTTTTTTCTATCTCCTTGATCGCGGCCGCGTCGTTCTCGGAAAAATGTTTGACCAGCCCGAGCAGATAGGTCCGCGCGCCCGGGGTCAGCGGCTTGAACTCGGCAAAGCCCGCATCCGACAGGGCAATGAACCAGGCAACCTCCACCTGAACGCGGCGATGCATGTAGCCGAGCTCCGACATCAGCGGCCGCAGCGGAGCGAGTTTGGCGGCATAGCGGCCGTCCAGAGGAGACAAGGCGGTGATGGTGAAACTGGTGGACGGGTTCATGGTGCCAATTGTAGGCGGCCGGCCCGGCGCCCCGGATGCCGGTTTGGATACTTTTGGGTACCTGCCAGTCCGGGTTGCCGCTTACTCGATAGAATGCAAATCGACTTGGGCTCACGACAAAAGATATAGCTATGAAACTCATTGGATCCACCAGCAGCCCCTATGTGCGCAAGGTGCGCATTGTGATGGCCGAGAAAAAACTCGACTATCAATTTGTCATCGAAGACGTCTGGGCTGCAGGCACCACCATGGCCGAATCCAACCCACTCGGCAAGGTGCCCTGCCTGGTGATGGAAGGCGCCAACGGCTCGGAAGAGGCCGTTTTCGACTCGCGTGTGATTGTCGAATACCTCGACACGCTGTCACCGGTCGGTAAGCTGATTCCTGTGCAGGGCCGCGAACGCGCCGAAGTGAAAACCTGGGAAGCGCTGGCCGACGGCTTGCTCGACGCCGCCATCCTGGCCCGGCTGGAGTCGACCTGGGCCGGCCGCAGCGACAAGCAGCGTTCTCAAGCCTGGATTGACCGCCAGATGTCGAAAATCGACACCACGGTACGGGCCATGAGCACGGGCCTGGGCGAGAAAGCTTTCTGCAGCGGCATCCATCTGAGCCTGTCCGACATTGCCGTCGGCTGCGCGCTGGGTTACCTGGACTTTCGTTTTGCCCAGATCGACTGGCGCACGCCTTACCCCAATCTCGCGCGCCTGTATGAAAAGCTGATGCAGCGCCCAAGTTTCGCCGACACCCAGCCCGCCTGATTTTCACGCATTAAACAGGCCGCCCGCCCCTGTAAACAGGGCGCGAACAGCTATAAAAACAGGAGTTCGCTCCTTGCTGGCGTGGCGCAGGCTGCCTGTCCACGCGCAGCTTTCATGGTCACTGCCAGTTTCAGGCAACACGAGATCGGACTGGGCTCTTTTGCGACTGCCTGCCGGATAACCGGGCCGCGATGGACTTCGGGGAAGCGGGCTGGGCAAGTCAGCCCAGCCGCTGGAAGATAAAAATGCTGCGAAGCGCCCCGATGCGAACAAGGGAGGGAGGGAGGAGGAGGAGAACCGCCTCGGGATTGCATCCGGACCGCAAGGGCCTGGAAGTCTTCGCAACAAAAAACTGATGGTGCCGGCGTAGTTGCTCAACAAGCCGCACCGGTAAGGGTGAGAGTCCGCCAGGCTGCCTGCAGTTCCCTGACGGCAGGACAATCCAGGTAAAGTTTTGTTAACAGGCTGGCCTCAGGAGCCTGCTGCCACGTCGATGCCAGTTTCTGCTCCGCGGCGCCCGGTGCGTCGGGATTCTGTTCGAAAGGGATCTCTGACGCGCCCGACTGCCGCGTTATGTCACGGCTTTTTCTGGTGGCATTGGCTGCTATCCAGCGCGGCTGGAACGGTGTAGAAGGATTAAAGGGGTTCAAAAGAGCTCAATCCTCTCGAATCTTTCGCGAAGTTGGCCTAAAAGGCCCTGTTGAAAAGAGTTGTCATATTCAGCCCCTAAAATCGGCTGAATCTCACGGCATGTGCCGCATAAGGAATCCGTATGCTTTACCCGGAACTCTTCAAACAACTGGAATCGGTCCGTTGGGACATGGACAAGGACATTCCCTGGGCGAGCTTCGACGCATCCCGGTTGACCGACGAGCAGGCGCAAACCATCAAGATGAACGCCATCACGGAATGGTCCGCCCTGCCGGCTACCGAGATGTTTCTGCGCGACAACAAGGACGACAGCGACTTTTCCGCCTTCATGTCGATCTGGTTTTTTGAAGAGCAGAAACATTCGCTGGTGCTGATGGAATATCTGCGGCGTTTCCGCCCCGAGCTGGCCCCGACCGAAAAAGAGCTGCACGAAGTGCGTTTCGAGTTCGAACCCGCCCCCGCGCTGGAAACGCTGATGCTCCATTTCTGCGGCGAAATCCGCCTGAACCACTGGTACCGCCGCGCCAGCGAGTGGCACACCGAGCCCGTCATCAAGCAGATCTACACCCAGCTCAGCCAGGACGAGGCACGACACGGCGGCGCCTACCTGCGCTACATGAAACGCGCAATCAACAATTTCGGCAACGACGCCAGGGCCGCCTTCACCAAGGTCGGTGTGCTCATGGCCAGTGCCCGCCGCACTGCGCAGGCCCTGCACCCGACCAACCTGCATGTGAACAAAAGCCTGTTCCCGCGCGACACCATCCAGTCGCGCCTGCCCAACCCCGAGTGGCTGGAGCACTGGCTGGACAAGCAGATCAACTTCGATGCCGTCTGGGAAGGCAAGGTGGTGGAGCGCATCCTGCACAACATGAGCCTGTTGATGAACCAGAGCTTCAAGACCGTGCAGGAGCTCAACCGTTACCGCAAGGAACTGAGCCGGGAAATCGCAGCCTCGATCGCTGTCAAGCCGGCTCCCAGCGGCACCTGATGCAGGACCTGCGCTGGCCGAGCGCAGCGGGCGGCCGCAGCCGCGTGGTGGCCCGCGGTGTGCAGGTGTTTGCGGTGGCCAACGCAAGCGATGCGGCGCTCGATTTTCCCGCGCAGCTTGCACAAACGCTCTCCATGCTTGACGCCCACCTCGCCCATGTGGGCGCTTCCCGGGCCGGCTTGCTCAGTGTGCAGGTTTTCCTGACCGATTTCCGCAACAAGCCCGCACTGGATGCCGCCTGGCGCCAGTGGATTGGCGAGGACAGTGCGACCTGGCCGCAACGCGCGGTGATTGGCGCCCAGCTGGACGGCGGCTTGCTCGTGGAGATGGTAGCCACGGCCTTCCGGTAAAGTCGCGTGATGCAAAGCGCGTCGCCCACCTCCCCGCCAACCTTCACGAAAAAAATTGTCGCGCGCGCCGAAGCGGCGCAGCGTGTTGCTGCGCTTCCCAAACCGGTGGTGTTCACCAATGGCGTGTTCGATGTGCTGCACCGCGGCCACGCAACTTACCTTGCCAACGCGCGGGCCCTGGGCGGCAGTCTGGTGGTGGCGCTCAACACCGACGCCTCGGCCCGGCGGCTGGGCAAGGGTCCGGACCGGCCCCTGAACAACGAGGAAGACCGTGCGGTGCTGATGGCTGCGCTGGAGTCCGTCAGTCTCGTCACCTGGTTTGACGAAGACACGCCGCTGGAACTCATCGCCGAACTCAAGCCGGCCATCCTGGTCAAGGGCGGCGACTACGACATGGACAAGCTCGCCGAAACCGCCGTGGTCAAAAGTTACGGCGGCAAGGCGCGGGCCATCCCGTTTGTTGATGGTTACTCAACGACTGCCCTGGTGCGAAAGATCCGGCAGCAGCCCTGACGCGTTTGCCGTTCTTCTTTGAAATGCTATTGAATAGATAGCTGTCTGCGCCCGCCAGCAAAGGACGAAAGCCTGATTTTGTATGCAAGCCCGCGCTGGAACCCCTTGGCGCCCTGCTTACGGCGCTGGCAACTCCGCCGGTCTGGCGTCGGAAGCCTGCTGGCGGTTCTGCGTTTCCGGTGGCTCATAACGCTGGCCGCGCAGGCGTGCCGCCAGGCGTCTGAAACCATGTTCGATGTCATCGATGTAGGTGAACACCGCCGGCACCACCAGCAGGCTCAGCACGGTGGACGTAATCAGACCGCCAATCACCGCAATCGACATCGGCGAGCGAAAACTCGGGTCGGCCGCGCCGAGGCCGAGGGCAATCGGCATCATGCCGGCGCCCATGGCCAGGGTGGTCATGATGATGGGCCGGGCCCGCTTGTGGCAGGCGTCCAGCAGGGCCTCCATGCGGGTCATGCCGTGGTCGCGCCGCGCGACGATGGCGTACTCGACCAGCAGGATGGAGTTTTTGGTCGCAATGCCCATTAGCATGATCAGGCCGATCAGCGAGGGCATGGAAAAACTCTTCTGCGCGATCAGCAGGCCGACGAAGGCGCCGCCCAGCGCCAGCGGCAGGGCGGCCAGAATCGTTACCGGGTGCAGGAAGTCCTTGAACAGCAGCACCAGCACGATGTAGATGCACAGCACACCGGTCAGCATGGCCAGGCCGAAGCTGGCAAACAGCTCGCCCATGACTTCGGCATCGCCGATTTCCACCACCTTCACGCCGGCCGGCAGGTTTTTCACGGCGGGCAGTTCCTGTACCGCCTTGGTCACGTCGCCCAACGGCAGGCCGGAGAGTTCGATCTCGAAGTTGACGTTGCGCGAACGGTCGTAACGGTCGATCACCGCCGGCCCGCCGGCAATCTCCAGCGTCGCCACTTGGCCCAGCATCACCGGGCCCTTGGTGCCCGGCACCGCCAGGCGTTCCAGCACGCTGAGGTCCTTGCGTGCCGCATCGTCGAGCTTCACGACAATCGGAACCTGGCGCTCCGGCAGGTTGAGCTTGGGCAGGGAAACGTCGTAGTCGCCCAGGGTCGCTATCCGCAACGTTTCGCCGATCGCTGCGCTGGTCACGCCGAGGTCGGCCGCGCGTGCGAAGTCGGGCCGCACGGCGATCTCGGGCCGGATCAGACTGGCGGTGGAGGCCACGCTGCCCAGACCGGGCACGGTGCGCAAGTCTTTTTCCACGGCCAGCGCCGCAGCCTGCAAGGCCACCGGGTCTTCGCCCGTCAGCACCAGCACGTATTTTTCGCCCGAGCCGCCCAGGCCAACCTTGGTGCGTACGCCGGGCAGGGCTTCCAGGGCTGTACGCATCTTGTTTTCGATGCCCTGCTTGCGCGGTCGCTCGGTGCGCTCGGTCAGCAGCACCGTCAGGGTGGCCTTGCGCGTTTCGGCCGCACCGGACATGGCAAACGGGTCGGTGCCGGCGCTGCCGCCGCCTATGGTGGTGTAGACACTGCGTACATGTTCGACCTTGCTGACCAGCAGCCGCGCCTGCTCAGCCGAGGCCTTGGTTTGCGCCAGAGTGGAACCGGGCGGCAGCTCGATGTAGACCTGGGTCTGTGAGTTGTCGTCCGGTGGAATGAAGCCCGTGGGCAGCAGCGGGATCAGCATGATGGAGCCGAAGAAAAACAGCGTGGCCGCCACCATGGTCGTCACGCGATGCTTCAGGCACCAGGTGGCCATGCGCATGTACACACGCATCCAGCCCGGGTCCTTGTGGTCACCGACGATGGGCTTGAGGATGTAGGCCGCCATCATGGGCGTCAGCACCCGCGCCACCACCAGCGAGGCGAACACGGCCAGCGAAGCGGTCCAGCCGAACTGCTTGAAAAACTTGCCGGCCACACCGCTCATGAAGGCCGTCGGCAAAAACACCGCAATCAGCGTGAAGGTGGTGGCCACCACCGCCAGGCCGATCTCGTCGGCCGCCTCCATGGCTGCCTGGTAGGGCGTCTTGCCCATGCGCAGGTGGCGCACGATGTTTTCCACCTCCACGATGGCGTCATCGACCAGAATGCCGATCACCAGCGAGAGCGCCAGCAGCGTCACCACGTTGATCGAGAAGCCCAGCAAGTACATGCCGATGAAAGCCGGGATCACCGACAGCGGCAGCGCCACGGCCGACACAAAAGTGGCGCGCCAGTCGCGCAGGAACAACCAGACCACCAGCACCGCCAGCAGTGCGCCTTCGTACAGCAGCGCCATCGAGCCGTCGTATTCTTCTTCGACCGGGGTGACGAAATTGAAGGCCTCGGTCAGCACCAGGTCGGGGTGCTGTGCCTTGAGTTCGGCCAGCGCCACCTGCACAGCGGCCCCGACGGTGACTTCACTCTCGCCGCGGCTGCGCGCAACCTCAAAACCGACCACCGGCTTGCCGTCGAGCAGCGCCGCCGACCGCGGGTCGGCATAGGTATCGGTGACGGTGGCCACCTGGTCAAGCCGGATGCGCCTGCCGTCCGTGAGCGAGAGCTCCAGCCGTGCCAGCTCTTCGGCGGATTTCACCGTGGCCAGGGTGCGCACGGGCTGCTCGCTGCCGCCCAGGTCGGTGCGGC
This sequence comes from Polaromonas sp., assembly GCF_049790275.1. Taxonomy (GTDB): domain Bacteria; phylum Pseudomonadota; class Gammaproteobacteria; order Burkholderiales; family Burkholderiaceae_C; genus Polaromonas. The sequence goes on from NZ_JBAQYR010000118.1 coordinate 33,952, forward strand.
CACCGGCACTTTCGGTTTGTACCTGCTTGAGCTGGCGCGAGATGTCAGCGGCGCTGGCGCCCAGCGCCTGCAGCTTCGATGGATCGAGCGCGATGCGCACCTCGCGCGTCACGCCGCCCACGCGGTTGACCGCACCCACGCCGCGCACGGCGAGCAGCTTGCGCGAGATGGTGTTGTCGACAAACCAGGACAGTGCCTCGGGGTCCATGCGGCCCGAAGCGACGGTGAAAGCCAGCACAGGCTGGCCAGCCAGGTCCACCTTGCTGACGATGGGGTCGCGCACGTCGCCGGGCAGGTCGGAGCGCACACGCGCCACGGCCGAACGCACATCGTCCACCGCTTCCTGTACCGGTTTTTCCAGGCGGAACTCGGCCGTGATGGTTACGCCGCCGTCCTGCACCTTGGTGTAGATGTGCTTGAGGCCCTGCACAGTGGCAATCGAATTTTCCAGCTTGCGCGCCACTTCGGTTTCAAGCTGTGCGGGCGCGGCGCCCGGCAGCGAGGCCGACACACTGACGGTCGGCAGGTCGATGTCGGGAAAGTTCTGCACCTTCATGGCCTTGAAGGACAACATGCCGCCGAAGCTCAGCAGCACGAACAGCATCACCGCGGGAATCGGGTTTTTGATTGACCAGGAGGAAACATTCATCAGTTTGCTCCCTATTTGCTAGCTGCCGAGGCAGGTGCAGCAGGGGCTGAAGCCGCATTTGATGTGAGTGTGCCGGTTGCCGCGCCCGGCGCAGCAGCAATGCGGACCAGGTCGCCGTCGTTGAGGAAGCCGGCACCGTCGACCACGATGCGCGCATCGGCTGTCAGGCCCGAGACCACCTCGACCCGGTCGCCCACCAGCCGGCCGGTTTGCACCTTGACTTGGCTGACCCGGTTGTCGGCGCCCAGCTGGAAGACGAAGTTGAAACCGTCGCGGACCACGATGGCGCGCTGCGGGACAGTCAGGGCTTCCGACGTGCCGAGGTTGAATTCACCACGGGCGAACATGCCGGCCTTGGCGGGCGCATCCTTGCCCGCCGACGCCGGCAGGTCCACGTAAACCAGCGCCGAGCGCGTCTGCGGATCGACGGTGGGCGCAATCATGCGCACACGGCCGCGCAGCTCGCCGCCGCTGGCCGGCCGGATGACGGCCGTGGTGCCGGTGGTGATGCGGCCG